>CAKKPP010000044.1 GCA_919901745.1 Chloroflexota bacterium | reverse complement strand
TCCGCTTTGGAGCCTACGCCGCCTTCACTTTTACAGCGGGGTCAGGACGCGACCACGGCATCCTCGCGCGGACGAACGCGACGCATGTCGCGCGCCGTGCCGGGCACCGTCGTGTCCGGCAGGTGCGGCCACCGGTACGTTTCGCCTTCAACGCCCATCGACCGATCCGACGACACCCCGATGAGCATCGTCGCTCCAGGGTGGTCGATCCGGTGATCGGGCGTCACCGCGAACGTGGGGTGAATGCCCCACGCGAACGGCAGGGGACGCAGGCCGAGGTTCTCGATCCGGTAGCGGGCACGAAGGACCGGCTCATCGCCGCTCAGCGAGATCGTGCGCTCGAACCGAGCCGGGGCGACGGTCCCGAAGCCGGAGGCCGTGATCGATGCCGTGTCTTCGTCTGTCGTCATCGCCGCGTTCCAGGGAACGCACCACAACTCACCCATGTAGGGCAACAGCTCGCCGTTGAGCGTGCCGCGGTCGCCGCTGGGAAAGATCTCGTCCCAACCTCCACTCCACCAGTCGTCGAAGTGGGCGCCGTACGGGGCCGGGCGCGGCACGGTCCGCGGGTTGTGCCAGAGCAGGTCGCGCCCGGTCGCCTTGTCAACGAGTTCGTGAATGCGGCCACCGACATCGGGTAGGACGGTCACCCGGAGCGCAGCGTTCTCGAGCGTGAGCGTGGCCGGGCCAGCGCCGAGCGCACCCCGCTGGACGGTCGTGCTCAACGTGCCGCCTGTGCGATCCGTTTGCCGTTCGCGGTGGCCGGACCGCGACGCGTCGGTCAGGAGGTCCATGACGCGCTCACGCCGTCACGACCTCGATACCGGCGCGGCGGATCCACTCGAGAGCCGCGGGATCGGCATCCGCGTCGGTGACGAGCATGTCGATCGCCTTGAGCGGCACGATCGGCGTGAAGCCGCGCCGGCCGAGCTTCGTCGAATCGGCGACCGCGACAACGCGACGCGACCGCGACACGATCGTGGCGCCGATCTCGGCGATGAGGACGTGCGGCGTCGTCAGGCCAGTTTCAACAGTCAGACCATCGCAGCCGACGAAGGCGATATCGGCCGAGAGCTCGCGCAGATCCGCGATCGTCTGGGGCCCCACGAGCGCCTCGTGGTCGGGCAGGTAGAGCCCTCCCAGACAGACAAGATGCGGGCCATCCCAGGTCGAGATCTCGCGCAGGACGGGCATGGAGTTGGTGACTGCCGTGATCGCGCTGCCTCGCCGGAGACTCGGCGCGATGTGTGTCGCGACTTGAGCGACGGTCGAGCCCGAGTCGAACACCACGATGTCGCCAGCCCCAATGAGCGTGGCCGCGGCGGCCCCGATCTTCGCCTTGACGTCGCGGTTCTCGAGTGCCTTCAGGGCGTACGCTCCGTCGCGCCGGTTACGAGTCGTCGAGACCGCTCCGCCATGCACCCGGCGAACCTCGCCGGAGCCCGCGAGGATCGTCAGATCCCGCCGGATCGAGACATCGGTGACCCCGAATCGCATCGCGAGGTCGGCGACCGATACACGCCCATCCTCCTGGAGCGTCTCGGCGATCCGCCGACGTCGCTGGTGGGCGGACACTCCGCTCTCGTCAATCACTTGCGCATCCCCATGGTCAGACCGGCGACCAGATATCGCTGGAAGATCACATAGACGATCACGGCCGGCATGGCACTGGCCAACGATCCGGCCATCAGCACCGGCACGTTGATGATCCGCGAGCTCTGGAGCGTCGCGAGGCCCACGGTGATCGTCCGCACCTCGGGAGTCTGAAGGAAAAGCAGCCCGATCAGCAGGTCATCCCAGATCTGGATGAACTGGAGGACCGCGACCGTGACCAGCGCCGGCGTGGCCAGCGGGATCATCACCTTGACAAAGACACTGAGGTAGGAGGCCCCGTCGATGATCGAGGCCTCGATGAGTTCCGAGGGTATGCCGCGGAAGTAGGTCGTCATGAGAAACGTCGCGAACGGGGTACCCAGCGCGGCATAGACGAGGATCGCGCCCTGGAACTGGTTGATCAGGCCAACGTTGGCGATGTTCACGAACTCGGGGATGATGATCGACTGGAGGGGGACCATCATCCCGCCGACGATCGCCAGGAGCACGATGGAGCGCCCCGGGTAGCGTAGCTTCGCGAACGCGAAGCCACCCATCGTGCTGACGACCAGGATGATCGCAACGGCCGAGACGGTCACGAGCGTCGAATTGAACAGTTGCTGTGCGAGTGGCAGGACGTCCGAGAGTTGGACCCAGCTGTCGAGTGAGAAGCCCGATCGGTTCAGGTACTGGCTGTACGACTGCAGCGACGTCACCAACATGAACCAGAACGGGTACAGCATCACGACCGTGACCACGCACAGGATCGCGAACACGAGCGCCCGGCCCAGGCGCCGTCGCAGATAATCCGTCGCGCCCATCAGTCCTCTCGGCTCCGGAGCAGCCGCTGCTGGACCAGATTGATCGCAAAGACGATGGCGAACAGCGCCACGCCGATCGCGGCGGCGTAGCCGAAGACGCCCTGGGCAAAGGCTTTCTGGTACACGAAGAACTCAAGGGTGGTCGTGCCATAGCCCGGCCCGCCGGTGGTCATGACGAAGATGAGGCTGAACAGAGCCGTGAAGCCCGTGATCAGCGTCAGGACAAAGGTGAACTGGATGAAGCGCATCAACAACGGGATCGTGATGAACCTGAAGATCGCCAGTCCTCCGGCCCCGTCGACCTTCGCAGCCTCGTAGATATCGCGATCAAGGGTCGCCATGCCCGTGATGAAGATGATCGTGTTCGTGCCAAAGACGGACCAGATGAAGGTCAGGATCACGGCCAGCATCGCCGTGTACTCGTTGGTCAGGAGATCCGCTCGCAGTCCCACCATCGCGAGCAGGTCGTTGAGGATCCCCCGAGAGGCGAAGACCCGCGCGGCGACCATGCCGATAACCACCCACGAGATGGCCGTCGGCAGGAAGTACAGCGATCGAAAGACGCGCCAGCCGAAGACGTGCTGGTGGAGGAGGAACGCGACCATGAGCGGGATGAGGATGGCGAACGGGATCGACAGCAGCAGAAAGGCGTTGTTGAGGAGCACCCTCCAGAACACCGGGTCGTCGACCATCTGGCGGAAGTTGTCCAGGCCAACCCATTTCGACGTGATCCCGTTCCAGGAGGTCAGGCTGTAGTAGAAGGTCTGGATGATCGGCAGGAAGAGCAGCGCGCCGGTCAGGACGATGACCGGCAGGCTGAACAGGATCCCGGCTCGGCGCTCGGCGCCGCGAAGTGGTCCAGTTGCCCGGGGAGCACCTCCACGCCGGCGGGCGATCGGTCTCGAGAGAGCGGCGGACCTGCCTGTCACGTCGGCGGTCTCACGGGTGGGCCGATGCCGGGACCATCGCGGTTGGACGGTCCCGGCCCGACACGGCCCTGATCGCTACTGGTACTTGTCGCCGCGTCGCTCGGCGGGCAACGCCTGCAGGGTGGACTGCATGTTCGACATGGCTTCGCTGACCTGCATGGCACCGCCGAAGGCGGCGTTGAGGCCCTTCGTTCCGTCGTCGCTGACTTCGGGCTGGATCACATTGTCGATCATCGGGTAGCGCGTGAAACCTTGCTCGGCAGCGTACGAGAGGAGCTTCTTGGCCATCCGGCTATCGGTGGAAAACCCATTCTTGGCCGGGATGAGGCCCGACTGGGCGACGATCGGTTGAGCCTCGTCCGACGCCATGAACGCGAGGAACGCGGCGGCCGCGTCCTTGTGCTTCGAGTACGTGGTCATCGAGAAGCCGTCACCGCTGTATTCCACGATGCCCTTGATCGTGTCCGGGGTGAATGGCGGGACGAACACGTCCACCGTGTCGCCCATCTCCTGCTCGAACTGGGCGATCGCCCACGTGCCCTCCATCGTCATCGCGGCTTCGCCGGCGATGAACTGGGCCACCGAGTCCTGGTTGGTCAGGACATCCTGGTTGGTGCAGCCCTTGGTGAACAACGAGGCCCACCTGGAGACCTGGGCCTCGATCGCCGGATCCGTGTACGCGGTTGCGCCTGTGTACAGGTTCTTCCAGTCATCTGGTGAGTAGATCATCATCAGGTAGCTGAAGTCGTACCAGGGATAGAATCCACCGCCAAGGGCCTGGCCGCCCGTGCCGTAGACGAACGGCGTGATGCCGGCCGCCTTGAGCTTGTCGCACGCTGCGAACAGCTCGTCCCAGTTGGTCGGGAACGCATCCGGGTTCAGTCCGGCCGTGGTGAACAGGTCTCGGTTGAAGAAGCCGTTGTAGAACTGGACCTCGAGCGGGACGACGAGGACCCCGTCATCCGGGTTGAAGTTGAGCGAGCTGTACTCGATCCCCTTGAGCTTCTTGAGCTCGTCCACCGACATGTAGCTGTTCAGCGGCTCGAGATAGTCCTGGTACTTGAGGTCGAACAGGCCGGTCCATTGGGTCGCCAGGTCCGGGCCTGTCTTCGCGATCGCGGCAGCCTGCAGCAGGTCGAAGTAGTTGTCGGCCGGCTGGCTCACCACGTTGATCTTGATGGTGGGGTTCTTCGCCTCGAACGCGGCGACGAGGTTCTCGGTCGCGGTCGCGTTGGCTTCGGTGCCGTAGTTGTGCCAGAGCGTGAGCTCGACCGCCTCGGCCGATGGGGTCGGGCCGGCGCCGGTGCAGCTCACGCCCACCAGCATCAACGCTGCGACCAGGATCCCTAGCTTGCGGTTCAAATCCCTGACTCCTTTCGTGCGGGTCGTGTCACCGCGCAGGTGCCCACCCTGGTGCATGACACCGGCTGAGAATCCGAAGACGGGTCGCCTCCTGGAGCCGTCCGGTGGGCTCGCATTCCACGCGATACTACGCCCATACGGAATGCAAACGCAACACGTATGTGCACAACAACACCCCACAAGTGGGCATCCGAGCCTGCGTACTGTTGACCAAACGAACATCAGACGAATACGATGTGCGCACATTCCAGAACCCCAACGGCGTCAGTCGCGCTCCCGCGGCCCGGCGATCCGATACAGAAGCGATTGGAGGCGGACGGCGTGTCTACCGGTGAGGAGATCCGCTTGGCTCGGTTGTTCGACGGTGCCGGCAACGCGGTCGTCGTGGCGATCGATCACGGGCTTTACAACGGGCCGCGCCCCGGATTCAACGACCTGCCGGCGCTCACCCAGCGGTTGCGCGGCGCCGACGCGATCCTTCTCAGCCCGGGAATGGCGGCGCACGTGGGTGCCTCGTTCAAGCACCGCGGCGCACCTGCGATGATGGTCCGCCTCAACTGGGGTACGCAGTACGCCACCCAGTGGGGCTATCACGAGAGCCGGAGCGTGCCCATCATCTCCGCCGCCGATGCCGTCGCCCTGGGTGCGGATGTCGTGCTGGTCGGCATGTCGATCAAGACCGGCTCGGAGGCCGTCGACGCCGAGAACGTCGAGATCGTCGCACGCGCCGTCGCCGACAAGCGCCGATCTGGCGTACCGATCGTTGGCGAGGTGTATCCCGCCGGGCACGAGGAGCTGTCCCCGGAAGACCGCCACGAGCAGATCGCCATCGGTTGCCGGATCGTCGCCGAACTCGGCGTCGATCTCGTCAAGACCTTCTTCACCGGCGACCGATTCTCGGAGATCGTCGAAGCCACGCCCGTCCCCGTCCTCGCCCTGGGTTCGAAGAAGCTTCCCCGGGAACGGGATGCACTCGAGCTTGCTGCTCACGCTGTGCGGACCGGCGCGCGCGGCGTCGTCTTCGGGCGGAACCTGATCCAGGCTCGCGATCCGGAGAGCTTCCTCGCGGCGCTCAGGGCCGTGGTGAAGGACGGTGTCGACGCGGCCGCGGCCGCCGACCGGCTGGGCATCGAGTAGCCCGCTCGGTGGCGTGATGGGGTATCTCCTCGGGATCGACGCGGGGACCACATCCCTGAAGGCCGGCGTCTTCGACACCGATGGTTCGACCCTGGCTGTCGCCGTCGAGGAGTATCGGCTCCTGACCCAGGGAGCCGACCGCGTCGAACTCGATCCGGAGCGCTACTGGCAGGCAGCGGTTCGCGCGACGGCCGCTGCGATCGCGCACGCCGGGATCCCGACCGCGGACGTCGATGCGATCGCGGTATCGAGCCAGGGCGAGACAGTCACTCCGGTCGCGGCCGACGGCACTCCACTCGGGCCCGCGATCGTCTGGCTCGACAATCGAGCACGCGCCGAGGCGGACGAGCTGGCTCGTCGGTTCGAAACGAACACGGTCTATGCCACCACCGGCGTGCCCGCCATCAACCCGACCTGGACGGCCAGCAAGCTGCTCTGGATGCGACGCCATGCCCCCGACGTATTCGCGAGCGCGGCGCGCTTCCTGCTCGTCGAGGATCTGCTTCTCCATCGACTGACCGGCCGGTTCGTCACCGAGGGCGGTGTGCAGAGCACGACCCTCCTGTACGACATTCGAGCGCATCGCTGGTGGGACCCGATGCTCGACGCGCTCGGTCTCACCTCCGAACGACTTCCCGAGATCGCAACTCCGGGCGACGTCGTCGGGACGCTCCGCGCCGAGGCCTCGGAGGCGCTCGGACTTCGGCGCGACGTGCGTGTCGTGGCGGCCGGCATGGATCAGGGAGCCGGCGCGGTTGGTGTCGGAAACGTCGTGCCGGGCATGATCTCCGAGAGCACCGGTGGCGCGCTCACATTGCAAGCCACCGTCGATCGCCCGGACGGCGATCGGACGCTCCAGACGCCGGTCTATGTTCACTCGGCTCCGGGCCGCTATCTCTACTGCCCTGTATGTCCCACCGGCGGGATGGCACTCACCTGGTTCCGCGACCGCTTCGGCGACACCGAAGTCGGGCGCGCCGCCGCGGAGGGCCGCAGCGCCTACGATCTCCTGACCGAACTTGCCGCGAACGTGGCACCGGGCTCGGAAGGACTGACGATGCTGCCTCACCTCATGGGTGCGTTCAGTCCCGAATACGAACCCCGCGCCCGGGGGGCCTGGTTCGGGTTCACGCTGGCCCACGAGAAGGCGCATTTCGTGCGGGCGATCCTCGAGGCGGTCGCCTACATGCTCCGGCGCAACCTGGAGATGCTCGCCGCTTCCGGGGCGAGCGCGGCCGAAGTCCGCTCCCACGGTGGCGGCGCGCGCAGCGACGTGTGGTGTCAGATCAAGGCCGACGTTATCGGGCTGCCCGTGGTCACCCTGCAGGGGGAGGATGCGGCGATCCGCGGGGGCGCGATGCTCGCCGGTGTGGCGATCGGGGCGTTCGCGGACCTCGAGGAGGCCGGCGCGGCGATGGTCACGCCGCGGCGCCGATTTGCCCCAGAACCACAGAGGCAGGCGATCTATGAGACCGGATACCAACGGTACGTGGAGCTGTTCGACGCACTTCGCCCGTCGTTCGCGGCGTTCGCGCCCGGTAATCGATAGGAGGACATGACCGTGAGCTCGAAGTCGATCCAACCACGCAGCACCCTCGGTGAGGGTAGCCGCGCCACCAGGCCCAGGATCGGGACGTTGGTCATGGCCCTCCTGGAGGACGACTACAACAAGACCGGCCACATGCGTGAGGCTGCGACGGCCGCCGCCCAGGACATCGCCAACCTGATCGGCCGGTTCGGCGACGTGATCCATGCCGGCCTGGTCGAGGAGGAGCACCAGGCTGCCGCGGCGGCACGCCGCTTCAACGCCGAGGATGTCGACGTCATCGTGGCGCTGGAGCTCGCCTACACCAAGGGAATCGTCCCGGCGCGATGCTTCATCGACACGAGCGCGCCGGTCGTCGTCTGGAACGCCCAGAAGATCAGCCGGCTCGGCGAATCGGATGGCTTCGACGTCGTCATGCTCAATTCAGGCATGGCCGGCATTCCCGAGTTGACCGCCGGGCTGATACGGACCGGTCGCGATTTCACGATGGTCACGTCGCGGCTTGACGACCCGGCCGGCCAGGCCAAGCTCGGCGAGGCGATCACCGCCGCGACGGTCGCCAGGAGGCTCCGAACCGCCCGAATCGCCCTCGTTGGCCATCCTTTCGAGGGGATGACCGACCTGATGTTCGACGGGCTTTCGCTCCGCCAGGAAGTCGGGCCCACGATCTGGCCGTTGGAGCCCGAGAAGATCGCCGTTCGGTTCGGCGAGATCGCCCAGTCCGAGGTGGACGCGACGGTCGCCTCCGAGCGGGCGAAGTACACGGTCGACATGGAGCCTGCGCTCTTCGAGAGGTCCGTCCGTATGGCGCTCGCGCTCGAGTCGGTCGTCAAGGAGCACGAATTCGATGCGTTCACCGCCTTCGACCAGGTCTGGCTGACGGATCCGCGGGTGGGCATCATCCCGTCGTACGGCACGGGACGCCTGTGTGAGATCGGCATCCCCGCCTCGCCCGAGGGCGATGTCAACTGCGCCGTAGCCCAGCTCGTGATGCAGGAGCTTGCGGGCCAGGCCACGACCGTCGAGAACTACGTCATCGACTTCGAGAACAACGCGGTCATGTTCTCCCACGACGGTCACGGTAACCCCGCCCTGGCCACGCCCGGCGAGGCGAAGGTCAAGCACTCCATCTACTACCACGGCGTCCACGGCTTCGGGGCCGGTTTCGAGTTCGCCTATGAGCCCGGTCCCATCACGAATCTCGCGGTGGTGACAGTCGGCGAGGGGGTCTGGCGATTCGTGATCTCGGAGGGTGAGTTCCTGCCGTTCCCGCCCCGCGCGATCTCCGCGCCCCAGACCCTCTTCCGCCACGACAGCCTGCCGATCGACGAGTGGTGCAATGCCTGGTGCGAAGCGGGCGCGCCGCATCACATGGCGGCCGCCAGGGGCCACTGGGCCGGCCAGCTGGTGGCCGTCGCACGGGCGCTCGGCATCGAAGCGGTCGTCGTCTGACTCGGTCGACGAGCCTGGGACGCGCCCGATGAACCGCGGCAAGATCACTCCGCCGTTCTTCGAAGTTGGCCCAAAGGCCTACGCCTGGGGCGACGACGTCGTGGCCCTTGCCCGGAGGGCCGACGAATTGAGCCGGGCTTGGGGCGTCGCCGTCATCTTCACGCCTCAATACGTCGACATCCCGGCGGTCGCGGCGGCCGTCGACCTCGTCCACGTGTTCGCCCAGCACATGGATGCGCTGGAGCCCGGGCGTGGCATCGGAGCGGTCCTGCCGGAAGCGATCAGGGCGGCGGGGGCGACCGGGGTCCTGCTGAACCACGTCGAGCGACGCCTCCCGCGCGACGTGCTCGAGCGCACGATCCACCGCGCCCAGGCGGTGGGCCTCTCGACGATGGTCTGCGCGGACGACGTTGAGGACGCGGTCACCATCGCGCGGCTTGCGCCGGACATCGTCATCGTGGAGGAGCCGCTCATGATCGCCGGCGGGAAGCGGAGTCAGGCGGCGAGGGACTCGATCGCCGCCACGAACGCGGCGATCAGACGTGTGAACCCCGCGATCCGGGTGCTTCACGGGGCCGGGATCAACGGTCCGGATGACGTCTACGACGTCATCGCGTCGGGCGCCGAGGGGACCGGTTCGAGCAGTGCGATCTTCACCGCCGGCGACCAATCGGCCGTGCTCGAGACGATGATCCGCGCGACACGCCAGGCATGGGACAGCAGGCAGACCATGGAGGATCGATGATGGCCGTCACCCACGAATCGTTCAAGATCATGTCGGATCGCCGACCGACGTTCCAGGACGTGACCGAGCAGGTCGAGGCGGTCGTCGGCCGCTCCGGGATCCGCGATGGGATCCTCCTCGTCCATTCGCAGCACACCACGTGCAGCGTGCTCATCCAGGAGGCCTCGGATGACGTCGACTACTGGGGGACCGACTTCCTCATGCAGGACCTCCTGTCGATCCTCGAGCGCCTCGCTCCGACATGCCGGACGCAGGGGCAATACATGCACCCGGGCCCGAAGCACATCGAGGCCGGGCTCGGCCGGGACGAGCTACCTTCGTGGTCGCTCAACACGGATGCCCATCTCCGTTCGGTGATCATGGGCCGTTCGCAATCCATTCCGATCGTGGATGGGGCAATGACCCTTGGGGAGTTCGGTCGTATCTACTTCGCCGACTTCGACCAGGTGCGGGCCCGCGAACGGACCGTCCGCGTCCAGATCGTCGGAGAGTAGCTCCCGGGCGTCAGGAGCCGTACCTGGCTACTTGCCCGCGTCCGAGTCCATGACGCCGGCCGGCTCAGGCGAGCGCTCCTGCTGGAGCGCGTAGACGTTGCCGTCCGGGGCGCGGAAGAAGAGCCAGCCGTAGCCGTCGAGCTTTGGGTTCTCGAATGCGTCGGCTGCCCAGACGATGTCGGCAACGATCTCGATCCCGGCGGCCACGAGCTCGTCCCGTGCCGCGAGGAGATCGTCGACCGCGAAGGCGACGGTGGGCGCGGTGGACGCAGCGGGGAGGAGGCGCTCGTCGTACTGCCCCGGGCGATAGACCTCGACGAAGTCGCGATCACCCGACTCGAGCCGAAAGACACCCCAGCCATCGTCCAGGTGACCCGCCGGCAGGCCGAGCACGTCCCGGACGAACGTCGTCATCGCGTCGAAGTTCTCGGTCTGCATGCCGAGAAAGGAGATCCGACGGATGTGCACGGTTGAGCCTCCAGAACGTTGTCGCGATGGCTGGACCAGCTTGCGCCGACTTGCCCGAGGCAGCCGCGACTCAGGCAGCGGCACCCCAGCGCCCGGACATGGCGATGCTGCCGGCGATCACGAATGCTGCCACGACGAGTGCCGACACCGTCAAGGCCCTGCCGGCCCGCGTCTCGTAACCGTCGAACGCAAGGAACGAAAACCCCGCGCCGGACGCAGCCAACACCACGAGACCGCCGGCCAGCGTCTCCGCCACAAGCACAACGCGGCTGAGAACGGCCAGCGCGATCGCGATGCAGAGGCCCCAACCGGCCCACGACGCTGCCCCGACGACCGCTCGCGCGCCGCGCGAGGCTGCCTCGAACCGATGAACGAGCTCGACCGTGAGGACCAGCGCGGGGATCAGGGCCAGGACGGCGGCCAGGGCGAGCGGCACGAACCCGAGGATCTCGACCTTGGCACCCTTGACGGCGTAGACGATCCCGGTGCCGACCGTGACGGTCACGAGGTACGCGAGGATCGGTCGCGTCATACGTAGCCGGCGTCGTCGAGGCCGAGCCACGTTGCGAGGTCACGCCAGGACTGGCCGCTGCGACCTCGCTCGAGCACGGCATGCTCGACGCCGCTGCCCGTGACCTCGTGACGCACGGCGAGACCGGCCCGCCCGCCCCCGACGATGAGGGCCTTCACCTGCTCCATGGCACATGCTCCATGGACCCACCCTACACTCTTGGCCGGCCCAATCGGCAGCACCGACGATGGAGGTCAACGCGAGACTCGATGGATCGTGACGATCCCGCGTATCGGGGCCAGAGCGAGTACACGCGGCTGCTCCTCAACGTGTACGACCCGATGGTCCTCGGCCCCATCGCCAGGTTCGTCTGGCGGTGTCCGACGACCGGACTCGTGGAGCAATACCGGCGGCACATCCGCGATCGGCACCTGGATGTGGGTCCTGGCACCGGCTACTTCCTCGAACAGTCCGGCCTTCCTGATGGCAGCCGAGTGACGATTCTCGACCCGAACAGGAACGTCCTCGATCATGCCTCCCGGCGGCTGCGGCGCCTGGACGTCACCGCTGTCGAGGCGGATGTTCTCAAGCCGCTTCCCGTCGATGGCCCCTTCGACTCCGCCGCGATGCACCTGGTGATCCATTGCCTGCCCGGACCCCTGTCGCGCAAGGCCCGGGCGGTAGCCAACGTCGCCGCCGTCCTCGCGCCGACTGGCGTGCTCTTCGGCGCCTCGGTCCTGGGGACCTCCGGACGCCACACGTGGGCGGCACGCAGGATGCTCGAGGTCTTCAACCGACAGGGTGGCTTCGACAACCTCGCGGATACCGAGGAGGGGCTCGTCGAGATTCTCGGGGCCTCATTCGAACGCGTGGAACTCGAGACCGTCGGCTCGATTGCGATCTTCGCGGCGACCAATCCGCGCACGGATTCGTCCGGCTGACCCGGCTACCGACGCGAGTCGGGCAGATGTCGCCGACGTCGCTCAGCGCACGCGAATCTCACCCAACCGATGACGTCCCGCAGGATCCGGCAGCACAAAACCAGGCATGGGTGTCAGAGGTAGCCCTCGGGCACGGGCCCCGTGACCTTCATCCCGTAGCGAAGGGCAATCTCGTCAAGCCGCGCGGCATCTGACTCGCCGGCCGTGATCGACACGCTCAACTCGTCGAAGTAGCCAACCATGGCAGCCGGGGTGTACAGGTTGAGCTTCCGGCTCGGAACGCTCCCGACGCGAAAGCCATGGCGCACTCCGGCCGGAATATAGATGAACGATCCCGTCGAGCACAGGAGCTCACGGTCTTCGAGGAAGATGTTGTACTCGCCGACGAGGACGTAGAACGCCTCGGCAGCGTCGTGGTGAATGTGTATCGGCGGACCGAAGCCGGCGGGCTCGGCGGCCTCGAGCAGCGAAAACGCTCCCCCGGTGTCATCCGCGGTGGCCTTCACCACCATCGCGAAGTTGCCGAGATCGATCGAGCGGCCGTCGCCGGATCCGAGCACGAAAGCGGGGCGCGCGACCTGCGACATTGCCGATCCTCCTGGTGCCTGACAGTACGCCGCCCGGTCGATCGCTTTGAGCGCGGACACCCTACGACCGCCCTAGATGTCGGTGGTCTGACGGGTGACCAAGTGCTCTCCGATGTGCGGCACCTCGCCGGTCGTGCTAGACGCAAACCCGCGCGGGGGTGATGCCGTCGATCTGCGGTTGCTATACGGCATCAGTGAACAGGCGGGCGATACACGTGTCATGCTCTGGGCCGCGTCCCGCCCAGTCGGTCAGGTCTCCATGGCCTGACACGGGGCGTTGAGGGGAAGTATGGCCGACTTCCGAAGGCATGTAGGCACGGCGACCCGTTGGCTCTCGGCCCATTGGAGCACTGCCGGTGGCCCCGCCAAGGTCGCCCTTGCGCTCGCAGTTCTTTTCGTTGTGATCCCGATCGCCCTGGTGGCCGGGCTTGTCGCCGTCGCATACGAGTTCGTCTCGGCGCTTGATCGCAACAAGCGACTGCCGGCATCAGGCCACTGGGCGGTGGCCATCGCTGTCGTCCTGGTGATTGGCGCCGTGGGCAACGCACTTTCGCCACGACGGAGCGATACGACTGCGGCAGCCGCGACTGCGGCAGCCGCGTCTCCGGCTCCGACCACAACCAATACGCCACAGCCCTCGCCAACGGTGCGGGCGACGCCTCAACCTACGACTCGAGTCACTCCGGCACCGACTCTGGCCGGGGACCCAACCCCCACCTCGGCTCCAACGCCTGTGCCGACACCGACACCTGTGCCGACACCTACGCCAGATCTGAACTGGCTAACGTTTGCTGCGCACGGGAGCAGTTCGGCCTCGGAGGCCGCGGACATTTTGAGCGCCATATCGGAGCACTCGTCCGCCTACGAAGTCAGCGCTCTTGCCCTCGACTTCATCGATCTCGAGTACTGGGGCACCAGCGAACTGACTTGGCTAAACGCGCACCCCCCGAGTCCTTGCTACGCGAAGGCGTGGACGCATTGGAAGGCCGCCGCGGGGTATGCCGAAGATGCCGGCGTCGTGGGTTTCGAAGGAGCTGTGAACGTCGACCCGGAGCTTCTTGCCGAAGCCACGGCCCTCATGGAGCGATTAGACGACAGCGTTACGGCGACATTCGACGAGGTCACGGTGGCGACCGGCAAGTGTCCATAGCGAGTGCAGAACGCGACGGTTGGTGCTCGTTGTCTTGTTGTTCCTCCAGCACACGCGCGGTTGTGAGCGTGGATGCCGACGAGCTGGTAGTGACGGGCACGACCATGCACGGGAACGCCGCCCGCCACCTCAGGGTGACGCAGCAGGTGGCTAGGGTGACGAACGGCAACGCTCCTTCCAGCCCGAACTCCGCACGCGCCGTCTTCGGATCGCCAGCCTTGTTGAGAGAAAGCGCCCGGTCGTACCGAGTGACCGACGCCCGCTACCGCGCCTGGGACCGATCCACTCGCCCTTCCCCGGAACAATCAGGGTGAGCCCGGACGATGTGGGTTTGGCTGTGCCTTGCGCTGGCACACGTCCGAGCGCATTCTGAGGGTAATGGGCGCGCCCGCCGACACTCTCGGGCCTCCACGCGATCCAATCGGGTAGGGACCCCGTCTTTTGGAAGCATCGGTTGACCCGGAACGGCCCTGGCGGACCACTGACGGCCGCGCCAGGATTACGTTCCATTTGAACGAGCGCGCAGCACGAACGATCGGCCTGACGTTGGCGGAGCACCCGTTGCGGCCGCTTCCCTTGATCGAGCATTTCGACGAGACGCTTGGCTGGCACGTCCATCACCGAACCGGTAACGCGTGCGCAGCGCCGGTGCCGCTTAGAGTGACGCAACCCCAGCCGGCCGACGGCGTAGAACGGGCGCGTGTTCGCGGAGACGTATTCCGAGCCTATGTCGAGACTGAAGAGCGCCTCGCACGAATGTCTTGGGAGGTGCTCAGTGACGTTCAGATTGCGACATTGGCCGAGCTGGGCATAGACCGCCTGGGCTGGACCGCCCGGTTCGGCCATCAACTTCTGCTGGTGGATACCGCCCGGCACGGAATCCCAGCAACTGTCCGCCAGGCATGGGATCGCAGCGATAGTTGGCCGAGGGATCTAGATGAGCTGGTAGCGGCCCATATTCGGAAGCTCCACGGCGAGACTCGCACCCATGGGGCCGACAGAATGAGCGAGGCCGCCGCGATATTCGCCTACATGGGCCGCTTCTGGAGCGGCGAAAGCGGGATCGAGGCGATCGATCAGGTGCTGCGGGAGCCGTTCGAGCCGCCGCCCTCAAAGCGCGACGAAAAGACGCCATTCGACGGGTTCATCTCGAGGGTCTGGCCAAGTGGAGACAGCATCGTCATCGGTCCAATTCGGCTGGCTGGCGGCTTGGAGCTTCTTGGTTTGTTCGTGATCGTGAGCGTCGTGTGGATACCGATCACGCTAGCGAACACGTGGATGCTCGTAGTCAACCGGCGTGCGAGCGTTTGGCTCCTGACAAAGGCCGTTGTCGGATGGCTGGTCCTGCTCTTGGTGTTCACGGCGTTAACTCGCCCCACGGTGACGTAGACATGACCACTGACGCCCGCCACCGAGCATGCGGAACCTGTCAAGTCCCCTGAGACACGTCCTCACGAGATCTTCTGTGCGTCCTC
>CAKKPP010000043.1 GCA_919901745.1 Chloroflexota bacterium | reverse complement strand
CGGACCGTCGGCGCCGGCGCCATCGTCACGATCGTCGAGTAGGCACGACATGGCACGAGTAGAAGCGCGACCCACCCTCCAGCTCGCATGCACCGAGTGCAAGGAGCGGACGTATACCACGCGCAAGAACAAGAGGAACGATCCCAACCGGATCGAGCTGAACAAGTATTGTCCGCGTTGTCGACGCCACACCCTCCATCGCGAGGCCAAGTGACGGCCGATCCTCGGAGGGGCGTAGCTCAATTGGCAGAGCACCGGTCTCCAAAACCGGCGGTTGTAGGTTCGAGTCCTATCGCCCCTGCCACCCCCGAACGTAGCCGAATCGAGACAGCATCACCGTGAAACGACTGCGCCGCTTCATCAACGAAGCGTGGTCCGAACTGAAGAAGGTCACCTGGCCGACGCCGGCCCAGACCCGCAACCTGACCGTGCTGGTCTTCGCCGTGAGCCTGGCGGTTGGTGCCTACGTGTTTGTCTTTGACCGCATCTTCCAGGGCGCGGTCGGCGCCCTCTCGACCGTCCTCGTCCGATGATGACCGAATCGACCACCGAGGCCCAGACGCCCGAGAAGCGCTGGTACGTCATCCACACGTACTCGGGTTACGAGAACAAGGTCAAGGCAAACCTCGAACATCGCATCGAGTCGATGGGCATGGAGGATCGGATCTACCAGGTCCTCGTCCCGATGGAGGACGAGATCGAGATCCGCCAGGGTCAGCGACACACCGTTCAGAAGAAGGTCTACCCCGGCTACGTGCTCGTCGAGATGGTCCTCGATCCGGACAGCTGGTTCGTCGTCCGCAACACGCCGGGCGTGACGAGCTTCGTCGGCGGCGCCAACATCCCCGGCGTCCGCAGCGAGCCGATCCCGCTTGATGAGAACGAGGTCAAGCAGATCCTCCGACACATGGGCGTGGAGACTCCCAAGTACCGCGTCGCCTTCACGAAGGGCCAGAGTGTCCGGGTCACGGATGGACCGTTCGCCGAGTTCATCGGCACGGTCGATGAGGTCAACCCTGAGCGCAACAAGGTCAAGGTCCTCGTGAGCATCTTCGGCCGCGAGACTCCGGTCGAGCTCGACTTCCTCCAGGTCGAGAAGCTCTAAGAAAGGAACGAGCGCCCCGTGGCGAAGAAGATTCGAATCGTGCTCACCCTGCAGCTGCCCGCCGGCAAGGCCACCCCGGCCCCGCCCGTCGGGACGGCGCTGGGCCCGCACGGCATCAACATCGTCGAGTTCACCAAGTCCTACAACGAGAAGACGGCCGACAAGGCCGGACAGGTGATCCCGGCCCAGATCACGGTGTACGAGGACCGCTCGTTCACCTTCATTCTCAAGACACCACCGGCGGCGGACCTGCTGCGCAAGGCGGCCGGACTCGAGAAGGGCTCGACCGAGGCCAAACGGACCATGGTTGGACGTGTCACCCGTGATCAGCTGCGCGAGATCGCAGCCATCAAGATGACCGATCTCAACGCGAACGACGTCGAGGCCGCCGCTCGCCAGATCGAGGGCACGGCCCGGAGCATGGGCATCGACGTCGTCGGCTGAATCGACGGCGCGGACCGGCCCCGCACACCATTCGGCCGGACGCCAACCCCGCGACAAGGGGGAGGTCGGCTGATCCCGACCGACAGGAGACCCAAGCCATGGCACAGCACGGCAAGAAGTATCGCGAGGCGGCGAAGCTCGTGGATCGCGAGCGCCTCTACAGTCCGGTCGAGGCGGCGGACCTGATCAAGGAGACCGCGACCGTCGCCTTCGATGCCACGATCGAGGCACATCTCAAGCTCGGTGTCGACCCGCGTCACGCCGACCAGATGGTGCGCGGCACCGTGGTCCTCCCCAACGGCACCGGCAAGGTCGTTCGGGTGGCGGTGTTTGCCCAGGGCGACAAGGCCCAGGAGGCCCTGCGCAACGGGGCCGACGAGGTTGGCGCCGAGGACCTGGCGAAGAAGATTGAAGCCGGCTGGCTCGAATTCGACGTTGCCCTCGCCACGCCCGACCTCATGGGCGTCGTCGGGCGTCTCGGCAAGATCCTCGGACGACGCGGGCTGATGCCGAACCCCAAGGCCGGCACGATCACCTTCGACCTCGAGCGAACCCTCAAGGAGGTCAAGGGTGGACGGATCGAGTTCAAGCTCGACAAGGGCGCAATCGTTCATGTGCCGGTCGGGCGGGTGAGCTTTACTGCCGATGCGATCGTTGCCAACGTGGCCGCCCTGGTCGACGCCGTCAACCGGGCCCGACCGTCCGGGGCCAAGGGCCAGTATCTCAAGGGCCTGACCATCGCCAGCACCATGGGCCCCGGTATCCGCGTGGATCTGCCCGCGCTGCTCGCCGTGGCCGCCGCGGCCTAGCCGCTCGCCGGCGGGCGACTCCCGCCGCACCAGATGTGACGCCGGTCGAGAGACGCGGCGCCTGATCAAGAAGACGGACCGCCGCAGACAGCCTGCGCCCGCAGCCCGCCGCCGCTTCGCGCGACGACGGACCGGGCTTGATCCATCGGACCGGACCGGGTCGCAGACCCGGGGACGCCGCTGAGCACGCCGAGGCAGGGACCCACGACGCTCCACCGCACGGTGGGCGTGACCCCTGCGAGTCATGGCCTCGCCCTCGGGCGACCGTCGCAGGTGCGTCCCGACCCTCGCGGGTCGGTCGCCCACCGCCGCGCGCCGGTTGCGCGCCATAGCACAGGAGGGCAGCCATGCCCACCGAGGCCAAACGCGAGACGGTCGCCGAACTGCGCGCGGAGCTTGCCAGCAGCCGCACGCTCATCGTCTCCGAGTATCGCGGCCTCAAGGTCGGCGAGATCGCCGAGATCCGGCGCGCCCTGCGCAAGCAGGACGTCCGGTACCGCGTCGTCAAGAACCGGCTCATCCGGATCGCCGCCGCCGACACGGTCGGTGAGGCGCTCAGTCCGCTGCTGATCGGGCCGACGGCCATCGCCTTCGGAACCGACGAGGCAGCCACGGCCAAGGCCGTGATCGACGCGACGCGTCCCTACAAGCTCGTCAAGATCACCGGTGCGGTGCTCGGCGATCGTGCCATCGGGGCGGCCGATGTGGTCACCCTTGCCGGACTCCCGCCGCGGGAAGTCCTGCTGGCCAAGCTTGCCGGTGCGATCCAGTCGCCGACAGCCACCTTCGCCGGGCTCCTCGGCGCGAACCTGCGCAACCTGGGCAATGCCCTGGTCCAGGTCCGCGACCAGAGGGCCCAGGTCGTCGCCTAGCAACGCTGGCGCGAGGCGCCAATCCGAAGCATCCGTAGCGCCGGTCAACGCCGGCCCCCAGTCACCAAGGAGAACGATCTCATGGCAGTCATCACCCAGGACGACCTGCTCGGCGCCATCGACAAGATGACGGTGCTCGAGCTGTCGGAGTTCATCAAGCGCTTCGAGGAGCGGTACGGCGTGACCGCCGCAGCCCCGATGGCCGTTGCCGCAGCTCCGGCCGGCGACAGCGGACCGGCCGCAGCGGTCGTCGAGGAGCAGACGGAGTTCACGGCCATCCTCACCGAAATCGGTCCCAACAAGATCCCGGTGATCAAGGTGGTGCGCGAGCTGACCGGTCTTGGCCTGAAGGAAGCCAAGGACGTCGTCGACGCGGCCCCGAAGCCGGTCAAGGAGGGTGTCACGCGCGAGGAGGCCGAGAAGATCAAGGCCTCCCTCGAAGAGCAGGGCGCCAAGGTCGAGATCAAGTAGATCAACGCCCCGGTGCTTCCCCGGGGGATCTCCCGGGCGGCGGCTTCGGCCGCCGCCCCATTTGACATGTGCCGCGGGCGCGGTATCCTACTCCTTCTGTGAGCGCGGCCTCTCCCATCTCCTCTCTCCTCCGCCAAGGAGCGGTCTTTCATGCTGTCTTTCGCTGATTCGTCGACTGCGCCGGCCAGAGCCGGGCGCAAGAGCTACGCCAGGATCCCCGAGGTCCTGCCCATTCCGAACCTGATCGAGCTCCAGCTGGATTCGTTCCAGTGGTTTATCGAGAAGGGCCTTCGGGAGCTGTTCGACGAAATCAGCCCGATCAAGGACTTCACGGCCAAGGTCATGGAGCTCCAGTTCCTCGACTACGAGTTCGGCGCGCCGAAATACTCGGAGGAGGAGGCCCGGACCAAGGACCTGACGTTCAGCAAGCCGCTCTACGTCAACGTCGAGCTCCTGATCAAGGAGACGGGTGAGATCCAGCGACAGCGCGTCTACATGGGCGACTACCCGTGGATGACCGATCAGGGCACCTTTGTCATCAACGGGGCCGAGCGCGTCGTGGTCAGCCAGCTGGTTCGTTCGCCGGGCGTCTACTACAGCGAGGCCGAGGATCCGACGACCGGCCGGATGCTGTTCTCCGCCAAGGTCATCCCGAATCGCGGGGCGTGGCTGGAGTTCGAAACCAACAACAAGGACCAGCTCTGGGTCAAGGTGGATCGCAAGCGCAAGATCGCCGCGACCACCCTCCTGCGGGCCGTCGGCTACGAGCAGAACGACGAGATCGCCGCGCTGTTCTCGTCCATCGACGTCGACCCCGAGCATCCCTACATCGCGCAGACGCTGGACAAGGACCTCACGCACACGCAGGCGGAGGCGCTGATCGAGGTCTACAAGAAGCTCCGCCCGGGCGACCCGCCGACTGGCGACAACGCCCGCCAGCTCGTCGAGAGCCTCTTCTTCAACTTCCGTCGTTACGACCTCGGCCGGGTTGGACGGTACAAGTTCAATCGAAAGCTGGACAGCGTCGCTGGCCGGCTCAGCGTGGAGCTGCCGGTCGATGGCCGGACGATCACCCGTGAGGACATCGCCTCGATCGTCGGCCACCTGATCGAGTGCAACCGCGGCCTCCACCCCAAGGACGACATCGACCACCTCGGCAACCGCCGCATCCGTGCCAACGGGGAGCTCATCCAGAACGCCTTCCGGATCGGCCTGCTTCGCATGGAGCGCGTGGTTCGCGAGCGGATGACGATCCAGGAGATCGACAAGGCGACCCCGAACGCGCTGATCAACATCCGACCGGTGGTGGCCGCGATGAAGGAATTCTTCGGGGGCAGCCAGCTCTCGCAGTTCATGGACCAGACCAACCCGCTCGCCGAGCTGACCTCGAAGCGCCGCCTGTCGGCCCTGGGTCCCGGGGGCCTGTCGCGGGAGCGCGCCGGCTTCGACGTTCGCGACGTGCATCACAGCCACTACGGCCGGATCTGTCCCATCGAGACACCGGAAGGTCCAAACATCGGACTGATCGGGTCGCTGGCGACCTATGGCCGGATCAACACGTACGGCTTCATCGAGACGCCCTATCGGCGGGTCAAGCGGACCGTCGCCTGGGACGACCCGGACCTCCAGTCCTACGAGGCGGGTGCCGACCTCGTCGCGAAGGATCGGTCGGTGATCGTCAAGAAGGGCGCCAAGCTGAATGCCGCGGCCGCCGCCGAGTTGAAGAAGCAGAAGGCGAATGCCTTCCCGATTCGTTCAATCGTCACGGACCAGATCGAATACCTCCCGGCCGATGTCGAGGAGGAGCACGTCGTTGCCCAGGCCAACGCGGCCCTGGACAAGGCCGGTCACTTCGTCGACGAGCGGGTCCCGTCGCGGTACCGGGACCAGTTCCCCGAAGCCCGGCCGGACCAGATCGAGTACATGGACGTCAGCCCCAAGCAGGTCGTCTCGGTGGCCACCGCGCTCATTCCGTTCCTCGAGCACGACGACGCCAACCGTGCCCTCATGGGCTCGAACATGCAGCGCCAGGCCGTCCCGCTCCTGGAGCCCGAGGCCCCGATCGTGGGGACCGGCATGGAGAAGCGTGCCGCCCACGACTCCGGCCAGGTCGTCGTCGCTCGCCGTACAGGCGTCGTGACGAGCGTCACCGCGGAGCGCATCCAGATCGAGACAGACGCCGGGGAACTGGACGAGTACCGCCTTCTGAAGTTCGTGCGCAGCAACCAGGGCACCTGTATCAACCATCGCCCGATCGTGGCCGTCGGCGACCGCGTCGAAGCAACCGACCCGCTCGCGGACTCGTCGTCGACGGATCGCGGCGAGCTGGCCCTGGGAAGGAACATCCTGGTCGCCTTCATGAGCTGGGAGGGGAGCAACTACGAGGACGCGATCGTCATCAGCGACCGCCTCGTCCGCGACGACCTGTTCACCAGCATTCACATCGAGAAGCACGAGATCGAGTCGCGTGACACGAAGCTCGGGCCCGAGGAAATCACCCGCGACATCCCGAACGTCGGCGAGGAGTCCCTCAAGGACCTCGACGAGGAAGGCATCGTCTACATCGGCGCCGAAGTGCGTCCCGGGGACATCCTCGTCGGCAAGATCACCCCGAAGGGCGAGACCGAGCTGACCGCAGAGGAGCGCCTGCTCCGGGCGATCTTCGGCGAGAAGGCCCGCGAGGTGAAGGACAGCTCGCTCCGGCTGCCGCACGGCGAGCGCGGCAAGGTCGTCGAGGTCCGCGAATTCCGACGTGAGCTCAACGACGACCTGCAGCCCGGCGTGAATCGCCTGGTCCGGGTGTCGGTGGCCCAGAAGCGCAAGATCAGCGTCGGCGACAAGATGGCCGGGCGTCACGGCAACAAGGGCGTGATCGCCAAGGTCCTGCCCCAGGAGGACATGCCGTTCCTGCCCGACGGAACACCCGTCGACATCATCCTCAACCCGCTTGGCGTTCCATCGCGGATGAACATCGGCCAGATCCTGGAGACCCATCTTGGTTGGGCCCTCCACGAGAAGGGCGAGACCGCGGCGACGGCCGTATTCGATGGCGCCACGGAAGTTCAGATCCAGGCTGAATTGCGCGAGGCCGGCCTGCCAGAGGACGGCAAGATCGAGCTCCGCGATGGGCGGACCGGCGAGGCGTTCGACCGGCCGATCACCGTGGGCTACATCTACATGCTGAAGCTCCACCACCTCGTCGAGGACAAGATCCACGCTCGCTCGACCGGTCCGTACAGCTTGATCACCCAGCAGCCGCTGGGCGGCAAGGCCCAGTTCGGCGGTCAGCGCTTCGGCGAGATGGAGGTCTGGGCGCTCGAGGCGTACGGCGCCGCGAACATCCTGCAGGAGCTGTTGACCGTCAAGTCGGACGACGTTCTCGGACGCGTCCAGACCTATGAAGCCATCGTGAAGGGGGAGGAGATCCAGCCGCCGCGCGTGCCGGAGTCGTTCAAGGTCCTGATCAAGGAGCTGCGCAGCCTCGGGCTGAACGCGGAGATCCTGGACCAGAACGAGGAGGAGATCCCGCTCGGCGAGGACGACGCGTCGGGCTACCTGCTCCCCGACCTCGGTGGGATCAATCTCGCCGGGTTCGAGGACTGACCCGATCCAACCGCTGATCAACCACACGCTCATTTCGCGCCACCGGGTCCCGGCCGGCCCGGCGGCGCTCGCTCACGGTCCGCATCGCGGGGTCGAGCCAGACGGCCCGGCGGAGGAGAACCATGCTCGAGGTCAATAATTTCAGCGCGATCCGCATCTCGCTCGCCAGCCCGGACCAGATCCGGGAGTGGTCTCGAGGTGAGGTCACCAAGCCCGAGACGATCAACTACCGGACGCTCAAGCCGGAGAAGGACGGGCTGTTCGACGAGCGCATCTTCGGTCCGACGAAGGACTGGGAGTGCTACTGCGGCAAGTACAAGCGCATCCGCTACAAGGGCATCATCTGCGACAAGTGTGGCGTCGAGGTCACCCGCTCCAAGGTGCGTCGCGAGCGCATGGGCCACATCCAGCTGGCCAGCCCGGTCAGCCACATCTGGTACTTCAAGGGCACCCCGTCGCGGCTCGGCATCCTGCTCGACATCAGCCCCCGGAACCTCGAACGAATCCTGTACTTCGCCCTGTACATCGTCACCCACGTGGACGAGGAGGCGCGCAAGCGTGCTCTTCGTCAGCTCGAGGAGGAGGCCGAGGGCCGCGGCGGCAAGTCCGGCCAGCACCTCAACGACCTCGAGGATCAGCTGAAGGCGGACTTCAACCGGACCAAGGATGAACTCACGGCCGAGCTTGCCAGGACCAAGGCCGAGCTGGAGAGCCAGCGCACGGCGCGCACCGAGGAAGTGGTTGCCGCCGCCCAGGCCGTCGAGGCCCAGGTCGCTGCCCTGAAGACCGCCGCTGCCGAGGAGACCATCGCCTTCGCCCCGACGGGCGAGGTGGTCGTTGCCGCCGGCGAGAAAGCCGGCAAGGAGGCGAAGGCCCTCCTGCGCAAGGTGGTCTCCGCCGAGACCGAGCGCGTCAACGACGAACTCCAACAGCGCGAGAAGGACGAGGCGCGAGCCGTCGACCAGAAGCTCGAGGACCTGAAGGCTGCGCTTGAGGAGACAATCCGCGCCGAAAAAGGCAAGCTGCACGAGCAGGCCCAGGGCCTCAAGGACGAGATTCGCAAGGTCCGCGACGAGATCGAGGGCCTCAAGCCGATGATGACCCTCGGCGAGCTCGAGCTGCGCGCCCTCGAAGAGCGCTACAACAACGCCGGTCGGAGCCGCCTGTTCAATGCCGGCATGGGCGCCGAGGCGATCCGCGACATCATCAGCCGCATGGACCTGGAGGAGCTTGCCCGCACCCTCCATGTCGAGGTCCGAACCAGCTCCGGCCAGCGGCGCAAGAAGGCGATCAAGCGGCTGCGCCTGATCGAGGCCTTCCGCCGTTCAGGCACCCGCCCCGACTGGATGATCCTCTCCGTGATCCCGGTCATCCCGCCCGATCTGCGCCCGATGGTCCAGCTCGACGGCGGGCGGTTTGCGACGTCCGACCTCAACGATCTGTATCGCCGGGTGATCAACCGCAACAACCGCCTGAAGCGGCTCCTCGAGCTCGGGGCGCCGGAAATCATCATCCGCAACGAGAAGCGGATGCTCCAGGAAGCATGCGACGCCCTCATCGACAACGGCCGCCGTGGCCGGGCGATCGCCGGAACCGGCAACCATCGGCTCAAGTCACTGAGCGACATGCTCAAGGGCAAGCAGGGCCGCTTCCGCCAGAACCTGCTTGGCAAGCGCGTCGACTACTCGGGTCGGTCGGTCATCGTCGTCGGGCCGGAACTCAAGCTGCACCAGTGCGGCCTGCCCAAGAAGATGGCGCTCGAGCTGTTCAAGCCGTTCGTCATGCGCCAGCTTGTCGAGAAGGGCTTTGCCCACAACATCAAGAGCGCCAAGCGCATCGTCGAGCGGGTTCGGCCCGAGGTCTGGGATGTTCTCGAAGAGGTCATCCAGGATCACCCGGTCCTGCTGAACCGGGCGCCGACGCTGCACCGCCTCGGGATCCAGGCCTTCATGCCGATCCTGGTCGAGGGGTCGGCGATCCAGATCCACCCCCTGGTCTGCCAGGCGTTCAACGCCGACTTCGACGGCGACCAGATGGCCGTCCACGTGCCGTTGTCCAGCGCCGCCCAGGAGGAGGCGCGGACGATGATGCTGTCGACCGCCAACCTGCTCTCGCCCGCGGACGGTAGCCCGGTCGTGGCGCCGACCCAGGACATGGTTCTCGGTTGCTACTACCTGACGATGTCGATGGACGTGCCGCGCAAGAAGGCCGTCCGGATCTTCTCGGGAGAAGACGAGGCGATCCTCGCCTACCAGCTCCGCACGGTCACGCTCCATGAACCCGTCGACGCCGAGGTCCAGACCTGGGACGAGGCAACGCAGTCCCTGGTCCCGGTCCGCGTGAGGACCACGGTGGGACGGGTCATCTTCAACCAGATTCTGCCCGACAGGTTGCGATTCTCTGACGCGATCATGAAGCGCTCGGAGTTGAAGCGCCTCGTCGACGAGGCTTATCGGCTGCTCGGCTCCGAGGAGACCGCCCACCTCGTGGACGGGATCAAGAGCGTCGGCTTCGAGTTCGCCACCCGCGGCGGCGTGACGATCGGGCTGTGGGACATCCAGATCCCCAAGAACAAGGGTGAGTTGCTCGCAGCAGCCGATACCCAGGTCGCCCAGATCGACAGGAACTTCCAGCGCGGCCTCATTACCGAGGACGAGCGTTACGAACAGGTTGTCGGCGTGTGGCAGGACATCACGGCTCGAATGTCCGACGACATGATGAAGTCGCTCGACCCGTTCGGGCCGGTGACGATGATGACGGCGTCGGGTGCCCGCGGCAACAAGGGCAACATCGGCCAGCTTGGCGCCATGCGCGGCCTCATGGCCGACCCGTCGGGTCGGATCATCGACGTCCCGGTGCGCAGCAACTTCCGCGAGGGCATGACCGTCCTCGAGTACTTCATCTCCACTCACGGCGCCCGCAAGGGACTTGCCGACACGGCGCTCCGCACCGCCGACTCCGGGTACCTGACCCGACGTCTCGTCGACGTCGCCCAGGACGTGATCACCCGCGACGAGGACTGCGAGACGGAGGAGGGGAGCTGGATCACGCGAGCCGACTCGGCCGACGAGCCCGACGCCTTCCGGCGCCGCCTCGTCGGACGCCTGGCGGCCGCCACGCTTGTCGACCCCTCGATCAAGCCGAAGAAGGGCGATGTCGCGCAGCCGATCATCGAGCGCAATGTGATGATCGGCGAGGACCATGCGGCGGCGATCGACGCAGCCGGGTTCGACGAGGTCCTGGTGCGTTCGCCGCTTACCTGCGAGGCCCGCTACGGCGTCTGCCGAGCGTGCTACGGGCGCAACCTTGCGACCGGAGAGATGGTGGGTGTCGGCGAGGCCGTGGGCATCATCGCCGCCCAGTCCATCGGTGAGCCGGGGACGCAGCTCACCATGCGGACGTTCCATACCGGCGGCGTCGCCGGCCTAGACATCACCGCGGGCCTGCCACGCGTCGAGGAACTGTTCGAGGCCCGCGTGCCCAAGGGCAAGGCCGAGATCAGCCACATCGATGGAACGGTCGAGATCATCCGGGGCGATGTCGGCACCAAGGTGAAGGTCACCAGTCGCGAGTCGTACGACACGAATCTCGCGCTGCCGGCCGGCGCCGAGCTGCTGGCGGCGCCCGGCGACCTGGTCGAGGCCGGCCAGGTCCTGGCCCGCGACAACGGAGACACCCCGTCCGAGGTCACCTCACCGGTCAAGGGAATCATGGTCAAGGGCGATGGCGGGCTGCTCGTTCGGGCCGAGGACATCGTCGAGCGCGAGTACTCGATCCCACACAACGCCAAGCTCCTCGTCGAGAACAATCAGGATATCCGGGCCGGCGACGCCATCACCGATGGGCCGATCAACCCGCAGGAGTACCTCGATACCCGGGGCAAGGACGCCGTCCAGCGCTACCTGGTGAAGGAAGTCCAGAAGGTGTACCGGAGCCAGGGCGTCACGATCAATGACAAGCACATCGAGATCATCGCCCGGCAGATGCTGCGCAAGGTGCGCATCGACCAGCCAGGCGATACGGACTTGCTCCCGACCGAGCTCATCGATCGACTCGACTTCGAGGAGGCCAACAATCGCGTCCTGGCAGAGGGCGGCGAGCCGGCGACGGCCCAGACCGTGCTCCTTGGCGTGACCAAGGCATCACTCAACAGCTCGAGCTTCCTCGCCGCGGCATCCTTCCAGGAGACGACCCGGGTGCTGACCGAGGCCGCCATCAACGGCGCCAAGGACCACCTGATCGGACTGAAGGAAAACGTCATCATCGGCAAGCTCATCCCCGCAGGGACGGGTTCTCCGGCGAACGTGGCGGCACGTCGCGAGCGCGATCGTCGCGCCGCGCTGGAGGCCCTGGCTGGCGAGGCACTCGAAGATGGCGGGTCCGAGTACAACCCGTTCCTCGACGATGGCTCGGGGGGCGGCTCCGACGAAGCGGCGGGACTGGCCCTTGCGGCCACGATCGCCGATGCCGAGGACGAGGGCGAGGGCCCGAACCCCTTTGGCGCGACCGGAGCCGACGCGGACGATGCCGTCGAGCGCAATCCGTTCCTCGAGGAGGTAACGGCGGGCGCCGGCGAGGACTGAGCCGAACCGCACATCGTGACAACGCCCGCCGGTGCTCGGCGGGCGTTGTCACGTCCGGCGCCGGAACGAGGCGGATCCGCCCTGCAGATGCTGTTTGACGCGTGTCTCGGGCCGCTGCTACACTCCGCGTTCGTGGCCTCGAGAGGGTCTACGAGCCGCGTGCGCGCGGAACGCCCCGGATCGCCGGGCCAATGAGCCACTGAACCACGGTCCCCGTCCTCGGACGTGCCCGAGGATTGAGAAGGACCGCTCGGTCGCCCGACCGACACCGGACAACGAACAGGAAAGGAGCAGCGTCTTCGTGCCGACGATCAGCCAGCTCGTGCGTCACGGCCGCAAGCCGAAGATCTCGAAGATCAAGGCCCCGGCCATGCGCAAGAACTGGAACAGCCTGCACCAGCGCCAGGTGTCCATTCCCGGCGCGCCCCAGAAGCGGGGTGTGTGCCTGCAGGTCCGGACGATGACGCCCAAGAAGCCGAACTCGGCGCTGCGCAAGATCGCCCGCGTCCGGCTGACCAACCAGATGGAGGTCACGGCCTACATCCCCGGTATCGGTCACAACCTCCAGGAGCACTCGGTCGTCCTGGTGCGCGGCGGTCGCGTGAAGGACCTTCCCTCGGTCAAGTACCACATCATTCGCGGCACCCTCGACGCGGCCGGCGTGCGCGATCGCAAGCAGGGGCGCAGCAAGTACGGCGCGAAGGCCGCTCCGGCCGTTGGAGGCAGGAAGTAAATGCCCCGCCGGACGAGCATGCCGCGCAAGGCCAAGTACGAGACGATCCCGGCCAACCGGACGACGGCGCGATTTACCGCCAAGCTGATGCGCGACGGCAAGCGAAACCTGGCCAACCGGATCTTGCGCCAGGCACTGGCGCGGGCCGAGGCGTCGGCTCGTCGGCCCGGGATCGAGGTCCTCGAGGCCGCGCTGCGCAACGCAACGCCGATCATCGAGGTCAAGCCTCGCCGCGTCGGCGGCGCCACCTACCAGGTGCCGGTCGAGATCCGCGGCGAGCGACGCCTGTCGCTGGGTGTGCGCTGGCTCGTCCAGTCCGCGCGCAAGCGCAGTGGCAAGAGCATGAGTGAGAAGCTCGCGGCCGAGTTCGTCGATGCCATGAACAACCTGGGCGCCGCGGTCAAGCGACGCGAGGACACCCACAAGATGGCGGAGGCCAACAAGGCCTTCAGCCACTTCAAGTGGTAGAGCGGGAAGGGTAGCGAGCACGTGACTCGATCCGTCCCGCTCGGGCGTACCCGGAACATCGGGATCATCGCCCATATCGACGCGGGCAAGACGACCGTGACCGAGCGGATCCTCTTCTACACGAAGAAGATCTACAAGCTCGGCGAGGTCCACGAGGGCGCGGCCACGATGGACTGGATGCCACAGGAGCAGGAACGCGGCATCACCATCACCGCCGCGGCCACGACCTGCTTCTGGGACGACCATCGTATCAACATTATCGATACGCCCGGGCACGTGGACTTCACGGTTGAGGTCGAGCGGAGCCTCCGGGTGCTCGACGGTGCGGTCGTCGTGTTCGATGGCGTTGCCGGTGTCGAGCCCCAGTCGGAGACGGTCTGGCGGCAGGCGGATCGCTACCAGGTTCCGCGCATCTGTTTCATCAACAAGCTGGATCGCACCGGTGCAGACTTCTGGCGCTGCGTCGACATGATCCGCGATCGCCTCGGCGCTCGACCCGTGCCGATCCAGATCCCGATCGGCTCCGAGGACCGCTTTCAGGGGGTCATCGACCTGGTCGAGATGAAGGCGATCATGTACCGCGACGACCTGGGCTCGCAGATCGAGGTGGTCGAGGTGCCCGACGAGCTGCGTGCCGAGGCGCTCAAGCATCGCGATGCGATGATCGCGATTGTCGCCGAGGTGGACGACGACCTCACCCACAAGTTCCTCGAGGGCGAGGAACTGACGGTCGATGAGATCAAGCACGGACTCCGGCTCGGGACCCTGGGCTACCAGTTCGTGCCCGTCCTGACCGGTTCGGCGCTCAAGAACAAGGGCGTGCAGCCGATGCTCGATGCGGTCGTCGCGTACCTGCCGTCACCGCTCGATGTTCCGCCGACGATCGGCCTGGATCCGGCCACCGGCCTCGAGATCGTGCGCACCGTCGACGATTCCGAGCCGTTCAGCGCCCTCGCGTTCAAGATCGCGGCCGACCCGTTCGTCGGCAAGCTGGCGTTCTTCCGCGTCTACGCGGGCACCTTGAAATCGGGCTCCTACGTCTACAACGCGACGAAGGACAAGCGGGAACGGATCGGGCGGATCCTCCAGATGCACGCCAATCACCGCGAGGAGATCGATCAGGTCTATGCGGGCGACATCGCCGCGGCCGTCGGCCTCAAGGACACGTTCACGGGCGATACCTTGAGCGCTCCGGACCATCCGATCATCCTCGAGTCGATCAGCTTCCCGGAGCCGGTCATCGAAGTCGCCATCGAGCCCAAGACCAAGGCCGACCAGGACAAGCTGGCCATCGCCCTTCAACGGCTCGCCGAGGAGGACCCCACCTTCCGCGTCCACACGGACGAAGAGTCGGGCCAGACCCGGATCGCGGGCATGGGTGAGCTCCACCTCGACGTCCTCGTCGACCGGATGGTGCGCGAATTCAAAGTCGCGGCCAACGTTGGCCGACCTTCGGTGTCCTATCGCGAGACGATCCGACGCGAAGCGAACGGAAACGGTCGCTTCATCCGACAGACGGGTGGCAAGGGCCAGTACGGCCACGCAATGATCCGTCTCGAGCCGACCGAGAAGGGTGCCGGCTATGAGTTCGTCGACAAGATCGTCGGCGGCACGATCCCACGGGAATACATCAAGTCGGTCGACAATGGCATCCGCGAAGCCCTCGCGACCGGGATCTACGCGGGCTACCCGATGGTCGACGTTCGGGCCACGCTCTACGACGGGTCCTACCACGAAGTGGACTCGTCCGAGATGGCGTTCAAGATCGCCGGATCCATGGCCGTGAAGGACGCGGTTGAAAAGGCGAGCCCCACCGTCCTTGAGCCGACGATGCGGGTCGAGGTGACGATGCCCGACGAGTTCATGGGCGATGTGATCGGCGACCTGAACAGCCGACGCGGACACATCGAGGGAATGGATACGCGCGGATCGACCCAGGTCGTCCGGGCCTTCATCCCGCTAGCCGAGATGTTCGGCTACGCCACGGACCTGCGGTCGATGACCCAGGGCCGGGCGAGCTACTCCATGGAACTGTCCCACTACGCCGAGGTCCCCGCGAACATTGCGGCGGAGCTCGTCGCCAAGAGCAAGGTCTAGTCGCCGGTCCACCGGACCCACGAGGAGCGAGGAGCGCACAACGATGGCCAAGAAGAAGTTCGAACGCACCAAGCCGCACGTGAATATCGGCACGATCGG
>CAKKPP010000042.1 GCA_919901745.1 Chloroflexota bacterium | reverse complement strand
GCTCCTCTCGCTCGCGCGTACGCTTCCCACGCAGATAAAACAGGGTTTGGCTGGCAAGGAAGGATTCGAACCTTCGATCTCCTGATCCAGAGTGCGTAACTGACGCCGGCTGGGCCGTCGAAACGGCACGTGCTGAGCGTGATCGAAGGGCGGATCGGCCCTCATTCCGGGGTGAGTCAGGCGCACATCCCGGCAATAGTCAGACGCATATCGTAATCCGCTCATGAGTCAAGCGCCATCCGGGGTGGTTGACCGCGAAGCGCCATGGCAGGCAGTCCTTCGTCCGTGAGGCTGCCCGGCGTGCAGCTTCATGCTCGTGAAATCCCAATAGGTCCGATCATCACCGTGGTCCCGCGAGTGGTCGCCGTGGTCCTCGACCGTCAGACCGTCGCGCAAACCGTCACTAGCTCAGGCCGTGCAGCTCCTTGAAGACCCGGACAACATTGCCGGCCAGAGAACCAAGGTCGACCACGTTGGTCAGGACCAGGGCCGCCACGACGGCCAGCATGGCGAAGACGAGATGGCGACGATCGACGCTTGAAGCTCCGGCAGGCAGGTCCGGTACGTTTGCCGCCATCCGGGCCGGCAGGACGCGCTTCAACAGCCTGAGGATTCCTGCCGCCGCCGCGATCACGATGACGATGTGCACGCTTGACGCTCCTCGGCTGGATCGGCTTCCGGGATGTGGTTGCGGATTGCCTGTGGGTTGCCGTCGGCGGAACCCGGGACGTGCATCGGCCGCGGTCTAGGCATCGCGGCGACGCTCGACGACGACGGCGGTGGTCATGATCACGATGGCGTAGATGGCGAGGACCACCGCGGCCAGTGGCTGGCTGAGCAGGTCACCGCTTGGGTCGCGCACCAGCGCCCGACCAGCGGTCGCGGGCAGCCAGCGTCCGACCTCAGGGGCGAACCCGAGGACGATGGTCTCCACCACGAACAGCCAGGCGAGCCAGCCCACGATCGCCGCGACCTGGTTGCGGACCAGGCTACCGGTCGCCGCACCGAGTGCCCCGAAGAGGGCCGCGTAGAGCACGGTGCCGGCGAGGATCGACCAGGCCTCGGACGAGCCAAGCGGGAACGCGTAGCCCTGGAGCGCGTACAGGGCGATGGCAACCCCCATGGCGACGCCGGCGGAGAGGGCGCCGAAGAGCACGCCCGCGGTCGCCCCGGCGATCAGCTTGGCGACGATGACGAGCCAGCGCCTCGGGGTCGTCAGGAACGTGTCGGTCGCGGTTCCCTGTCGATATTCGCCCGCCGAGATGATGACCCCGAGCACGAGCACGAAGATGCCACCACTTACCGAGACGTGCAGCACGGTCCTGATCCCGCGTTCGGACTCGAGGCTCAGGACGGTACTATCCGCGACGGCGGCCATCACCCCGGCAACCGCGAGGGCCGTGACGGCGAGGGTAGCGGCGAGCAGCGCCCAGACCGTTCGGGTGGTGCGGAGCTTGAGGAACTCAGCGGCCAGCAGCGCGTTCATGACGCGGCCTCGGCAGCGGTGAGCTCCAGGAACAGGTGCTCGAGCTGCCCGGTGGACGGCTCGGTCGAGAGCTCGAACAAGGTGATCCCCTCACGCGCAACGGCTTCGCCGATGGCCGACGCCGAGGCGCCGCGAACCAGGAGTCCGGCGCGTCCGTTCGGCCCGATCTGCCAGCCTTCGCGCCGGCCGAGTTGACCGAAGCGGACATCGTCGTCCGTGCGCACCACGACGGCCGGCGGCGCTGCCCGCAGCTCGGCGGACGTGGCCTCGTGGACGATCCGACCGCCGCTGATGATCACGATTCGATCGGCGACAGACTCGACCTCTCTGAGCACATGGCTCGAGAAGAGCACGGTCCGACCCTGGGCGGCCCAGTCGATCAGGAGCTGACGCAGCCAGGCCATGCCCGCGGGGTCGAGGCCGTTGGCGGGCTCGTCGAGGACGAGCACCGGCGGATCGCCGAGCAGGGCCGTGGCCAGCGCCAGGCGTTGGCGCATGCCCTGGGAGTAGCCGCCGGCCGCGCGCCTGGCGGACCCACTGAGCTCCACGAACTCGAGGACCTCATCGACTCGGGTGGGTGGGATCCCGGCGGCAAGAGCGACCACACGGAGGTGGTCGCGGCCGCTGCGGCCCGGGTGGAACCCCATCGAATCGAGCACGGCACCCACCGCCCGACGCGGCGATGGCAGGTCTCGGTAGCTCGTGCCGTCGATCAGCGCGCGGCCTGCGTCAGGCTGCGCCAGGCCTAGCAGGACCCCCAGGGTCGTCGTCTTTCCTGCACCGTTTGGCCCAAGGAACCCCGTGACCGCCCCCGCCGGCGCGGTGAAGCTCACCTCCTGGACGGCGCGTGTGGATCCATAGGCCTTGCTGATTCCGTCGATCTCGATCACGGATCGAGCTCCGTGTCGCAGGTCCCGATTCCGATCGATGCGTCCAATCCTCAAACCCTCCGAAGCGATTTCGCGTGTTCCAGCGTTGCTGGACTATGTGTCCGAGATTGGATAGTGTGTCCCGGTACGGGGGCGGTCAACCGTCAACATCGGCGGTTCGTCCGAAACTGGACACCGGCCGCCATCTGACCGGAGAGGAGTGGTCAATGAACCGCGAACGACCGGATCGACGGGTCACCCGGACGCGTCGGGCCCTGCGCGAGGCGCTGATCGGCCTGATCCTGGAGAAGGGAGGGTCAGGTTGCTTCGGAGTAAACCGGACAAACAGGCCGTAAATCGTGCCTAGCGGTTATACGTCCACGCACGAGCTACCCAGTTCCAATGAAGCGGTGGCGCACTAGCCCGGACACCACCAGGTCCAGGGTGCGGTCGACCACCGCGTCGCGACCGCGGCTGTCGACCTGGCCCAGCGCGCCGTCGGCGAGCAGGATGGAGATCCCATGCACCGCGGCCCAGGCGGCGCCCTCCGCGCCGACTCGTCGTGACGACGACATAGCGCCCGTCGCCACGAGGTTGTCTAGGGCCGCGATGAGCATCGTGGATGGTGAAAGGTCGCCTGGCTCGGTTAGAGCTGGCCACGCTCCGAACGCCGTTCGGAAGAGGCCGGGCTCCTCGAGCGCGAACGCGATGTAAGCCCGGCCGATCACTCGAAATCGCGCCACGGCGTCGCTTCGCGGATCGCCGATGGGCGGCCGGCGGGCGACGGCATCGATCATCGCCTCCGCCATCGCCGCTCGTGCGCGAGACGCCACAGCCGCCAGGAGCGCATCCCGATCGGCGAAGTGCCGGTATGCCGCACTTGCGGAAACCCCGACCCGCCTGGCGACCTCGCGCAGGATCACGTCGTCCGGGCCGTGCGAGCGGGCGAGCTCGGTCGCGGCGTTGACCAGCGCTCGGCGGAGATCCCCGTGGTGATACGGGTCTCTACGTTTGATCATGACCAAATGTTGACACCGTTCGCATCATGGGCCAATGTTGACACCGCTCACATTCGACGAGGCGCCGAGAACATTCTCGCGCCCCGAAACGATCCGGCAAGACAGAGGAGGCTCACATGGCACCTGCGACATTGTTTCGACTGAGCGGCTTGGCGGGCATCCTGAGCGGCTTGTTCACCATCGTCGCCACGCTGCTGATCAACCCGTTCCTGCCCTACAGCCCGGCGGCCGACGCCGTGGGCACGGTGGCGCCCGTGCTCGGCCTGTTTGTGCTGGCCGGGGCGTACCTGTGGCAGCGGGAGGAGAGCGGCCGGCTGGGAGGCATCGGCTATGTCGTGAACGCCTTCGGCCTGGCATTGATCGTCGGCGTGGAGTTTTCGACGAACTACATCTTGGCATTCCTGGATGCAGGTGTCGTGAAGGAGCTGTTTGCCGGGCCGACCCGGCCGGCCTTCCTGGCCATCGGGGTCGTATTTCTGGTGGGCGTCGTCATATTCACCATCGCCACGATCCGGGCGGGAGTGTTCCCGCGCCCGGCAGCCGTCCTCTACGTGGTCGGCTTCGCGCTGTTCACCTTCTCCCGATTCCTGCCCGATGTCATCGTGACGATCGGGCAGACCATGGCCGGAGCGGCGATCCTGTGGTTCGGTCTCACGCTCTGGACCGGCAGTCGGAAAGGGGTGGCATCCCCAGGCTAACGATATGAACGCCGAACAGCGAACTCCCGACCATGTGAACCTCGTTGATACAGCGACCGCCGTGTGGCCGCATGCTTGGTCGAAGGTGGGTTGAAGACCTGAACTGGCCCCACTCTGGCGGCGAGTGATCATCTGATCTGGCTCGCATCCTCAAGGTGGCCGGTGATGCGCTGAGGGGTTGTGCTGGCTGGCAGCGGTTGCGATCCGGTTGGGCTGAGAGGCGGGCGACTTTCGATACGAGAAGTTCGAGATCGGTTGGCCGGCGCCGTGGATCGCTGATCTGCTGAGTAGCCGAAAATGGGCGCCTGCCCAACCTTCAGACCTCCGAAGCGATCCGCGTGTTCCGACATTGCTGGACGTTGTGTCCGAGATGGGATAGTGTGTCCCGGTACGGGCGCCGGTCAACCGCCAACTTGCGGCGGTTCGTCCGAAACAGGACAGCAGCCGCGATCTGACCGGAGAGGAATAGCCAATGAACCGCGAACGACCGGATCGACGGGTCATCCGGACGCGTCGCGCCCTGCGCGAGGCGCTGATCGGCCTGATCCTGGAGAAGGGCTACGATGCCGTCACGGTCGGGGACATCGTCGATCGAGCGGACGTCGGGCGATCCACCTTCTACGCCCACTTCGTCGACAAGGACGCGCTGCTGCTCGGTGGGTTCTCGGCCCTGCCCACGCTGTGGGCCGAGGAGTCCCGCGGCTCGGACGCCGACGGCGGCACGATCCCCTTCACGTTCAGCCTGAAGATGTTCCGCCACGCCGACGATCAGCGACGCCTGTTCCGGGCGCTGGTCGGCCAGCGCAGCGGCGTCCTCGTCCAGCGCCAGCTCGATCGGGTGCTCTCCGACCTGGTCCGCGCCGACCTCGAACGGTTCCACGCGGTCGGCGACGATCGTGCGCTCGAGGTGGCCGTCCGCTTCGTCGTCAGCGCCTACGTGGGCCTGCTCGGCTGGTGGCTGGAGCACCCGACGCCCGCCACGCCCGAGGAGATCGACCGGGCGTTCCGCGCCCTCGTGCTGCCAGGCGTGGCCGGCTTCCTCGGGGTGGCAACCGCCAACTCAACCGGGCGCTCTACGTGATCGCCCTGACCCAGGTCTGGCACCATCCGCCGGCCAAGGCGTATGTCGCTCGCAAGCGGGCCGAGGGCAAGACCTGGCGGGAGGCGATCCGCTGCCTCAAGCGTCAACTCGTCCGGCCCGTCTTCCGGCTCCTCCAGGAGGGCCAGCTAGGGCTTCAAGCCGCGGCTTGACAACATAGGAGCCTGCACTACTGGGGTAGAGTCGGGCGCACTTCGCATCTCCGAGCCTCCTTGGAGATGCCGTCCGTCACTCTCAGAACCACATCATCTGGTGGTCTGAACCGATCAGGTCCGACGATGTTGTGGTGTTGGCGCGCACCCTGTTTTATCTGCGTGGGAAGCGTACGCGCGAGCGAGAGGAGCCGCCCATCT
>CAKKPP010000041.1 GCA_919901745.1 Chloroflexota bacterium | reverse complement strand
CGGCGAGCCGGGCGGCGGCGAGCCGGGCGGCGGCGAGCCGGGCGGCGGCGAGCCGCTTCGCCCGCTTCGCCCGCTGCCGGTCATGCCGGCCCGCCGTTGGCGACACCGTCGCGATATGTCCGTCGCAGGCGCAGTTCGGGCTCGCCGTACTGCGGCTCCACCCGCTGCCCACCGTCCGGCTGCCAGCCCAGACGGGCATAGAAGCGCTGCGCGCCGTCGTTGGCCGCGAACACCCACAGCGTTGCGACATCCCTGCCGTCGCGGCGAAACCGGTTATCGGCCGCGGCCAGGAGTCGAGCGCCCAGGCCGTGTCCCTGCATCTCGGGATGCACGTAGAGGCTGTAGACGTGGCCCGACGCCGGCTCTTCGGGGTCCGTTCCGATCCGCACGACACCGAGGACATCGCCCGCGGCCCGCTCCACCACGAACACGACAGGATCGGCAGGCGGATCGTTCAGGGTCGGGCGCCACAGGGCGCGTGCGCTGTCGTCGTCGTACATGCCGATGACCTGTGCGGGCAGGAAGCCGGCATACGACGTGCGCCAGCAGGCCAGGAACAGCGTGGCAACGGCGTCGAGATCCTCCGGGCGTGCCTCGCGGACGGTGCCGGCGACCCTGGAGTTCACGTGGCGACCCTGGAGTTCACGTGGCCAGGGGAGCCGCCTGGCCGGCGGCGCGTGCGGCGACGTGGCAGGCAGCAGCATGGCCGGGGGCGAGCTCGAGCAGGGGAGGCTCGACCGTCCGGCAGATGTCCTCGACGAGCGGGCAGCGCGGATGGAACGGACACCCCGATGGCGGTCGCGCGGGATCCGGGACTTCTCCGCGCACGGTGGCTTCGATCGGTCGTGCGACCCGCGGGTCCGGAATCGGGACCGCGTCCCGGAGCGCGTGTGTGTAGGGGTGTCGGGGCCGGTCCAGCACGTCACTCCACGAGCCCACCTCGACGATCCGACCAAGGTACATGACCGCGACCCTGTCACTCAGATGGCGAACCATCGCGACATCGTGGCTGATGAACAGGTAGCTCAGACCGAGCTCCTCGCGGAGCCGCACGAGCAGGTTCAGGATCTCGGCCCGGACCGAGACGTCCAGGGCGGAGACCGGCTCGTCGAGGAGCAGGACCTGCGGCTCGACCGCGAGGGCCCGGGCGATGCCCACGCGTTGTCGCTGGCCGCCGGACATCTCGTGCGGATATCGCGCGGCGAATTCGAGCGGCAATCCCACCATGTCGAGCAGCTCGCCCACCCGGCGCGCGCGACCGCGTGCATCCCCGGACAGGCGGTGGACGATCAGGACCTCGTCGAGCGTGGCGCCGGCGGTGCGCCTCGGGTTCAGCGCGGAGTACGGATCCTGGAAGACCATCTGGATCCGGCGGCGCTGCTCGCGGAGTCGACTGCCGGAGAGCGCGGTCAGATCGACCCCGTTCAGCAGCACCCGACCGGAGGTGGGTTCCTCCAGGCGCACGAGCAGCTTGGCCAGGGTCGACTTGCCGCATCCGGACTCGCCCACGATGCCGAGGGTTTCGCCCGCGCCCACCGTCAGGGAGACGCCGTTCAGCGCGTTCACGACCCGATCGGCTCCGCGTACCGGGTAGACCTTGGACAGGTCGATCGCCTCGAGCGTCATGGGCGCCACTCCTCGACCGGGACCCAGCAGGCCGCACGACCGGCTGCTCGTGGTTCGAGGACGGGCCGCACGCGGCACGCCTCGCGGGCCTGAGCGCAGCGCGGGCGAAACGGACAGCCTTCGACCATCTCGGTCGGCAGCGGCGGACGGCCCGGGATCTGAACCAATGCCGGCCGGGACTGGTCCGTCGGGTTGGGCAGTGCCGCCAGCAGGCTTCGCGTGTACGGATGCTGCGGTGCGTGGAACAACTGGTCGACGGGGGCATCCTCGACGACGTGACCGGCATACATCACGACGACCCGGTCGACCATCCTGGCGACGACGCCCAGGTCGTGGGTGACCCAGATCGTGGCCATCCGCAGCTCCCGGCGGAGCTCGTTGACCAGGGCCAGGATCTGCTGCTGGATCGTCACGTCGAGGGCGGTCGTGGGCTCGTCGGCGATGAGCAGCCTGGGGCGCATGGCAAGCGCGATGGCGATCACCGCGCGCTGGCGCATCCCGCCCGAGAACTCGTGCGGATAGGACCGCGCGGTGCGCTCCGGATCGGGAATCTCCACCCGGGCCAGAAGCTCGAGCGAGCGGCGCCTCGCCTCGCTGTTCGCGACGCCATGCGCGGTCATCGCCTCGGCAACCTGCGCGCCGATGCGCATGAGCGGGTTGAGCGACGTCATCGGGTCCTGGTAGATCATCGCCATCTGGCTGCCGCGGAGCTCGCGCATCTCGCGTTCCGAGAGGGAAGTGAGGTCGTGACCGTCGAAGGCGATCCGTCCGCGCGTGATGGCCAGTGGCGGCGCCAGCAGGCGCATCAGCGCGAGCATCGTGAGCGACTTGCCCGAGCCGGTCTCCCCCACGACCGCAAGGGTCTCTCCCGGCCCAAGCTGCAGGCTCACGCCGTGAACGATCTCGAGATCGCCCCGCCGCGATCGGGCCGCGACGGCGAGGTCCTCGACCTCCAGCAGCGCGGGCCCGCCCATCAGCCGCCCATCAGCCGTCCGTCGCGGACGGCACAAGGCGCAGCGTCCGCGGTGGCGCGGCCAGCGGGGCTGGAAGCTGGAGTGATCCCACCCCCGGCACGATTGCACCCAGGATGCGCGGCGTATCCGCGCCGGTACATCCGGGCACGATGGACGGGAGCCCATGTGCCGTGTGCCACCCGATGAGGGCGAAGGCGATGGCTTCCTTCGTGTCGGTCGGGGCCCCGAACTCGGTCGATGGCCTGATCGTCACGCCGGGCAGCCGCTCGCCGAGCATCCTCATCAGGCTGGGGTTGGCGCAGCCTCCTCCGGCAACCACGAGCGTGTCGATCCCATGGCGCCGGACGTCGGTCGCGACCGTCTCCGCCGTGAGCGCCGTGAGCGTCGCGACGACGTCCTCTGCCCGGAGCCCGGGGTGGTTGGCCAGTGCGACCTGGAGATAGTCGCCGTTGAACAGTTCCTTGCCGGTCGTCCTGGGGATCGGCAGGGCGTAATACGGCTCGCGCAGCAGCTCGCCCAGCAGCTCCGCGTCGACCCGACCGGCGGCCGCGAGTCGACCGTCCTCGTCGTAGCCGAGGCGCCCTCCGCTGGACGACATCACCGCGGCGTCGATCAGCGTGTTGGCCGGACCGATGTCATAGGCGAACGGAGCCCGCGGTCCGCGCACGACCGTGATGTTCGCGATCCCGCCGAGGTTCAGCGCGGCCGGGACGCCGGGCAGATCGGCCAGCAGGAGCGTGTCCATCAGGGACACCAGCGGAGCCCCCTGCCCACCGGCCGTGATGTCGCGGATTCGCACATCGGCCACCACCGGGACGCCCGTCCGCTCGGCGATCCAGGCAGGCTGACCAAGCTGGAGCGTGCCCAGCGCCCGCTGCCCCTCGACCCAGTGGTAGACGGTCTGGCCGTGGGAGCAGATGAGGTCGGCCGGGCCTCCGCGGGAGATCGCCGCGGCGGCGGCCGCGGCGAAGGCCTGGCCGATGAGGGTGTCCAGCCGGCACACGTCGGAGAACTGCAGCCTGGCCGGAGGCAGCGTCCGCACGAGATGATCCCGCAGGAGCGGGTCGTACGGGGTCGTGGCCGTGTGGAGGACGGTTCCGTGGAGGACCCCGTCCCGCAGATCGAAGTCGACCAGCGCGACGTCGATCCCGTCGTGCGAGGTCCCGGAGATCATCCCGAGGACTCTCATGAATCAGCCTCGAGGGCCACCCGCAGCCGACCGTGGGCCGCATTCAGTCGGCGCTGCGCCTCGTCGACGTCGAGGTCCAGCCCGACGATCAGGATGGCCAGCTTCACATCGAGGCCGGCCTGCTGCAGCGCCGCCTCCGCCCGGTCCCGGTCCGCCCCGGTGACGGTCTGGACGATGCGCACCGCCCGCTCGCGCAGCTTCGTGTTCGACGCGCGCAGATCGACCATCAGGTTGCCGTATGTCTTGCCGAGCCGGACCATCGCGATCGTCGACATCATGTTGAGGACCAGCTTCTGGGCGGTGCCTGCCTTGAGCCGCGTGGACCCGGCGAGGACCTCGGGCCCGACCGGCACCTCGATCGGATACTCGGCCTCGTCGCTGAGCGGCGTCGCCAGGTTGCACGAGAGCGACACCGTGAGCGCACCTCGCAGGCGCGCCGCACGGACGGCCGCCAGAACGTAGGGCGTCCGGCCGCTGGCCGCGATTCCGACGACCGCGTCCGCCTCGGTCACGTCATGGTCCGCGATGACCTGCGACCCGGCGTCGATGTCGTCTTCTGCCCCCTCGGTCGCATTGAGCATTGCGTCCGGACCGCCGGCAATCACTCCCTGCACGAGGTCGGGGGGCGTGTTGAAGGTTGGGACGCACTCCGACGCGTCCAGCACCCCGATCCGGCCGGCGGTCCCGGCTCCGACGTAGAACAGCCTGCCGCCTCGCGCAAGCCGGTCCGTGACGGCCTCGATGGCCGGCACGATCTGGTTCATCGCCGCCCGCACGGCCGCCGGCACGGTGGCGTCGGCCTCGTTCATGAGGTTCGCCAGCTCATCGACCGAGGCGGCATCGATCTCGCCGTAGCGGGGGTCGACCTGCTCGGTGAGCATCTCGTCCATCTGGTCGAGTCCCACCTCATGGAACGAGCGCCTCATCCGCTGTCTCCAGAACGGGGGTCAAAGGCGTCACGCAGGCCATCGCCGAGCAGGTTCAGCCCGACCACGAAGGTCACGATCACGGCGCCCGGTGCGGCCATGGTCCACCAGGCCAGGTCGGCCAGCGCCTTAGCGTCGAGCACCATCGAACCCAGCGACGGCGCGGGCGGGGGCGTGCCCAGGCCCAGGAAGCTGAGCGAGGCCTCGGTGAGCACCGCCCAGGACAGCGACAGGGTGACCTGCACGATGACGATGGGCAGGATGTTCGGCAGCACGTGGCCCAGCAGGATCCGGCTCGTCGGGAAGCCAAGGACGCGAGCCGCCTTGACGAAATCGGACTCCTTCAGCGAGAGCACGGGGCCGCGCGTGACGCGCACGAAGATCGGGATGTAGACGATCGCAATGGCAACCGCGATCGTGAACCAGGTCCGGGCGAAGGCCGACGCGAGCGCCAGGGCGAGGAGGAGCGGCGGGAAGGCGAAGAGCACGTTGGTGACGGCCAGGACGGGCGCCCGGACGCGGCTCCCGAAGAACCCGGCGCTGAGGCCCGCCAGCGTCCCGATCACGGCCGACAGGGAGACGGCAACGATCGCCACGGTGAGCGAGTTCGCCACGCCGGCGACGCTGCGCGAGAAGACGTCCCGGCCGAACTGATCCGTGCCGAACCAGTAGGTCGGCGAGGGACCCTTGAGCCGGTCGATGGGTGCCTGGGCGATCGGGTCGTACGGTGTCAGCCCGAGCACCGCGGCGGCGGCGGCAACGGCGATGATCCCCGTGAGCAGGATCCCGACCAGGCCGCTGTGGCTGCGCAACAGCCTGCGCCAGGCCGGCGCTCGGGAGCGTCCGTCCGCCAGGCGCAGGCCGACCGCTGCCACGTCGATCGTCATGACGCACGCACCCGGGGATCGATGAGCCGGTAGAGCAGATCGGTCAGCAGGTTCACGAGGACGAACAGGAGCGCGATGACGAGGACCGTGCTCTGGACGACGGCGTATTCCTTCTGTTGCAGCCCGATGAGCACCTGTCGGCCGATTCCCGGGACGGAGAAGATCTGCTCGACGACGATCGCCCCGCCGAGCAGATAGCCGAACTGGATGCCGGTCATCGTGACGATCGGCACGAGCGCGTTGTGGAGCACGTGCCGGACCTGCACCCGCAGGGCCGTCACGCCCTTGCCACGGGCCGTCCGCACGAAGTCCTGGGTCTGCACCTCCAGCAGCGCCGAACGACCCGTGCGCATGATCGGGGCGGCGAGGCCGAACCCGAGCACCAGTGACGGGAAGAGCATCTGCTGGAAGTTGAGCCCCGGATCCTCGAAGAGCCGGGCAAAACCCTGTGCACTCGGGTTGTAGTGCAGGTACTTCGAGACGAGGGACAGCAGCGCCGCGCCCAGCAGGAAGCTTGGGACGGAGAGGGCGGCGAGCCCGACCAGCTGGCCGACCGCGTCGCGCGCACTGTTGGGTCGCGATGCCGACAGCAACGCGAGCGGGATGCCGATGAGGAGGCCGAAGAGGGTCGCGAGGATCGCCAGCTCGATCGTGACCGGCAAGGCGGCGAGGGTCATGTCGAGAACCGTCTGCCCGGTCCGCTGGGAGATCCCGAGGTTGCCGGTGAGGACATTGCCGAGCCAGCCGAAGAACTGCGCAAGAGCTGGCTGGTCCAGGCCGTAGTAGGCGCGCAGTGCCGCCTCCTGGCTCGGCGTGAGTGCCGCGGAGGCTTCCGTGCCCAACGATGCCGTGATCTGGTTGCCGGGGATGACCCGCAACATCACGAACACGAGCACAGCGACGCCAAGGAGCGCGAGCACCGCTTCAACGACCCGGCGAGTCACCCGGTTCGCGAGCACGGTCTCCACGTGGACATCCCTTCGGTGTGACGTTTCCCCGATGCCGCCGCGGCTGCGGCGGCATCGGGGGAGTATGGGTCAGTTGACTGACGTGGTCCGAAGGTACTGGAGCGACGCGTTCGGCATCGGGATGAAGCCGCTGACGCCCGCGGTGGTTGCCGTGTAGGCGTAGCTGGAGAACATCCAGACCCACACGGCGTTGTCCTCGAGGTGCTGCGTGATCCGCGCGTAGATGTCCTTGCGTGCAGTCACGTCAGCGGTCGTCTTGCCGGCGGCAAAGAGCTCATCAAGCTCCGGCGAGGAATAGCCGGCGACCTTGTTGAGATTGCCGGTGCTCGTGAAGTAGCGCCCGTACATGGTGTCCGGATCGGGTCGCCCACCGTTGAGCGCCACGGCCGCGTCGAAGTCGGCGGCAAGCCACCTGTCCACGAAGCCGCCGATCTCCATGACCTCGAGCTCGAGGGTGATGCCCGCTTCCTTGAGCTGGGCCTGGAGGTTCTGCGCCTCGTTGACCGAGGTCGCGTACTCGCCCTGCGAGACGATCGTCTTGATCGTCACGCCGTCGGCAAGGCCCGCTTCGGCAAGCAGCGCCTTGGCCTTGGCCACGTCGCGGGTTGGGCACGGCCGGGCCGTGGGATCGCTGCGATAGGCCGGGGATGTGATCGGCCCGGTCACGGATCCCTCCCCGAGGGCCGCGGTGTCGAGCACCTGCTGTCGATCGATCGCACAGGCGATCGCGAGGCGAACCTTGACGTTGTCGAGTGGCGCGCGCCTGGCATTCAGCTGGAGCACGTGATAGGCAAGCTGGGGGGTCTTGGTGACGGTGATGCCGCCGCCCTCGGCGCTTCGGGCCACAAGCGGGTCGTCGAGCACGGCGAGCTGGACATTGCCCGACTGAAGAGCAGCCACGATGGACGTCTCGTCGGGGATGATCCGGAACTCGACCGTTGCGAGCTTCGGCTCGTCGCCCCAGTATCCGGGGTTCGCCGCCAGCGTGATCGACTCGTTCGGCTTGCGCTCCTTGAACGCGAAGGGGCCGGTGCCGTTGGGCGCCTTGCCGAGGGCCTCCTCGGTGTCGTCCTTGGACAGCATCGCCAGGTTGATCGAGGCGAGCCCGGCCAGGATGGCCGCGTCCGGGTTCTTGAGCGTCAGGACGACGGTCCCCGGATCCGGCGCCTGGACCTCCTCGATCGAGGCGAGCGATGAAGCCGCGACGGCGGCGGTGGCCTCCTCGCGGATCTTGTCGAGGGAGAACTTCACGTCGGCGGAGCTGAAGTCCTTGCCGTCGTGGAACTTGACACCCGCCCGCAGCGTGAGGGTCAGGGTCTTGCCGTCCGAGGACGCCTGCCACGACTCCGCGAGACCGGGAACGACGTCAAGCTTGTCGTCGAGCTCGGTCAACGTCCCGTAGATCGTTCCGACAATCGCCACGGACTGGAACTGCGTCGCCTTCCAGGGAAAGAGGGTGTCCGCGTCGCTCGTGATCCCCGCGACGAGGTTGCCTGGTGGGGCATCCGTCACCGCGGCACTCGCCGGCGGGCTGGTCGGGCCGGGGCCGGAAGCCGCCGGGCTGGTGGTTGAGCCGCCGCAAGCTGCCGCCAGGAGCCCAACCACGGTGACAGCGGCGAGGACCCTGCCCCAGCCCGCCGTCCGTGACCTGCGTAGATCCATGATCACCTACCTCCGGTCGACCGCGGGCGATCCTCGACCGCGGGTGGGAACGGGCGCCTCCGGCCCGCCTGTGCGTGCGCCCCTGTCACCAAGCGCAGCCGCGGCATCGTGGCATCCTCGAGCCCCTAAGTCAAGAGTTGACACGGTTGGTAGATACTGCGTAAGTAACTGACATCGGGACACGTGGAAGGGACCGCCATGCATCGCCTGCGCGAGGTGCTGACCTCAGGGCTCACGGGAAGCCCGCGGCCGCTCTACCCGGGCGCCGTGGCACTCGTGGTGCGCGACGGATCCCCACGGCCCACCGTGGTAGTGGGCGACGCGCTGCGCTATGCAGATGGCGACGGGACGGAGCTTCCAAGCCACGCGCGAGTCGCCATGCGCGACGACACGGTCTTCGACGTGGCCTCGCTCACCAAGCTGTTCAGCACGACGGTGCTCATGACCCTGGTCGAGGAAGGTCTGCTCGATCTCGATGGGCCGATCGCCGATCATCTCCCGTCGTTCGGAGCCACGGACCGCCGCTCGGTCACGCTGAAACATCTGCTCAGCCACACGTCGGGACTGCCTGACCTGCTCCGGCTATGGATCGACTGGCCCGACCCGGAGGCCCGCCGCCGGGCGGTCCTCGACGTCCCGCTCAGGTCACCGACTGGAACGGCCTTCGAATACTCGGACATCGGCTACATCGTCGCCGGCGTTCTCGCCGAGCAGGTCAGCCGGCGGACGCTGCCCGAACTCGTCCGGGAGCGGATCTGTCGTCCACTTGGTCTGGCCGACACCGGGTACCGTTTGTCTGCCGATCGGGTCGCTCGGACCGCCGCCACGGAGTTTCAGCCCGACGCGGGTCGGGGCATGGTTCGGGGCACCGTGCATGATGAGAACTCGTGGTCACTGGGAGGAACCGTGGGCAGCGCCGGGATCTTCAGCACGGCGGCCGATCTGGCGAGATTCGGCGAGACGTTGCGTCGCGGCGGCGAGCTGGATGGCGCGCGGATTCTGCGGGACGCAACGGTTGCGGAGATGTGCCGCAATCAGCTGCCGGAGGGGATTGACCCCGGGTTCCAGCACGGGCTCGGCTTCCGCATCGGCGACCCCACGTTCATGGGACCGCTCGCTGCTTCGGGGGCCGTCGGCCATACGGGCTTCACCGGCACATCCCTGGTGATCGACGCCGCCCGCAGGCTCGTGGTCGTCCTGCTGACCAACCGAGTGCATCCAAGCCGAACCTGGTCCGACATCGGCGCTGTACGACGCCGCGTCGCCGAGATCGCGGCGGCCGACGACGGCCCGCTCAATAGCCCTGCGCCCGGGGAGCGACCGGCATGACTCGTCCGGCTTCATCCCCGACTCCGCCGCCAGATGCCGGCAGGGGCCTGCTGGTCACGATCCGCGCGGCGCTGCCGACACTCCGTCCGGCCGAGCGGCGCGTGGCCGAGGCCGTGCTCGAAAACCCGGCCGCCATCGCCGGTCGCTCGATCAGCGCACTCGCCGACCAATGCAGCACCTCCGGGGCGACGGTGCTCCGGTTCTGTCGTGCCGTGGGCTACCGACACTATCCGGACCTGCGCATCGCCCTGGCCAGGGAAACGAGCCGTGAGGAGGCGGACAACGGCGCGGGCGTCCACCTGACGGGCGACATCAGCGCGACCGACAGCATCGAACAGATCGTGGCGAAGATCACCTACAGCGACGCCCGAGCCATCGAGGACACCGCGGCCACGCTCGACCTCGTCGCACTGTCGCGGGCCATCGACGCCGTGTCCGGGGCCGAGCGGGTCGACATCTATGGGGTCGGCGCGAGTGGCTTCGTCGCCCAGGACCTCCACCAGAAGCTCCACCGGATCGGGCTGCTCTCGTCCGTCTGGCCCGACCCGCACGCTGCGCTCACGTCGGCCGCACTGCTGGGGCCCCGCGATGTCGCCATCGCGATCTCGCATACGGGGACGACGATCGACACCATCGAGGCGCTGCGCGTTGCCGCGGCGAGTGGGGCCATTACCATCGCGATCACCAACTTCGGCCGATCGCCTCTGACGGAGCACGCCCGGCAGGTGCTGACCACGGCCGCCCGCGAGACGACGTTTCGGTCGGGCGCGATGGCCAGCCGGATCGCCCAGCTGGCGGTCATCGACTACCTCTTCGTCGGCGTCGCCCAGCGCTCGTACGAACGGACGATGCGTGCGCTCGAACGGACCTACGCCGCCGTACAGAACCGACGCTTGCCCACCCGTGAGTCCAGGCGCTGCGGCCGGTCGTCCAGGCCTCGTCGCCAGGCCTGACGCCGCGCCGGCCTCCGTCGCGACCGGCCGGCGGCATCGAGACCGCGACCGGCCGGTGAGCCGGGGGCTCGGCTACACTCCGGGCACATGACGACCGCCCTTCGCCAGACGATCTTCAGCGGGATCCAGCCATCCGGGACCGTCCATCTCGGCAACGATCTCGGCGCGATCCGCAACTACGTCCGGCTCCAGGAGTCGCACGACGCGATCTATTGCATCGTCGACTTCCACGCGCTCACCAGCACCCACGACGCCGGCCTGCTGCGCTCGAGGACGCGTGAGATGGCCGCCTCGCTTCTGGCCCTGGGCCTGGACCCCGATCGCTGCACGCTGTTCGTCCAGTCGCACCGCCCCGAGCACACCGAACTGGCCTGGCTGCTGGCAACCGTCACCCCGGTCTCCTGGCTCGAGCGGACACCGACGTACAAGGAGAAGAAGCAGAACCAGCCGGACGACATCAACCACGGCCTGCTGACCTATCCGGTCCTCCAGGCGGCCGACATCGTCATCTACAAGGCGACCCAGGTCCCGGTCGGGCGCGACCAGGCGGCCCATCTCGAGCTCTCGCGCGAGATCGTGCGTGCCTTCAACAACCGCTACGGCGACACCTTTCCCGAACCGGAGGCCGTCTATACCGACGCGCCGGTGGTCCTGGGGACGGACGGGGTGAAGAAGATGTCGAAGTCGGTCGGGAACACGATCGACATCTTCGGGTCGCCCGAGCTGGTCCGGAAGCAGGTCATGTCGATGGTCACCGACACGCAGCGCATCCTGCGCACCGACCCGGGCCGGCCCGAGGTCTGCAACGTCTGCCAGCTCCAGCGATTCTTCGGCGACGATTACGAGGACCTGTGGGACGGGGAACGGACGGCCCGAACCGGTTGCGTCGACATGAAGCGCCTGCTCGCCGACCGGATCGTCGCTCACTACGCGCCGGCTCGCGAACGCTACGACGACCTCATGGCGCATCCGGGCCGGATCGACGACATCCTGGCGGCCGGGGCCGAGCGGCTGCGACCGAGGGCCGCGGCCACGATGGACGACGTCAGGGAGCGGATGGGGCTGCGCTGAGCCCGGAGGGACGCGGCAATGATCGAGTCGACGGCGGTACGCGATGCGATGCTCGAGTGACGGCGCGCCTCACGCCCGTGCTCCTGAACCGCGGGGATGGCTGGCAACTCCTGCACATGCACACGTCCGTTGGTGTCCCGGACGACGAGGTCGAGGCGCTCCAGGCGCGGTGGTCGCAGTGATCCTTTGCCGCAAGCGCAGCACCGGATGACGCTCGAGCTCAGTTCGCGCCAGCGACGCTGGCTGGATGCGTTGCTGGTCCTCTCGACCGTGGCGGTCCTCTATGTGCTGCTCGGGTTCCTCGCCGAGTTTCTTGCCGCGTTCGGCGACATCCTCCTCGTCTTCCTCATCGCCTGGCTGCTCGCCCTCGTCCTGACGCCGATCGCCCGATTCCTCTCGAATCACGTCCCGGGTCTGCCTGGTGGCGTCGCCGTGATCCTCGTCTACGGCGCGCTCATCGGCAGCCTGTTGCTGGCGCTCTTCCTCCTGGCCAATACGCTGGCCCGGTCCATCGCCGACTTCATCCGAAGTGTCCCGACCATCCAGTCGGAACTGCCCGCGTTGCTCGCCGTCTGGCAGAGCCGACTCGACGCCCTGGGGCTGGGGATCGACCTGGTCCCGCTCGGCGAGTCGGTGCTCGACAGCCTGAACGGTTACCTGGTCCAGCTGGCGGGCCCGCTCCAGCAGTTCGCCGTCGCCAGCCTGGGAGTCGTCGGCAACCTCGTGTTCATCGTGGTCCTGTCGATCTACATGGCAGCCGACAGCAGCCGCATGTCGGGCTTCGTGCAGCGCCTCGTGCCGCCGGGGTACGAGGCCGAGGCGACCCTCCTTCGGAAGAGCGTCGCCGCATCGTTCAGCGGGTTCCTGCGCGGCCAGGCCACGATGGGCCTCACCTATGCGTTCGTGGCGGCGCTCGCCAACGTCGTCCTCGGGCTCGAGTTCGCGCCGGTGACGATCGCCGCGGCGGGCGTCCTGATGGCCATCCCCTTCTTCGGACCATTCGTGGCCTGGACTCCGCCGGTGCTGGTCGCCTTCGTGTTCAAGCCCGAGGTCGCCCTGCCGGCACTCGCGATCATGGCCATCGGCTGGGTCCTGGTGATGAACGTGCTCCAGCCTCGACTCATGGAGCGCGCCGTGGGGATCCACCCGGTGGCGGTGCTCGCCTCGGTCCTCGTCGGGTTCAAGGTCGCCGGCGTCCCCGGGGCGATCTTCGGGATCCCGATCGCTGCGGTGGCCTCGGCGTTCTTCTTCCACTGGTTCAGCCGGAACAACGATCGTGGGACGGTCGCCGAGCGGGCGGCACTGCTGATCGCGGACCGTGAGGGCCGGCCGGTGCGGGTGCCGCGCGAACCCGTTGCCGGGCTGGATGACGACGTGGCCGGACGTCCCGGGACGGTGGGCTGACGATGGCCGGAGCGGACGACGTGGGCGGCAAGCGACCAGAGCAGGAGGGCAGCCAGCCCGACATGACCCGCGAACGCACCCGGACGGAACGGCGCGACGTCGACCTGGAACGGGGCGAACCGCTGGCCGGTGGCGCCGACGACAGCTCGGGTCCCCGTCGCGAGACGCGCCATCAGCACCCCGCGGCGCATGGATCACGCTCCGGGCGACCGCGAATCCTCATCACGAACGACGACGGGATCGAATCCCGGGGGATCCTCGCGCTCAAGATCGCGCTCGAGAAGATCGGCGATACGACGGTGGTCGCCCCCGACACCAACCAGAGCGCGGTCGGCCACACCAAGACCCTCATGCGGCCCCTGCGCGTCCGCGAACGCGTCCTGGCCGACGGATCGACGGCCTGG
>CAKKPP010000040.1 GCA_919901745.1 Chloroflexota bacterium | reverse complement strand
TGCCGCAAGCCTGATCTTTCGACTCGGGTGTCTCACCGGGCTTGACAGGCTCCGCCTCGTACACGACGGCCGAAATGGGATCCGTCATGACGACGATCTCGACAGGCACGAGACGAACGCTCAATAGCGACGACATTGCCGGCGTAACGACACTGTACTAGTGAAAGAGGGAGAGGTTAGTGCCGTGGGCCGCGAACGACGTGCTTCAACTGGTGTGATTGTCGGAGGTCTCGTCCTTGCCGCGGCACTCGCATCGGTCGCCGCGATGAGCGTTCGCGGACCTCATGCTGAGCCCGTTCGAGTGATCCATGGAGATGGATATGTCGTCCCATTCAGCTTCGCTGATCAGATTCACTTTCCTGGGAACACAATCATGGCCCGAGTCATCGTTCTCGAAGTGAGACCCGCGCGCTACATGGACCAGAGGGCCGATGGTCTCGGGGAGAGCGTCTACGTTCCGATACTTGTCAGGGTCGTCGCGTCGTACGCCGGTGAACTTCAAACTGGATCGACTCTGGTCCTGCGGGCACTCGGCGGCACAGCAGAGGGCGTTCGATTCGAGACGAACATGGCCCCGTCCGCTGACGTCAAGAGTGTCGGTGCTGAATTCATCGTCTTCGGCTCGGATCCCACGTTTGTGGCTGACGAGGAGAGTCCAGCTTTGACGCCGAGTGGGTGGTTTGCGATACGAGGTGATCACCTCGTCGACCGGACGTTGGCTGCGATGCCCCCAGATGCCGTGGAAGACGCCGGCGTGTCGCTATCGGTAGCAGAGTCGTTGATGAGCAACAGGTAGGCGCCGAGGCGCCCGGGTGGGCGATATGCACTCGCGCGAGGGCGGTGGCCGTTCCAGGAGCCCGCTGCCTCGGGCGTCCGCTCGTAGCGGGCGCGGCCTAGGAAGGCTTCGACCTCGTCCTCGACCGCCCGCTGGAGGATGAGCCTCGCGCCCAGGCGGCCGAGCTCGGTGAGCCGGGCAGGTTCCTCGAACCCATCGAGCAGGGCGGCCTCGATCGCGGCCTCGATCCGGACGCTGGGGGCTATTCTTCGATCCACGGCGTGGTCTCCTTCGCGAACTTCCAAGGTCCGCTTTGGAGCCTACGCCGTCTTCACCTTACGGCGAGGTCAGGACGCCACCCGCCTCCTTGTCGCTTCGACACAACCTAGTGGCGATGCGTCTTCACAGCGTCTCGATTCGATTCACGGGATCCCACGACGCCCGGGTGGAGAACGGCCGATAATGGCGCCCGGCGCCGATGACGACCGAGGCAGCCCAGGAGGAAACCGCCCGCCGTGCCACCGATCGACGAACTGACCCGGATCGAGCCGGTCCATCTCGCCCGCCTCGAGCACCAGGGCATCTTCACCACGGGCCTGCTCCTCGAGGTCAGCGAGACCGTGACGCGCCGGCAGACCCTGGCCGACCAGGTGGACGCGTCCACGAACGACGTTCTGGCCTGGCGCGACGAGGCGTTGATGCTCAACCTTGCGGGCTTCGGGCCGAACGAACACCAGTTGCTGATCCAGGCCGGGATCGAAGGCCTGCGCGACATCCTCGCCGTGGACCTGGAGACGTTCGGAACGCGCACGCATCGAGCGGCGACCGAGTTGAACCAGGAGCCGCCGTCCGCCTTGATGCTCACCGGGTGGTGGGAGCAGGCGAAGACGCTCGAGGACGAGTAGGCGCCGCAACGCCGTCGGGCCGTCCCTGGTCGGGCCGTCCCTGACCGCAACCCATGACGCATCCGGTGGGTGTCGCGCCCCGACGGCTACCATAGCCGCGTGTCGGACCCACTCGCTCGACTGCTTGCGCCGCTCGTTGCCATCGCCACTGGCGTGTTGATCGTGGGCGTCGCCGTCGTGCCCCTCCTGACGCCGCCGTGGGTCGCGTTCGCGCAGGATCGAGCACAGGCGACCGCGTGGACCGGCTACACCACGGCCGAATTGCTCTCGGCGACGGAAGCCATCCTCGGCGATCTGGTGGTGGGTCCTCCGACGTTCGATGTCGAGGTCCGCGGCGAGGCGGTGCTCAACGATCGTGAGCGCGAGCACCTGCGTGACGTCCGCGAGATCTTCGCCGGCCTGGCCATCCTCGTGGTGGCGGGCGTGGTCGTGCTGATTGTCGGGCGTCTCCGATTGGGCGTGGATCGCCTTCGTGCCTCCGCGAGAGCCGGTGCGACCGGCACGGTCGTCGCGGTGGTCGTTGCCGGGATCGTCGCTGTGGCCGCGTTCGATACCGCGTTCGAGATCTTCCATCGCCTGTTCTTTGCCGGTGGGACGTATACGTTCGACCCAGATACGGAGCGGCTCGTCCAGCTCTTCCCGAACCAGTTCTGGATCGAATCGACGGCTGCCGCCGGGATCGTGATCGCGGCAGTGGGCCTTCTCGTGCGCCGAGTCACGCGTCCGCGGGATCTGGCGTGAACGGCCTGCCCATCGCCCGGATTGCCGGCATCGAGATCCGGGTTCACGTGTCCTGGGTGATCATCGTCGGCCTCGTCACGGCGCTGGCCACCACGCAGATCGAGATCGTGGCGCCGGGCGTCGGGGATCCGCTCCGCTTCGTGCTGGCCGTGATCGTCGGGTTCGGCTTCTTCGTCTCAGCGCTCGTCCATGATCTGGGCCACGCCTGGATCGCCCGACGCGAGGGCGTCGAGGTTCCGGCGGTCCTCGTGTCGTTCTTCGGGGGGACGACGCCGCTCGACCCGGAGGCGGGCAGCGGTCGCTCCGAGACGGCCATCGCCCTGGCCGGTCCGCTCACGAGCCTGGTCCTCGGTGGCGCCATGACGCTGATCGCGACCGGCCTCGGCGCCGTCGGCGGGCCGGTGGCCGGGCCCCTGGGGGCGGTGTCGCTGGTGCTCGGCGCCCTGAACATCCTGCTCGGCCTGGCCAACCTGATCCCGGCCTATCCCCTCGATGGCGGGCGGGCCGTCCGCGGTGCGGCGTGGTGGCGGACGGGAAACGAGCGACGCGCGTCGATGATTGCCGCCCTCGCGGGCCGGGCCGTCGGCTGGGCGATCGTGGGTGGCGGCCTGATGCTCGCATTGTCCGGCCAGATGGCTAACGGGATCCTCGTCGCCGTCAGCGGCTGGTTTCTGGCGATGACGGCGCGTGGGCTCCGCGAGCAGACCGAGATCCAGGCGCTGCTCCAGGGGCTCCGGATCGACGAATTCGTCGAACGCGATGTCACTCGGATTGCTCCGGGGCTGACCGTGGACACATTCGCCCAGGGGCTGCTCGATGACGAGTCGCCGGCCGCGGCCGCCGTCGTCGGACCGGACGGACTGCTCGGCGTGATCGGGGTCGGTCACGTCCGGCGGCTTCGCCACGGCCGATGGACCACCACCCGGGCCGAGGACCTCATGGCGGCCGTGGGCCGAGTGCCGCCGTTGGTGGCGGGGGGCGCGCTGTGGCCGGCGATCGTGCGCCTGCGACGATCGGGCATCGACGGCCTGCCTGTCGTCGATGGGTCCAGCCTCATCGGGGTCTTCACCCGACGCTCAATCGGATTGGCGATGCGCTCGCGCCAGGGGGACCCGACTCCGGGTGTTCGATCGTGACGGCCTCGGAGGGATCGGCGACCGGGCAGGGTCCGACCCGGGTCAGTTCGACCCGGGTCAGTTCGACCCGGGGCAGTTCGACCGGGGGCAGTCCCACCAGCCGGGGCGTGCCCGCTGCGCTGCATTCGCTCGAGGAGGCTCGCGCGTCCGTGCTCGCCTCGATCGACGGGCCCACCGAGGCGGAGCAGGTCGCGACGGCAGACGCCCTGTGGCGCGTCCTGGCCGAGCCGGTGACCGCTGCGACCTCGCTCCCGCCGTGGGACAACTCGGCGATGGACGGCTACGCGGTTCGGGCCATTGACATCGTCGGCGCATCGGACGCGACCCCCGTCCTCCTGCGGGTCATCGGCGAGGTGGCTGCCGGGGCCACGGGCACCGTGGCGGTGGAGCCGGGAACGGCCGTCCGCATCGCGACCGGAGCCCCGGTTCCGCCCGGGGCCGATGCCGTCGTGCCGGTCGAGGCCACGCAGGCGCTGGATCGCGAAGGCCGGCCCAGCGGACCACGCGGCCGCGATGCGACGGGACCGCTGCCGGCCGGATGCCTCGTCCACGACGCCGTCCCGATCGGTGGATCCATCCGACGAGCCGGCAGCGACGTCGAGGCCGGCACACAGGTCCTGCCAACCGGTTTCGTGCTGGGCCCGCAGGCGATCGCGCTGGCCGCCGGGATCGCATCGGCCACCGTCCGGGTCCACCGACTGCCGCGAGTCGGCGTCCTGGCCACGGGCGACGAAGTTCACGGGTCTGGTGAGCCACTTGGACCGGCAGGCATCCCCGACGCGAACGGGCCCGGCCTGCGGGCGCTTGTCGCCGCGTCCGGTGGTCTGGCGATCGATCTCGGGATCGCCCGTGATGTCCTGGGCGACGTCGAGGAGCGCTTGCGGCGGGGCCTCGCCGCGGGGGTCGATGCCCTGATCGTGTCGGGTGGCGTATCTGTCGGCCCCTATGACGTTGTCCGCGCTGCCTTCGAGGCAATCGGGCGGATCGACCTGTGGCGAGTCGCCGTCCAGCCCGGCAAGCCTTTTGCGTTCGGCACCGCCGAACGCCCGGGAGGAGGCGCGCCCGTCCTGTTGTTCGGACTGCCCGGCAACCCGGTGTCCAGCTTCGTGACGTTCGAACTGTTCGTGCGCCCCGCCCTGCGGCGCCTCGCCGGACGCCGGGACGTCCTGCGACCCGTCGACCGTGGCGTGCTGGGCGAGCACGTCTCGAAGAGTCGAGGCCGGCGAGCGTTTCTGCGCGTCGTCGCCGAGCGGGACGCCGGAGGAACCGAGCGACGCGATGCCCAGGGCCGGGTTCGCGTGCGGCTGGCGGGCGGTCAGGGTAGCCACGTGATGTCGGCACTCGCCGTGGCCGACGCCCTGGCCGTGGTGGGGGAGGCGCACGATACCCTCGACATCGGAGCCGATGTGGAACTGTGGTGGTTGGATCGCGATCGATGAAGCAGGAGGCGGCATGAAACCGAGCGAACCGACCCGTTCAGAGCGGCGGCGGCTGACGCACGTCGACCGGACCGGACGCCCACGGATGGTCGACGTGTCGGCAAAGGCATCCACCCCGCGCCGTGCCATCGCCGAGGCATTCGTGACGCTGTCGGCGGAGACGCTGAGCCTCGTGATCGACGGGGGCAACCACAAGGGCGACGTGCTCGGCGTGGCCGAGCTGGCCGGCGTGATGGGCGGCAAGCGAACAAGCGAGTTGATTCCCCTGTGCCACCCGATCGCCCTCACCGACCTGATGGTCGGCATCACCCCGGATCGAGCGGCGGGTGGCCTGCGCATTCGGGCGGAGGCGGCGACGACCGGGCCGACCGGCGTCGAAATGGAGGCTCTGACGGCGGCAACGGTCGCCGCCCTGACCGTGTACGACATGGTCAAGGGCGTCGAACGCGGCGTCGAGATCCGGTCGGTCCGGCTGGTCTCGAAGTCCGGTGGCCAGAGCGGTGCCTGGACGCGCGAAGAAGCACCGCCCGTCGATGGGAGCTATCCCGCCTCAACCCGTCCCGCCCCGGGCCGCGCGGCGCGAACGGCCGGCCGGATCGGCCAGCGCCGGAAGGGCTGATTCGGTGCCCGACAAGGCGCGTGGCGCGCCGGTCCCCGTCCCCGACTGGGCGTCGGCGTTCGTGCTCACGGCCAGCGATCGAAGCGCGGCCGGCGATCGCCCGGACACCGCGGGCCGGCAGGTGGCCGATCGCCTTCACGTCCTGGGGTTCGGCCGGGTGGAGGTGAGGATCGTGCCCGACGATCGACCGATCATCGAGATGGCCCTGCGAGACGCCGCGGCCGAGCACGCCCTGATCGTGACGACCGGTGGCACGGGGCTCACGCCGCGCGATGTCACGCCGCAGGCGACCCGTGCCGTCATCGACCACGAGGTTCCGGGTCTCGCCGAGGCGATGCGGGCCGAGGGACGCCGGCACACGCCGATGGCCGATCTGAGTCGGGGCATCGCCGGGGTCGTGGGTCGCAGCCTCGTCGTGAACCTGCCGGGCAGTCCGCGCGCTGCGCTCGAATCGCTCGCGGCCATCGAGACGGTGCTGGCCCATGCGATCGAGACGCTCGCGGGCCCGTACGATCACGACACGCGCCCGATTCGCCGCGCCGGCGGCGACACCCACGACGATCCCGTCGATCGCGATCTGGAGGCCGGTCACTGATGTTCACGGCGTTCGCCGACGTGCCGGCGTACCCGCTCGTCTTCCCGGTCTTCTGGGGAGCGTTCGGAATCTTCGCGCTGATGATGGCCAGGCGTCTCCGGGTGTTCACCGCCGCCCGCGCCGACGGCCCCGGCGGGTCGACGGAGATCCCGCGCCGGCTCTGGGGAGTCGTCCGTTTCACCTTGCTCCAGACGCGGATGTTCCGCGACCGGCGCGCCGGGGTCATGCACTACGCGCTGTTCCTCGGCTCCACGATCCTGCTGATCGGGAACATCAACATCGTGACCGGCGGGTTGCTCCAGGCGGTCGTCTCGTGGCCCTACGACGGCGTCCTCTGGGCGATTGCCCTGGGCGTCCAGAACCTCATCGCCCTCGCCGTATTCGGCTCCCTCGGATACATGTTCTGGCGCCGCCTCATCGTCCGGCCCGCGCGGCTGAGCCTCGGCCGGACGGGACTGCTCATCCTCGTGATGATCTTCCTCGTCGTCTCGACCGAGTTCTTCGCCCAGGCGTTCGAGGCCGCGGCACACGGCGATATCACGGGGGCCATCGTCGCGAATGCCCTGGCGATCCCGTTGCGCATCATGGGTCTGCCCCTCGCCGAGACCGCCTTCGTCGCTCTCTGGTGGGCGCACGTCGTCGTCCTCGCTGCGTTCCTCCTGTTCATCCCCACGAACAAACACTTCCACGTCTACACGAGCTTCATCAACGTGTACCTGCGAAAGCTCGCACCACGCGGCGAGCTCCCGGCGATCGACCTCGAGGCCGAGGACGCGACGCTCGGGCTCCGAACCCTGCAGGACCTCGGATGGAAGGACATGCTCGATGGGTTCACCTGTACCGAGTGCGGCCGGTGTCAGGAGGCCTGCCCGGCCTGGAACACCGGAAAGCCGCTCAACCCGAAGCACTTCATCATGGGCATCCGGGACATGGCCGAAACCGCCGAGGCCGGGATCGATCTCATCCCGAACAACCCGATCGTGCGCGAGACGTACGGTCTGGCCGAGGCCCGTCCGAGCGAGTCGGCGATGACGACCGCGATCGTCGACACCGCGATCCCGTTCGATGCCGTCTGGGACTGCGTCACCTGTGGCGCCTGCGTGGAGGCCTGCCCGGTCCTCATCGAGCACGTCGACAAGATCGTCGGGCTGCGGCGCAACCTGGTCCTCGAGGACTCGCGGTTCCCGCCGGAACTGAACGGCGCGTTTCGAAACATGGAGGGTGTCGGCAACCCATGGGGCCAGCCGCCGTCGGCCCGGACGGACTGGACCAGGGGCCTCCCGTTCGACGTGCCCACGGTGGCCGAGCTGGCTGCCGAGGATCGTCTCGGCGAGATCGACGTTCTGTATTGGGTCGGCTGTGCGGCGGCATTCGACGAACGCAACCGAAAGGTGGCGCGAGCCTTCGCGACGTGTCTGGACGCTGCCGGGATTCGCTTCGCCATCCTCGGCCAGGAGGAGACGTGCACCGGCGACCCCGCCAGGCGCATGGGCAACGAGTACGTCTTCCAGATCCTCGCCTCACAGAACGTGGAGACGCTGAACCGCTACGCGATGGGCGAGCGGACCATCGTCACCGCGTGCCCCCACTGCTTCAATTCGATCGGCAATGAGTACGGGCAGCTGGGCGGCCACTTCCGGGTGATGCACCACTCGGCGTACCTGCGAGAGCTGATCTCCAGCGGCCGGCTGCGAGTTCTGGAAGACGGCGCCGGAGCGCCGCGTTCGGTGACGCTCCACGACAGCTGCTACCTGGCGCGTTACAACGATGTCGTTGCCGAGCCGCGTGAGGTCCTGGGGGCCGTGGCCGGCCTGGAGCTGCGCGAGATGGAGAAATCCGGACGGCAGGGCTTCTGTTGTGGAGCCGGCGGCGGCCGGATGTGGATGGAGGAGACGCGCGGGACCCGGATCAACGCCACGCGGACGAGCCAGGCCCTCGCGACCGGAGCCGGGACGGTCGCCACCGAGTGCCCGTTCTGCATGACGATGATGAAGGACGGACTCGAGGCGGATCCCTCGAACGCGTCGGGCGCCGTGCGCGCCGTCGATATCGCGGAACTGCTGGCGGACTCCCTGGCGCCGGCCCAACCAGCCGGCCGCCGGCTGCCGGTCCTGAACTAGCGCTGCGGCGACCTCGGGAGCATCACGGGAACTCGCCAGCCGGAGCGGCTACTCGGGAAGTTTTGCGCCGCAGGCGATGCACTCCCTGTCGGTCCACAGGTTACCCATGCCACAGCGCGGGCAACGCGTCTCGCCCTCGGTGGACGCGGCATAGGGTGAATCCCCCGTGGCGTCACGTGCATCGCGGCGCAGTCTCCCGAGGATCAGGATGCTTGCGGCCAGGCCGATCACTGCGGCCACGATCAAGGCCAACAGGCCCTGGCTCTCGGTCATCTTCCAGTCCTCCGCGGCTGAAGTCTGAGCCCCCGTGCCCGGACTCGCCGCTCGCGCCGAGGGTAGCTCAGGTGCCCGTCGTGACGCTACCCCTCGGCGGGCGCATCTTGTCCGGTGCGACGATCGGGCCGGGTCCCGGTGCTACGATGCCCGGAGTGAGCCCTGCGACGCCGACCGAGCCGCCGCTTGTCGCCGGCGGCTACCGGCTGAGCGAGGAGCAGGTGCTGCTGCGGGACGCCGTCCGGACGCTGGCAACCGAACGCATTGCACCGCGGGCGGCCGACATCGACCGGACCGGCGAGTTTCCCTGGGACGTCAAGGAACTCCTCGCGTCCCACGACATCCTGGCGCTGCCGTTTCCCGCGGAGTACGGTGGGCTTGGCAGCGATCTCCTGACCGTCTGTCTTGCGATCGAGGAGATCAGCCGGGTCTGCGCCACGTCGGGTCTGATCCTCGCGGTTCAGGAACTGGGGGCGCTCCCGATCCTCCTCGGCGGTTCTGTGGAACAGCAGGCTCGCTGGTTCCCGGGCCTGGCCTCGGGCAAGCGTCTCATCGCGTTCGCGCTCACGGAGGCGGAGGCGGGTTCGGACGTCGGCGCGGCAAGGACACGAGCCGTGCGCGACGGCGACGACTACGTGATCGACGGCTCGAAGCGGTTCATCAGCCACGGCAGCGTCGCCGACCTTGTGGTCGTGTTCGCCGTGACCGATCCGAAGGCGCGCAAGAGCCGGCGACTGTCCGCATTCGTGGTCGAATCGAGCAGTCCGGGCTTCTCGGTGGAACGCATCGAACACAAGATGGGGATGCGCGGCAGCCCCACCGCCGAACTTGCGTTTGCCGGCCTTCGCGTCTCGGCGACGAATCGACTCGGCGAGGAGGGCGACGGTTTCGGCCTGGCGCTTCGAACGCTCGACCGATCTCGACCCGGGATCGCCGCGCAGGCCGTCGGGATCGCCCAGGGGGCCCTCGACGTCGCGACGCGGTACGCGCGGGAACGGACGCAGTTCGGGTCGCCGATCGGGGATCTCCAGATGGTCGGGGCCATGCTCGCCGACATGGCGGCCGGAACCGAGGCCGCCCGCCAGCTGCTGTACAAGGCATGCACCGAGATCGAGGCGGGCGCTCCCGACGCCAGTCGCTGGGCCGCGATGTGTAAACTCGTGGCCGGCGACACGGCGATGCGGGTGACCACGGATGCCGTGCAGGTCCTCGGCGGATACGGCTACATCGATGAGTATCCGGTCGAGCGGATGATGCGCGACGCGAAGCTCACCCAGCTGTACGAGGGCACCCAGCAGATCCAGCGCCTGGTCATCGCGCGATCGCTCGTCGGCCGGGACCACTGACCGGCGCACCGGTCGATTGGCCGGCAAGCGCCACCACCAAGGAGGATCGAGGGAGCGTGCGGATCGTGGTCCTGGTCAAACCGGTCCCGGATCCGGCGGCCGCTGCAGAACGGCTGGGCCCCGACGGCCGGCTGGATCGGGCGGCATCGCCGGCCGTCGTCAACGCCAACGACGAGTACGCGCTCGAGGCGGCGCTCAAGCTCGTGGCCGAGCACGGCGGCGATGTGACCCTGCTGTCGATGGCCGCCGGGTCGGCCCCCGAGACGATGCGCAAGGCGCTCGCCATGGGTGCGGATCGCGGGGTCCACGTCATGGACCCCGCGCTTGCCGGGTCCGACACGCTCTCGACGGCCCGGGTCCTCGCCGCGGCGCTCAGGGACATCCAGGCCGACCTGATCCTCGCCGGTGCCGACACCTCGGACGGCGGCGGCGGCGTCGTCGCCCCCGGGGTCGCAGCGTTGCTCGGCGTTCCCTACCTGTCCTACGCATCGAAGATCGAGCCCGATCCGGTCGCCGGCACGGTCCGGGTGCGGCGGATCAGCCCGACCGGCTACGACCTGCTCGAGGCGCCGATGCCCGCGCTCATCGGCTGCACCCAGGCGCTTGGCGAGCCGCGCTACCCATCGCTCAAGGGGATCATGGCCGCCCGCTCGAAGGAGATCGCGACCCGTACGCTGGCCGACCTCGGGCTGGCGGATGGGTCGGTTGGAGGCAGCGCGGCAACGACGCGCGTCGTCGACAGCCGCAAGCCGCCCGCCCGCGCAGCCACCCGCGTGGTGCGCGGGACGCCCGACGAGGCGGCCGCCGAGGTCGTCGCCTTCCTCGCCGAGCGCAGGATCATCTGATGGCCGATCTGTGGGTCATCGGCGAGCTCGGTCCGGACGGTGGGCTCGCCCACATCTCCGCCGAGGTCGCGACACTCGCACGGCGCCTCGCGGACGCGGCGGGGGGATCGGTGACCGGGGTGGTCGTGGGCGCGGCGCCGGAGACGGCAGCGGCGGACCTGGCGACGTACCTGCCCCGGGTGGTCGCAGTGACCGACTCGTCCGCCGCCGACCATGCGTGGGCGGCAATCGCGGCGGAGCGGATCGCGGCGCTGGTCGCGGATGCCGGCGGAGCCGGCAACGGCGGTCCGGGATGCATCCTCATCGGTTCTGGTCCGGACGGACGCGATGTCGCCGGGATGCTCTCCGTGCTGCTCGGATGGGGCGTACTCGTCAACGCGACCGGCGTCGAATGGCAGGATGGCGGCCCCGTCGTGGAGATGAGCGTTTTCGGTGGGAAGCTGATCACCACGTCCGCATTTGCCGGTGGCCCGGGAATTGTCACGGTGCGCCCGGGCGCGGTCACCGCCGAGGGGTCCGGTGGTGCGGCCGGCACGATCGAGAGCATTGCGCCGACGGCCGAGCCGGCACTCCCGCGGGTTGCGGTCGTCGATCGTGTGGCTGAGGCCGGCGCGGCAGCCCCCATCGAGGAGGCGCGGATCATCGTGTCCGGCGGACGGGGCCTCGGCGGGCCTGACGGTTTCACGCTGGTCCAGCAACTGGCCGATGTCCTCGGCGGGGCGGTTGGCGCGACGCGGGCGGCCGTCGATGCCGGATGGATCAGCTACAGCCAGCAGATCGGGCAGACCGGCAAGATCGTCAAGCCGCAGCTGTATCTGGCGCTGGGGATCTCGGGAGCGATCCAGCACAAGGTGGGGATGCAGACGGCCGAGACGATCGTGGCAGTGAATCGCGACCCGGACGCGCCGATCGCCGAATTCGCCGACCTCGTGGTCGTCGGCGACCTGTTCCAGGTGGGTCCGGCGATCCTCGAGCGCCTCTCGAGCCGGTCCGGCTAACAGGAAGGCAGGGCGGACCGCGATGGATGGAGCACAGATCCTGGCACTGGTGGCCTTCGTCGCGCTGGTCGGAGCGCTCGTTCTCGTGCTCCGCGGCATCACCCGGGTCATCGCCGCGCAGCGCCTCGACGAGGCGTTCAGGCGAGGCATCGCTGACCTCGCGTCCCGGGCAGACATGTGCCTGGCCGAGATCGTCCCCAGGGTGGACGGCGTACGCCACCGCGCAGCATTCGTTGAGTCGATCACCGCCGAGGCCGAACGGGCTGCACGCACCCTGGGCGACCTTGCCGTGGAGGCTCGTGCCACCGTGGTCCCTCGAGATCGGATCGTCCAGCGCGACGCCGTCACTGTCGCGCTTGAGCGGGCCGCGCAGTCGCTTGAGCGCGTGATCCGCGCCGTCCGCGGCCCCATCGACGAACCAGGCAACGAATCCATCGACGCGCGGATGGCCGTGAAGCGCGGCTTCCTCGATCTCGTTCACGCTCGCGAGACGCTCGCCGCGGTGGCCACCGCGGCAACCAGCCAGCGAGCGGCGTCCGGCCGATTTGCGCGACGCGCCGGATCGAGCGGCTGAAGGCGCGCCGCGAGGCGCCTCTGGACCGCGATCACCCTCTATCTAGTGGTATCCTCTGGCTGGACCACTACCCCTTGTGGTGTCAGCGGATGGGAAGTCTGACCGATGCGGTGCCCCCAGTGCGACGAGCGCGAGACACGAGTCATTGATTCGCGGGACCTCGACGACGGCGCCACGATCCGCCGACGGCGAGAATGCGCGGCCTGCTCGACCCGATTCACGACCTATGAACGCGTCGAAGCGGCGCGCCTCGTCGTCGTCAAGCGGGACGGCACGCGCCAGGAATTCGACCGCGACAAGCTGGCCGAGGGCCTCGCCAAGGCCCTGACGCGCCGCCCCGTCCGCGACGACGCCGCCGAGCAGGCCGCCGACGCGATCGAGGCCGAGCTCCGCGCCAGCGGGCTCTCCGAGATCCCGTCGTCGAGGGTCGGCACCGCCGCGATGGACAAGCTCCGAGCGATCGACCACATCGCCTACATCCGGTTCGCCAGCGTGTACCAGAGCTTCGAGGATCTCGAGGATCTCAAGCGCGAGGTGGACACGCTGTTCACGGAGCGCGGCAACGGAGTCGGCACCAAGTGAGCGTCCTCTCGGATCGTGACATTCGCGCGGCCCTCGACGCCGGCACCGTCCGGATCGACCCGTACGATCCCGCCGATCTCCAGCCGTCATCGGTGGATCTCCACCTGGATCGCCGTTTCCGCGTGTTTCGGAACAACCGCTACCCGTACATCGACGTACGCACCCCGCAGCCGGACCTCACCGAGATGATCACGGTGGCCGACGACGAGCCCTTCGTCCTCCACCCGGGCGAGTTCGTCCTGGGCCAGACGGTCGAATGGGTCGAACTCCCGAACGACCTCGTCGCCCGCCTCGAAGGGAAGGCGCTTGGTCTGGACACGCCGATCCCCACGCCGACGGGTTGGCGGACGATGGGCGAACTGGAACCCGGCGATCACGTGTTCGACGAGGCCGGGCGGCCGACCGCCATCATCGCGGCGACGCCGCCGATGCTCGATCGACCGTGTCGCGAGGTCATCTTCTCGGATGGCCGGCGGATCGTCGCCGACGCCGCCCATCAATGGGTGACGATCGACAAGAACGGCCGTCGATACGGACGGGCTCGAGCGGCCATTCGGACAACGGACGAGATCGCCCGCACGCTGCGCGTCGATGGCGAAATGAACCACCAGGTTCCGCTCGCCGGTCCGGCGCAATACCCGACGCGTCTCGACCTGCCGATCGAGCCGTACACCCTGGGGGCGTGGCTCGGGGACGGGACCACCACATCCGCGGCGATCACCTGCTGCGACGATGAGATCCTCGAACAGATCAGCGGGGAGGGATATCCGGTTCGGCGGCTCGCCTATGCGCCCCACCTGTACAGCATCGGCGCGACGGGGCGCACGCGCGACGCAGGAACGGGGAGATACGCGCGAAACGGGACACTCTCGAGCCGTCTCCGGAACCTCGGGATGCGTGAGGGCAAGTACGTGCCCCGGGCCTACCTCGAAGCCGGCGTCGGTCAGCGACTCGCCCTTCTCCAGGGCTTGATGGATACGGACGGCTACGTCGATGACGTGGCTGGTCGGTGCGAGTTCACGAGCACCAGGGAGGGCCTCGCCGACGCCGTGGTCGAGCTCGCGGCGAGCCTCGGGTTGCGTCCGATCAAGTCCGAAGGCCGGGCCACCCTGAACGGCGTGGACCACGGTCCGAAGTATCGCGTGAAGTTCACGCCGGATCGACCGGTCTTCCGGCTATCACGGAAGCTGGCGCGCCAGAAGTCCCCCGATGCGCGTTTCCATCGGTTCCGCGCGATCGACGTCGTGCGGGACATCGCGTCGGTTCCCGTGCGCTGCATCCAGGTTGCCGCTCCGAGCGGGATGTTCCTTGCATCGCACTCGTTCATCCCGACCCACAACAGCTCGCTCGGGCGCCTGGGCCTGCTGATCCACTCCACCGCAGGGTACGTCGATCCAGGCTGGAAGGGCACGCTCACCCTCGAACTGTCGAACGTGGCAAACCTCCCGATCGCGCTCTACCACGGCATGCGCATCGGTCAGATCTCGTTCTTCAGGATGTCGTCACCCGTTGAGCGGCCGTACGGCTCCCCGGAGCTGGGATCCAAGTACCAGGGCCAGTCCGAGCCGACCGCCTCCGCCTTCCATCGCGACTTCGCCAACGGGCAGCGCGACAGGTGACCCAGCGGCCGCCCGCGCCCGCGCCCGCGCCCCCGCCGGCGCCGCGATGCCCCTGAGGGAGTCCGCCGACTGGTCGGCGGACCTCGGCGGGGGCGTGCGGGTGGCGCTCGTCCAGGCAGGGACGTTCCGAGCGGACGCCGGGGCAACCTTCGGTCCGGTGCCGTGGATCCTCTGGGATCGCCTGGTCGCCGACGAGATCGATGCCGACCATCGCCTGCTCCAGGCGCTCAACTGCCTGCTGGTCGAGACCCCTGCCGGGCGCGTCCTGATCGAGACGGGGATCGGCGAACGGATGACCGATGCGGTCCGGGACATGCGGCGTTACGAGGGCCAGTCCATCGTGCCCGCCCTTCGAAGCGCCGGCTTCGACCCGACAACCGTCGACGTCGTCGCCATGAGCCACCTGCGGTTCGACCATGCCGGCGGGCTGCTCCTGGCCGACGGGACGAGGGCGTTTCCACGGGCGTCAGTCGTTGCCCAGCGTGCCGAGTGGGAGGTCGCGCTGGGCACGAACCCGCGGCTGATGGCCGACTACGATCAGCCCGAGCTGCGCCTGGTGCGCGAGTGGGGCGCGGAGGCCTGGGCCGACGGCGAGCGCGAACTCCTGCCGGGCGTCTCGGTCATTCCCACGGGTGGGTACTCTGCCGGCCACCAGGCGATCCTCGTCCGGGGTGGGGGAGGATCGGGTCGCACGCTCGCCTTCTTCGGCGATCTCGGGATGCGGCCGTGGAGCGCGAACCCGCGCTGGGTGACCGCCTTCGACGACTTCCCGCTGGACAGCGTGGCGGTCAAGGGCGACCTGTTCGCCCGCGCGGCCGAGGAGGGCTGGACGGTGGTCCTGTCTCACGAACCGGTCCACCCGATCGGGCGGCTCGTCGCGGATCGCGATCGTTTCCGCTACGAGCCCGCCTGAGAAGCAGCTACGGCATCGACGTCGCCCACCGTGTTCGCCCTCCGGACGGACCTCCACCGCGTCGTCGCACTCGAGAGCTACCTCGGCAAGATCGCCTCGATCTGGGCAGCCGCGCCCTCGAGACTGACCGGCCCGTTGACCACGGCACGAATGACCCCGTCGGGGTCGATGAAGAACTGGGTGGGCAGGGCGTAGACGCGATAGGCGCGGAACACGTGGCCGGACACGTCCGGGCCAATGGGATAGGTGAGGCCGTAGCGCGACGCGTAGCCGGCGGCGGCGTCCGCGGTCTCCTGGACGTTGACGGCGACCAGAACGAGGCCGCGGTCTCGATACGTCTCGTACAGCTCGCGCAGGATCGGTGTCTCGGCCTGGCACGGGGGACACCAGGTGGCCCAGAAGTTGACCCACACGGCCTTGCCGCGGAGGTCGGCGAGGCGGATCGGGTCGCCGCCGAGATCGGAGAGCTGGAAGGTCGTCCCATCATCGAGCTCAACGCTGAATTCGGGCGCCAGGTCGCCTGGGCTGAGGCCCTCGACCGGCGGTCCGATGAGGAACGCTGTCGGCTTCGGATCTGGCAGGATGCCTCCGCCCACGGTTCCAAGCGGGCGCGTGATCACGATGAGCAGCGCGGCCGCGGCCACGACCAGCCCGAACGTCAGGCCGACCTGGCGCGGGCTGAACGGGCCGATGCCTCCGCGGCGACGGCGCGCACCCGGCGTCCCGCCGCCGGCTCGATCGACCGGTTCGGCCATCGGTCAGATCGCCGACAGGAAGGTGAAGTAGCGCGGCAGCAGGATGAGCCAGTCCATGATCATCGCCACGCCGATCCCCACCACCAGCAACCCCCCGATGACCGAGATCAGGCGCCCGTGGCGCAGGAGCGGGCGCAGGAGACCGGGAGAACGATCGTAGGCGAGCGCGATGGCCACGAACGGGACGCCCAATCCCAGGGTGTAGGCGACCAGCAGGACGAGCCCCTGGCCGGCGGTCGAGGCCGTTGCCGCCATGGTGAGGATCCCGCCGAGGATGATCCCGATGCACGGCGTCCAGCCGATGGCGAAGATCGAACCGAGCCCGAACGAGGCGACCCAGCCGCCCCGGCTGCCGATCAGTCGTCCACCGATCCGGTCCGCCCGGCTGAGCGTGCCGCCCGGGCTGGCCAGCGACATCCCACCGGTCGCAGCCGCGAGCGCTCCCGCCGCGCCGGTATCGAGAGGTCGCCACGTCCGGTCGAGGACCGGGACGCGCAGGATGCCCGCGAGGTTGAGCCCGAGGACGATGAGGACGGCGCCACCGACCTGGCGGAGCGCCGGCAGGTAGTCGACGATCGGGCCGGCCGCGAACGTGGCGGTGATCCCGAGCAGCGTGAAGATGAGCCCGAAGCCGCCAACGAACGCGATCGCATGCCGAACCGATCGCCAGCGGCTGGTGGCGGCTCCGTCGCCCTCGGCGGCGACGGCGACGGCCGTGAGCTGGCCGAGGTACGCCGGGACGACGGGAAGGACGCACGGCGACAGGAAGCTGATCACCCCGGCGAGCAGGGCGACGAGGATCGTCAGGTCGGAGCCGAACATCGTCAGGCCTCAGCTTCCTGGCCGTCGAGCACGTCGGAGAGCAGGCGCCGGAGCTTCGCGGCGCTCGTGGCGAGCTTCACCCGACGGTCGCCGAGCTCGACGACGGGGATCGTGGAGAAGTAGGCACGGTGCCAGTCGGCGTTCGTGTCGATGTCCCGTTCCTCGACCGCCGGCGCCGGGAGACCTGCTCCGGCGCGTTCCGCGAGGAGGGCGCGGAGCAGGACGCGCGCTTCATCGCAGAGATGGCACTCGGCGCGCGAGTACAGCACGAGGGCGGGGAGGGGAGCGACGGTCATCTCGCGGGCCATTCTAGGCGAGGAACGCTGTAGCCCCGGACACCGCTTCCCTCGCGGACACCCGCGCAGCCCACGGCACCCTCGGCGGGTGGCTGTACCATCAGCCCACGCCCCCGTAGCTCAGTGGATAGAGCGCAGCCGTCCTAAGGCTGGCGTCGGCGGTTCGAATCCGTCCGGGGGCGCCAAACCCTGTTTTATCT
>CAKKPP010000039.1:39425-106601 GCA_919901745.1 Chloroflexota bacterium | reverse complement strand
CGTCAGCCCGCTGGGCTGCCGTCCTGGCGGCGATTACCGACGCACGCTCCTAGGGTTCCCGTACGGGCAGCCACAGATTGCGGTGGGGTCAGATGCTTTAGGGGTCCAGCCTCGCGACCTATTGCAGGCCGGCTATTTCGTGGACGCGACAGGAGCATCATTCACCGTCGCTGAGGTGCTCGCATCTGCGCCCGAGTTCGTGGACCCGCAGAAACTTGAATCATGGATCGCGAGCAACTTCAGACAGGTATTAATGGGTGTTCCAGGTAACGACGCTTGGCAGGTCATGCTTCGGGAGACTGTGATATTGAGCGTGGTGGTAGTCTCCGCATTGGCGGCGACGACATCTGTGGTTCGGCAACGCCGACCTCTTTAGGCCACCGGGCGGCTCGCAGGCCGCGCCCGTCAGTTCCGTCCTGTCGAGGTCAACCGGCCGGATCGACCGGAAGCCGACTGAACCGTAAGTACGACGCGCTCGAAGCCGAAACGGCGCCCGAGCAGTGCTTTCCGGCCAGGGTTACCGCGACGCCGAAGGCCGCAGATGGCCAAGGCGAGATGTTGCGCCAGATCAATGGCCGGGCCCGGCGGCCACGCCCGCCAACTCGTTTCCGCAGGCGGGAGTGCGAGCAGCCCGTCGTCGCCCGACGCCCCCGCGTAGAACCGGGAGGGGGCCATACGCGCAGACTACGTCGGGTAGCGTCACGACCTCGAAAGCGCTCTCACTCTCGCGCGGTGCTGCAAGAACGGCGACCTCGGTCGGCCCGTTGAACACAACGCCCGTAACCGGTTCGTCGGAATCTAGCTTTGGGGCCGAAGGCTTTTCCAAAGCTTGTCGCACGGCCTTCGGCGACGCATCCTGTGCGGCGTGAAGCGTGTTGACGTGGCCGTGGTCGGGGCCGGGATCGCGGGCATCACCGTGGCCGCGGAGTTTGCTCGCGAGCGCACTGTCCTCGTCCTCGAGGCCGACACCGGTCCGGCCCGGCAGACGACGGGCCGCAGCGCCGCCATCTGCATGGCGTCCTACGGGGGGCCACGAATCCAGCCGTTCACCCGGACCGGACGGGCATGGCTGGAATCCGGCGGAGGCGGTTATCTCGAACGCTCCCTGCTCTCGCCCCGGGGGCTCGTCGTAATCGCCGCACCGGGTCAGCAGGCGTCGTTCGAGCGATACGCGGCGGACGGTGGTCGTCCGATATCGGTCGTGGAGGCCTGCGAACTGTTTCCGGCACTCCGTCCCGAACAATGCGAGGCGGCGGCCTACGACCCCGAGATCTTCGACCTGGACGCCGCCGGGGCCGTCTCCTCGGCGCGGCGCGCCCTGCGCGAACGCGGCGGCGAGATGATGGCGTCGTCCCCGGTGACCGCGCTCGATCAAAGCAACGGGAGTTGGCAGGTCACGACCCCGACCGGGATCGTCGAAGCCGGTCTCGTCGTGAACGCCGCCGGCGCGTGGTCGGACGACATTGCGGTCATGGCCGCGCTGCCCAAGATCGGAATGCTGCCCATGCGGCGCACGATCTGTACGTTCCGCGCCCCAGCCAGCCTGGGCCACGAGGCCTGGCCGATGCTCCTTGATGCCGCCGAGCAGTTCTATCTGAAGCCCGAGCCGGGTCAGTTCCTGGCATCCCCAGCGGACGAAACCCCGTCAGCGCCGTGCGATCCCCGGCCCGACCTGATCGACGTGGCGACGGCCCTGGACAGGGTCAACGCGGCAACCACGCTCCAGGCGACGACGATCCAGACATCGTGGGCCGGGCTCCGGACGTTCGCGCCGGACCGATCGCTGGTCCTCGGACCGGACCCGCTGGCCGACGGCTTCGCCTGGTGCGCGGGCCACGGCGGTTTCGGGATCCAGGCTGCTCATAGCGCGGCCCGTGCGGTCGTCACCCTGGTCGAGACCGGAGAGCTGCCAGCCGATGTCGTGGCCGCCGGTGGGGACCGCGCCGCCGTGGTCCCGGATCGGTTCCGCGCCTGACGCATCGCCTGCTCGCTCGCACAGCCTCAGTCGCGGTTGCGCATCGCGTCGGCGGCCATGTCGAAGTAGGCGAGGAGCCGTTCGGCCACACCGGTGGGAGCGTCCACGAAGGCGACCGCCGCGCGCATGTGGCGCAGCCATGCGTCGCGCTCCGCCGGACCGATCGCGAACGGGAAGTGGCGCATGCGCAGGCGCGGATGGCCGCGCTCGTCGTCATAGGTTCGCGGCCCGCCCCAATACTGGGCGAGGAACAGCGTCAGGCGATGGCGCGCGCCGGACAGATCGTCCGGCTCCGGGTAGATCCGGAGGAGGTCGGCATCGCCGGCGACACCCTCATAGAAGCGATCGACGAGCGCCTCGAAGAACGGCATGCCGCCGGCGATGTCGTAGAGCGATGGAGCCTGGTTCATTCCGCCGAGTCTAGGGCTCCTCGGCCGGCGAGCTCGTTCGACGGTCTCGTGACCCGTCGCGCTTGCGGACGCTACGCTTCGATCGTGCACGCTCATCGCTTCCCGATTCGGATCGGCCGACGCTCGGCGGGCTTCCTGCGGTTCGTGTTCGGCGTTCGGCCGTCCAGCGCGTGGGCGGAGGTGACCGACGGCCTGCTCGTCGTCCGTTTCGGTCGGGCCGAGTTCCGGACTGAACTCGCCAACATCGCGCGCTGGCGGATCGAGGGGCCGTTCCTCTGGGTGACCGCCATCGGCATCCGCCTCAGCCTCCGCCACCGCGACGTGTCCTTCGCCGGGAGTCCCCATGGGGGCGTCCGGCTGGACTTCACTCGCGCGGTGCCGTGGGGCCCGTTCAAGGTCCCCGCCGTCTACGTCGCGACCGACGATCTCGAGGCGTTCGCCGCGGCGATCGCCGACGCCGGGATCCCGGGCGAGGACGTCCGTCGGGCCTGACCGACGCCGGAGTGCCCGGCGGGTCCCGGCTCAGGCTCCGGGTTGAGGCACCAGCCGGAACGCAGGACCGCGCCCGAGGCGCTCGGCCGGGGTCCCGTAGCGCAGGATGAGGGCGGCCACCGCGGCGGCCGTCCCGGTTCGGTCGAGGGGCTCGGCCAGCGCGTTCCACGTCCGTTCGCCGATCGTTACCCGACAGTTCGGGTTCGCCTCGAGGTTGAGGGCCCAGTCCGCGTCCGCGTCACCCGCGGCCACGAGCAGCCCTCCGTCCACTTCTTCGACGAAGCCCACGGCGACCGCGAGTTCACGACCGCTGACCCGGCCTCGCGTCTCGATCCGGACGACCTTGCCCCAGGCGGTGAGCTGCTCGCCGACCTCGTCCGTCAGCGCGCTCCCCGCTGCCACGACTTGCCCTCGGTCTGGACCGACGGCGCGTAGACCATCTCGACCTGCTGCATCTCGCGGATCGTGGCCGCGCCGAGGGCGGCCATCGACTGGCGGAGCGCGCCGACGAGGTTCTCCGAGCCGTCCGTGACATGGGCCGGACCGAACAGGATCCGCTCGAGCGGCCCGACGGTCCCGACCTTGATCCGCGTTCCGCGCGGCAGCACCGGCGAGGGCGCCGCCATCCCCCAGTTCACGCCCAGACCGGGTGCTTCTTCGGCGCGCGCAAGTGGGCTCCCCAGCATGCAGAGGTCCGCGCCGGCGGCGATCGCCTTTGCCAGCTCGCCGCCACGGCGCATCCCGCCGTCCGCGACCACCGGAACGTAGCGACCGGTCTCCGCGAGGAAGGCGTCGCGCGCCGCGGCGACATCGCTGATCGCGGTCACCTGCGGGATCCCGATCCCGAGCACCTCACGGGTCGTGCAGGCCGCGCCGGGACCCACGCCCACGAACACCGCCGCGGCCCCCTGCTCCATGAGCGCAAAGGCAGCCTCCGCATTCGTGGTGTTCCCGACGGCCACGGGGATCGTCATGAACCGGGTGAACTCCTCCAGGGAGAGAGGGTCGTAGCCCGAGGCCAGATGACGTGCCGAGGAGACCTGGCTCTGGACGAGAAAGAGATCGGCGCCGTGTTCGGCCGCGAACCGGCCCCAGCGGCGCGCGGCGCCGGGCGTCGCCGCAACGGCGGCGCGGCTCCCGACGGCATGCAGCTCCTCGATCCGGCGAGCGACGAGTTCCTCCTGGATCGGCGCGAGATAGGCCTCAGCCAGGAGGTCCTGAACGTCGGCATCTGGCGCAGCGGCGATCCGCGCGATGACCCGGGACGGGTCCTCGTAGCGAGTCTGGACCCCTTCGAGATTGAGGATCGCCAGCCCGCCGAGCCGGGCGAGCTCTCCGCCCAGGCGGGCATCCACCACGGCATCCATGGCCGAGGCGAGGATCGGGATCGTCAGATCGATGCCACAGAACGTCTGGGCGAGGTCGACGTCGGCCGGCTCGAGTGTGGATGTGCCCGGTGCGAGCGAGACGTCCTCGAAGCCGTAGGTGGGCCGCAGCGAGTCGACCTTGGAGCGGAAGGCTCGGCGTGACGCCTGTCCGGGGTCCGCGGTCGCTCGTTCGATCACTGCCGCCTCCTCACCGACTGCCGTGCCGCCGCCTGACGACCTGCGCCAAGTCTACCCGGCCCGCTCCCCGCCGAGGGTCAACGCGAACCACGGCGCTCGTCCCGGATCGGAGAGATCGTCACGGATCCGCTCCAGCGCCGTGCGGTAGCCGGGCCAGACGACCTCGACGTGCGCGGTATTCAACGGGACCCAGCGAGCGGCATCGTGCTCGGCGGAGATCGTCGGCTCGGCCTCCGGCACAAGCCGAACCGCAAAGACGGCGGCTGTCACCACACCATCGACCGAAGGCTCGTGGAACTGGTTGACGAGGTCGAGATCGAAGAACGCCTCGATCGCGTCCGGTCCGAACCCGGTCTCCTCCTGGAGCTCGCGCAGCGCACCGAGCGCCACCCGCTCACCGGTTTCGAGGCTGCCGGACACGCATTGCCACAACCCGGGCAGGATCCGACCCGGCGCACGCCGGATCAGCAGCACCTCGGTCCGGCCGCCACGGACCCGGAACATCCAGCAATCGACGAGATCCGGGCGGAATGGGCTCACCGGGCGGCGACGGAACTCGTCATCGATCCGGCCAGCCGGTGGAGCTGCTCCAGGTGCATCAGGTCGTGCACGCCGGCGAACAGGAGCCACTCACCGCAGCGCAACCGTCCGACGAGGGGGTGGTCCAGCGGGCACGGCTCCGTCTCGTGACCGGCGATCGTCCCGGCTGAGCGCTCGACGATCCGCTGGCTCTTTTCCAGCTTGCGCAGGAGATCCTCACGCGTCGCTTCCGGCGATCCGGGGACGGACGGGAGCACGCGCGGGGCGTCGTCTGGCCAGCGCGCCGCGGCGGCGAGGGCACCGGCCATGACCAGGCCGGCACGAGCGGAGGCATCGTGGTTGAGCGCCTGGGCAACGTTCCAGTCCGCCTCACCGCCGGGCATCCGGAACGCCTCGTCCGGCATCGTGCGGATGATCGCGGCGAGCGCATCGGCGACCGCCCTCAGCTCGGCCGCGATCCGCTCCGCCGATCCTGCGCCGGCTCGACGTCGGACCTCGCGGCGCACGCTGATGAAGCGCCCGTCCTCGATCCCGCGGAATGCCGCCACGACATCCGGGGCATCTGCCTCGAGCGCGTCGAGCCACCCTGGTGCCACGGTGCCAGTCTACGCGGCGTCGAATGGCCGTGACGACGGACGCGTTGTTTCCAGGGATGTGCCCCTCTGCGATGTGCCCCTCTGCGCCACCAGGTATTCGCCCGGGTAATCAGTTCCGGGCTGGGCGAGCGTGGCAGTGCACCCAGAACGTTGGAATCGCCGACTCGTCACGCTCGCTGACGGCCGATCTCATTACCGGGAGTAGTCACCGGCGCGGGAGGGGCGGACGCGGGGGCGGGGGCGGATGTGACCCGGCTCCGCGAACAACGTACCCGGGAATGTCAGCGGTGGCCGTCGGCCATGAGCACCGACTCCGGGCGCCGGCGCAAGCGCCACATCGCAATGATCCCGATCATCGGGCCCAGGGCCAGCGATCCGAAGGCGAGTCGCCATCCGGTGCCGTCGAGCGGATCGAGCAGGCCGACGCCGACGATCGTGAACCCGGTCAGGATGAACCCGGCGGCGACCTGCAGCTGGAGCGCGGACCCGGCCGTCCCCGGCGGCGACAGCTCCGACACCGCGGTCGAGAACTGGGCGGAATCGGCGACTACGGTGACGCCCCAGACGAGCGCCAGCGCGAGGACCAGCGCGGGCGGGGCGCCGAAGAGGAACCCGATTGCGATGGCCGACGAGCCGCTGATCGCCATCGCCGCCATCGTCAGGGTCGTCCGGCCCAGGCGATCGGCGAGCGACCCGGCAACGACGCAGCCCGCGCCGCCCGCCGCGACGACCGCGAACGCCGCGAGTGCCGCGAACGCCGGATCCGCGCTGCCCGCGGCCGCGAACGACGCGGCGATGAACAGCGGGATCCACGTCCACATCGCGTACAGCTCCCACATGTGGCCGAGATAGCCGAGGTTCGCGAGGCGAACGGCGGGGTCGCGGAACGCAGCCGCGGCGGTCGTGAGGCTGAAGCGTGGGGCATCGGTCTCGAACGGGCCCTTGCGCGCGAAACCCGCGACGAGCAGGCCGCCCGCGACGGCCACGACCGACGCGGCGATGACGACCGGCCGCCAGTCCGCCCCGGCCGCGACACCCACGGCCCGAAGCAGGTGGGGCAGTGCGGAGCCCACGGTCAGCGCTCCGATGAGGACACCGATCGCCAGGCCGCGACCGCCCTGGAACCAGCCGGCGATCATCCGCATCCCGACCGGGTAGACGAGGGCGAACGCGGCTCCGGTCAGTGCCCGAAACGGAAGCGCAGCACCCGCGTCCCCCGGAACGACGGCGAAACCCAGGTTGGCCACGCCCGCCACGACCGTCCCGACAAGAAACAGGACGCGGCCCGATACGACGTCGGTCGCACCCGACGCGGCCATCAGCAGCGCCGCGGCCGCGAAGCCCATCTGGACCGCGACGGTCAGCAGAGGCAGGTCCAGGCCGCTCGTTCTCCACTCCGCAGCGAGGGACGGCGCGACGGCCGAGGCGCTGAACCAGGGCGCGAACGCCAGCAGCATGCCGCCCGCGAGGACCGCGAGCTGGCCCCAGCGCGCCGGAGGATCGGCCAGCGGCGCGGCGGTCACTCGGGAAGCATCGTCCACGTGACACAGGTTCCGCGCAGGACCTCGGTCCCGTCCGTGCGCCGGGCCACACAGCGGAGCGTCGTGATCGGCTTGTCCGCGCGTGCCTCCACGACCTCGACCTCGGCGGTGACTGTGTCACCGACGAACACCGGTGCCGGGTAGTCCCACTCCTGGTGCAGGAACACGCTGCCCGGCCCGGGCAGCTCCATGGCGACGAGCGCATTGAAGAGGCCGGTCGTCAGGCCACCCTGCACCACGAGCGCCCCGACCCGCGTGGAAGCGGCGAAGGAGGCATCGAAGTGAAGCGGGTTTCGATCGCCGGTCAGACGCGCAAACGCCTCGACGTCGGACGCTGTGATCTGTCGTGTGATGGTCGCGCGAGCCCCCAGCGCAGGCGGCACCCAATTTGCGGCGCCAGCCACGAAACGAAGCCTAGAGCCGCTCGAAGCGCTCGACCGGAACGACGAAGACGGTCGCGCCGCCCACTTCGACCTCGAGCGGGTACGGCATGAAGAACTCGCCGGGTTCCATGATCGGAGGCATCGGGTTGACGATTTCGGTTCGCGACGTGCAGGTCTCGCGCACGATGCCGAGAACCTCGTCGACCTTGTCATCCTCGACGCCGACCATGATCGTCGCATTCGATTGCTTCAGGAATCCGCCCGACGACTGGAGACGGGTCGCCCGGTATTCGCGCTCAAGGAGCGCATCGACCAGGCTGCCGGCATCCTCGTGATGGACGATCGCCACGACAAGCTTCATGGGTGGAGTATCCGCGTCGCAGGCAATGGCGGTCAATCCGGTTCGGGAGGCTTTCGGCTTGGGTACGTCGGCGAGGGTCTCCGGCGGGTTGAGGGTCTCCAGCGGGTGGCAGTGACTCGGAGTCAACAGGACAGGACCGAGTCGTCGGCGCTTCACGCATGGGGCCGAAAACACCGGCGCTCAACCCTGTTCCGTGACTCGCCGTCAACGTCTTGGGCGGGAGGCGCCGTGGGCCGATCCTGAAGCGGCTGGGAGACGATGTCGGCGCCGGCTTCGATGGCACGCTGTTGACTCCCAGACACGGGCCGGGGGCGACGACACGGGCCGGGCGCGACGACACGGGCCGGGCGCGACGACACGGGCCGGGCGCGACGACCGCTCCACATCCGCGGTGAATGACCGCGGTGAATGTCCACGGTGAGGTGCGGCCCGTCGCGGCCGGTGTACGATGCTGGCCCCGGCGAGACAAGCCGAAGCGAGGAGATCAGGGTGTCAGACGCCAGCCAAGCCGACGCCGTTCGGACCGCCCTGTCGCAGGCGGCGCACGCTCTCGCGCACGGCCTGACCCTGGACGCGACGCTCTCGGAGATGGCCACCGCGTTGGTCGGCGCGGTCGGCGCCACGTCGTCGGCCGTGATCATTGCCGACGCGGATCGCAGCGACCTGGACGTGGCCGCGGCGGCCGGCTATGACGCCGCCGCGCTCGCTGCCCTCGTCGAGGCGCTCGGCGACTCGGCACACCCGCTGGTCGCGGCTGCGGGAGGGGGGGCCCCGACCTGGGGCGGCGAGACGGCAATCCCGTTGACGGTGTCCGTCGATGGGGCGGAGACGGTCATCGGCGCGGTCTCGGTCACATGGGCAGACACCTCCCCGCCGGACGCGGCGACTCGCGGAGTCGTGGAGGCGTTCCGCGACCTACTCGCCGTGGCCATCGATCGCTCTCGCCTCGGGTCGATGGCCAGCGAGCGGTCCGAGTGGTTCGAGCGCATGGCGCACCTCGACCCGCTCACCGGGCTGACGAACAGCCGCACCTTCGCACGGGTGCTCGAACTCGAGCTCGTTCGGGCCGGGCGCCAGGGCGGCGAGGTGGCGCTCGCGGTGTTCGACGTCGACGACTTTCGGGCGGCCAACGAGGCCGGCGGTCACGCGGTCGGCGACGACATCCTGCGTTCGGTCGCCGCGGTCATCGCCGAATCGGTTCGTCTCGTCGATACGGTCGCCCGCTACGGTGGCGACGAATTCATCGTCGTGGCGCCGGGCGCGGGCGGTGGCGCCGTCGCGCGGCGCATCCTCGATGCCGTCGCCGCCCTGCCGATGGTGGCCGATCGGTCGATCAGCGTCTCTGCGGGAATCGCCCGATTCCCCGCCGACGGGTCGACCTCCGAGGACCTGCTGGCGGCCGCCGAGCAGGCCCTGGCCGGCGCCAAGGCCGGCGGCCAGGCGTCGATCGCCGAGGCGTCGATCCTGCCGACCGGCTAAACCGGCGAACCGCGGACCGCGGACCGCGGACCACCTGACCGGCTACGAGGCGACCCTCAGCCGGGGGGCGCCACGGCCACGCCCGAGGACACGATCGGCAGGGTCGGTGTCGTCGCACCCGGCCCGGGTTCGCGCGTGAGCGCGAGGGTCGCACCGGCCGCGGCCGCCGTCCCGGAGGCCGTGAATGTTCCCGTCCCATCGGCGGCGACCGTGAAGCTCCCCACCGGCACGGGCCCACCGTCGCCGACGATCACCCACGCTTCATAGACCTCCGCCCCGGCAGTCGGTGCCAGGTCGCGCATCGCGAGGACGATGGAACCGTCGGCTCCGACTGCGGCGATGCCCGTGGGTCCGGCGGCGGCGCCCGACATGATCGCCGTCTGACTGCCGGGCTGGGCCGCGGCCGCGACCACCGCGGCGACGGCCTGGGCGTAGCGTTCGGACGCATCGAGCCGACCCTGGAGGACGAGGCTCCAGCCGCCGAGCACGACGATGGCAAGGACGGCGGCGAGCCGCATCGCCCAGCTGCTGGTCGAGACCGGACGGCGTCGGCCATCGTCGAAACGGAAGCGGAGTGCCGGAGGCGGAGCCGAGGGCGCGGGCAAGACCGGCCTCATCGCTTCGGCAACGTCGGGCACACCCGCGGCGCCCACATCCGCGACGCGCACACCCGCGGCCGGCAACACACCCGCCGGGGCGGGCACCTCTGCCACGGCCGTCAGATCCGCCGCTGCGGCAGCCAGGATCTTCCCCTTGAGTCCCGCGGGCGGCTCGACCGGCTCGACCGATTCGGCGAGATAGCCGGCGACGCCGCCGAACGTGGCGAATTCCTCGTGGAGGTCCGAGCACGCGGCCAGGTGCTCGCGCACGGCCGCGGCCTCGGTGTCATCGAGCGCACCAAGGACGAACGCGGGGGCAAGGTCACGCGCTTCGGCGCAGGTCAGGATCATGGCCCTGTGCTCCGCTCCGCGGCGAGTTGCGCGTCACGCAGCGCCAGGAGCCCCAGGCGCATCCGGCTCTTGACGGTCCCGAGCGGCGCCCCGGTCCGCTCTGCCACCTCGGTCTGGGTGAGACCGCCGAAGTAGGCCAACTCGATCGCCTCCCGCTGGACATCGGAGAGAGTGGCCAGGGCCGCGCGGACCTCCACGGCGTCGAGCCGCCCGGCCACCTCCGGCCAGATGTCGGGCGACATGAGGACCGGCGGCAGCGGGAGTTCCGGGTCGGGCAGGGTGGAGGTGGGGCGACGCCGACGCACGGCGTCGATTGCCCGATGGTGGACGATCGAGAGCAACCACGTCTTCACGCTGCCCCGGCCCGCGACATAGCTCGATGCGTGGCGCCAGATGCCGAGGAAGGCATCCTGCACGACGTCCTCGGCGAGCCCCGCGTCGGCGGTGATCCGGTTGGCGATTGAATAGGCCATCGTCTTGTATCGCTCGTAGAGTTCATCGAGGGCATCAAGTTGTCCAGCGCCGATGCGAACCAGGACGGCTCGATCGACGTCGTCGGCGGCAGACGCGCTGCGAACCGAGCGGTCCGCGATCCCGTCGCTCATCCGGGTATGCGCGAGCGAGCCGCCCGCGGTTCACTTCGCGAGTCGGAGTCGCTCCCGGCGACGCCCAGGTCCGGGCCGTCGGGCAGGCGCCCGATCGCCCGGAGAACATCGCCGAAAACGTCGCCGGCCGGTCGATTTGCATCGACGATCGCGAACCGCTCCGGCTCGTCGGTGGCCATCGCCAGGTAGCCCGCGCGCACGCGACGATGAAAGTCGAGATCGAAGTGGGTCTCGAACTTGTTGTGGTCGTCGACCGCCTTGCGGCCCAGGCCGATCTCCGGCTCCAGGTCGAGGAGGATCGTGAGGTCGGGGCGGAGTCCGGCCGTCGTGAACCGCTCGATCGTGCGCAGGTCCTCGACGGACAACCCGCTCCCGTGGCCCTGGTAGGCGACGGTCGAGTCGGCGAAGCGCGTCGCCACGACCAGGGCGCCGTCGGCCAGGCCAGGCTCGACGACCTCGGCGACGAGCTGGGCTCGCGAGGCGTTGAACAGCAGTGCGTCGGTGCGCCGATCGAGCCCCGCCGAGACGGCACCTGAGCCAAAGAGGATGTCGCGGATTCGTTCGCCGGCCGCCGTGCCACCCGGCTCGCGGGCCAGCACGAACGGGATCCCGGCGGCACGCGCGCGGGCGCGCAGACGGGCCGCCTGATCGGTCTTGCCCGAGCCGTCGGGTCCCTCGATCGTGATGAACCAGCCGCGCGAACGGCGCCCTCGAGTCACGGTCCGAGTGTAGCCGACGGTCGACCGATGTCGGTTCGTGGCAGATGTCGGTTCGCGGCGACTCATCCGTGCGCAACGAGCGCGCGTACCCACGTCGTGATGGTCGACCGCACCCTTCGACGACGGCGACACCCGGTCGCGCGCCTGGCCGCGATCATCGGCCTCGCCCTTGCCATCCTCGTTCCGGCACTGGCCGCGGCTCATCCACTCGGCAACTTCACGATCAACCACTACGCCGGAATCCATGTCTCACCCGACGCCATCGCGCTCGACGTGGTCATCGACCAGGCGGAGATCCCGGCGTTCCAGGAGCGCCTGCATCTGGATGCCGACGAGGATGGCGACGTGTCGGACGCGGAGGCCGACATGGCGCGCGGCGCGGAGTGCGCGACCCTGGCCGAGTCGCTGACGCTCAGCGTGGACGGCGACCTGGTCCGGCTCCGGATCACGGCGGCCGGCCTGACGTTTCCGAACGGTGCCGGCGGGCTACCCACACTCCGGCTGGTGTGCGCCTACGAGGGGAGGCCCGCCGGCCCGATCGCGGACGGCGCAACGGTCCGATTCGAGGACGCGTCATTTGCCGAGCGGATCGGCTGGCGAGAGGTGGTCGTGACGGGCGACCGCGTCACGCTCCGGTCGCTCGATGGGACCGACCTTCCGGCACACACCGTATCGGAGCGACTGACCGCGTATCCGCAGAGTCTCCTCGCCCAGCCGCTGGATGTCCGCGCACTGGCATGGACGGTCGCACCGGGAGGACCCGTCCGGGCGCCCTTCGTCGCGCCCGATGCACAGCCAGTGGAGGGTGGCGAGCCGGCTTCTGAAGGAGGCGAACCATCGCCCCGGCCCACGGACGCGGCCCCGGGCGGCGGCGTGCCCGGCAGCGTCGTGCCCGGCGGAGTCGGCTCCGAGATCCCCGAAATCTTCCAGACCGCCGACCTGTCGCCACTGCTCCTGATCGTTGCCCTGCTGACCGCCGTCGCCCTCGGCGCCGGACACGCCCTGACCCCGGGCCATGGCAAGACGCTCATGGCCGCCTATCTCGTGGGAACCCGCGGGACACCGCTCCACGCGATCGGGCTCGGCCTGTCGGTGACCGTCTCGCATACGCTCGGGATCCTCGTGCTGGCGGCCCTGGTCGCTGGATCGGAGCAGCTGCTGCCGACCGATGCGGTGGTGCGGGCGACCCCGGTGATTGCCGCCGCCACGATCGTGGCCATCGGCGGCTGGATGCTCCTGGGGGAGATCCGGCGGCGGCGCGCGATGACGACGCTCGTCTCGGCTCACGACCATGACCACGGTCACGCACATGACCACGCCCACGCACATGACCACCCACACGGGAACACACACGACGACGCCCTGCCCGATGGCAGCCATCGCCACGCTGGGGTTGTCCACAGCCACGTGCCGGCAAGCGGCACGGCGATCACCTGGCGAAGCCTGTTCGCCCTGGGCCTTGCCGGGGGGCTGATCCCGTCCGTCAGTGCCCTCCTGATCCTGCTGGGAACGATCGCCGCCGGGCGTGCCGCCTTCGGCGTGGTGCTGGTCGTCGCGTTCGGACTGGGCATGGCCCTGGTCATGACCGGTGTCGGGCTCGCCATGGTCTTCGCCCGATCACGGCTCGACCGCCTGCCGGCCGCCTCGGGCCTCGGTCGCGCGGCCGTCCATGCGCCCCTGGTCGCCGCCGTCTTCGTCTTCGGCCTCGGTCTGTGGCTCACCCAGCAGGCACTCTTTGGAGCCCCCGTCTTTTGAGGGACGCCAAGGCGGTGCCTGCTCTGCTAGGCTGGCGCCCCGATGCGAGAACTCACCGACCGCGCGCTTGACACGGCCGCCAGCCTCGGCGCGACGTACGCAGATGTTCGCATCGTTCGACGACTCGAAGAATCGATTGCCGTCAAGAGCGGCCGGGTCGAGGGCGTGGCGTCCGGAGAGACCGAAGGGCTTGGCGTGCGCGTCCTCGTCGACGGCGCGTGGGGCTTCGCGTCGTCCGATCAATTGACAACCGCCGAAGCGGACCGCATCGCCGGCCAGGCGGTGCGCATCGCCCGGGCATCGGCAACGGCGCTCCGCAACCGCGTTCAGCTTGACGATCGGGCGCCGGCACTCGGGCGCTACGAAACACCCGTCCTGGAGGATCCGTTTTCGATCCCGCTCGAGCGCAAGATCGGTGACCTGCTTGCGGCCGATACCGCCGCCGGATCCGTCAAGGGCGTCGCCTTCACTGAGTCGTCGTACGGGGCCCAGCGCGAGTGGAAGACCTTCGCGGACTCGGCCGGCAGCTTCATCGAGCAGGTCATCACGCATGTCGGCGCCGGCGTGGAGACCAACGCCATCGAGGGCAACGAGCACCAGCGAAGGAGCTATCCGGACGCGGGCGGCGGATGGCGGGCGGCCGGGTACGAGTTCATCCGCGGCCTCGAGCTGAGCGGACATGCTGGCCCCTACGCCGAGGAGGCCGTCGCCCTGTTGAGCGCGCCGCAGTGCCCGCCCGGCCGTCGCACGATCGTCCTCGATCCATCGCAGCTCTATCTCCAGATCCACGAGTCCTGCGGCCACCCGACCGAGCTGGACCGCGTCTTCGGGACTGAGGCGAGCTACGCGGGGACGAGCTTCCTCACAACGGACAAGCTCGAAGAAGGCTTTCGGTACGGCTCGGATCTCGTCGACATCGTGGCCGATGCGACGACTCCCGGCGGCATGGGCACATTCGGATGGGATGACGAAGGGGTCGCGGCCCAGGCCGTGCCGCTCGTCAAGAACGGGATCTTCGTCGGCTACCTGTCCAGTCGTGAGACCGCGCCGCGGATCGGCCGCCTGAGTGGCGGGGCGATGCGCGCCGACGGCTGGAACCGGATTCCGCTCATCCGGATGACGAACATCAACCTGCTGCCGAAGCCGGGAATGAGCCTGGACGAGATCGTGGCCGACACCGACGACGGGCTGTATCTGTCCTCCAACCGGTCCTGGTCCATCGACGATCGACGGCTCAATTTCCAGTTCGCCACCGAGGTCGCCTACGAGATCAAGGGCGGAAAGAAGGGCCGGCTGCTCAAGAACCCGACGTACACCGGGATCACCTACGACTTCTGGCGGTCGTGCGACGCCGTCGGGGACGAGCGCAGCTACGTGATGCTGGGCACCCCGAACTGCGGCAAGGGCGAACCCGGGCAGACCGGCCACGTCGGTCACGCCGTCTCGGGGGCCCGTTTCCGGGACGTCCAGGTGGGGGTCGGCAAGTGGTGAGCGAGCACGATCCGTGGTGACCGAGCGCGATCCGGCGGACCGTCTCGCGCTGGCCGACCAGGTCCTTCGGTTGGCCGAACGGGCCGGGGCGACTGAGGCGGAGGTGATGGTCACGGCCGGCGATTCGGCGCTGACCCGCTTCGCCAACAGCGAGATTCACCAGAACGTCGCTGAAACCGGGACGTCGCTCAACCTGCGGTTCGCGATCGGCAAGCGGATCGGGGTGGCGTCGAGCGGGCGCAGGGATGCCGACGGCCTGCGGCGCCTCGTCGAGACGGCGGCGGCGATCGCCGGCTCCGTGGAGGAGCTCGGAGACTGGTCAGGTCTGCCCACCGCCGACGCGGGTCATTCGGGTGGTCAACGCGCCGAGGCACGTGCCGCCGGGACGGCCGATGCAACCCCCGAATTTCGCGCCGAGGGCGCGCGCGCGGTGATCGCGGAGGCAGATGCGAAGGGCGTGGTCGCCTATGGCTCGTTTGCGACGACGGAAGAGACGATCGTGGTTGCCAACTCGCGGGGAATCCGCTCGGTCGAGGTCCGGACGAATTCGCAGCTCCTGACGGTGAGCATGTCACCCGACGGTGGCACCGGCTACGCCGAGGCGGTGGCAACGGATGCGACGACGATCGACCCGGCGGCGATCGGACGCGAGGCCGCGGACAAGGCCCGAGCGACCGATCGCGCGACGGGCCTGGATCCCGGCGACTATCCCGTCGTCCTCGAGCCGTATGCCGTCGTCGACATCATGGACATGCTGGGGTACGTGGGCTTTTCCGCGCTGGCCGTCCAGGAGGGACGCTCGTTTTACGAACGCGGCAAGCGCATCGGGAGTGATCTGGTGACCGTGGTCGACGACGCGACCGACCCGGCCGGTCTGCCGATGGCCTTCGACTATGAGGGTGTGGCGAAGCGCCCGATCACCCTTGTCGATGCCGGGGCATGCGTCGATGTGGTGTACGACTCGCAGACGGCGGCACGTGACGGGGTGCGCTCAACGGGCCACGGGCTGCCGGCCCCGAACCCGTATGGGCCGTTCCCGCTGAACATGGTCATGGCCCCGGGCAGTGCGTCGCGCGAGGAGCTGATCGGAGGCCTGGCTCGGGGGCTTCTCGTCACTCGCTTTCATTACACGAACGTGATCCATCCCAAGCTGGCCATCATCACCGGGATGACCCGCGACGGGACGTTTCTCGTGGAGGACGGCCAGATCGTCGCGCCGGTGCGTAACCTGCGGTTCACCCAGTCGTACCTCGACGCGCTGGCGGGCGTCGAGGCCGTTGGTCGCGAGCGGCGAACGCTCCGCGGCTTCCTCGGCGCCGTGGTTGTGCCGTCGGTGCGCATCGCCTCGTGGACGTTCACGGGCGCGACCGAACACTGACCTGGCCGCGGTCCCTCCGAACCGATCAGGCGGCACCGACTCAGCGAAGTGCTGGCCGGCTGCGGGTGAGCGATTCGTGGTTCACCAGGCGGCGAGCGTCCAGATCCCGGGGTCGCGCTCCAGCTCGCCCTCGCCGATCGCCGCGAAGAGGGCGACGGCCCGTTTGAGGTGGGCCATCGAATCGTCCAGGCGGCCCGCGCCGTGAAGCATGTCGGCCAGGTGGTTCTCGACGGCTGCCTCCAGGTGACGATCCCCGATCCGCCGGCAGGCCTCGATCGCCTCAGTCGCGGTCGCCACCCCCGAATCGACCGAGCCGTCGGCCGCCAGGGCGAGGGCGAGGGCGGTCAGCGCCGCGATCGATGCGGTGGGATCGGGGTCATTGGCGGCCAGAACGACGCTCCGCTCGAGCGCTTCGCGGGCCTCGGCGAGGTCCCCAAGCGCGTGGGCGACGAGCCCGACGAGACGCTCCGCCACACCGGCGAGATGCGGGTCTTCGACGCGTACCTGCATCTCCCGGACCTCTGCTGCTGCCGCCCCGGCGACATCAAGGTCGCCGGCCCGCAGCGCGACGACGCTCCATTCCACGAGAGCGCGCGCCCGGAGCGCATCGGACAGGTCGGTTGACGCCAGGGCGGACCCGAGGTGGCTGGCGGCCGCGACGAGGTCGCCCCGGCGCCGATGCACCCGACCGAGCGCGATCTCGATCGCCGGAAGGTCTGACGGCCCGGCAAGCGCGGCGGCGATCTCCAGGGCGGTGATCGCAGCGGGGTACTCGCCGAGGCGCGACCGGAGCTCGCCGATCCGGGCGTGGGCGGCCGCCGCGTCGGGAATCCCCAGGGTGAGCGACGCCTCCAGTTGGTCGATCGCCTCGCGATTCGCGAAGACGGACTCTGCCCGAGCCGCTGCCTCGAGGAAGGCCTCGGCGGCCTCGGCGGGCCGACCCGCCTCGCGCTCGTGGCCGGCGATGAGCGCGAACCTGGTGAGATCGTCGCGCCCGACCGTCGATGGGTCGAGCCGCAGAGCCTCTGCCGTCCGGCGGTGGAGCAGACGGCGACGCGCGAGGCTCGTGATCCCGTACGCGACGTCGCGCATCCGACCGTGTGCGAAGTCGTATCGAACCGATGGTCCGACCGCCCCGGGGACCTCGCGCACGATGCCGCGGCGGAGCAGTTCCTCGATCGCGTCGACCGTCTCCTCTTCAGATCGGCCACTCGCCCGGCGGACGGTGACGAGATCGAACGACCGACCGATGACGGCCGCGGCCGAGAGGATCTGCGCCGTCGTCTCGCCGACCGACGCGATCCGCTCACGAAGCAACGCGTGCACCCCACGTGGCATCGCGGTTCCCGGTGGCTCGCCGCTGGCCAGAGCCGCGACAACGTACAGCGGCAACCCTTCGGAATCGGCCGCGAACGCGTCGATGAGCGCGTCGTCGGAGTCGCCGGACGGTCGCATGGCGCGGACGATCGCGGCGACCCCGTCGCGATCGAGACGCCCGAGTGCGAGGCTCGTCGCCGCCTGCAGCCGGGCAAGATCGTCCAACATCGCCTCACTCTTCGGCGTCAGGTCCTCTCGTCGCCAGGCCAGAAGCAGGAGGAGCGGCCGACCGTCCAGGCGGCGGGCGAGGTAGGCAAGCGCTTCCCGCGTCGGGTCGTCGACGAGGTGGAGGTCATCGACCCAGATGAGCCCGGGCGCCGGTCCGGTTGCGAGGGCGGACAACGCGCTCGCGATGGCGTCGAGCAGGCGGACCCTGGCGCTCGCGCCGTCGGGAGCGGCGGGCCCAGCGACCCGGAGCGGCGCCGGCAGGTCGATGAGGCGGCCGATCTCGTGCCGGGCCGTCTCGTCGAGGGCCTCCAGGCGGGTGGCTCCGTCGGGTGTCGCGAGTCCGGCGCGGAGAAGCTCGGCGATCGGGCCGTACGCGATGGCACCCTCGCCCGGGTAGCCGCCCGCTGCGAGGACGCCCCCGCCATCCAGGCGGATCGTTGCGGCGACGGTCTCCGCCAAGCGTGTCTTGCCGATTCCGGCCTCGCCTTCGAGGAGGATCACACGGCCATCCGGGGTCGAGCCCCGCCAGGCCGATCTGATTGTCGCGAGCTCGCGCTCGCGCCCTACGAGAGGCACCGCCCGCGGCATGGCAGGATCGCTGAAACCCGCGGCTTCGACCGGCGCGAAACCCGGCGGCGACGCGCTCGCGGCCGGGCCCGGGCCCAGCCGACCCTCACGGATGGCGTCGTACACGTCGGTCGTCTCGCGCAGCGGCGCCACGCCCAGCTCGCGGTCGAAGAGCGCGACGAGCGAGCGGTATTGACGAATCGATCCAGCCCGATCGCCCGTCTGCCCCAGCAGCTCGATCAGGCGCCGCTGCCCCGGTTCGTCGAGTGGGTCGAGGTCCACTCGACGTCGCGCTGCTTCAACCGCCCCGCCGGGATCACCGCTGTCAAGGCGGGCAGCCGCAAGACGTTCAAGCACGTCGCCGACAGTCCGCTCGACGCGCATGGCGCGGGCCGCCTGCCAATCGTCGAAGGCGGGGCTGTCGCGGAGCGCGAAGCCGGCCAGGAACGGCCCGCGCGCCAGGGCGGCCGCCGCCTCGAGGTCGGCCGGCCGGGACGATTCCGCCAGCCGCTCGAACTCCGCAAGATCGACGTTCGATGCCGCCTGATCCAGCGCGACCTGCGCCCGGCCGGTGACGATCCCCACCCCACCGACCGCCGTTCGGAGCGCCGAGAGCGTTCGGCGGAGGGCGCCGCGAGCGGCCTCGTCGTGCGACTCCGGCCAGAAGATCGCCGCCAGCTCATCGCGAGCGAAGGGCCGGCCCTCGGCGGCGACGAGCGCGACGATGGCGAGCGCCTTGCGGGTATCGACCACGATCGGTCGTCCGGCGACCGCGACCTCGAGCGGGCCGAGCAGCCTGATGGAAAGGGAGGGGTCGGGGCGCGCCATCGCGTAACGGTACCCGACAGGGGACGCACTCCGTAACGTTCCGGGAACGATGGTGCCCCAGGATGGTTACATGCGCCGGTCGATCCGCGTCCTCGCCGCCCTGGCCTTGTGGCTTGCTGCGGTCGGCCCGACCCTCATCATCAGCATGATTGCCGTGTTGAGCGGCCCAGTTTCGCCCGAAGGGTTCCTTCTCTCCGCCGCCTTTCTCCTCCTCTTCCTGACGTTCCCATTGGTCGGGTTGGTCATCGCGATCCGACGTCCCGGGAACGTCATCGGCTGGATCCTGCTCCTCATGGGCCTCACCTTCACGGCCAGCAGCCTCGCCTACGAGTACGCGAGCACCTCGCTCGCATCCGGCTTCCGCTCTCCTGCCGTGCTCCTGGCCGCCTGGTTCAACGCGCAGACCTTTTGGATCATCCCGGTCGGCACGACGATCGTGTTCCTGACGTTTCCGCGTGGCCACCTTCCGGCCGGAAGGGTCCGCCTGCCGGGTCTGCTGTGTGCGAGTGCGTCGCTCGCCGGGTGGGCCCTCGCCGCCGTCCGACCCGGGCCGCTCGGTGGCTTCGATCAAGTGGACAACCCGCTCGGGGCCCCCGGGATCGTCGGCGAGGTGGTCCGCGGCATGGGTGACGTACCGGGCCTGGCCATCATCGGAGCCCTGGTCCTGAGCCTGGGCCTCCTCGTCGTCCGCTTCCGCACGGCGCGTGGCGACGAGCGTCAGCAGCTGAAGTGGCTCGCCCTGGCCGGTGGCGCGCTGATGCTCCCGCTGATCGGCCTGGTGCTCACCGAGGTCGCCGCCGCGGCGGAAGGTACGCTCCTGTATTCGATCGGCGAGATCTCCTACTTCGGTCTTTTCCTGACGCTTCCACTCATCCCGCTCGCCATCGGGCTGGCGATCCTGCGCTACCGGCTCTACGCCGTCGACCGGATCATCAGCAACGCGATCGGCTATGGCGTCGTGTCGCTCGTCCTGTTCGGTGTCTTCGCCGCGGTGAATCTCACGCTCGTATCCAACATGAGCCCCCTCGTCAACAACTCGGGGATCGCCGTCGCGGCTTCCACCTTGCTCGTCGCCGCGCTCTTCAATCCCGTCCGCGTCCGGGTCCAGCGGGTCGTCGACCGCCGCTTCCACCGAGCGCGATACGACGCGGAACGGACCGTTGCCGGTTTCGCCTCCCGACTCCGCGACGAGGTGGACCTGCCGACCATCGCGAGCGAACTCGACGCGACGGTCCGGCGGGCCATCGAGCCATCGAGCGTCGGCCTGTGGCTACGCGAGGGGCAGCGATGAGGCGGCTTCTCGCGATCGCGGCGCTCGGCGTGATCATGCTGATCGCCATGGTCGTCGTGGCGATTGTTCTGCTCAGCTCGCCAGGCGAAGAAGGACTCGATCTCGGGTACTCGGGGTTCCTCGTGATCCTCTTCGCCGCGCTCTGGCTGTACTGGGGCCTGGGCGCGGTCATCGTGGTGCGAGCCGACGGGCACGCCGTTGGCTGGCTGTTCGCGGTCGCCGCCGCTCTGATGGCCTCGGTGTTCGGGTGCAATTCCCTCGGCTACATGCTCGCCTCACGTCTGCCGCCCGACCCGCTGGGCGGATGGCTCAGCCTTGTCGCGGCGCTGTTGTTCCCCCCCGCCATCATCCTGACCCTGCCCGCGGTCGCACTCACGTTCCCGACGGGCAGCCTCCCCGGTCCGCGCTGGCGCTGGCCGGTCGGCCTCGTTGCCGCGATGGTCGTGGTCGGGACGCTGGCCATCGTGTTCCGGCCGGGTCCGATATCTGCCCCGGGGACGGACAACCCCCTGACGCCCTGGCTGCCCGCAGTCTCGCCGGGCATGCTCGAGGCCCTGGGCGCGCTTGCTGCCATCGGCAGCCTGTCGCTCCCGCTCGGGACCGGGTTGGGTGTCGCGGCCATGATCGTCCGCTTTCGGCGCTCCCAGGGCGACCAACAGCAGCAGCTCAAATGGTTCCTGGCGGCGATGGCACCCGCCGCCGTCCTGATCACCATGAGCGTCAGTGGGGTCCTATCGTCGTTGCCCGTCATCGACCTCCTCACCGTGATGACGCTGCCCATCGTCGCCGTCTCCGTCGCCATTGGGATCCTGCGCTACCGCCTGTACGACATCGATCGCATCGTGAGTCGGACGATCGCCTACGGCCTGATCACGGCGCTGCTGGTGGCGGTCTTCCTGCTCGTGAACCTCGGACTGCAGGGGCTGCTCAGTTCCGTGACATCGGGCAATTCGCTCGCCGTCGCGGGGTCCACCCTGTTGGCGGCAGCGCTGTTCACGCCCGTCCGACGGCGAGTCCAGCGCATCGTCGATCGACGCTTCGATCGGGCCCGCTATGACGGCGAACGGACGGCGGGCGCGTTCTCCGTCCGGATGCGCGACGCGACCGACCTGCCGACGGTCGCCCACGACCTGGACGCCACGGTGCGACGCGCCATTGCTCCGTCGCACCTGGGGCTGTGGCTTCGGGGATCCGGTCGGTGAGCGGCCCTCGATCCGTGCGACGACATCGGGTCCTGGTCGCGCTGCCGCTCGTGGCGGCCGGCGTCGCAATCGTGTTGACCGTCTCGGCAGCGGCTGGCGACCGGCTGTCCGAGGACCTTTGGCTGGGGATCGGCGGCATGGTCGCGTTCACGACTGTCGGCGCGATGATCGAGGATCGGCGGCCCGGCCAGGTCGTCGGCCGGATCTGCCTGACGATCGGCGTGCTCCTGATCGTGAGCGGCATCCTCCAGCTCGCTACGGTCACCCTCGATTCCCTGCCCGGACGCCTGCCGCCGCTGGGCGCCGCGCTCGCCGTCGTCGGCTCCGCGATCTTCGGGGTGGTGGTCCTGGTGAGCGGCCCGCTCCTCATCAGCCGTTTCCCGGACGGACGGGAGCCGAGCCGCTCGGCCGTCCTCGTGGACGTCCTGCTCGCCCTCTCGGCAGCAATCATGCTGCTCGGCGCCCTTCGACCGGGGCCGCTCGAGTACGGCTGGATCGAGCCGGTCGACAATCCGCTCGGGGTCGCTGGGATCCCGGTTCTCGGTGCCGACGACGTCTTCGCCGTCGCTTTCTTCACGTATGGCCTGGCGTCGATCCTCGCGTTCGTCGGGCTCATCCGCCGATACATCCGTGGCAGCTCGGTCGTCCGCGCCCAGATCCGCTGGTTCGGGGCGGCGATCGGGACCTCCATCGCCCTGCTCGTCCTGATGTTCCTGACGACCGGTAACGGGGCGCTCAATGACACCGTGTGGAGAGCCTGGATCTTGTCGCCCCTTCTGGCGCCGCTCGCGATCGGGGTCGCGATCATGCGCTACCGCCTCTACGAGATCGACCGGATCGTCAGTCGAACGATCTCGTACGGTGTGATCAGCGCGACGCTGCTGGTCATCTACGCCGGCTTGATCCTGATCCTGCAGGGTCCGCTTGGCGCGATCACCGGTGGCGACACGGTCGCCGTGGCCGCGTCCACGCTCGTCGCGGCGGCGCTCTTCCAACCCGTTCGGCGCCGGACGCAGGCAGCTGTGGATCATCGCTTCAACCGCGCACGCTACGACTCGGAGCGAACGCTCGATGCCCTCGCCGCACGCCTTCGCGACGAGATGGATCTTCCCATCGTCAGCAGCGCCGTCGTCGACGCGGTCGTGCAGAGCGTCGAACCCACAGCCGCGAGCCTGTGGCTCCGACTCGGGCGGGCACGATGACCTCGAGGGCCAGATGGGTCGTCAGGCTGGCCGCGCTGCGATGATGCGGAGGTTGGCCCGGCCGTACGCGATCGTGGGGTGGCTCGCTGCGCTGGTCGGCGCGGTGGGAGCGACCACGCTCCGGATCGTCGACCCGGTCCCGATCATCCGGAACCCGTTCGGGTTTGGCGATGTCGCGCTGGTCGGGTTCGGGGTCATGGGAGTCGCGTTTGCCTCGGTCGGGGCGCTACTGGTCGTTCGGCGCCCGCTTAACGCCATCGGCTGGGGCATGGTCCTGATCGGCGTCGGGCACGCCGTGGGCATATTCGCCGCGGCGGCGACCTACTTCATGGTCGCCGTCGGCACGCAGGAGGCTCTCCGAACCGCCCAGCTCACCGGCTGGCTGACCACCCTCTTCATCACCATGGGAGGCTTTCTGTTCGGCATCGGGTTCATCTTCCCGACCGGTCGAGGGCACACCCCTCGATGGGATCGATTCGTCCGCCTGTTCTTGATCGGTGGCCCGGTGGCGTGGCTGATGATCGTCCTCCAACCCGGACCGCTGAGTGTCTTCCCGACCATCGAGAACCCGTTCGGGTTGGGCCCCGACCTGCGGTCGGCGCCCGGGATGGAGGTCTCGCCTGTGGCCGCCGCGAGCAGCGTCATCTTCGTCCCCCTCCTTCTGTGGTCGCTCGTCTCGCGCTACCGGCTCGCAGCGTCCATCGAGCGGCAGCAGCTGAAGTGGTTCGGGCTCGCGCTCGTCGTGGCGACGGGAGCGTTCGGCTTTTCGGGCGCTGGCGCCGTTGTCGCCGGCGATCCGCCGGAGATTGGCCTGGCCGTCTTCGGGTTCGCCGGGGCGCTCGTCCCGGTCGCCATCGGCATCGCGATCCTGCGCTATCACCTCTACGACATCGATCGCCTCATCAGCCGGACCCTGGGATACGCCCTCGTCACGGGTGCATTGGCGGCCGTGTTCGCAACGAGCGCCATCGGTCTCAGCGCGCTCCTCGGTTCGATTGCCGCGGGCGATACGGTAGCCGTGGCCGCCTCGACGCTCCTCGTCTTCACCCTATTCGGCCCACTCCGGCGGCGGGCGCAGGTGGCCGTCGATGCGCGTTTCGACCGCTCCCATTACGACGCGTCCCGCACAGTCCAGGCGCTGACCGCCCGCCTGCGCGACGACATCGACCTGGAGCGCATCGAAATCGATGTCGTGGGGGTCGTCGGTCGGACGTTTCATCCCACGGCCAGCGTGCTCTGGCTCCGGCGCTACGAAACGACCGTTCGGCGCTCCCCCGTAACGATTCCCGGACACCACGCTGCGAAGGTGACCACGACATGACCGAACTGACCCGTCCGATCCGCCGCCTCCTCGGACGTCACACCGACACCCCGGAACCGGATGCGGTGCCCGAGTCCCCGGCAGTCACCGAACCGGCGCGCCTGACCGACGATCCGTCGATCGCGGTGGACATCGCCGAGTCGGACCCGTTGCTCGCCTATCTCCAGTCGGCATCCGGGCCGATCGAGATCGCCCGGCTGGAACTGGACTCGCCTGCGGTCCGGGCGATGCGCGAAGCCGGCGTGGCCCTGGTCGTCCCATTGGTCTCCCAGGGCGAACTGATCGGCACGCTCAACCTGGGTCCGCGCCTGTCCGAGCAGGAATACTCGACCGATGACCGGCGCCTTCTGACCACCCTGGCCGCCCAGGCCGCACCCGCCATCCGGGTCGCCCAACTCGTCCGCGAGCAGGCACACGAAGCCGCAGAACGCGAGCGCCTGGAGCAGGAGATGCGCGTTGCGACCCTTATCCAGCAGCAATTCCTGCCGCGCGAGCTGCCCAAGCTGCCGCAGTGGCAGATCGCCGCCTATTACGGCCCGGCGCGCGCGGTGGGTGGCGACTTCTACGACTTCATCGACATGCCCGACGGCCGGATCGGGATCGCCGTCGGCGACGTCACAGACAAGGGTGTGCCTGCGGCCCTGGTCATGGCCCGGACCCACTCCATCCTCCGTGCCGAAGCCAGCCGGAGCAATTCACCGGGCGAGATCCTGCGCCGCGCGAACGCCCTGCTCGAACCGGAGATGCCGGCCCGGATGTTCGTGACCTGCCTGTTCGCGATCCTCGAGCCCGAGACGGGGCGGATCGTCATTGCCAATGCGGGACACAACCTCCCGTACATCCGCACGGACGACGGCGTCGTCGAGCTGCGCGCGACCGGCATGCCGCTCGGCCTCATGCCGGGCATCCGATACGAGGAAACCGAAGGCGTCATCGCCCCCGCCAGCAGCGTCCTGCTCTACTCGGACGGGCTCGTGGAGGCCCACGACCCGAACCAGCAGATGTATGGCTTCCCACGACTTCGACAGGAGATGGCCGTCGACGACGCCGGGAGCGAACTGCTCGACCGCCTGCTCGAGACGCTCCACCGGTTCACCGGCCCCGATTGGGAGCAGGAGGACGACATCACGCTCGTGACCCTCCGGCGGGCCTCCGGCGTGGCCGATGAACCGGCGAGCGACGGGCAGGCCGGCCCGGCGCTCATCACGGCCTTCTCCATCCCGGGCGAGGAGGGCAACGAGCGCCTGGCGATGGACCGCGTCGCGGCGGCCGCCGGCGGCCTGGGGCTGCCTCCGGCGCGCCTCGAGCGCCTCAAGACGGCCGTCAGCGAGGCGACGATGAACGCCATCGAGTACGGCAGCCAGGGCAATCCGGACGTCCCCGTCGACATCGCCGTGGAGACGACCGCGGACGCGATCGTCGTCCGGATCACGGACCGCGCGCTGTCCGGCGCCGTCCCGACCGACGCCGAAGCGCCGGACATCGAGCTCAAACTCGCCGGTGCGCAGAAGCCGCGTGGCTGGGGCCTCTTCCTGATCAAGAACATGGTGGATTCGATGGACGTGACCAGCGACGGGTCAACCCAGACGGTGACCCTGACGATGGCGCGCGAGGAGCGGACCAATGGATGAGCGGCAATTCGGCGCAGAGATCACGGAGGTTCCGGAAGAGATCCGGCTCCGGCTCAGCGGCGATCTCAACGGCCGTGCCGACGAGGCGCTGGCCAGCGCCTACGCGCAGGTCGCGGCCCTCGGCCCGCGGCGCGTGAGCCTCGACTTCGCGCACGTCGGCTACATCAACAGCACCGGCATCGCGCTCGTCGTGCGGCTTCTGGCCCAGGCGCGCCGCGACGGTCGCGCAGTCCGGGCCATCGGCCTGACCGAGCACTACCGCGAGATCTTCCGGATCACGCGCCTGTCCGACTTCATGGAGATCGTGGAAGGAGACGCCGCATGACCGCCACCGTCATCGAGCTGGACCAGGACGGACCCGCGGCCATCCTGCGGATCGAAGGTGACGTCACCTCCGCCAGCGAAGCCGACCTCATGGCCGCCTACGGCCTCGCCGCGGCGAACGGGGCGACGGCCGTCATCCTCGATTTCAGCAAGCTCGAGTACATGAACAGCGGTGGCATCGGGCTCCTCGTGACGCTCCTCGTCCGCGCCCGGCGCGGCGGTGGGAGGCTCGTCGCAACCGGCCTGTCCGAGCACTACCGCCAGATCTTCTCGCTGACCCGCCTCGATGAGGCGATCGAGATCTACGACGACGATGCCGCGGCCATGGTGGCCGCGACGGCCTGACCCGGCCGCGACCGGGGGATCGAGGAGACCTGCGATGACCGAGCTGAACGTCAAGCCGCCGCCGAACCACGACGCCGCGACCAATCGCGACGCGGCAAACTGGGCCCAACCGGTCGACCGCCTGTCGGCGGCCGGGGTGGCAGGCGCAACGGACGATGCGGTGACCGGGAGGCGCGTGTCCGGGCCGTTGCAGGGCTTCGGCCAGCTGTGGCAGAAGACCTTCACGGTCCGCCTCGACGGCGTCGACATCTCCCCGACCGACCTCATCGCCCTCTGGAAGGAGCGGTTCCCGACGTTCTGGCCGAAGGGCCAGCGGTTCTACGCCCCCTTGTCGGGCATCGCGCCGGGCGAAGTCGCCCTGCTCGAGATCGAGCCGTTGCCCGGGGCGCCGGTCAGGTTCTCAACCGGCGTGCTCGTCCTCTATGCGGACGACGAGTCGTTCACGTTCATGTCCCCCGAAGGCCATATCCTGTCGGCGTGGATCACCTTCTCCGCACGGCGCGACGGGGACGTGACCGTCGCTCAGGCGCAGGCCCTGGAGCGACCATCCGACCCGTTCGACGAGCTGGCCTACATGCTGGGCGGCAACCGCCAGAACGACCGGTTCTGGGAGGCGACCCTGCGCAACCTCGCGGCCGCGGTCGGGGTCGCCTCGCCGGCCGTCGACACGCAGGTCGTGTGCATCGATCGCAACCGGCAGTGGCGCTACTGGCGCAACGTCCGCAACAGTGCGACCATCCGGTCCGCGCGGCGGACCCTGACCGCGCCATTGCGCAAGCTCACCGGCCGGGGGTGAGGCCCAGGCTTCGATGAGCGCGCCGGCGCGGCCCGCGGACCTTGATGCAATCGTCGTCGGGGCCGGGCCAAACGGCCTCGCCGCGGCGATCACCCTGGCCCGCGCCGGCCGTTCCGTGACGATCCTGGAGGCTACGCCGGCCGCGGGCGGCGGGTCGCGCTCGGCGGAACTGACGCTGCCCGGCTTCATCCACGATCCCTGCTCCGCGATCCACGGGGTGGCGCTGGCGTCGCCGTTCCTGCGCACGGTGGACCTCGCGGCACGCGGCGTGGAGTGGGTCCATCCCGCCGTGCCGGTGGCCCATCCCCTCGGCGGCGATCGTTCCGCGATCCTCGAACGATCGGTCCAGACCACGGCAGACGCACTGGGACCCGATGGCCGTGCCTGGCGACGCCTGTTCGGTCCCCTCGTCCGCGATGCGGAGCGCCTCATGCCGGAGTTGCTGGGCCCCGTCGCCCACCTGCCGCGCCACCCGCTCGCGCTCGCTCGCTTCGGTCTGCCCGCCCTGCGGTCGACCCGTGGCTTGGCACGCTCGCGCTTCGATAGCGAGGAGGCCCGGGCGCTGTTCGCGGGGATCGCCGCGCACTCGATGCTTCCGCTGACGGCGCCGCTGTCGGCGAGTTTCGGGCTGGTGCTGGCGATGGTCGCCCATGCCCACGGATGGCCACTGGCCCGCAGCGGCTCGCAGGCGGTGGCGGATGCGCTCATCGCCGAGGCAACCGACCTGGGTGTCGAGATCGTCACGGACCACCCCGTCCGTGCGATGAGCGACCTGCCTCCGGCCCGGGCCGTGCTGTTCGCGCTGACCCCGAGGCAGGTCGTGTCGATCGCCGGCGATCGGCTCGCGACCGGGCCGCGCCGACGGCTCGAAGGCTTCCGTTACGGCCCGGGCGTGTTCAAACTCGATTGGGCGCTCGACGGCCCCATCCCCTGGACGGCTCCCGATGTCGGCCGCGCCGCCACCGTCCACCTCGGCGGCACGCTCGATGAGATCGCGGCGTCCGAGGCCGAGGTCAACGCCGGCCGCCACCCGGAGCGACCGTATGTGCTGCTCGTCCAGCCAACGCTGTTCGATCCCACCCGGGCACCGACGGGCAAGCACACGGCCTGGGCGTACTGCCACGTGCCGAACGGTTCGGCCATCGACATGACCAACCGTATCGAAGATCAGGTGGAGCGCTTTGCCCCCGGGTTTCGCGACCTGATTCTGGCGCGCCGGGCCTGGTCGCCGAGCGACATGGAGCGCTACGACGAGAACTACGTCGGTGGCGACATCAACGGCGGGATCCAGGACTGGCGCCAGCTCATCTTCCGCCCGTCACCATCCCTGGATCCGTATCACCTGGGCCGCGGGCTCTACCTGTGTTCGTCCTCTACCCCGCCGGGGGGTGGTGTCCACGGGATGTCGGGCTGGCACGCAGCCCGCTCAGCGCTCCGTCGCGACCTGGCCTGATCCATCGGGAGGTCGGTTGCGCGAGCCAACCTCGACCGCGACCTCCAGCGCGACCGCCAGCGAGATTGCGCCCGGTAATGAAATCGGGCGTCAGCAAGCGTGACGGGTCACCGATCCTGACGTTCTGGGCGTAGTGCCCCGCTTGTCCAGGTCGAATCGGATTACCCGGGTGAATAACAGTGCGCCGATGCCCCGGCGAGAGTGCGCGGATGCCCGGGCGAGGCGACGCCGGTCAGGGGCGCCGGAGCCCTACCGCCAGGCCCTCGCTTGATCCGGGTACAGGCGCACGCGTCGGTATGGCTCGCGCCCGCGCGAGCGCGACACGAGGTTCGCCCGCTCCGCCATCTGGTGCTGGAGCCGGCGGATGTAGGCGTTCTGGGGAGACAGCTCCACCGGTTCGGCCTGGTGCAGGACGAGGCCGATTGCCTCTTCCGTCTCACGCAGGGCCGCCTCGCGGGGATCCACCTCGAGCGAGAAGATGGACGTGAGGCTCGCCTGGATCTGGAGGATCGTGTTGCTCTTCAGGACATAGATCGGCAGGGCCCGCTCCTCCGCCTCGCGGATCATCGGGGTCTTCTGGCGGTAATCGTTCTTGAGCGTCATCACCACGTCCGCGTCGTCGAGATCGCGAGCGATCACGACGGGGAGCTGCAGTTCGCGAATCGCCTGTTCCAGGCGCTTGCGGCTGATCCCCTGGGATACCAGTCGAAGGGTGGGCAGCGATCCGGCATCGGCCACTCGGAGGGCCGGCCCATCTTCTTCGATCCCGTCGGCGATCGCCCGGTCGAGCAGGAGCTCATCATCGGCACCCAGATCGGGCCCATTGACGGGCCCGGTCCCTTCGTCTGCGTGGAGCGTCGTCAGTGCCCGCGCGGCCTGATCCCGCCACGCCTGTTGGCGCTCGAATTCGCGAGCATCCCGGGCACGCGGCTCAGGCGCGGGGGCGGCGCCCCGCTCGAGCGGACCGCGATCGGCGATATCGCCGGCAACGAACGGAACCTCTCCCCGGGCACTGGGTTCGGACGATCGCGGCGGGGCCTCCCGTCCCGATCCGCCTCGCGTCTGCCGCCAACCTCCGGACGCTCCCGGACGGTACCCGGCCCTGAACCCGCCGCGTTCGGCATCACGGTATCCGGCAGCGCGATAGGTGGTCTCGCCGCGCCATCCGGGCTCCATTCGCCACGGCTGTCCAGACCCGACGAGCCCGGCAAACCGCTCCGCGCCGAGCTGCTCCCTCGGCGAGGGCCGCGGCCGTCCCTGCGATCGGTGCACGCCCTCTTCATCGCGCCAACGCAGCTCGGGCGCGACGGCATCGCCGCGCAGCAGCGCATCGATCGTGTCGGCAACGTCGCTGTGCACGGCGACGCGATCCCGATCCTGGATCTCGACGATGACGTCGAAGGTGGGCGGAGCCTTGCGTTCGAGGACGCTCTTCTGGGTCCGCCGCCGGCGAGCCTCGTCGTCGCCAAGGGTCACGCTCTGAATGCCGCCGATCAGATCGGATAGCGTCGGGTTGAGCATCAGGTTGTCAAGGTTGTTGCCGTGCGCGGTCCCGATGAGCTGGACCCCGCGCTCGGCAATCGTCCGGGCGGCCTGGGCCTCCAGCTCGGTTCCGATCTCGTCGATGACGATGACCTGCGGCATGTGGTTCTCGACCGCCTCGATCATGACTTCGTGCTGCATCGAGGGCGTGCGGACCTGCATTCGGCGCGCCTTGCCGATGGCCGGATGCGGGATGTCGCCGTCTCCGGCGATCTCGTTCGAGGTATCCACCACGACGACGCGCTTGCCCATATCGTCGGCAAGTACCCGCGCAGCCTCGCGCAGCATCGTCGTCTTGCCGATCCCGGGGCGACCCATGATCAGGGTCGACTTTCCGGTCTGGACGAAGTCCGCAATGATGTCGATCGTGCCGTAGACGGCTCGGCCGATCCGGCAGGTCAACCCCACGATCTTGCCGGCCCGGTTCCGAATGGCGCTGATGCGATGGAGCGTCCGCTCGATCCCGGCCCGGTTGTCATCGCCGAATGTCCCGATGTGATCGACGACGTAGGCGATGTCGGCGTCGTTGATCTCGCGTTCGAGAAGCAGGATCTCGGAATCGGGAAAGCGTGCCTCGGGCCGACGCCCCAGGTCCATGACGACCTCGATCACGTGTTCCACTTCCGGGAGGGCACGGACGGCGGCGACGATCTCGGGCGGGAGGGAGGCCAGCAGCGCATCAAGATCGTCGATGGACTCCCGGCGCGGTTCCTCAGAAGTCACGGGTGACCTCCACTAGCGGACGCCGGCCGGCACGAGGGCCGGTTCGGCAACTCGGACGAGCGTTTCCTTCATGAGCAGTGTGACGGTCGACACGGCATCGAAGCCAGCGTCCTCCAGGCGCCGGTCGATGGGCGACTCATAGGTTCGCACGGGCGCGATCACGCCGTGCTCGTGACGATGATCCCCGGCCCTGGTCCGGGCCGCGACGACGCCGAGCGCAAAGTCGATGAGGCTCGCCACGTCGGCCTCGGGCCGCGCCAGGACCTTGAGATAGTGGGGCTGATCCTCGCGAGCGACACCGATCTGCGCCACCGCGGCCAGTTCCGTGCCGTCCTTCCCGCCGGAGGGCCGCTCGAGGACATGTGCTTCCACCTCGGCGAATCGAAGGATCGGAGCGAGGCTGCTCCGCGGCACGCGCCAGTGCATCCCCTGGCGCTCCCAGTCCACGAGCCGGACCATCTCGAGGCGCTGGACCGGCTGCGGCGTGACCGCGCTCCAGAGACGCAGCAGGGCCACGGCGTCGAGGGGCGTTGCCGGCCGGATTCCCGCCTCGGCGGCCCGGGCCGGCGACCACGGAGACGGCAGCGCGGCGGTCGGCGCACGGAAGAGGACCTGCTCGTCGCCGTACCGCGCGAATCCTGCCTGCATGAACAGTTCGACATTGCCGTCGGCGTCGGCGCAGGCCACGTGGAAGCGCGCCGCGGCGCGCTTGGCGCCTTCGCGCATGAGGTGCTGCACCAGCCGAAAACGGATGTCCCCGGCCTCGCTGGCCCCGATGGCATCGAGCTCGACGATCGTCCACTCGTCCCGCGACGCCTCGCGCTCCACGCGGATCAGTCCGCCGAGCCGTCCGCCGTCTTCGTGGACGAACAGGAGATCGTTCGGGCGGAAGGCTCCCAGCGGCAACCGGAACAGGTTGAACATGCCGATCGGCGGGCCGCTGACGGGTAGGCCGAGCGACCGGGTATCGCTGTTGCTCGCCTGGCACAGCCGTGAGAGCTCCCCGAGAGCGGCCAGGTCGGTGAGTCGAGCGGCACGAACCTTGCCGCCGGTCCGGCTTGCACGCGGGCCCGTCATGGAGCCCGGCCCGCCCGACGGGTGGGATGATGGCGTCGCCCGGATCCCTCGCCCGGATCGGCGTGTTCGGCGGCCATCGTCGCGACGAGGCGGTGGAAGCGTGTCTCGCCCGCGAGTTCGGGATGGAAGGCCGTGGCAATCACGTTGCGCTCGCGGACGGCGACGATCCGCCCATCGTCGAGCCGTGCGAGCACGTCCACGTCGGGGCCGGTCCGGCTGATCACGGGCGCGCGGATGAAGACGCCGTGAACCGGCGTGGAACCGAGTACGGGCACCACCAGCTCGGCTTCAAACGAATCCAGCTGTCGACCGAAGGCATTCCGCTCGACGGTCACGTCCAGGACGGGCACGATCGGCGGCTCGTCGCCGTCGATCTCGCGTGCAAGGACGATCATCCCGGCACAGGTGCCAAAGATCGGTGCGCCGGAATGTGCGAGACGGAGCATGGGTTCACGCAGACCCCAGCGATCGATGAGCTTGCGCATCGTGGTGCTCTCACCGCCGGGCAGGATGAGCCCGTCCACGAGCGCGAGGTGCGCCGGCAGGCGTACCTCGACCGCCTCCACGCCGATGGCGTGCAGCGTGTCGACATGCTCGCGATATGCCCCCTGGAGGGCGAGGACACCGATCTTCATGGCGAGGCTCCGGCGCGACGCGCGCTACCAGCCCCTCGCGGCGAGTCGCTCGGCGTCGGGGATCGTTTCCATCGTCAGGCCGCGCATCGGCGCTCCGAGACCCTTCGAGACCTCGGCGATGATCGTCGGATCGTCGAAGTGGGTCGTGGCCTGGACGATCGCATTGGCCATCCGCGCCGGATCCTCGCTCTTGAAGATGCCGGACCCGACGAAGACGCCCTCGGCACCAAGCTGCATGACGAGCGCGGCGTCGGCGGGCGTGGAGATCCCACCAGCGACGAAGTTCACGACCGGGAGCTTGCCGTCCGCCGCGACCTGTCTGACGAGTTCATACGGCGCCTGGAGCTCCTTCGCGGCAACGAACAGCTCGTCTTCGCGCATCCCCTGGAGCCGACGAATGCCGGCGAGGACGTCGCGCAGCTGGCGCACCGCCTCGACGATGTTGCCGGTGCCGGCCTCGCCCTTGGTCCGCATCATCGCCGCACCCTCGTTGATCCGGCGGATGGCCTCGCCGAGGTTGCGGCAGCCGCACACGAACGGGACCTTGAAGGCGTGCTTGTCGATGTGGTTCGTCTCGTCGGCGGGTGTCAGAACCTCCGATTCGTCGATGTAGTCGACGCCGAGCGCCTCGAGGATCTGCGCCTCCACGAAGTGGCCGATCCGGGCCTTCGCCATCACGGGAATCGACACCGCGTCCATGATCCCGACGATCATCTGTGGGTCGCTCATGCGAGCCACGCCGCCGGACGCCCGGATGTCGGCGGGCACGCGCTCGAGGGCCATGACGGCCACGGCGCCCGCGTCCTCGGCGATCCTTGCCTGGTCGGGAGTGACGACGTCCATGATGACGCCGCCTTTGAGCATCTGGGCCAGACCCTTCTTGGTCGCCCAGGTTGATGTCTCGACTGTCATCTGCCCCTGGTTCTCCGGTCACTGCGCTCGGTCTGCCGGTCGCCTGCCGCGGGGTCCTCGCCCGTTCGGGTCAACCGGCCCGCCTCGCGCTCCGCGATTATCGCATGGCAGTGCACGATCCCTGCGTCGGCGTCCAGGCTGGCGAGGCCGAGCACGGAGATCACTCGAGGCAGCATGGACACGGGATCGACCGCGCTGTCGGAAAGCCGACAGCGGACCCCGGCAACACGTTGGCCGCGCCCAGCGTCATGTGATCGGTGGCGGACAGCCGATCAGCCTGGGCCCCGTCCGCACCAGTGGTCTCTCTGGAAGGGGATTCGATGCGCAGATTCGCCATCGTCGTCATGGCCGGGATCATGGCCTTGGCCCTCGCCGCGCCTGTCTCCGCGGGCGCAAACGTGTCCAACTCGAGCGGCTCGGCGCTGACGGCTCAGGGCTCGTGGTACACCGAGGGAACCGACGGCTACACGTTCGGTTACGTCGCGGCCTGGAGCCAGCAGGGTTCGTCCTCACCGTTCTTGGAGCTGTACACCGAGACGGGAAACTGGGTCGACTGCACGCCGGGCGATCCGACAGATGAGTTCTACGGCTTCGTGGGCTCATACCAGTATGGCTACGGCGATGCCACCCTCGCCATCGGCAAGAACTATGGGTCGGCGAGTGCCACGGCCACCGTCGACGTCTATGGCGCCGACGTCGACCAGTGCGCGGACACCTGGACCGACACGTCCAAGTCGGGTGTCCAGGTCTCACTCGCGTTGACGGCAACCGGACCGAAGGTCATGGAGCGCGGGACCTGGTCCTTCCAGATCCCGTCGCAGTTCAACGGCCACTCGTCGTACAGCAGCACCTACCGCATGGCATCCGGTACGGCGACGATCGACGGCGCTCCGATGTCGGTGGACGGCGGTATCGGCAAGGTAACCTGGCGCGACCACTACAACGGGTAGGAGTCACGCGTTCTCCGCTCGTGCGACCCCGGGTCTACGACCCGGGGTCGTTCCCTTTGTCGTGCGCCGGTGCCGGGGCTGATGTCTCACGCGTCTAGCGCGAGACCGTTCGGACGACCCCCGACATCAGCTTCGTGGCGCGCCGCGCAGCCGTCGGCGAGAGGCGACTGACGGCGTCGACAAGCCCCAGGACATCGTCATCGGGCAGGGCGCCGAGGAGGTCAAAGAGCCGAAGGATGGTCTCGTCCGGGATTCGACCGAGAAGCTGGAGGCTACGCTCGAGTTCGCGGGGCTCGAGCTGGGGAACGAGGCCCACGGCCCGATCGAACAGGCGCACGAACACCAGGAATGCAGCGAGCCACTCGCTCAAGCCGGCCAACTCGGGATCGTCGGGGGCCGCTGCGGATGCTGCGCTCGCCTCGGCCGCGGTCCGTTCGATGACACCGATGATCGGGTCGCCTTCGCGGACCTTCCGTTCGGCCACGACTCGGCCGAACCAGCGCCAGTGGTCGCCGACGGCAAGGTAGGCGGCGCCGGCCGGACCGCGGCGCCCGACCCGTCGTGGTTCCTGCACCCGCTCGACGATCCCCCACGATTCCGCCTCGGCCAGGGCGAGGCTGGCGGCGCGGTGAGACAGCCCCAGCGCCTCGCGAACCTCGCGCTCGGTCAACGGCTGCTGGCGGGCCATCAGGTACGCGTGCACGCGCGCGATCGCCGGAGCCACCCCCCAGGCTGCGCCCATTTCGCCCCATGCCTCGGCCAGCTTCAGCCGGATCGCCTCTGCCCCAATACTCGGAGGCGGGCCGCCGCCGGTTTCGGCACCAGAAACCTGCGTCTTGACAGTAGCGCGTTTATCGTTCATAACTTGCTATGTCACAGTAGCACATGAGGGGATCGCGACTGAACGCGTCTGACCCGCTGAAGGTCGTCATCGCAGGGGGGTCCGGGCTCATCGGGCGCCGGATCGCCCGATCGCTCCTCGCAGATGGCCATGCTGTGGCGGTGCTGACTCGCTCGCCCGAGCGGAACGGCGCACGGCTGCCTGGCGGCGCGGTCGCGATCCGCTGGTCGGCGCGTGTCGACGACGCGCTGGTTGCCACGCTGGATGGTGTCGATGCCGTCGTGAACCTCGCCGGCGAGGCGATCGGCCCGCGGCCGTGGATCCTCGGCCGCAAGAAGACGCTCATCGACAGCCGGCTTCGGGCCACGGAGGCACTCGTCGAGGCGATTCGCCGGCTGCCGGAGGATCACCGGCCGCGGGTCCTGGTCAATGCCTCAGGGACGGACGTCTACACGGGCCTCGAGGCCGAACCGGCGACCGAGACCACGCCCGAGGTTGGCGGGTTCCTCGCGGAGCTGGGGATCGCCTGGGAGGCGGCTGCAATCGCCGCCGAGGAGCTCGGGACCAGGGTCGCCTTCGTCCGGACGGCATTCGTCCTCGCGACCGAGGCTCCCCTCTTTGGCCTCCTTCGGCTGCCCTTCCGGTTGTTCGTGGGCGGCCGCCTCGGCAGCGGGCGGCAGTGGTTCAGCTGGGTGCACATCGAGGACCTTGTCGGGATCTACCGGCTGGCGATCGATGACGAACGGGTCCACGGCCCGATCATCGCGGCGTCGCCGGACCCGATCCGCCAGGGGGAGTTTGCCCGGGCATTGGGGCGGGCGATGCGCCGCCCGGCGTGGTTCCCGGTCCCGGCGCTCCTGCTCCGTCTGGCGATGCGCGAACAGGCGACGCTGATCGTCGACTCGCGGCGTGTTGCCCCCGCACGCGCAATTGAACTGGGCTATCGCCACCGGTTTCCGACACTCGACGCCGCGCTGATCGACATCGAAGGGTCCGCTCGACGCGCGCCATGACCGCGTTGGCGCTAGCGGGCGGCGGCCAGTGCGGCCTCGACCGCGGCGAAGACCGGCACGGTAGGGTCGACCTCGACCGTGCACGACGCGATCGTCTCGGTGCTACCGAGCCTGGAGAACTCGTAGACGACCTCCTGTCCGTCGAAGTTGACCGGGCATTCGCCGGTGAACGGGTGGCTCCTGATCGCGGCGAAGTCCGCGGCTCGAATGGCCGCGGACAGCGCGGCCATGACGTCGGACGGGGCAGTCCCGAGCTCCGCGGTCTCAGGGGCGACCTCGTGGACGCGCCCATCGGATTCAATGGCGATCCGGGAACCGCACGGTGGGTTGATGCAATGGCCGCCGCGGGTCTCGACCACGACAAGCGTGCCGACGACGCCAGGGACCGGAAGCGCTGAACAGGCGACGGCGACGAACGCGAGCGCCGCGAGAAAAGCGAGGCGCAGCGACGGCAGGATCGAGGCCTTGTTGATCGTCATGGTCCGGCAGACGACCTGGAGGCCGCGCCGGTTCCTGGAGGCGCAAGGTCGCTAACGGCGCGACGCGTTGCCGCGATCGATCTCCTCTCGGAGGGCCCCGAGGATCTCGAGTTCGACGCGGTCCTTTGGGCGTCCCGCCGCGCGCTTCATGGCGATGAGGTCGTCCAGCGACGCGACGTGGACGTGATCGCCGAAGAGTTCCCGCGCCTCCGCCGACTGCATCAGCCGATCGAAGTCGAGCCCGGGGTCGGGGTTCGCCAGTACGTCCAGCCGCCCCAGGCGCGACGTGAGCGTGAAGACCGCACCGGCGAGCAGGGTTCGTGCGTCGAGTGGCGGCATCGGTGGCGCATCCTCCGGCAGTCCGCTCCGAACGGCTGCGATCTCGGTGAGGACATGCTCGAGCCGGACCAGGTTGGCCGAGTCCCACGACGGCACGATGTCAAGGTCGAACGTGGCCGAAGGCGACCCGTGTGCCTGGGCAGCGAGACCACCGATGACGACGAAGTGAACTCGACCCGCATTCAGCCGTCGCATGAGTTCGGCGGGCTGGAAGACCGACGTTTCGCTCACTCGGCGATCCGCTTGAGATTGGCTCGGAGCTCCAGCATGTTCCGATCTTCAGCGATCGCTCTTGCCAACCGCTCACTCGGACTCATCGCGAGCCGCTCCCGAATCTGCGCCCGATCGATGCCGATCCCCAGTCGCGGCAGGTGCTCGAGGCCGAATCCGCAACCCTCGAGCAGCCGGTCCAGGGTCGTGACGCGCGGATCCGAGCGTCCGGCCTCGACCCGCGCAATCGTCTCCTGCGGCACACCCGCCCGCGCCGCGAGGCCCCGCTGCGTGAGACCGGCGGACCGCCTCGCGTGACGGAGCATCCGTGCGGCCATACCCATCGCTTCACCCTCCTGATGACGAGAACATCATCACGTCCGCGGGCTCAGACGTCAATCCGCCTTCGTGGCGCGAGCGTCGCGACACGATCTCGCACGCTTCGTCACCGGCAATGACCCCCGGTCATACACTTCGCGGCATGGCCGTCCTTCGCAGTCGGATCGATCCCGCGGCTGAGGATGCGCGCGCGAACCATGCCGCGATGGCCGCGCTCGTCGAGGACCTCCGAGCCCGCCAGGCGCAGGTTGCCGGGCGAGGCGCCGGCGGCGACGATCGGTCCATCGCCCGACACCGGGAACGGGGCAAGATCCCCGTCCGGGAACGGATCGACCGCCTCATCGACCCGGGCAGCGCGTTCCTGGAGCTCTCCCCGCTCGCCGCGAGCGGCCTCTACGAGGACGACGCACCGAGCGCGGGCATCGTCACCGGGATCGGCAAGGTCGAGGGCACCACCTGCGTGATCGTCGCCAACGACGCCACGGTCAAGGGCGGCACCTACTACCCGATGACGGTCAAGAAGCACCTCCGGGCCCAGGAGATCGCGCTCGAAAACCAGCTCCCTTGCGTGTATCTCGTCGATAGCGGCGGCGCCTTCCTGCCACTCCAGGCCGAGGTCTTCCCCGATCGCGACCACTTTGGGCGAATCTTCTACAACCAGGCGCGGATGTCGGCTTCGGGGATCCCGCAGGTGGCGCTGGTCATGGGTTCGTCGACCGCCGGCGGCGCCTACGTACCCGCGATGAGCGACGAAACGGTCATCGTCCGCGGGACCGGAACGATCTTCCTCGGTGGCCCTCCGCTGGTGAAGGCCGCGACCGGCGAGGAGGTCAGTGCCGAGGACCTCGGTGGGGCGGAGGTGCACACCCGGATCTCGGGCGTCGCCGACCACGAGGCGCTCGACGACGAGCACGCGCTGGCCCTTGGTCGATCGATCGTGGCGAACCTCAATCGCCGTCCGCCGCCGGCTCCGTGGGATCGTCGAACGCCCGAACCTCCCGCCGTCGACCCCGCAGGGCGGGACGGCGGGAGTGCCCACCTGTATGCCGCCGTTTCAGCCGACTCGCGTCGCGCGGTCCCCGTCCGCGAGATCATCGCCCGCCTCGTCGACGGCTCGCGCCTCCACGAGTTCAAGCCGCTGTACGGTGAGACGCTCGTCTGCGGCTTCGCCCACATCGAGGGCTACCCGGTGGCAGTCCTGGCCAACGATGGGATCCTGTTCAGCCAGTCCGCGCTGAAGGGCGCCCACTTCATCGAACTCGCCTGCCAGCGCAAGATCCCGCTTGTCTTCCTCCAGAACATCACCGGGTTCATGGTCGGCCGCGAGTACGAGGCAGGGGGCATCGCCAAGGACGGCGCGAAGCTCGTCACCGCGGTCGCCAGTGCCGAGGTGCCCAAGTTCACGGTGCTCATCGGCGGCAGCTTCGGCGCCGGCAATTACGGGATGGCCGGACGCGCCTACCAGCCGCGCTTTCTCTGGACCTGGCCGAACTCACGAATCAGCGTCATGGGCGGCCAGCAGGCGGCGCGCGTGTTGTCGACGGTCGGCGAGGCGTCCGCGCCGGGTGGCGCCTGGGCGTCCGAAGCCGAACGCGATGCCTTCGAGGCGCCGATCCTCGAGACCTACGAGCGCGAGGGCTCCCCCTACTTCGCGACGGCGCGGCTGTGGGACGACGGGGTCATCGATCCCCTCGACACGCGCCGGGTCCTGGCGATGGGCATCGAGATCGCGCTTCACGCCCCGATCCCCGAGACACGTTTCGGCGTGTTCCGAATGTAGGGTGCCCGCATGCCTACCGTCAGCCGCCTGAACATCGCGCCCGTCAAGGGTCTCGCGCTTGAATCGCGCCCGGAGATCCGGCTGGAACCATGGGGCGTCGCCGAGGACCGCCGGTTCTATCTCGTGGACCCGACCGGGAGGCTCGTCGACGGGTTGATCGCCGGTCCTCTCGTCCAGGTCGCCGCGTGGACCGATCCGGGCGGCGAGCGGCTTCGCCTCACGTTTCCGAACGGCCTTGTCGTCGAAGACGACGTGCGCGTGACCGATCCCATCGAGACGGCGATGTACGGGCGGACCGCGGTGGGGCACGTGGTCGACGGCCCGTGGGCCGCGGTCCTTGAGCCGATCGCGGGTCGGCCACTGCGGCTCGTCCGCGTCGATGAACCGGGTCGGACCCGAACCGATCATCCCGCGACCCTCATCGGCGATGGATCGCTGGACCAGCTTGCCCGGCATCTCGGGGTTCCATCGGTCGATCCGCGGCGATTCCGGATGCTCATCGAACTCGTCGGGGGAGCGCCCCACGAGGAGGACACCTGGTGCGACCGGCGCGTGGCGATCGGCGGGACCATCCTCCGGATCTCGAAGCCGGTGCCGCGCTGCGCCATCACGACCCAGGATCCGGACACGGGCGTCCGCGATCTCGACACGCTCAGAACGATCATTGCCTACCGCGGACTGCGCAACGACAAGGACATCGACTTCGGGGTCTGGGGCGAAGTCGAACGCCCGGGCACGATCCGGGTCGGCGACGAGGTCGCGCTGCTCGACTGAGGCCTACGCCGAGGGGATCGCCGCGTGCGGCGCCCAGCGGCGCACGACGAGCACCCAGGCCGACGACGCGAGCACGAGCAACGGCGCGATACCGAGGGCCGCCTCGACGCCGGCCTCCAGGGTCTGACCCGCGATCTCGAACCCGGGCCCGATCCCGCGCACCAGGCCGACGATCACGAACACGCCGATCATGGCCGAGACGGCTGCGGCTGTCGGCGCTGCAAGGCCCATCGCCAGCGCGGCGACCAGTGCCGTCGGCCGCGAATCGAGCGCCGACGACGTGAGCGCGGCGCCGAGCAGGGCAAGGCCCGGGATGCTGCCCGCGGCCACGAGCAGCGCGGATCCGACGCGCAAGACGGGCTGATCCAGCGCGACGGCAGGGTTGAGCATCACGGCGATCGCGGCAGCCGTCCCGAAGATGGCGGCGGCGGCCACGGCGCCGCGGCGGGCGGCGCGGATCGCGGTGAGCCGCCGACCGCTGAGGTCGGGGAGCCAGTCGGGACTCCACGGACCCACGGTCAGCGCGCCGGTCCGCCGGCCCAGGCGCCGTCTGACTCGACCCGCATGCGGCGGCACCAGCCTTGGCCGCCGCGAGCGCCGCAGGGTTGCCAGCCGGCACCGGCAATTCGCGCACGGTGGTAGGACTTTCGTCCCATCTCGACTAAGATCCGGACTTCATCACTCATCTATCGCAGCCATCATCCATCATGGGGGTCACTCCGCCGTGTCTTCTCCACTTCGCGTCGATCGACGTCCGCGTCGCAGGCATGCCCTCGTCTCGCTCGCCGGTGTCGGGCTCATCATGGCCGCGTCACTGGGCGCCGCGCTGACCATCCACGCCGCGACCCCGGTCACGGCCGGCTACCGCGACCACCTGTACGGCAACCCGAACGTCGCCGGCGGCGACGACGTGACCGCGCCACGGAACCAGAGCAAGCTGTGGTTCAATGACGGCACCTGGTTCGCCCTGATGCTCGACAACTTGACCGAGACGTACCGGATCTACAAGTTCAACATGACGACCCAGGACTGGACGTCGACGGGCGTCGCGGTCGATCCACGCAACCGTTCGCACGCCGACGCCCTGTCGGACGGCAACAACCTTTACGTGGCCTCGTCCTGGTACGTCACTCCGTCACTCACGGCCACGCACCTCCGTATTTACAAGTACACGTACAACACGACCACCAAGGTCTACGCCCTGGTCGCGGGCTACCCGAAGGTCATCCCGGGCACGGAGACGGTCGGGACAAGGAACGCCACGATCGCGAAGGACGGGGCCGGCCTCCTGTGGGTCGCCTACACGCAGATCAATGACGTCCTCGACCCCGAACCGCTCTTGTGGCGGGTCAAAGTCTCGAGTTCGACCGACAACGGGGCGACCTGGGCGGCGGGGGTGGACATCCCGGGTATGGGCAACAACGCGACCGACGACGTCATTTCGGCGATCGCCCCGATCACCGGCGGCGTCGGTGTCATGTGGAGCAACCAATCGCTCACTGACGATGCCTTCTACTACCAGGCCCACAAGGACGGCGATCCGGTCGGAACCTGGGGGGCGCGCGAAACCGTCATCGGCGGGATTGGTACCTATACCGCCGACGACCACATCAGCCTCAAGACCGACCCCGACGGCAAGGCGATCGCCGCGATCAAGACCGGCCGGAACGAGAACCTGGCCCCGAACGGCGGCGATCCGCTCATCGCGGTGGTCCGTCGCACCGGAGCGGCCGACGCCGTTGGCGCGTGGACGGTTCACACGGTGACGACGGTTGCGGTCGAGGGCACCCGCCCGATGCTCGTGATCGACGGCCAGAACAGCCAGGCCAACGTGTTCCTCACCGACCCCACCCTTGCTTCCGATGGGGTGCAGGCCATCTATCGCCGGACGGCCTCCCTTACGACCCTGAACTTTGGTTCGGCCTCGATCGGCACGCCCGTCATCCAGAGCGCCACCGAACTCGCCATCAACGACGCGACCTCGACCAAGCAGGCGAGCACCGCCCCGAGCGGGATGCTCGTACTGGCGGCCAATATCCCGACCCGCGCCTACCTGCACGCCTGCATCGGAGACCCGTGCCCCGTGACGCCGGTGGCGAACTTCACCACGGACACGACGTCCGGCCAGGCCCCCCTCGCCGTCCAGTTCACCGACACCTCCACGAATAGCCCGACCTCGTGGGCCTGGGACTTTGATAACAACGGGTCAACCGATTCGACCGCCCAGAACCCGCTCTTCACGTACACCGGGGCGGGCACCTACACCGTGGCGCTCACGGCCACGAACGCCGCCGGATCCGACCCGGTCACCAAGGCGAGCCTGATCACGGTCAGCCCGCCACCGGCGCCCGTCGCGAACTTCTCAGGCACGCCGACGTCGGGAGCGATGCCGTTGACGGTGGCCTTCACCGACCTCTCGACCAACGGACCCACCGGCTGGGCGTGGACGTTCGGGGACGGAGGGACTTCGACGCTCCAGAACCCGAGCCATACATACGCGCTTAACGGCACCTACACCGTCGCCCTGACGGCCTCCAACGGTACGGGTCCGAACACATTGACCCGCGTGGCGTACATTACCGTTGCCGGCGCCGTCGTCCGGCAGTCGGGCGCCGATCGCTATGCCACCGCAGTGGCCGTCTCGGCCGCAAACTTCGCCCCCGGGGTCCCCGTCGCCTTCATCGCGACCGGGACGAACTTCCCCGACGCGCTGGCCGGCGGACCTCCGGGCGGCATCCTCGGCGGTCCCATTCTGCTCGTCCAGCCGACGGCGATCCCGGCAGTCGTCCAGGCCGAGCTCCAGCGATTGAATCCGGCCAAGGTGGTCATCCTCGGCGGGACCGGTGCTGTCAGCGGGGGCGTCGAATCCCAGCTGGTGGGCATGTTCGGGTCCGGCAAGGTCAGCCGCCTCGCGGGTGCCAACCGCTATACCACGGCCGTGGCGATCTCGCAGGCGTACTTCAGCCCCGGCGTCCCGGTGGCCTACCTGGCAACCGGAACCAACTTCCCCGACGCGCTGGCCGGCGGACCTCCCGGCGGCAAATTCGGCGGACCGGTCCTGCTGGTCCAGCCGACCGCCATCCCGGCGGCGGTCCAGGCCGAGCTGGTGCGACTGAATCCGGCGAAGGTGGTCATCCTCGGCGGGACGGGTGCCGTCAGCGGGGCCGTGGAGGCTCAGTTGGTGGGCATGTTCGGGTCCGGCAAGGTCAGCCGCCTCTCGGGTGCCGACCGGTACGCGACGGCCGTCGCGATCTCGCAGGCAAACTACGCGCCCAATGTGCCTGTCGTTTTCGTGGCGACCGGAGCGAACTTCCCCGACGCCCTCGCCGGGACGCCCCCTGCCGGCGATCAGCTGGGACCGATTCTGCTCGTGACCAGGGATACGATTCCAGCCTCGGTGGCTGCCGAATTGACACGCCTGAAGCCGGGTCGGATCGTGGTCCTCGGTGGGACCGGCGTCATCTCGGCGGGTGTCGCAACGGCGCTGGCCGCCTACCTCGGTCCGTAGGCCGCCGGCAAGCAAACCCCGGGTCGGCGTTCGGGCGTCGGTCGGCAACACCGAACGTCGGCGCCTGGGGAGAGCAACCGCGCCCGGAGAGCAACCGCGCTCGAAGGCCGCCACGGGCCGCTAGGATGGGCGCATGACGCAGGCGCTGCGAATCGAGCGGACCGGCCGTGGCCAGGTCGTGGCGCGAGTGACGCTGACGCGGGCGGACCGCCATAACGCATTCGACGCGTCGCTCATCGCCGAGCTGCGCGCGGCGTTCGGTGGGTTTGCGCGGGAGGCGCCGGACCAGCTCCGGGTCGTCATTCTGGCCGGTGACGGGCCGTCGTTCTGCGCCGGGGCGGACATCGCGTGGATGCGGGCGGCGATGGCGCTCGATGTCGAAGGCAACGAACAAGATGCGATGGCGATGGCCGACATGTTCGAGACCCTCGACACGTGCCCGGTCCCCATCATCGCGCGGGTTCACGGCGCTGCACTCGGCGGTGGGATGGGCATTTGCGCGGTGTCAGACGTCGTCATCGCCGAGTCGGGGACACGGTTCGGATTCACCGAAACGCGCCTTGGGATCCTGCCTGCGGTCATTTCACCGTTTGTCGTCGCCAAGATCGGCGAGTCCCACGCACGCGCCCTCTTCCCCGGCGGCCGCCGGTTCGACGCGATCCGGGCCCAGCGGATCGGTCTGGTTCACGAGGTCGTCGAGGGCGAGGCGGCCCTCGACGCCGCCGTCGAGATGGCCGTCGCCGACGTGCTGGACGCCGGGCCGACCGCGACCCGTGCAGCAAAGGCGATCGTGCGCGAGGTGCGCGGCCTCGGCCACGGTTCGTCGAAATGGCATACCGCCCGGGTGATCGCCCGGCAGCGCATCTCAGATGAGGCGCAGGAAGGGTTCCGGGCGTTCTCGGAGAAACGTCCTCCCGCCTGGGCGCGAGACGACGACCGGGACACCGGAGCCGGCTAGGCCCCGAGGCCGAAACCGATCCGCTCGCCCGTTGATGCACCCGGGTAATCAGATTCGGCATCAGCGAGCTTGGCACTGCGCCCAGAACGTCAGAATCCGTGTAGCGCCACGCTTGCCAACGCCCGATCTCATTACCAGGACGCATCACCGGAGTTCGGTGGCTCCGAGCCCGACCCGAAGAGCACCGCGACATGCGGGGCGGGTCGAGGTGGAACGAGCTTCATGGGACGAGCTTCGGCATCGATCCGATTGTGGCACCGGCAGGCGACGCGGACTATGCGACAATCGCGCCACTCATGCCCGATGAACTCACGCCACGGCAGGCAGCGGATCGGATCGGGGCAACGACGCGGTCCGTGCAGCGCTGGATCGTGACGGGTCGGCTACCTGCTCGACGCGTTGGGGGGCGTTGGCGTGTCGCGATTGACGCGATTGACGCGCTGGGGACATCGGATTCAGCGCCGCGAGCCGGAGCCCCGCCTGCTTCGACCGGATTGGGAGAGATCCATCGCCTGTTCGTGGCCAACCGGGGCGAGATCGCAGCGCGCATCTCGCGCACGTGTGCCCGCCTCGGGATCCTCGCGATCGTGCCGCAAACCGACGGCCCGGGAGGATTGAACCTCCTGGACGTCGGCCGCGTCGTGGAGGCGGCGCGTGCCGCGGGCGCCGACGCGGTCCATCCCGGGTTCGGTTTCCTGGCCGAGAGCCCCGCGTTCGCGGAGGCGGTCGATGCTGCCGGCCTCATCTGGGTGGGCCCACCCGCGGCCGCGATCCGGACGATGGGCGACAAGGGCGCGGCGCGTCGGCTGGCGATCTCGCTCGACGTGCCGGTGATCCCCGGCTATGACGACAACGATCAGGACAACGCACGACTCACGATGGAAGCAGATCGGATCGGCCTCCCGCTCCTCGTCAAGCCTGCCGCCGGGGGCGGTGGCAAGGGAATGCACGCCGTCCGCGACCGGGCGCGGTTGGCCGACGCGCTTGCCGCTGCGCGGCGCGAGGCGCGAGCCGCGTTCGGCGATGATCGATTGATTCTCGAGAGGCTCCTCGAGGGGCCGCGCCATGTCGAGATCCAGATCCTGTTCGACGCCCACGGGAACGGAGTCCACCTGGGTGAACGCGATTGCTCCATCCAGCGCCGCCACCAGAAGATCCTCGAGGAGTCGCCCTCCCCGAGCCTCACCCCTGCCGTCCTCGATCGGTTGGGTGGCTACGCCCTTGCCCTTGCCCGCGCCGTGGGGTATGTCGGTGCCGGGACCTGCGAGTTCCTCGTGGACGATCGCGACCGTGCGTGGTTCCTCGAAATGAACACGCGTCTCCAGGTGGAGCACCCGGTCACGGAGGCGGTGACCGGCCGCGACCTCGTCGCCGATCAGCTCCGGATCGCCGCCGGTGAGGCGCTCGGTTTCGACCGTGAGGATGTACGACACACCGGGCATGCCGTGGAGGTGCGCCTCTACGCCGAGGACGCGGAAGCGGGATTCCTCCCGGCGACCGGCAGGATCGCCGCCCTGCGCTGGCCGGAGGGTCCGGGCATCCGGGTGGACGCGGGGGTGGAGCTCGGCACGGAGATCTCGAGCCGGTTCGACCCCATGCTGGCCAAGATCATCGCCCACGGGAAGGATCGGGACGAAGCACTCGCCCGGCTGGCGGGCGCCCTCGACGACACCCTGGTCCTGGGGCTGACCACGAACCTTCGCTTCCTGCGCTGGCTTGTCCGGGAACCCGCAGTGCTCTCAGGCCAGGCGCGGATCGACACGCTGGAACGGATCTGGCCGCCCGACGGCTGGGAAGACCGGGCTGCCGCCCCGGATGCGGCGTGGCAGCGGGCCGCGCGCCTGCTGGCGGGGACGACCGGCAGGGCGGCCGCAACAGGCAGCGCGGCTGCGACCCCGTGGACGGGCGGCTGGCGAACGAATGCACCGGCAGCGGTATCGGTCTCCGCCGTATCGGTCTCCGTCGACGATGTTGTCCGCGTCGTTCGGCTCGATCCTTCGGCCGCCGTGGCCCGCGAGGCCGTCCCGACCGCTGACGAGGTCCACGTCGATGTCGGTGGCCGAAGCGTTGCGTTCCGACTGGCATCGCCGCCCGATGTCGATCGTGCCGCGCGGTCGGCGCTCGCCCACGCCCGTGGCGGAGCCGGTGGTGACGTGGTCGCGCCGATGCCCGGCTCCGTCCTCGCGGTGCACGTCTCGAACGGCGACTCCGTCGAGATGGGCCAACCCATCGTCACGATCGAGGCCATGAAGATGGAGCATGTTGTCGCGGCGCCGGTTTCGGGCTTGATTGGCGACATCGCCGTGCGTGCCACCGATCAGGTCGGTCGTGGCCAGATCCTCGCCCTCATCACCCCGTCGTGACAGAATTCGCGCTACGCTCTCGCGAACCACGATGAGGAGGCTCGATCCCATGTCCGAGCGCCCGGCCAGGCCCAGGCTCCCCGGCACACGCGAGGCGCTGCTCCAGCGCCATGCCGAAGCGCGTCGTGCGCGCTCCGCGGCCGAGCTCGGCAGCGAGGCCTTCCGCGACGCCGTCGAGGAGCTGGGACAGATCGAAGTGGAGATCGCCCGGATCGAACGGGCGATGACGCCACCACGGGTCTGACCGGGACGTCCGGGCGGCACGCCGCGTCCGCCGAGAGCCCGATGCCCGACCGAGTCCGTGTCTACGAGGTGGGCCCTCGCGACGGTCTCCAGAACGAGGCCGGCGTCGTCACCACGGATGACAAACGGCGGTTCATCGAGCTCCTCGCCGCCGCCGGCCTCAGGGAGATCGAGGCGACCAGCTTCGTCTCGCCGGGCGCGATCCCCCAACTGGCCGACGCGGACGTGCTCCTCCCGTCGCTCCCGCGTCGAGCCGGGTTGCGCTACCCGGTCCTCATCCCGAACGAGCGTGGCATGGACCGGGCCGAGGCTGCCGGCGCCGATGCGATCGCCGTGTTCAGCGCAACGACCGACGCGTTCACCGAGCACAACATCGGGATGACGGTGGCGGCGTCGCTCGCGGCATTCGGGCCGGTGCTGCGCCGGGCCGAGGCCCGGGGCTGGTGGCGGCGGGCCTATGTGTCGACCGCATTCGGGTGTCCCTATACCGGCGCCGTGGATCCGGACGACGCGATCGACGTCGCGCAGCGATTGCTGGACCTTGGCGTGGACGAGGTCTGTTTCGGGGATACGATCGGGGTGGCCGTGCCACGCCAGGTCGCGACGCTCACGAATCGGGCGGTTGCGGCCGGGATCCCCATCGAGCGCATGGCCTATCACTTCCACGACACGCGAGGCACTGCCCTCGCGAATGTGGCCGCCGGTCTTGACACAGGCATCAGGACGTTCGACGCGTCGACGGGCGGCACGGGTGGTTGCCCGTACGCTCCCGGTGCGGCCGGCAACCTCGCCACCGAGGATCTGATCTACTACCTCGATGCCTCGGGCTGGGACCACGGCGTCGATCTCGCCGGCGTGCTGGAGGCCGGGCGGTTCATCGCTGGAGCCCTTGGGCGTCCGGTTGCGTCCAAGGTTGGCCAGGCTGGTGGCTGGGACTCGGCCACCGGAGCGGCGATCGGGCGAGGCTGAACGCCGAGCGCGATCTGGAGCGTTTGCTAGCATGCCGCGCATGAATGGGGTGGTGCTCGTCCTGAACCAGAACTACGAGCCGTTGAACGTCACGAACCTTCCGCGTGCGTTCCGGCTCCTCTTCGGCGAGAAAGCCGAGATCATCGAATTCAATCACCAGGTCATCCACACCCCCAGCCGGGAGTTCCGGGCTCCTTCGGTGATCCGCCTCCAGCACCACGTCCGGCGACCTCGACCCCGCGTTCGCTTGACGCGGCGCGAGGTGTTCGCACGCGATCGCCACACCTGCCAGTACTGTGGTCGCCAGACCAACGACCTGACGCTCGATCACGTGGTCCCGCGCCATCGCGGCGGAACCCATTCCTGGGACAACCTCGTGACCGCGTGCAAGGCGTGCAACCATCGGAAGGGCGGCAAATCCCTCGCAGAGGTCCACCTGCCGCTGGTCCGCGAGCCGTTCGAGCCGCGCGCCGATCTCTACTCGTTGTTCGCGCCATATCTCGCCGACGAACGCAACGAGGCCTGGCGGACCTACCTGTTCCTCGGCCGGAACTGATCGGGCCGGCGGGCTTGGTGTCGAGCTCCGACGAGTTCGCGTCGGCCATACCGCTACCCGTCTGGGCGCTCCTGCGCCGGTTATGGGCGAACGGGCACGAGGCGTACGTCGTGGGCGGCGCGCTGCGTGACGTGGTCCTCGGGCGACCGGCCGCCGACTGGGACCTAACCACCGAGGCGCGTCCCGACCGTATGCTGGAGATCTTCCCCGGCGCCGCCTACGAGAACCGATTCGGGACGGTGGCTGTCCGCGAGGGCGGCGCGGTTCACGAAATCACCACGTACCGGATCGACCACGAGTACGCAGACTTCCGACGCCCGCACCGGATCGAGTTTGGGGATGCCGTCGAGGACGACCTGGCCCGCCGGGATTTCACCATGAACGCGATGGCCTGGGGCGCCCCGGCGCCCGTGTCCCTGGGGGACGGTTCCGCGGCGGACGGCTCGGTGGCGGACGGTTCCGCGGCGGACGGCTCGGTGGCGGACGGTTCCGCGGCGGACGGCTCGGCGGCGGACGCGCCGCCCGACCCCGCTCCCGTGCTCGTCGATCCGTTCAACGGCCGGGCCGATGCGGCGGCTCGGATCCTCCGCGCCGTGGGCGACCCAGGCCTGCGCTTCCGCGAGGACGCCCTGCGCATGGTCAGGGCGATCCGTCTGGCCGCGACGCTGCCGGCCGAGATCGAGCCGGCCACACTTGGCGCGATCCGCGAGAACGCGGGGCTGGCCGCTCACCTGTCAAAGGAGCGCGTCGCTGCCGAGCTGGATCGCCTGCTGGGCGCGTCGCGGCCGTCGGTCGGGCTGCGCCTGATGGCCGAGACGGGCCTGCTCGAGGTGCTCTGGCCTGACCTCGCGATCCAGCGGGGCGTGCCCCAGAACAAGACGCCCGGCGAGGATCTCTGGGACCACACCCTGAGAAGCGTGGACGCGGCCCCGATCGAGCGGCCGACCGTTCGGCTCGCCGCTCTGCTTCACGACATCGGGAAGCCGTCGTCGGCCGCCGATGGCCACTTTCATGGGCATGAAACGGTGGGTGCCGAAATGGCCCGGACCTTCCTCGAGCGACTCCGCTATCCACGGTCGGTCGTGGACCGCGTCGTTCACCTCGTTCGGCAGCACATGTTCGGCTATGAGCCCGCGTGGAGTGACGTCGCCGTTCGACGGTTCATCGGCACGGTCGGTCGGGACGCCCTCGATGACCTGCTCGACCTTCGTACGGCCGACAACGTCGGGAGCGGCCAGGATCCCGACGCCGGCCGCCTCGCCGAGTTGCGAGTCCGGATCGTGCGCGAACTCCAGGCGCAGGTCGCGCTCGACCTTGCCGACCTCGCCATCGACGGCGGCGACCTCATCGAACAGCTCGGACTTGTCCAGGGACCATCGATCGGCGCACTGCTGGACGCGCTCCTCGAGCGAGTCGTGGAGGATCCGGCGCTCAACGATCGACCGACGCTCCTCCTGCTGGCGCGCAGGTTGATGGACGACGAGCCGTGATCGAGTGGCTGCTCGAAGCCGATCGGGCTCTCGCCGAGGGACGCCTCGACGAAGCCGAGCGCCGATATCGCCAGGCCGTCGCGTCCGACGTCCGCAATGCCATCGCGGTGGTCGGCCTGGCCAGGATCGCACTGGCCCGCGAGGACGTGCCGGCTGCCTGGCAGCTGATCGATCGAGCCCTTGCGATCGATCCCAACAACGCCGCCGCGCGCAGCCACGCCGCGTTGCTGGCGACCGCCGACCCGGTTGACCCGGTCGACCCGGTCGCCCCGAACGCCCCGAACGCCCCGAACGCCCCGAACGCCCCGAACGCCCCGAACGATGCGGGCGTCGCTGCCGACCGGATATCGTCTGGGCCGATGCCTGGCAGCGACGATCAACACCCGCGGGGTCTCGTGCCCCGCCTGTTCGGGCGTCGCTGATGCGGATCCTCGTCACCGGTGGAGCAGGCTATGTCGGCGCGGCATCCGTCGACGCGTTGCTGGCGGCGGGCCACGACGTTGTCGTGCTCGACGATCTGTCGACCGGCCATCGTTCGGCTGTGGCGCCATCCGTCGCCGTCCGAGTCGGCTCCTATGGTGACGCCGACTTCACGTCGTCGATCCTCGAGGAAGAGCGGATCGAGGCCATCCTGCACTGCGCGGCGCGCTCCCTGGTCGGTGAATCCGTGGCCGACCCGGCGCGCTACTGGCAAGCCAATGTGGCCGGCGGGATCGCACTGCTCGAGGCCGCACGCGCGGCTGGTGTCCGGCGGTTCGTCTTCAGCTCGACCGCCGCGGTCTACGGCCTGCCGGACCGAACGCCGATCCAGGAAGACGACCCGATCCGGCCGATCAACCCGTACGGCGAGACGAAGGCCACCTTCGAACGGGCACTTGCCGGCTACGGCGTGTCGCACGGGATGCGCAGCGTGAGCCTGCGCTACTTCAACGTGGCCGGAGCGACCGAGCGCGTCGGGGAGCGGCATGATCCGGAGACGCATCTGATCCCGAATGTCCTCCGTGCCGCGGATGGCGGCCCGGAGCTCTCCTTGTTCGGCGACGACTACCCGACCCCGGACGGCACGGCGGTTCGCGATTACATCCACGTGGCCGACCTGGCCGACGCACACCTCGCGGCCATCGAGGCCACCGCGCCCGACGACCCGCGGACGGATGTGCCGCTCATCTGCAACCTGGGCAGCGGCGCTGGTTTCAGCGTGCGGGAGGTGCTGGCGGCTGCCGAGGCCGTCGTCGGGCGGCCGATCCCGCACGAGGTCGCGAAGCGGCGGGCCGGTGATCCGCCCGTCCTCGTCGCGTCGGCCGCGCGGGCAGGCGAGGTCCTCGGGTGGACCCCGAGACGGTCACAGCTCGAGGGCATGATCGGGGCGGCCTGGACGTGGCGGCGGCGCAACCCGGACGGCTACGGGGCCTGAGGTCGGATCCACGCCGTAGTCTCAACCGATACCGTGACTCGTAGTCAACAGCCGGGGTCCGAGCACGTCCGACACCCGCTCAGACTCCATGCCCGGACCTCCGTGCTGTCTCCCGGTCACGGGAAACGGACTCAAGAGGTCTGCCGACGTCGCGGGCGTCTGCATCGATCGGCTTCGAGGCTCTGGTGTTGACCTGCAGTCACGCCCGCCGAGGTTCTCGCGCCCGCCGAGGTTCGGAGCGCGCCGAGGTTCGGAGCCCGCCGAGGTTCTCGCGCCCGCCGAGGTTCTCACGCCCGCCGAGGTTCTCGCGCCCGCCGAGGTTCGGAGCCCGCCGAGGTTCTCGCGCCCGCCGAGGTTCTCACGCCCGCCGAGGTTCGGAGCCCGCCGAGGTTCGGGCCCGCGCCGATGCGACGGCACGGTGGGGGCGACGGCTCAGCGTGGCTCGAGCGGCGACTGCGACGGCATCAGGCTGGGCGGCGGTGGCGCCGCGCCCTCGTCCGGTCCGAGCTCGCCAGATCCCGACCAGAGATCGGACACGGGGCGGATCAACCAGACGCCGATGAGCATCGTGACCAGCAGGCTCAGCACCGCCAGCTGGTACGCGCCGACGCCCAGCGTGTCGAAGAACAGCAGGAGAATCAGGCCGTAGAGGAGCTGGCCGATGACCTGCGCGCCCTTGCCGGCGAGCCCGTACAGCCCGAAGAACTCACCGAGCCGTTCCGGCGGAGACAGCCGCATCATGAACACGCGATCTGCCACCTGGACGCCCCCGAGGCCGCTGCCCAGGATCCCCCCGGCCACGAGGAACATCGCCAGGCCGATCGGAGACGCCCCGAACCCCAGCGCGGCCCCGCCGAGGAGGAGACCGATCGCCCACGACCAGAGGATCACCATGAGGGTTCGCCGCGGGCCCCAGCGGTCGACGAGACGGCCCCAGCCGAAGCTCGCCACGACGGCCACGACCGTCAGCCCGAGGAGGACGAGGAGCGCCGTCTCCTCGGTCAGGCCGATCGCTCGAACCGCGACGATGCTCATCACGACGATGACCGTGTTCACGGCGTCGGAGTAAAAGAATCGACCGACCAGGAACCGGAACAGGCCCGGCACCTCGCGAGCATGGGCCACCGTCCGGAAGAGCTGGTTCCAGGATCCGGTCACGTCGGTGCGGTTCACCTGGCGTCCCGCGGGCCCCTCGCGCACGATCAGGAAGATCGGCACGGCGAAGATCGCGAAGAGGATTGCCGCGAAACGGAAGCGATCCGCGAGCTCCACATCGAGGAGCACGATGAGCAGGCCCGAGACGATCGTCCCGAGATAGCCGATCGCGACGCCGATCCCCGACAGGCGGCCGCGCGATTGGGGGCGGCTGACGATGCGCAGTGTCGCGTCGTAGTAGATGAGCGCAGCCTGGTAGGAGAAGTTGGCGACGATGAACAGGAGCAGGCCCGTCGTCGCGGATCCCGAAGTGATGAACGCGGTCGCAGCGACACACGCCAGCGTGAACGCCAGCAGGAACGGCAGGCGCCGCCCGCCGATGTCGGACAGGGCGCCAAGAATCGGGGAGACCAGCGCGTTCAGCCCGACACTCGCGACGATCGCGACGCTGACGAGGAAATTGCCGTCACGCTCGCCGAACTGTCCGGGTGCGGTCAGCCACAGGCCGATCGCGCTCGACACCACGACGAAGCTGAAGATCGTGTTGGCGAAGTCGTAGAGCGACCAGGCGATGGGGACAATCGCGCGGCCGGACGGTGTCATCCCACCGAGGCCTCGCCCCGGGGACGCGGAGGTCGATCGGCCGTCGGCGGTCGCCACGGGGCGATGATAGTCTCCGCTCGGGCGCCGTGTTGGTCCGGTTCAGGGAGGGTTCCCGTCGAGCCGTCCCGGCTGCCGGTGTACGATCGGCCCATGGGCGCGACCACCCTCCCCCGCAACGCGCTCGACGCCGCCCTGGCCTGGCGGCCGATGGAGTTCGGATCCCGACCGGCTCGCGACGTCCGCAACCCGATCGTCGAGCCGGCCTGGAACGGCCCGCGCGTCCTCGTCCTCGTGACCGGGTCAACCGTCGACATCCGCGACGAGCGGGGGGACCGCCCAGCTGTCGCGGTCGACCTCGCTCAGGCCATCGCCGCTGCGGTCGCGGTAACCGGGACCGAAACCGCGATCCTCGACGGCCACCTCACGGCCGCCCCGATGCGCGGCACGGTCGGGGTGGGCGTCGGCCTCGAGGCGCTAGACGGCGTGCATCCCGCCGACATGGGCCGCCAGCTTCTGCTCGGCGGGAGCAACCGGCGGGATCGCCGCCGCGATCGGCTGGAGGCGGACCTCGCCCGGCGCGCGCCGATACCCGCCGAGGGGCCGCTCGCCTTCGTCGCCATCGACCTCCTGTGGATCGACGACACCCCGCTCGTCGACGTACCGCTGCTCGAGCGCAAGCGGCTCCTCGAGTCCGTCCTCGCCGAGTCCGAGCCTGTGCGCACCAGCGTGCATGTTCGGCCGCCTCTCGAGGCCTGGTATGGGCAATGGCGCGCCTTCGGATTCCACGAGGTCGCCGTTCGCGACGCCAATGGCCGCTACCGTCCCGGGGAACGGGCCGACGACTGGGCGACGGCGCTGATTCCACGTCGCTGAACCCGGCCCGCGGCGGACGGCCGCATGGCAACCTCGGTCGGGGGATGGTACGGTGGGCTGGATGCCCCCCAGTGTGCTGACCCCCGCCATCAAGGACGAGATTGCCCGCCTCGGACGGGCCGACATCATGGTGGGGATCCCCAGCTTCAAGAACGCCGCGACGATCGGTTACGTGGTCCATGCCGCACAAGCCGGGCTCGTCCAGTACTTTCCCGACCTTCGCCCGGTCGTGGTCAACTCGGACGCCGGCTCACCCGACGGGACCCAGCGTGTGGTCGTCGAGACCGAACCACCCGACTACGTCGAGGAGATCCTCCTCGTCCGGCCCACCAACAAGCTGTCACGCGTGTCGTTGACGTATCCCGAGATCGACGGGGTCGGCGGCAAGGGCGCCGCGTTGCGTACGATCTTCGAGATTGCCGACGCCCTCGAGGTCCAGGCGCTGGTCGTCGTGGACTCGGACCTGCGCTCGATCCTGCCCGAGTGGGTCGAGTTGCTGGCGGGACCCATCCTGAAGGGCGGCTACGACTTCGTGGCGCCGCTCTACTCGCGCTACAAGTACGACGGCACGATCACGAACACCGTGACCTACCCGCTGACCCGAAGCCTGTACGGGCATCGCATCCGACAGCCGATCGGGGGCGACTTCGGCGTGAGCGGCGACCTGGTCAAGGCGTACCTCGCGGCCGAGGACTGGACCGACGACATCAGCAAGTTCGGCATCGACATCTGGATGACGACGACGGCGCTCGCGGGCGGGTTCGCGATCTGCCAGACGCGCCTCGGGTCCAAGGTGCATGACCCGAAGGACCCCGGGTCCGACCTCGGGCCGATGTTCCGCCAGGTCGTCGGGACAATCCTGCGCCTCGCCGTTCGACACAGGGACCGCTGGCAGGGAATCAGCGGCAGTCACGAGGTGCCCGCTTACGGCTTCGAGCGGATCGCCGAGCCGCCGCCACTCGACGTCAATACCGTGCGCCTCGTGTCCGAATTTCACACTGGCGCGCTGACCCTCGCCGCCACCTGGCGGGGCATGTTCGCCCCCGCCAACGCCGAAGCAATCCTCGAGCTCGCGGCGGAGGCCGGCCGCATGGGCGAGGCCGCTCGGGTGAGGCTGGACATGGATGCGCCGGGTGCCGCCACGCCGACGACGGCGCAGATGGCCGAAGCGCTGGCCGGCTACCACTTTCCCGACGACCTGTGGGCGCGCGCGGTCTACGACCTGATCGTGGTCGCCCGAAACGATCCCGACGGCGTCGACCGCATGGTCGCGTCGTTCGTTCCGGTCTACTTCGGGCGCGTGGCGAGCTTCATCGTCGAGAACCGCGACCTGACCACGGACCAGGCAGAGGAGCGGGTGATGCGCCAGGCGCGCGAGTTCGAGCTGTTGAAGCCCTACCTGATCGAGGCATGGAACGCAGCTGAGGCCGCGGACGCAGCCGACGCCGGCGCGGTGACGCCGCCGAGGGCCGCGCCCGTCGGGGCCGAATGAGTCACGAGCCTCTCCCCGCGCGGATCCTGATCCCGGTCGCCAACCCGGCCACCGCGGAGGAGTTGATCGGCCTCGGCGCGGACCTGCTGGAGCCGCGGACCGGCGAGCTGACCGCCCTCGGCATCGTCGAGGTGCCCGAGGGCATGGCGCTGTCCGAGGGCGCGTCCCGGGCTCGTCACGCCCGCCGCCTGATCCAGAAAGTGCTCGACTTCGTCCCGGATGGGACGACGATCCATCCGATCGTGCGGATCGGCCGTCATGCGGCCGAGGGGATCGTCGAGGCCGCGGCCGAACTCGAGGCTGATCTCATCGTCTTCGGCTGGGGCGGCAAGACGCCGGCGGGTCGCAACGGCAACGGACCCCTCGTGTTCTCGCCGACCATCGACGAGGTCGTGCGCGACACCCCGTGCGACATCGCCGTCGTCAAGCAGCGCGGCTCGCGCGACATCAAGCGTGTCCTCGTGCCGGTCCGCGGCGGCCCCCACGCGGAGCTGGCAATCCGGTTCGCCCACGCCATCGCCCAGCGACACGGCGCGGAGCTGTCGGTCCTGCACCTGGTCCCACCCGGGATCACCGTCGCGGTCCGAGCCCAGGCCGAGCGGGCCCTCAATGCCTTCATCAAGCAGCACACCGGTGGACGCGCCGAGGGGATCGTGCGCGAGGCAGCCAACGTGCGCAGCGCCATCCTCCGCGAGGCCGACAAGGTGGACCTCGTGGTGATGGGCGCGGCCGCCGCATCCACGTCGCAGGACGGCTCGACGCACCTGTTCGGGGCCATGCCCGAGGCCATTGCCGCGCGGGCCAAGGCGGCCGTGGTCGTGGTCAAGACGCGCGAGCCGATTGGTCGCCAGACATTCGAGCAACTCGCTCAGCGCGCCGAAACGCTGGCCGCGGCCGATCGCGCCGCCGAGGCGTCGCGGTCCATCCCGGCCCGCGTCGAACGCTGGTTCGGCGAGGCCAACTTCCACCACGCGGAGTTCAGCGACCTGCACCGTCTCGTCCATCTGAAGGAGAAGCAGAAGGTCACGGTCAGCCTGGTCTTGCCCACGCTCAACGAGCAGGACACGATCGGCCCGATCGTCCGCCGGGCGATCCGGGACATGGTCGAGCGGATCCCGCTCTTCGACGAGGTCCTTGTGATCGACTCGGATTCGACGGACCGGACCCGAGACATCGCCGAGGCCGAGGGCGCTCGAGTGGTCCTCCACAAGGACATCCTGCCGCGCTACGGATCGTTCCACGGCAAGGGCGAGGCGCTGTGGAAGTCGCTCTACGAAGCAACCGGGGACATCATCGTGTGGGCCGACACGGACGTGAAGAGCTGGCATCCGCGGATGGCCTACGGGACGCTCGGGCCGTTGCTCCACGAGCCGCGATTGCAGTACGTCAAGGGCTACTACCAGCGCCCCATCGTCGAGGACGGGATCCTCAAGGAGGGCGGCGGGGGACGGGTCACCGAGCTTGTCGCGCGGCCGCTGCTCAACCTGTTCTTCCCCGAGCTGTCCGGCCTCATCCAGCCGCTCGCCGGCGAGTATGCCGGACGCCGTTCGCTCCTCGAATCGATCCCGTTCTTCACCGGCTACGCCGTCGAGATCGGCCACCTCATCGACGCCGCCGAGCGCGTCGGCGTGGAGGGCCTCGGCCAGGTCGACCTGGAGCGACGCGTCCACCGTAACCAGGAGCTCGAGGGCCTGTCGCGCATGTCGTTCGTGATCCTCCAGGCAGTCATGAAGCGGCTCGAGGAGCGACGCAAGGCGCGCCTATTCGCGGAACTCGGCTCCACGATGAAGCTGCCGCGCTCCGGACGGGGGCGACTGTCGCTCGAGGTCATCGAACTTGCCGACGTCGAGCGACCGCCGATGATCCGGATCCCCGAGTACCTCGAGCGCCGCCAGGCGGCGGGCAGCCCGGTCCTCGAAACGTCGCTGCGCTAGGGACCGCCGTGGGATCGGTGGGTGGCTCGCGGTTCCGGGTGGTGTTCGCGCCCGATTCGTTCAAGGGCTCCCTGACCTCGGTGGAGGTGGCCCGGGCGCTCGCCGAGGGTTGGCGTCGCGCTCGGCCCGATGACGATCTCACCTATGCCCCCCTCGCCGATGGCGGCGAAGGCACGCTGACGGCGATCGAGTTTGCCGGCGGATGGGAGCGCCGCACGTGCACCGTCTCCGATCCGATCGGGCGGCCGGTGGAAGCGGCATGGCTGATCTCCACCGACGGCAAGCGGGCGTTCGTCGAGCTGGCCGAGGCCTCCGGCCTGTCGCGCCTCACGCCTGAGGAACGCGATCCAATGGGGGCGACGACCCTCGGGACCGGCGAGGTCCTGCGAGCCGTTCTCGACGCGCGGGTGAATCGGATCACGCTCGGGATCGGGGGGAGTGCCACGAACGACGGCGGGGCGGGGATCCTGCGCGCACTCGGAGCCATCGTCGAGCCGGACCGGGTGGACATCGGCGGGCTCGACCCGCGCCTCGCAGCTGTGGACCTGCGGATTGCCTGCGACGTGTCGAATCCCCTCCTCGGTCCGACCGGGGCGGCCGCCACCTACGGGCCACAGAAGGGGGCGACGCCGGCCCAGGTCGAGGAACTGGACCGGCGCCTGGGTGCCTTTGCCGAACGAATGATCGCGGCCACGGGCCGGGACGAGCGCGTGACATCCGGCGCGGGTGCCGCGGGCGGGACGGCCTTCGGGCTGCTGTCAGTGGCGGGTTCGTTCCACTCGGTCGTGCTCGTACCCGGGCTGGACCTCGTGGCGGAGGAAACGGACCTTGCGTCCAAGCTCGATGGTGCCGACCTCGTCGTGACGGGCGAGGGCCGCATCGACGCTCAAACGGCATTCGGCAAGACCGCGCTCGGCGTCGCCCAGCGAGCGCGAGAACGTGGCGTGACGTGCATCGCCGTGGGCGGAGGGGTCGAACCCGACGGCATCGCCGTACTCCATCCACTCGGCGTCACCGTCGTCCCCGTCGTCGAGCGTCCGCAGTCGATCGCCGAGGCCATGGCCGGCGGCAGCGAGCCTGTGGCGCGCTGCGGCGAGCGGATCGCCCGGCTCATCGACCTCGGCGCGGCGCTCCGCCGATGAGCTCGTCCCGCGCGGCCGCAGCCATCCGCACGGCGGCCCGGCGTCCGAGGCCGACCCGACGCCGCAAGCCAGACCCGATCCGGACCTGGGTGCGTCGTCTCGACCGAACCCGTCCGGGTCTCGTCCGCGACACGCTCGACCTCCTCGCCGGACTGCACGGCCATCCGGTGTGGCAACGACGCTTCGACCCGACGAGTGAGCTGATCCTGACGATCCTCACCCAGAACAGCGCCGACGTGAACGCCGAGAAGGCGTTCGAGGCGCTCCGCCTCCGGTACCCGTCCGACCTGCCGTCCGAGGCCCACCTTCCCGGCGGAGGCTGGGGCGGCATCGGCTTGAGCGAGGCTCCGCCGCCGGACTGGGCGGCCGTTGCCGGCGCACCGCTCGACGAACTCGTGGACGTGATCCGCCCGGGCGGGCTGGCACCCCAGAAGGCGCCACGGATCCAGGCGACCCTTCGCCGAATTCACGCCGAGCGCGGCGATTACTCACTCGAGTTCCTCGGAACGATGGCGCCGCTGGACGCCCGCGACTGGCTCACCTCGATCGACGGGATCGGCCGCAAGACGGCCTCGGTGCTGCAACTGTTCTCGTTCGATCACCCACTGATGCCGGTGGACCGCCATGTCGAGCGGGTCTCGAAGCGGATCGGCCTCATCCCACCAAAGGCCAGCGCCGATGACGCCCACGAACTGTTCCTGGCGCTCCTTGAGCCGGCCGACATCCATGAGGCGCACGTCAATCTCATTCGCCACGGCCGACTGGTCTGCCACGCCCTTCGGCCCGCCTGCGATGGCTGCCCCATTCGCCCCCGCTGTCGCCACGTCGACCCGAAGGCGCCCTGATACGGCTTGCCGGCGCTTGCCGGCGCTTCCCGGCCCTTGCCCGGCGAGCTGACGAATCCCGGTAATCAAAGCGAGCTTCATCGAGCGTGGCGGCGCAACGAATCCGTCGGTTTCCTCGTGGCGCCAAGCGTGCTCAGGCCAATTCTGATTACCCGGGCTCATCTACGGTCCACGCCCGGACTCATCTGCGGTCCGCGGACGGGCGTCCGGCGCGTTCCCGACCCTCCGGCGCCGCACACGCTGCGCGGTGCGGAGGAAGCCCGCGTAGTCCTCGTACGGCGCGGCGGTCCGGCGGCCATCGATGCGCAGCGGCCTGATCCAGGCCGAGCGGCGCGACCGCGGATCGACCATCGCGACCGCCCGCGCGCCGCGTTGAACGTCGGACAGTCCGTCCGCCAGGGAAGCCAGATGCCTCGCACGCAGCGGGAACCCCGCGTCGAGCGCGACCCGATTCGCCTGCGCGCGGGCATCACTCGCCTTGGTCAACAGGAGGAGGAGGCAGCTCGCGATCGTCCGTGGCCGCCAGCCGCAGCGTCGGGCGGCTGCCCACGCCTCGCGGGCGTACCAGTCCAGGGACCGCTCGATCCTCCCCAGGTCGTGGATCTCAGTCTTGAGTTCGATGACCAGGACCACACCGGAACCTGCGTGGAACGCGAGGAGGTCGATCCAGCCGCGCGACCGGTCGCCACCGACCTCAACCTCCGCGTTCACGAGCCAGCCCTGCGCATGCATTCGATCGCCGACGTACGCGCTCATCCTCGCGTGCGCCGGATCTCGCTGCCGGACGCGATCTCCCAGGTACGGGGCGTCGACTGTGACGACGAGCCGGGCGCCGATCGCGTCGATGATCCGCTCCGCGGCGGCGATCGACAGACCGCCCGCGTGGCCCCGCTCCACCAGGGAGATCCACCCCTGTGAGACGCGCGCTCGGCCGGCCAGCTCTCGTTGCGTCCAGCCGACCTCGGCTCGAAGCCGACGCACGTCCGCGCCGATCTCCGTCGCCGCTCGGCCCCGTTGCGACATCGGTGCGATTCATAGCGGAACGCACTTACCGGGCAATGATCACATCACCACGCGCCGCGCCAGGCATCGCCAGGCCGCGCTGCCGCGTCCGGGAATCGCCACGCCGCGCGGCCGCGTCCGGGAATCGCCTCGACACCGCCGTCCCCGCGCCTGAGATTAGCCCCGGTAATCGGAATCGAGCTGAGCGTGGGTGGCGGTCCACCCAGATCGTCGGATTTCCTGTCCCGCCAAGCTCGTCGAGGCCGGATCTCATTACTCGGGGTCGTCAGTGCGCGCCCTGACGGTCCTGAGCACTCACACGGTCCGGAGCGAGCTTCGGCCCCGCTGCTATCCTCGACGCCATGATGAGCAGCGGGGGCGGCGGTCCGGCCGCCGGAGTCGCACCGCGGATCATGATCGTCGACGACGACCCGAATCTTCTCGTGGTCCTTGCCGAGCAGCTCCGCTCCGATGGCTACGAGGTTTCGACCGCACGCGCCGGCGACGAGGCCCTCCGACGGCTCGAGATCTCGTGGCCCGACCTGCTCATCATCGACATGATGATGCCGCGGATGGACGGCCTCTCGATGGCCCGCGAGATCAAGGCCAAGGCGGACCTGCCGATCATCGTCCTGTCGGCGATCGACGCCGGCGATTCCAAGGCGGATCTCCTCGAGGAGGTTGCCGAGGATTACATCACCAAGCCCTACCACTACCCTGAGCTCCGGGCGCGGATCAACCGGGTTCTGCGCCGGCTCGGTGACAAGGTTCCCCGTCAGCGGCTCGTCCTGGGTCCGAAGTTGAGCCTGGAGCTGCACCGCCGCGAGGCGACCGTCGGTGGAGCGACCGTCCAGTTGACGCCGACCGAGTCGCGGCTGCTCTACGCACTGGCCGCCAATCTCGGGCGGACGGTCACCACCGACACGCTCCTGGCCCGTGGCTGGGCCGATACCGAGGACGCCGACCGGACGTACGTGTGGGTCACGATGCGCCGGCTCCGCCAGAAGGTGGAGGTAGATCCGAACCATCCGATCCACGTCCAGACCGTTCGCGGAATCGGCTACCGCTTGGTCGCCGCGGATGGCGACGAAGCTCGGCCGGCGCACGACCGGTGACCCAACCGGAGCGCCGACTTCGAGATCCGTTCGAGTCGATCGATGCACCGCCCGAGCCGGAGCGAATCGGGCCGCCGCTCTCCTTCCGGACGCGGCTCACGGCCGGCCTCGTGGCGGCTGCCGTCCTGCCATTGACGGGCTTCGGAATCGCGGTCCTCGCAATCGAGGCGGCCAGTGGAAACCTGGACCCGACGTTCGGGCCGCTGGTCCTCTTCGCGATCGCCGTCGCAGCTGTTCTCGGCGTTTTGATCGCGTACGTGCTGGCGGCCGACCTGACCCGGCCCCTGCGGGCCATCGCGGCAGCCGTCGACCGTGTGTCGGCCGGCGATCTCTCCACGCCGATCGTCGTGTACGGCGATGACGAACTCGCCCGACTCGCCGAGAGCCACAATCGACTCGCCGACGACCTCGGCCGCCGCGATCAAGAACTGAGCCGGATCCTGGCCGCGCTCGAGTCGGCGACGCCGCGCGAGGGGGTCGAGTGGCTGGTCAACCGTGCCGCCGACGATGCCCGGGCGGCGTTCGGCATGATCGACGCAACGATCCTGCTCGGCGACCCCGACCTCGCCCCAATCCAGGAGGACGTTCCGGGCGAGCCACGACCGGCCCGGGCCATCCTGCGTGTCGGCCACGAGGAGCTCGGGATCCTGATCGGACGACTCCCCGCGACACGAGCCTGGGAGCGCGCAGACCAGGAATTGCTTGCGGTCTTCGCCAGCGGCATCGCCGTGGCCATCCGGAATGCCCAGCTGTTCACCCGAGTGGAAGCCCAGAATCGCCAGCTGCTCGAACTGGACGCGGCGAAGGACGACTTCCTGCGGGGTGTGAGCCACAACCTCCAGACACCGCTCACGAGCATCCGGGCGTACGCCGATCAGCTGGCCGCGGCGCAGCCGGACCGGCGCCTCACGATCATCGCCGAGCAGTCGGAGCGCCTGTCGCGAATGGTCCGCCAGCTCCTGACGGTGACCCGCCTCGAATCGGGGGCCCTCCGGCCGCGCACGGAGGTGGTTGCGCTCGCTCCGAGGGTTCGTCGCACCTGGGAGGCGCTGGGCGGGAGTGAGACACCGTTTGTCCTCGACGATCGCTCGTCCGGTTGGCTGGCCGTGGTCGACGGGGACCAGCTCGACCAGGTGCTGTGGGCGCTGCTCGACAACGCCGTGAAGTACGGTGGCGGGACGGCCGTCTCCGTGGCGATCGACACCGATGAGCGCGCGGGACGGCTGCGGTTGCGCGTGGAAGACCGGGGACCCGGCGTCGCGGACGCCGATCGAGACCGACTGTTCGGGCGATTCGAGCGGGGCGGCCGCCAGGCGCACCACGAGGGCAGCGGCCTGGGCCTGTACGTGTCGCGCGAGCTGTGCCGCGCGATGGGTGGCGACCTCGTGTTGGCGCCGCGGCAGGAAGGCGGGGGCGCCGTATTCAGCGTGCTCCTGCCGGGTGAAACCCCGAGCGAGTCCTAGGGTCTCGAGTCGTGGGGTCTCGAGACGGCTCAGGCGGGCTCGCCGGCCGATCGCGAGACCGGCAACGCGATCCGGGGCATCGCCGGGCGGAAGACGACCCGTCGCGGATCGACCGCGATCAGGACTCCCGCGGACGTGCCGAGGATGAGGCCGAACAGGTCGGAAATCCCGATCGTGAGCGCGATGAACGCACCGAGGTACCAGAAGGCGTACGCCCAGAGGGCGGCGGCGAAGAGTCGTTTCATGGCTTCATCCTGATCCCCGCGGCCCGACCAGCACATGGCTCATCCGTACCGTGAGACGATGGGACTCTTGGCGCGCTTACGCACCGACGTAAGGTCGGCTGCAAGGTCTGCCGGTCATCATGCGGAACCATGGAACCCCCGCCCGTGATCACGCTCATGGTTCGACGGTCGGCCCAGTGATCATACGTTCGGGCCCGCTGCGAGCGGGCTACGGCCCAGACTGCTCGTGGGAGAGGACGGCGCTCGGGCTCGTCCGCGGTCGAGGCCTATCAGGCGGCGCGACGAAACGCCGGGTGCAGTCCGACGCAGGCTCCCATGGCAGCGAGCCCGGCCAGCGGACCGACAAGTTCCGGGGCTCCGAAGAACCAGACAGCGAGGGAGCCGGCTGTCCAGCCGACGTAAGCCCAGAGGGCAGCGGCGAGAGCGGGTCTCTTCATGCAGGGAAGTTACTCCGGCCCCGAGCACAGACGCTAGGCGTCATTCGTACTGGGGCCGCAAGGCTGAATAGGGGCCGTGCCGGACTCGCCCCGTCGCAAGGCGGTCTGACAGGTTTCCTCGCTATTGTCCCGCGAACAAAGGTGCGCGGCGATGTTGTGCCCGGATGGCAACTGAGGGCTGGCGTGGATCATCGAAGCACGAGCATCCAGCGTGATGGCGGTCAGTCGCTCGTCGAGTTCGCGTTGATCCTTCCAGTGCTCGCGGTCCTGCTGCTTTCGGTGATTCAATTCGCCTTCATCCTGGCGGCGCAGGTCGGCATTACGAATGCTGTTCGCGAGGCTGGTCGCCTCGCGGCGACCACCACCCCAACGACAACGACGGCTGCCGCGACCGGCAATGGCCAAGGTGTGTACGACGCCCTGGCCAATCCGTCGAGCGGCTTCCTGAAGAAGAATGTCTTTGCATACTCGGCCAGCGGCCTTGTGACGTCCGGGCCGGGCGACACGATGGTCTGCTACAGAACCGAAACAGACGCCTCGGGAAACCTGATCGTCGTTGTCCGTATTGACGCGTCATACGTTCATCCCGTGTTCGTTCCCCTCCTGGGGCCCATCCTCATTGGGATTGATGGGAACTCAGGCGATGGAGGGCTGAGGGTGGGAGCAAGCCAGGAGATGCGCGTGGAGAACGATCAGATCGTGCTTCCTTATGGGGGCGGGTTGACGGCAACGCCATCCTGCTACAACCCGTGAAAGCGCGGCTCCCCGGGCGATCCGGCGATCGTGGGCAGGCGCTACCTGAGTTCGCGCTGCTCGCGCCGGTCCTGTTCCTCATGCTGTTTGCGGTGATCCAGTTCGGTTTCACACTGGGCGGCTACATCGGCATGAGCAACGCTGCCCGCGAAACCGCCAGGTACGCGGCGACGGTCCCCACAGCCACGAGCGCACAGGTCTTGACCGAACTGACCGCGAGGCAGTTGCCGAAGGCAATCCTGGGTTTTCGACCCGGCAATGTGGTCCTTGGGGCGGGCGGGTCGACGATCGCCTACTGCGGCGCGGCAAATCCCAACAACAATGCTGGGTATCCGAGCTACGCCATCCGCGTCAGGGTGATTGCCGTCTACCGGCATCCCCTGTTGATCCCGCTCGTCGGCGGGATCGTTGATGCGCTTGATGGGTCCACCGATAACGCACTCACCAGTCGAGTCGTTGAAGAAATGCGCGTGGAGAATCCGCGCCTTACCTCTACCGGGAGCCTTCCGTCATGCTGAGTTTCAAGCGGCACGTGACCAACTCCCCGCAAGGTGGCCAGGCGCTCGCAATCTTCGCCCTGTTCCTGACCTTCGTCCTGCTCCTGTCGGCCGCGCTTGTCATTGACTACGGTTCGTGGCTGAAGGTTCGGCGCGACTACCAGAACGCCGTCGACGCCGCCGTGTTGCAGGGATCCGTGCTCCTGAGTCGCCCGGTGACCGTGGCCAAGCAGGTCGCGGCCCGGCAAGCTGTGTGGACGTCCCTCGCGGCCTCTCTGAGTGTCACGCTGCCCGTGACGGACCCGAACCCAGGACCAAATTTCGGGCAGCCGCTGTGGAACGCCAACACCGCGATCGGAGCTCCGATCACCGCAGGCGGCTACCGAATGTGGGTCAGTACGCCGCCGCTCGGTGCTCAGGCCGCCTACGCAGGGGCCTATTCCGGCAGCAATCGCGTGGCGTACGCATGGGTCGAGCGAAACAGCGAAGCCTTCCTGGGGCGCATCTACGGCCTGGGGAACCCGACCATCAGCAGCTGGGCTTCCGCCGGATCGTTCCCGAACAGATTTGCCGTCATCACCCTTCGAAAGAACGGTCAACCGACAAATGGGAACCCCACGGACCTGGACGTCAACGGTGGGACGATCCTGAATGTGATCGACGGCGACCTGGGGGGGAACTGGGGACTCAGCGTGAATGGCGTGACCTCAGGAATCAGGTTCACGGGTTCGACACCTGATACCTACGGAGTCTTCCTCACTGAGTACGTTCCTGCGGGCGGCAATGGCTGGACACCGAGCCAGATCGTCGATGCTGCGAATAACCCCGTCACGCCGCAGTACCTCGCGGAGGTTGCGGACCCGGCGTATCCGGCGCCGTGCCTCACGTACGGCGTCGGTGTCGGCAGTGGGTGTCTCGAGAATCGGGACATCGGTGCCTTTCCACCCGATGCATCGACAAACCGGACGGGGGATAGCTGCCCGATCGTCGGGAATGTTGATCGGCTGCCGGCCGGGCGATACGACGACATCACGGTGCCCAACGGCCGGTGCCTCGTCCTCGACCCGACGTACAGTCTCGTGAGTGGCAAGACGAACGGGATCTTTTACATCACGGGCACGCTCGACATCAACAACTCTGGCCTCGTCATCGGTGATGGGGTGACCCTCGTCTTCGCTCGGGGTGGCGACCTCGACATGAATGCTGGGGCGACCATTTCACTGAACAGCGGCAATGCGACGCTCAATCCGCTGGCCACTGCCTGCGGTGGGACCGCCTTAGGGGGCGACACAACCTGCAAGTACGGGGCCTGGGCAGTAAAGTCGGGCGCAGCCGGGGTTACTACCTGGGCCGCTGGAACAACGGTTGCCTACACGCCACCGAGCGACCCCTTCATGAAGGGCATGGCCGTATATGTCTGCAAGAGTGCAGCGTCGTGTGGCTCCGGAGGAGGACCGTCGACGAATATTCTGCAGATGACCTCCGGATCCGGGATTGACTACCGAGGGCTGATCTACGCCCCGTTTGACAACGTCAAGATGGCCGGGCAGCCGACACACAACAACATCGGGCAGCTGGTTGCCTGGACCGCGCAGTTCACGGGTGGGTCGCAGATCTTCCAGACATACGACGGACCGGACTCTACAACCCCCGTGCTGCTCGAGCCGCGCCTGGGCCAATAGTCGCTGGGTCGGTCGACACCGATCCGTTCGCTGCGGGGGACCAGGGAGCCGCGCCGATAGGCGCGGCGCCTTAGTGTG
>CAKKPP010000039.1:36912-39415 GCA_919901745.1 Chloroflexota bacterium | reverse complement strand
GGGCCTTTGGGGGGGGCTCCTTCGTGTCTGGCGACTCGTGCAACGTGATGGGGAACCCTGCGGACCATCGCCGGGGCAGGGTACCCCGGTCGGGCTATGCACCTTGGCAACGATTCAAGGCAGGCTGAAAGGTGCAGCCGGGACCATCCAGGTCACGGATCTCATCACGCATGACAGGGGCCCAATGCGCCTTCGTTCGAATCCTCGATTCCACCTGCGGCAACGCCGTCGATCTCGCGGCCAGGGCCTCGTCGAGTTCGCCCTCATCCTGCCCGTGTTCATCGTGTTCTTCGGCGCCGTCCTCGACCTCGGCCGGATCGCCGCCGCGCAGGTGACCGTGGCCAATGCGGCGCGGGAAGGAGCGTTCCAGGCATCGAAGACGCCCGGCTCCTATACGGCCGGCGCCGCATGTCCGGCCGATGGGTCATCCAACCTGGTCGTCTGTCGGGTGCTCCTCGAGGCGAAGAACTCGGTCGTCGCCATCCAGCCCGCCGACGTCACCATGACCTGCTCGCCGAACTGCACCCAGGTGCTCGGCAACACGGTCCGCGTGACCGTCGCCGGCCGGTTCCAGTTGCTGATGCCGTTCATGGCCGCCTTCTTTGGCGGAACGCAGAACGTGAGCTTCGCCGCGTCGTCGGTCCAGCAGCTGGATGCTCTGCCGGCGGCCGCCTCGGCGGCCACAGCCTCGCCAACCGCCACGGCCACCGCGACGGCGACGCCGACGGCGACGCCCACGCCGACGCCCGGCTGCACGGTCCCGAGCGCCGGCTTCACCTACTCGACTTCGCCTCCGAGCATGAAGGCCGCCGTGACGGTGACGGTCTCCGACACGTCGACGTCGCCGGGTTGCGCGATCACTGAGTGGCTCTGGTCGTGGGGCGACGGGACCACGTCGACTGCGCAGAACCCAGGGAACCACACCTATGTGGCCGCAGGCACCTACCTCCTGACCCTGAAGGTGACCAACCCGACGGATTCCAATACGACCGGATCCGTCACCCTGAAGGTGAAGCCATGATCGAGCGGACCTTGCCAGGGCAACCCCTGGATGGGCATCGCTCGCGGGGCCAGGCGCTCGTCGAGTTCTCGATCGTCCTGATCCCGTTCCTGTTCCTCCTCATGGGCGTCGTCGACCTTGGGCGCGGGATCTACATCTACAACGGCGTGTCGCAGGCCGCACGCGAGATCGCGCGGGTCACCAGCGTCCACCCGTGCGACCCCAACGCCTGCACGCTCGGCAACAGCACCGAGACGCTCGCCGTCGTCGCGACCCAGAAGAAGCTGGTACCGGGACTTGGCGGCGGCGGAGCCAGCATCGTGCTCCAGTGCACGAGCATCACCGATGCCTCGTTGAGCAATACCTCGTGCGCCGGTGGCGACTTCGTGCGGGTCACGGTCTCGGTGCCCTTCAGCGTCATCACGCCGCTCCTCAGCATGGTCGCGCCCAGCACCCTCGGCTCGACCACGCACGTGCAACTCCACTGAGAAAGGGACATCCCAATGAACCGTCACTCGATCGACCCACAGCGAGAGCGCGGACAGGTCCTGTTCGTCTTCGCGCTCGCCCTCGTGGCGATCGTGGCGATGACCGGGCTCGTCCTGGACGGAGGGTCGACCTTCGTCCAGCGCCGCGACATGCAGAACGTTGCCGACGCCGCAAGCATGGCCGGCGCCTACGACTACACGACGAATGCCTCGATCACCTCGGCAATCGCCGCCGCCCAGAAGGTTGCGTCGGACAACGGCTATACCAATGGGTCCGGGGGCGTGAACGTGAGCGTGTCCGTGGCCCCAGGGACGGCCGGGGCATGGGACGTCGTCGTCGGCGTCGACAAGCCCCACCGGAACTCGTTCTCGGGGATCGTGGGGATGGCGTCGTGGGGCGTCAGTACCACCGCAACCGCACAGTCCGGCGCGCCCAACGGTGCGAACGGCGCGATGCCGATCATCTTCAACGAGTCCGCATTCCCCGGTGGGTTGGGGCCCGCCAGTCCCGTCTCCTTTGACGAACCCGGCACCGGAACCCAGGACGTCCCGCAGGGCCCGAACCAGTTCAACTGGACCGTCTTCTGTACGGCCAACGGCAACCCCTGCAACGGTGACTCGAGCACCGTGAAAAACCTCATCGACAACGAGGGCGAGAGCACAACCGTCACCCTCGACAAGAGCGTGATCGGCCCGCTCAATGCCGGATCGCACACCACGCTCTTCTCGGGTCTCGCGAACTATGTGGGCGCGGCGCCCTTCCCGGTGGCGATCGTCGACAACAGCGGGAAGATGAAAGGCTGGGCCATGTTCCAGCTGACGGGTTCCGTCGGCGGCAGCACCAAGCAGATCAGCGGTTTCTTCGTCGACAAGCAGAACTCCTCCAACCTGGTCGTCGTCCAGGGCGGCGGCAACGGGACGACGAACTATGGGTCGTACGTCGTCAAGCTGATCAACTAGCCTCAGCGCTCCTCGGTCGCCCGGGGATCCAGAGTCCTCGAAGCCGCGCCCGACG
>CAKKPP010000039.1:0-36902 GCA_919901745.1 Chloroflexota bacterium | reverse complement strand
GGGCGCGGCTTCTTCACTTCGTGACGGGGCTCCGGTGGTCCAGGGCGCGAGGACCGGGCTGGTGATCAGTAGGTCGTGCCGGGAAGTGGTTCGCCCGTCTCCTCGACCGGCGTGAGCGTGCCGTCGGCCATCACGTCGAAGATCCAGTCGTGGCGATTGATGCAGCCGGCCGGGCAATCGCCCCAGCCGATCTCGACCTGGACGCGGAAGCCGCCCGGCTGTGCTTCGGCGTCCCACCACGAGCCCTGGCCGATCAGGTTGCGGTCCAGCCGGAGAATGCCGGTGAAGCGGACATCGGAGGCGAGCACGCGGGCCGCCGCCTCCTCCGGCGAGCCGACGACCGGCGCCGGCTGCGTCGAAGCCGGGGGGTCGCTGGGGGTGGGTGTTGGCGAGGCACCGCTGGAGGCTGTGCAGGCCCCGAGGAGGATGGTCAGGGCGAGCGCAAGGGAAAGTCGACGTGGGGTTTGCATGGCCTCGTGACGCGCCGAATGTGGACGCGGTTCCCGTGGGACAAGATCGCTGATGCGCTATGCGCGCGAGCCCATTGCGGGCGCAACAAAGCGTACGCTCTCGAACGTGGCGCCGCTTCGCCGCGGTGACGGTAGGTCCCCCGGGTTATAGGCCCAGATGCAGGCGGAGGGCCTCGTCGACATCGAGCATGATCGCGTTTGGGACGACGCCCAGCCGGTCACCCACCCGCTCCACGGCGATCGAGCGGACCTGTTCAGCCTGCGCCTTGGAGTCGCGGTCGAGCCCCGTCTCGGCGGCTGGAAGCAGGACCTGGAACGGATAGACGCGTTCGACGTTCGATGTGACGGGAACGACCGTGATGACGCCGCGACCCAGTCGCCCCGCCGTCGCGTTGGCCGCGTCGTTGCTGACGATGACTGCTGGGCGGCGCTTGTTGGCCTCAGAGCCGGACGCGGGATCGAGATCGACGGAATGGATGTCGCCGCGCCGCATCACGACCCGACTCCGTCGCCAGTCGTCGATTCCCAGAGCTCGGCCTCGCCCTCAGCCGCCCATTCGTCCCACGCCGCTTCGTAGGTAGCACCGAGTTCTGCGGTGCGAAGCAGGCGAACGGCTCGATGGAGGGCGGCCGATCGAGATTCGAGCCCCTGCTCCTTGGCGTAGGAATCGAGAAATTGGACGTCTTCGCCGGGCAGGCTCACACTGACCTTCATACTACGATGCTACCAAAGGTAAGGCACGGGTAGCAAGGGAAGAACCCACCATGTCAGGTCGGCAGGTCCGAGTGTCCGCCTGGACCGCCTTGTCGGCGATGTCGAGGTCGCCGCAGATCACGAAGCAGACCCGCGTCATGTCGTCGTGGTGGGCCTGGATGATCCTGGCGAGCGCAGCCTCGTCGCCGGCGGCAGCCAATGACACAGCCCCGGCGAGGTTGTCCTCCATCTGGCCCATCAAGGTCGCCATGCCCCACAGATGCTCGGGGGCGGGTCAACTGTTTCAGTCCATCGGCGGGTCACGCTTCGTGTGGATCGGCTCCGGGTGGCACCTGTGCCCGGTCGGACGTACCGCAGCGGAAACGCGACAGTTGTCAGCTCTTCGAACGATGTGCGGGTGATCCGGTCCGTATCCCCTGATCGCCGTCAAGGTCGCGTAGAGACTGCTGTCTGCGAGCATCGGCTATTCTGGCCTCGCGCCGACATAGCTCAGCGGTAGAGCAGCTGTTTCGTAAACAGCAGGTCCTCGGTTCAAATCCGAGTGTCGGCTCCACTTCCCCGGTTCGTGCTCAGGAAGACCTGCTGTCTAGTCTCCGGGCGACTCGTGGCACCTCAGTTGGCCTGCCACAACGCTCGTCACCCTGGGAAGACCTGCTAACTACACGATTCGGCGGCGCCCTTGGTCCGGTCGGCGAGTTCGACAAGCCCAGTCCACTAACAGCCGATCCAGTCGGATTCGGCCACGAGGATCTGCTGTTCACCACGCAGCAGGTCTTCCGACAGACAGAAGGCGCGACCGTAGACGTAACGGTTTGGGGCTGCACGTAACATCTCGATCCGTTACATTCGCTGCTATGCCCGAGGACCTTTCCGCCCTCGTCGCCCAATTGCGAGCGGCGGGTGGCGACAGGACCTCCGTTGAGGTGAAGTCGGCAGGCGGTGGGTTGCCGCAGTCGCTTACCGAGACGCTGAGCGCTCTCGCCAACCAGCCGGGTGGTGGTCTCATCATCCTCGGCCTCGACGAGATGCGCGGCTTCAGCCCGATCGTTGATGACAACCAGCCCGATCGATCGACCCTCGTCCATGAACGAGGTTTGTCTGGTTCGATCCGCGGGACTCGGACCGGCGACCTTCCTGTGCCCCGCGCACGATGATCGTGGCCCCCCAGACGTTCGGCCCGACAACGTCATCCCGAACCTTCCGAGCCCGAACGCGAGATCACACGCCGTGCGGGCAGCGGCGCCGACCCACCCGCGCGACGGGAGCCGGGCGTGTCGGCCCACCAGCGTGGGCGCGGGAACCATCGGCGGTGGTCCGCGAGTACCATTGACTTGCGCACGAGGGCATCGCCAAACGTAGGATCGCTGAAACCTTTGTGGAGCCAGCTCCCTCAAGGTAGTGACGGGATCAGACGACGTCTCCCCGCGGCGGACGACCGCCGGTATCGCTCTCGAACAAAGGAGGGGTCGGATGAAACGACTTGGATCGCGACGTGCGCGTGGCCTCGCGGCCGTAGTGGCACTCGGACTACTGACATTCCCGGCCGCGGCGGCCGCCAACACAAGCGAGCCGATCGCCCAGACGGGCGGCATGATGACGACGCTGCCGCTGCTCGGCACGACCCTGACGGTCGACGTCACCCTCGATCCGGTTGGCAATATCTCCGGTGTGACGCTGACGCCAGTCGGCGACTTTGCATCTACCACGACCGAACCGGGCATCGTCAAGTTCGCGAATACCGCCGGGACCACGAAGGTCACGGTGAGGGCGAAGGGCGACAGGCTGTCCATCAGCGCGAAGTCGGCCGCGCTCGCCGATTTCGTCGGGGCCGGCACCTGGTCCGCGGACGTGTTCGGGACCAACGCCGACTCGACCGTGCCGTACACCATCGGTGCAGACGGCAGCGGCAGTCCGACCCTGTCCATCGGGACGCCCACGACGCCGGACCCCAGCATCACCTGGGAGCTCAAGCCTCCGTCCACCGACGCGGACGACGATGGGGATGCGTCGGCGAGTGGCGGGGTCATCTTCGCTCACGACGGCTTTACCAAGCGCCTCAAGATTTCCATCGAGGTTGATCAGGAAGATGGGACGGCCCACCTCAAGATCACGCTCAGCGGCAAGGATCGCCAGAAGCTGACGGCGGCGCCAGGCGTCCTGGCGGGCGCGCGAACCTGGTCGGCACACCTCTGCGACGGGACCGCCGTGGCAGTCAACTACACGGTGGGAGCCGACGGGACGGTCACCTTCGACAGTGCGACCGGCGGGACCGTGACGGTCAAGACGTCAGATCACGGGATCCACGTTCGGTTCGACGGCACCAAGGTCGGCGTGAAGATCAGGGTGCGGACGAACGAGGATGGCACCTCGACGCTCGTTGTGAAGGGCTCTTCCGGAAAGTGCGGCGACGCAGAGGACAGCGACTCGCACGACGGCGACGCAGAGGACAGCGACTCGCACGACGGCGACGCAGAGAAGAGCGACTCGCACGACGACTAGCACCGGTTTACCGATCGGGCCGCTGCCCGTGAGGCCGAACGCTGGGAAGCGGCGCCGCCGAACAGGTGGCGCCGCGTTCCTGTGCCTGGCGGTGCTCGCCGCTGCCTGTGGACAAGCCACACCGACAAGCCCGCCGCCGGGAGGCACGCCTAGCGGTACGGCGGGGTCACCCGGCCCGAGCTTCTCGGGCACACCGGCGGAACGGCTCACGCGAGCGTTCGCCTCGCTGCGTGCCGGCTATACCTTCGACTCAACATTGACGGTCAAGGGCAAGCCCGCAGCGACCGTCGCGGGCCGCCGCGTCGGCGATGCGAGCGAGCTCGTGATCGAATCGGGCGGCGCCAAGGTCACGTATCGGATCATCCCGCCGGCCGCCTGGCTGCAACAGGTCGAGGGCGAGTGGATCGAAGCCGGGAGCGCCGTACCAACGGGCGATCCGCTGGCGCTTCTCCTCGCTCCACTGACGGTCGAAAGCGGCTCAGGGTCCTCGGACGCGGATCAGCTGCGAGCCACCTATCCGGCCGCCGCGCTCGGTCTGTCCGGGACAGATCCCGTGATCGTGACGATCTCGATCTCCGGCGACGGCAGCATCACGGCGCGCTACGAGACGACGGTCGACGGCGACCCGGGTGTCTCAGAGACCGTGTTGAGGCCGGCCGGGTCACAGGAGCCGATCCTCGCCCCATCACCGCTGCCCGCCGCGAGCGGCTGACCCTGGGCGTCGGGCGTCAACGGCAGGCTGCCTCCGCCGAGTGGCACGCCTCGCAGCCGGTACCCTTCCTGAACCATGGCCCACGAGTTCATCTACACCTCGTACAAGCTTGCCCGGCACTATCCGCCCGATCGGACGGTCCTCGAGAACATCTCGATCTCGTTCTACCCGGGGGCGAAGATCGGGGTGATCGGCTCGAACGGCGCCGGCAAGTCGAGCCTGCTCAAGATCATGGCCGGACTCGACGACGACTTCGTCGGTGAGGCCCGCCTCACCCCTGGGTTCACGGTCGGCTATCTGAGCCAGGAACCGGAGCTCGACCCCAACATGGACGTCAAGGGCAACGTCATGGACGGTGTCGCCGAGGTCCAGGGGCTGATCGATCAGTACAACGCGGTCATGGCCAGGTGGGCCGAACCCGGCGCCGACTACGAGGCGATCGGAGCCGAGCAGGCCACCCTCGAAGACAGGATCAACGCGGCGGATGCCTGGAACCTGGAGCGCAACGTCGACATCGCGATGGATGCCCTGCGCTGTCCGCCGGACGACGCCGACGTCGCCACGCTGTCCGGCGGCGAGAAGCGGCGCGTCGCGCTGTGTCGCCTCCTGCTCAGGCACCCCGACCTGTTGCTGCTCGACGAGCCGACGAACCACCTCGACGCCGAGTCCGTCTACTGGCTGGAACGCTTCCTCCAGGAGTACGCGGGCACCGTCGTCGCGATCACCCACGACCGGTACTTCCTCGACAACGTTGCCGGGTGGATCCTGGAGCTGGATCGCGGTCGGGGGATCCCATTCAAGGGCAACTACTCGAGCTGGCTGGAGCAGAAACTGGAACGCGTTGCCGGCGAGGAGCGGGCCAGCGACGCTCGGCAGCGAACCCTGGCCCGGGAGCTCGACTGGGTGCGCCTGGCCCCGAAGGCTCGTCAGGCCAAGGGCAAGGCCCGGCTCGGTGCCTACGAGAAGCTGCTGGCCGAGGCCCAGGCCGACAAGGGCGCCGGCCGCGACCTCGAGATCGCCATCCCGCCCGGTCCCCGCCTCGGCGACAGCGTCATCGAGGTCACGGGCCTGAGCAAGGCGTACGGCGAGAAGGTGCTGATCGAGGACCTGACGTTCTCGCTGCCCCGGGCCGGCATCGTGGGCATCATCGGCGCGAACGGGGCCGGCAAGACGACGCTGTTCCGGATGATCGTCGGGCAGGAGCAGCCCGACCGCGGTCGCGTCACCCTCGGCGACACCGTCCAGCTCAGCTACGTCGATCAGAGTCGCGACGCTCTTCAGGGTGAGAAGTCAGTGTTCGATGAGATCAGCGGCGGGGATGAGTACGTGAAGGTCGGCACGCGCGAGATCCCCGCCCGCGCCTACGTCTCGAGCTTCAACTTCAGGGGCACGGACCAGCAGAAGCCCGTCGGCAGGCTATCGGGCGGTGAGCGGAACCGGGTACACCTGGCGAAGCTGTTGAAGTCGGGCGGCAACGTCCTCCTGCTCGACGAGCCAACGAACGACCTCGATGTCGACACGCTGCGCGCGCTCGAGGCGGGTCTTGAGTCGTTTCCCGGATGCGTTGTCGTGATCAGCCACGATCGCTGGTTCCTTGACCGGATCGCCACCCACGTGCTGGCCTTCGAGGGCGACAGCCAGGTGCGCTGGTTCGAGGGCAACTTCACCGAGTACGAGGAGTTCCGCCACAGGGAACTTGGCGCAGCCGCCGATCAGCCCCACCGCATCCGGTACAAGCGCCTCGCCCTCTGAGCGCCCGGCTGGTAGGGCATTCGTCCCAGTACCAGGCGCGGCGCTAGGCGCGAGCGACCTGCACCATGCTCGGCTCCGGATCCGCGACCAGGAACCAGCGAGGCTTGACCGCCAGACCCCCGAGCGCGAGGAGGGTGACGAACCCGCCGCCAACGTTGAACAGCAGAAAGCTGACAACGACACCGCCCGCCAGCCACGCGAGCCGCGACCTCCGGGCCCGCGCGAACGTCACGACGAGGGCGAGCCAGCCCAGCCAGGCGGTCATCGAACCCAGCACGTAGAAGGTCCCCCAGGACTTCACGCCGAGCCCGTCCTCGATGCCGTTCGCGACGCCGGCCAGGAGTGCCGCGATGGCCACCACAACTGCCACGGCCCGCACGGGGCGAGCCGGGACGAGGCGCGCGAGCAGGATCACGGCTGGTGCAAGGGTGAGCCAGCATGCGCTGAAGAGCCAGACCGCGATCCAGTCGAGGGTCGTCGTCGGATTCCAGTAAGCCGGATCCGCGAATCCGACCAGCGAGCGCGCCGCCCAGACGGCTCCGGTCAGGAGCCAGATGAAGCGCGCAGCCGCGCTCACGTCATCGCCGCTCGGGGCGAGCCCCGCAGGAGCAGCCCACCGACGACGAGCCAGACGAGGCTCATCGGTCCAACGACGATCAAGAGGTTCACCTCCAGGACGCGCATCGTGTACCAGGGCAGGAACGGGAGCGCCAGGAAGAGGCCGGCCGGCACGACCAGCGCGGCGACCAGGACGACTTCGGACCACGCGGGCCAGATCCGCGCAGTTCGGGCGCCGACGGCCAGACCGAGGACGCCGACGAGGAAGACCAGGCCGATCGGCATCACCCACGGCATGAGCGCCCAGATCGGCCCGGCGATGATCGCCGCCCAGCCCGCGGCCCTGGGCACCGTCGCCTCGGCCGGGAGCCGATTGACGACCCGATGGAGGCCGATCGACAAGAGGATCAAGCTGATGATGACGAGAGGAAGAGCGAGCGCTCCGTCGCGGTACATCCCGTACTCGTCGTACCGAACCGGGCCGTTGGCCATGATGAGCACGGCGCCGGCGAGCAGAGCGAAGCCGACGAGGGGCCCGAATCCAACCCGATCGGGGGTCCGTTCCGGTCCCGGGACCTGCGGGCGGAGGCGCTCGTCGAGCGCGCCGCGAGCGATGTCGATCCGGTCGGCAAACGTGGGCGGTCGCTCGGCGATCAGTTCCCGGAACTCGGCTTCGTACCGTTCGCGCCAGGGTCCTGGGTAGAGACCGACGAGTCGACTCATGACGTCCTCCCCTGCAATCGAGCCAACCCCGTCCTCGTGAACGAACGGAGGCCATCGAGCTGTGCCGCCAGCGTGGTCGCGCCGAGAGCGGTGAGGCGATACGGTCGTCGGCGCTCGTCGGGTTCCAGCGCCTCGATCAGGCCGCGTCGTTCGAGCCGAGCGAGTGCGCCGTAGAGCGTTCCGGGGCCCATCGGGCTGCCGGAGATCGCCTCCACGTCGATCATGATCGCATAGCCGTGCCTCGGGCCCTCGGCCAGCGAGACGAGGATGTACAGCGACGGTTCGGCGAACCTGCCGAGGTCCCCCAACGCCCGATCGTCGTCGCGGGACGGCTGCACGCCGGCTGGCCTGATCATGGCATCGATCCTCCCGAAGGCCCCGCACCTGCGGCGATCACGCGGTGCTCCGAAAGAGCATACGCGGGGCGACCATGCCCGTTCGGCGTCGCCGCGATGAGGGCGAGCTGCTCGAGACTGGCGATCGCACCGAAGAAGGTGCCCGGACCGACGCGGCCGTCGAGATCGCGAACGTCGTCGAGGAGCCCGACGGCGCTCCTGGGTCCTGCCCGCAGCGCGACCAGGACCCAGATCGCGGTTTCCCCGAACCGTCCGAACCTGACCCGGACCACCTCAGTCGGACTCGACCACCGCGCAGGCGATACGCCCACCGCTGCCGCCGTTGGTGGCGTCCGTGAGCTGGTCGTCGGGGTTGGCGTGAATCACGATCGCGCTGCCCACGGCGCCCGCCGTCGCGTCGAAGAGCGTGGCCGGCCCATCGGACAGCGTCACGCGGTCCGTGGTCGCATCGAGCTGGCCGTTGCCGGCGCCATTGACGGTCAGGTTCGGCAGATCTCCGGCGTGGGGGCCATTCGAATTGTCGAGACCGTGTTGGGCCAGGTACGGGTTGTAGTGGCCGCCCGCGGCGGTGAACGGACTGCACACGCCGACCGAGTGGATGTGGATGCCGTGAAGTCCGGGAGCCACGCCCTTGACGTGGACGTTCACGTGCACGACGCCCGAGGCGTCCTCGACGAGTCGCGCCCAACCGATGGTGGCACCCGTCGCGTCGACGAACGTGCCTGAGGCGTGTCGCGCGCCGCCGGCGAGGCTCGATCCCGCGAACGCGGAAAGGAGCCCGAGGGCGGCAATGCTGGCAACGAGCCGGCCGGATCGTGACATGGGGACGCTCCTTCATCTTCCGTAGTGCGCTATATCGCTGTGCGTACTAGCGTGCCACGATATAACCACGGAACTGACGGCGGTGTCAAGCCCCCGGCGGACGATCAACCATCGCGACGAAGGATTCCCTGCACGGCCAGAACCAACGGGACGATCGTCCAGGTGACGACGACCGCGAGCAGGGCGACGAGTGCCCCGTCGTGCCCCAGTCGCCCCAGCAGGTAGGCCCCGGTCGGTCCGAGCACCCCTGCCCCGGCATCGAGGACGAGGAGAGCCGCCACCCGCGCGGCGGTCAGCGGATCCGCGAAGATCGCGAAGACGATGGCGCCCTCGCCGAGGCGGAGGAACGCCCCGAGTCCGATCACGATGAGATCGAAGCCGATGGCCAGCGCGAACCACGTGGCCAGCCCGGCGAGCATCGCCTGGAGCCGGTTCGACGCGAGTGTGCCGATCAGGACGCCGACGGCCGTGGCTGCGGCCGCTGCCACGAGCGAGATGCCGACGATCGCGCTGAAGGCAGGCAGATCGTCGACCGGCACATTGCCGGCGACGATCACGGCGGCCACGCCAAAGCCTGCCGCGATCGACAGCCACGAGGACAGCGCCACCGCGAGCCAGGCCGTGAGCACGAGGACAGCGGGCCGGACGCCACGTGCCCGAAGCATCGCCCCGAACCCGCGCTCGCGGTCGCCGGTCATCGTCATCGCCCCGACGAGGAGTCCCTGAGCCGTCGGGAGCAGGAGCGCAAGGTTGATCAGCGCGGCTGCCGCGGGACCGACCGACCCGAGCCCGACCTGGCGAAACGAGCCCAGGCCGAGGATGGTGACGAGACCGGTCGCCACACAGAACACGATCACGGCGGCCGCCGTGGACCGTCCGCGCAGGAGTGTGCCGGTCCGAAAGACCGCGAGCGCGGTCACGGCCCAAGCTCCGGGGAGCCCACCGGCGAAACCTCGTGCGCGGCCGTCCGGCGGCCATCCGCCGGCTGCGGACCGATCGCCGCGTCGGCTGGCCCGGCGACCCGGATCCTCGCGGCCGCGACGCCGCGATCGCCCAACGCACCGATGACCGCGCTGACGTCCCGTCCGCGGCAGTCGAGAGCCGCCCATCGGCCCACGATCCGCGTCCGCTCAACGGCCGCGAGTTCGTGGAACGCGGATCCGTCGTCGGCCGGATCGAGCGCGACCCAGACGGTCGTTCGCAGCCCCGCCAGGTACGTGGCCCCGGGGCCCTGGAACGCGACCCCGCCCCCCTCGATCCTGATCACCTCATCTGCGTCGGCCAGGAGTTCGAACGCCGCCGGGCTGGCGACGAGGATCGTCGCGCCAGCATCCCGGTGCGCGACGAGCATCTCCCGCACCACACCCTTCGCCCCGTCATCGAGGTTGGCCAGCGGTTCGTCGAGCAGGAGGAGGTCGGGCGTGCCCAGGAGGGTCGCTGCGAGGACGACGCGCTGTGCCTGACCGCCGGACAGTTCACCGATCCGGCGGTGGCCGGCCACGAGGAACCCATCGGGCGGAACGACGCGATCCGTCGCCGGGCCGGCGAGCGACCGGAAGAGCCTCATGACCTCGTCGACGGTGGCGCCGGCCGGCAGCCGGATGCGCTGAGGGAGATACGCCACCCGACCCGGGCGCGGCGCTCCGATGGGTCCGCCAAGACGGACCGAGCCGCCGTGGCGCAGGACGCCGGCCAGGCAGCCGAGCAGCGTCGATTTGCCGGCGCCGTTCCCGCCGACGATCGCGGTGAGCATCGCGCCGGGGATCGCCAGGTCCAGCGCATCGACGACGCGGGTCCGACCGTAGGCCTTGGTCAGGCCACGGACCACGATCGCCGGCTCGTCCCGGGTCGGGGCGAGCCCGACACGACCCGCGACGACACGACCCGCGACGACTGCGGCGGGCGCGGTCATCGCTCGGGCCCTCTCTTCTCCGTCGCCCCGCGGCGCCAGGGTCCACCGAGGGCGACCGCGGTGACGGCAAGGAGCGATGCGCCGGCGAGTTGCCACGGTCCGGCCTGCCACGGTCCTGCCAGTGGTCGGGAGCCCCCGTCGGCGGATGGCGCGGCGGCGGCGCCGACCTGGTCGCGTCGCGGTGACGGGTCGATCACCACCGGTGGGCGGGCTCCCTCCCACACGGCCTGTGACGTGCCGAGCATGATCATCGCCGGACTGGTCCGGAATGCCGCCAGCGAAGGATCGCGCAAGACCAGGATGTCCTCCACGCCGGCCGACCGATACGGCACGTCGCCGATGCCGTCTCCCTCGAGGTCATAGCCGGCATAGTCGCTCCAGGTGTTCCCCACGCCCCGATAGGCCCAGAAGTTCCTGCGCTCTACCCCGATCCCGAGTGCGGCGACCTGGGTCAGGTTGCCGTCGAACACGTTGCCGCCGAAGGCCAGGTCGGCGGAGGGCATGAGCGCGACGCCGACGTCGTTCGCCACGAACCGGTTGCTGAACACCGCAGCCTCGGTGTCGAGCCTGTTGACCGTCCCCTCGGCCTGGAGGCCGACGCGGTTCCGGGCGATCAGGTTCTCGGCCAGGCGGACACCGTCGACGTCCTTCAGGACCACGCCGAATCCTGTCCCTGCTGATCGGCCGTCCACGATGATGTTGCGACCGGCGATGACGTCCGTGCCGTACATGAACACGAGGCCGGAGAGGTTCTCGCGAGACTCGTTGCCGAACACCATGAGCGTCGAACCGAACATCGAATGGAGGGCGTACCGGCTTCGCTCGACGACGTTCCCATCGACGAGGACGTCGGCGGCGTAGTTCAGGTAGATCGCGTCGCGAACGCCGCTGACCCGGTTGTCACGGATGAGCATCCCATTCGCCGTCCAGATCGAGATCGCATCCCCCTGTCCACCCGGACCGGCGCCCGGGCCGTGACCCGCGTGCGGGTCCGCGCCGACGCCGCCGGCGCCCGGGTCCGCGCCCGGGTCCGCGCCCGCGCCCGCGCCCGTCGATCCGGCCGACGATCCGGCCGACGCGGCCGACACGGCGATGTGGTCGGCTCCCTGGACAACCTGCCCCGATCCGAGGAACTCGTTGCCGATGATCCGAACCGCTCCACCGCCGTCGACGGCGATCCCGGTGAAGAACGTCTCCAGCCGATTGTGTTCGATCGTGACCCGGCTGGCATCGATCGTCCTGATCCCGGCAGCCTCCTCGACCTGGCCTCCCGTGTTCGCGACGGTGAAGCCGCGGATGGTGACGTCGTCGGAGCGGATGGTGACCGGCGTTCCGCGCCCGCCACCGTCGAGCACGACCTCGCCGGATGCCACGAGCGTGATGGGCCGGATGATGTCGAGGTGAACGAAGTAGCGGCCCGCCGGCACCGCGACGGTGGCCCCGCTCGGCGCCTCCGCGACCAGGCGAACCAGATCGGCGGTCCCCGCGGCGACGGCAACGTCGGGAACGCTGGCCTCCGGGGCACGGGCCGCCGGCACCACGACGAGGAGGGCCCCGATGAGCGCAACGGCGGCTCCGGCTGCCGCGGCGACGGTCGTGATCGCGTTCGGACGCCCGGTCGCGGGCGCGAGCCGGCGCACGGCGAAGGCCAGGATGGCCACCGTCCAGATGACCGCCAGTGCCGGCCCCGGGTAGGTCCACACGGTGAAGTTCCAGACCGTCGACGGGCCCACGACGAGCGGGATGAACGGGTCGAGACGGAGAGCCGAACCCGGGTCCAGCTCGGAACCGAAGATGTAGAGCCAGCGCTGGATGTCGCCGAGGATCACGATCGGGGTGAGCGCGAGGAGGATCGCGGCGACGCGCCCGATCCAGCCCCGCAACAGGATCGCGACGAGGAACGCGGCGGCCGGGCCGACGACGGCAAGCGGCCAGAGCCCCATCTCGGGAACGAGCGACAGGTCGATGGGCTGCATCCCGATGTAGTGATTCAGCGCGTTCACCTCGCGCACCGGTCCCTCGGCCCGGCCGCCATAGAACCACAGCGACAGGCCCTTCGGGTACTGCGGCGCGAGCAACGTTGTCCCCCACACCGGCAGGATGCCCGCGACGACGAGGAGGGCCGGCCCCACGATGGCGGCGACCGGGCGGGCCCATGCCCTCCACGGGACGTGGGGAGATCGAGCCTGTCCGGTCACCTTGTCCGTCTGGGAGCGGGGGGTCGCCGCTTCACGCATCCGCGGATTACTTGACGGTCAACGTGCCGGTCATCCCGGCTTCCTTGTGGCCGGGGATGGAGCAGTGGAAGTCGTAGGTCCCGGCGGCCAGCGTGGCCGTCGCGGACGACGGGGATTCGCCGACCGCGGCGAGAAGCGTGTAGTTGAGAGCATCGATCGTGACGTCGTGCTCGAGCGTGCCCTTGTTGGCGAGCGTAAAGCGGACCTGGGACCCGGCCGTCACTTCGACGGTATTCGGGTCGAACGCAAACTCGGTCGCGGTGAGGGTCACGTCCACCGCGGTCGGACTCGGGCTGGCTGCGCCACCACAAGCGGCGAGCGTGGCCGCGAGGGCAAGGGCGGCAACGACGAAGAGAACTGGTTTCACGTTGTGGATCTCCTGTCTGAATGGAGGTGGAGGGGCGAGCGGCCGCGCGGGGGGGGTTCGCGGCCGCTCGCATCGATGTCAGGGCTCGACCAGAAGCCAGCCCTGCATCTCGAGATGGAGCGCCGAGCAGAACTCGGTGCAGTAGAAGGCGAACGAGCCGGCCTTGTCGGCCTCGAACTCGAGGGTCACGACCTCGCCCGGATCCAGGCTCGCCTGGAGGTTGTAGGCGGGGATCGCGAACCCGTGGGTCGCATCCGCAGTCTGCTCGATGTTCGTGACGTGCATCACCACGTGGTCGCCCCTCTTGACCCGCAGGATGTCCGGCGTGAAGTGGCTCCGCATGGCGGTCATGTACACGTGGACAGTATCGCCGTCGCGTTCGACCCGCTCCTTGCCGGCTTCCGTCGCCACGGCCGAGGCCGCCATGGTGAGCGGGTCGGTGCCGGGCGCGTAGACATCGATCGCGCTGGTGAGCCGGCTTGTCTTGATGATCTGGACGTAGTGCGGTTCGCCGAAGCCGACCGGCATGTCGGCGAGGACGCGCATCTGATCGCCCTGGAGGTCGACCAGCTGGAAGTTCTGCGGCTTGAGCGTGCCGATCACCGGGAACCGGTCGATCGACCACTTGTTGAGGGCGACCAGGTAGCGGCCGTCGGCGGCCACGGTGTCACCCTCGGTCGTGGCCAGGTGGCCGATGTTGTAGTTGACCTTGACGTTGTCGAGCAGCTTGAACTCCTCACCGGCCTTGACGCCCGCCTTCGGGCCCAGGCTGAACTTGGAGACCGCGCTGTCGAGGAAGAGGCTGACGAAGCCGTTGCCCTTGCCGTCGAACTGGGTGTGGAGTGGACCCAGGCCCACTTCCACCTGGCCGGCCATGACGGACGCGAACTTGAGGACCGGCACGCCGAACTCGTCGTTCCCGTCGAAGTCCTTGTCCGCGATCGCCTTCTTGATCAGCTCGATGTCATAGATCGTCACGTTCGGGTCGAGCTTTCCGCCGACCACGATGTAGTTGCCGTCCGGGCTCACGTCGGCGCCGTGCGGGCTGCGCGGCTCCGGCGCGAGATAGAGCAGACCCTCGTCGATCGCCGTCTGGAGGGTGATGACCCGGATCCCGTTGCGCAGCTCGGTCTTGCCGGCGGCAGCGACCTCGGCGGCCTTCTTCCAGTCGATGATGTGGAGGTAGTCGAAATCGCGCGCCGAGGCGCCCTTCTCGATCGGTTCGCCACCCTCGGAGACGCCGCCGATCGCCATCTCCGTGTTGTAGCTGCCGATGAACGCGAAGCCATCGCTGGCCAGCTTGCCGGCATCGGCCAGGTCCTGGGTGTACGGGGGCAGCTCGATCTGGAAGCTCCTGGCGACGTCGATCCTGCCGGTACCCTGGTCGATCGACAGCCAGCTTGAGATGCCCCGGTACGACTCCTTGTACTGGTCGAGCGGCGCATAGCCGTCCGGCGTCTGGGGCACCGGGCTCATGCTCGAGATGTGGACGTAGTCCGTGTTCGGGGTGACGAACACGCCGCCGTGCGAGGTCTGCATGTTCGGGAGGTCGACGATCTGCTTGGTCTTGAAGTCCCGCAGGTCGACCATCCCGATCCGGCCATTGGCCCTGTCGTTGATGTAGACGAAGCGGCCGTCGTACTCACCGTTCGTCTCGGACAGACCGGGGTGGTGCGTGTCGCCCCACTTGAGCTCGCGGGCCTGCTTGTCGCTGGAGCCCTCGGCGAGGATCGTCTCGCTCCAGTCGGCGCCCTGGCCGTAGCCCGACCATGACTCCGGGGTGAAGACGGGGATCGTCTTGAGCAGGCGCATCGACGGCACGCCGATGAGATAGAGGTTGCCGGATTGGCCGCCCGAAGACACCATGGTGTATTCGTCGTACTTGCCGGGTGGCGTGAACGCCTTGAGCGCTCCCTCCGCCTCGGCCACGGTCATCCCCCGTGCGTCGGCGATCGTCGCCAGGGACCCTCCGCCGCCAAGACCGCCGGACAGGCGTCCAGCGACCAGGCCAACGATGAGACTTCCGACCACGAACGCGGCCACGAGCATCCGTCCGCTTGCGCGCATACGTCCTGTCCTCCATGTACCCTGCAATCCGCGATCGGCGCGGACCCGTTGGGTCGTGCGGCGGGACGCTGCCGACACGTGACATACCGGTGATAATCGACTAGCGATGTTGTATATGTTTAGGAGCCCATGCCACCCGGTCCGGATGGCACGTCGAAGCGGTCCGAACGTCACGATCGCGCCTGGAGAGCGATGCTGCTGGAGTTGACTCGCGAAGGGGACTACGCGGTCCGAGCGATGCTCGCACTGGCCCGCCACGACGGATCGACGCCGCTCAGCCGTCGCCAGATCGCGGGAGAGATGCAGATCCCCGCGCGATTCCTGGCCCACGTGATGCGCAGGCTCGCCGACGGCGGGCTGGTCGCCCCGGTCCTTGGGCGAACCGGGGGGTATCGGCTGCAACGGGATCCGGCCACGATCTCGCTTCTCGATGTCGTCGGCGCCGTCGAGGAGTTACCTTCGGGTCGGCGGTGCGTGTTGCGCGGCGGCCCCTGCATGCCCGACGGCACGTGCCTAGTCCACGGCGCGTTCAGCGCGGCACGCGGGCAGTATCTCGAGGAGCTCGGCAGGCGCTCGCTTGCCGCCATCATCGCGGAAGCCGAAGTCCGGCTCGCCGGTGCGACGGAGGACTGAACCGACCGTCCGGACTGAGTCCGCACCCGACCCGCCCCTGGGGCACTTCCGCCCTACGATTGATCTGCGACGTCGGTGGGCGCAACCGCAAGCAGCCGAACGACATGTGCCGTCAGGGCGTGGCCGCCTCGGACGGTGCCAGATCGCGAATTCTGCGATCCAGGAATGACCGCTCGGCCTCGTTCGAGGTCAGCTCGAGCGCCCGGCGGTACGCGACGGTCGCGTCGCCGGCGCGACCGAGACGTCGCAGCAAGTCCGCCCGTGCGGCGTGGAGATATGGATAGTCGTCGAGCTGACCCGTGGCCACGATCCGCTCGACCAGGGCGAGCCCGACCGAGGGGCCGTCGGCCATCGCGATGGCCACGGCACGGTTCAACTCCACGACCGGCGACCGCGTGGTCGTGGCCAGTGCTCCGTACAGGGCCGTGATCTGGCGCCAGTCCGTGGCTCCCGTCGTGAGCGACGCGTCGTGGACGGCGGCAATCGCCGCCTGGAGCTGGAACGGACCCGGGCGCCGCATCCGCATTGCCCGCTCCAGGATCTCGTCGCCTTCGGCGATCCGAACCGCGTCCCAGAGGGATCGATCCTGCTCCTCGAGCAGCACGAGCTCACCATCGGACCCGACCCGCGCCTCCCGGCGCGCATCGTGCAGGAGCATCAGCGCCAGCAGACCGAGGGCCTCGGGCTCGTCGGGCATCAGGTTGCCGAGGACGCGGCCGAGCCGGATCGCCTCCGTGCTCAGCTCCCGGCGGACGAGCTCGTCGCCGGCCGACGCGCCGTACCCCTCGTTGAAGATGAGATAGATGACCTGGAGCACGGAGCCGAGGCGCTCCGGAAGGAGGTGGTCCGGCGGTACCCGATACGGAATCCCGGCATCCCGGATCTTGCGCTTGGCACGGACCAGCCGCTGGGCGAGCGTCGGCTCGGGGACGAGGAAGGCGCGAGCGATCTCGGGGGTCGTGAGGCCACCGAGCGTGCGGAGGGTCAGTGCCACGCGGACGTCGGGGGCAAGGGCCGGATGGCAGCACGTGAAGATGAGGCGGAGCCGGTCGTCGTCGATGGCCATGGGGTCCTCCGGTTCGGTCTCCCCCGGCTCGACAGCCGCGAGCTCCTCGTCGATCAGCGCCTGGCGGCCGAGCATCTCGGCCTTCTCGCGAAAGCGCTTGACGCGGCGGAGCCGATCCAGCGCGCGATTGCGGGCGGTCGTCGTGATCCACGCGCCCGGGTTGTCCGGGAGACCGCGCTCCGGCCAGGTCTCGAGCGCCGCGATGAACGCCTCCTGGACGGCCTCCTCGGCGAGCTCGAAATCGCCCGTCACCCGGATGAGCGTCGCGACCGCCCGCCCGGATTCCTCGCGGAACAGGCGGTCGACGACGTCGTGGGTGATCGCCGGAGTCACGCGCCGTTAGCGGCCGCCGCAGCTTCAGGTGCGTACTGGCTGAAGTCGACCACGGGGCGGACCTCCATGATGCCGTACCGCGATCCGGGGCACCTGGCCGCCCACTCGAGGGCCTCGTCCAGGTTCGCGCAGTCGACCAGGTAGAAGCCGCCGAGACCTTCCTTCGTCTCAGCGTAGGGCCCGTCGGTCATGGTGGTCCGGCCGTCGCGGATGCGGACTGTCGTCGCGGTGGGGTTCGGCTCCAGGGCCTCACCACCCGCGTAGACGCCTGCGTCGCGCATGGCCTGGGTGTACGCGTTGTACTCGTTCATCACCGTGCCCCAGATCGCCGGATCCGGCGGTTCCGACGACGGATTCGCGGTGTTCTCGTCGTAGATCAGCAGGGCGAAGCGCATCGTGTTCCTCCTCGTTTCTGGCCGACGGCTCCCTGCCGTCCTACTCCGATGACGAACCGGCCGAACCGAAATCGACAGGTTCCTGCGACCCGTTCTCGGGCGGGTAGGCAATGGGCATCGGAGCTGGCGGCTCGGCCCGGAGCGTCGGCGCAACGGTGAGTTCCGGGTCGCCGGCCCGATCGCGGGCCGCATCGGCCACGGCCACCGCAAGATCCCGAGTCGCCTCCTCCACCGCATGCTGGAGGATCGGGAGCGCCTCGATCATGAACGCCCGAGCCTTCGCGGTCCGTCCGCGCCCGGCGCGGGTCACGACCCGGGTCCGGCCGTCGGGGAGCGCCTCGAGCTCGTCCGACATGAGGACCTTGGGAGACCCTGGGACGGGGAACTGGTTGCGCGTCGTCCAGTACTCGTATGGTCGCCAGTCCACGATCTCCTCGACGATCGCGTCGTCGCCGTGCATGCAGTGGTTCGTCGTGCCGGCTCCGCGCCTCCCGCCGGGACTCATCTCGATGACCGATGTCACGTCGTTCGAGTACTGCGGCCGGCGGATCGGCGACGTGATGTACTCCCAGACGATCGCGGGCGGTGCATCGAACGTGGATTCCTTTTTCCAGAACGTCTCGGCCTCCGTGATCCGGAGCCGCTTGCGTAACAGCTGGGCCTGCCATGCGCCCTCGAGATCGCGGACCCAGGTCGTCACCTCGCCGATATGCTCGATCGCCTCCACGTGGCGTACGAGACCGCTGACCGCGGGGTCGGCGATCCCCATCGCCGCGATGCAGGCCTCCGTGTACAACACATACGCCGGCAGTCCAAGGTCGACCGCGACCGAGTTCTTCAGCAATCGATGCACGAGGATGACGTCGGCGCCGACGAGTTCCGCCGACCCGGCCATCCTCTGGCGGGCGATCGTGCCGTGGTGGGCAACCACCTTGAGATCGAGCGAGGGGATCCGGATACACGCATTGCATTCGCAGCGCGACGCCTGGGCGATGTCACGGAGACGTCGACGGAACGTGAAATAGCAGCCCTCGACGATGTCCTGGAGGGCGGATCCGTCGATCTCGGTGCCCGGCATGAATACGAAAGCCGCGTCACCTTCGAGTTTGGCGAGCTTGAGGGTGGGCCGAAGCGCGCCGACCACGGTGCTGATGAGGTCGCCCAGGATGTCCTGGGCGTGGTCGAGTTCGACGCCGGCGAGATAGCCGGTGTAGCCCGAGATATCGGCGATGACGAGGCAGGCTCGTTCCGGTGAGTTCTGCACGATTCGGAGGTCTCCCCCGGGTAGGCCGTCATGCTAGGCCGAGCGTCCTCGCGTGTCGAGAAGCCCGGCCGACGCGCTATGGTTCCGCCATGCCTGCGCGCGCCGAGGTCCTGCGGATCAACGATCGGGAGGTGACGATCACCAACCCGGACAAGATCTACTTCCCGAAGGCGGGCTACACCAAGCTCGACCTGGTTCGCTACTACCTGGCGGTCGCCGATGGCGCCGTGCGCGGAATCGCCGGCCGGCCGATGGCGCTGAAGCGGTTCGTCAACGGCGCCGAGGCCGAGCCGTTCTTCCAGAAGCGGGCCCCCGAGAACCGGCCCGAGTGGATCCGAACGGTCGAGTTGTCGTTTCCATCGGGCCGCACAGCCGAGGAGATCGTGGTGGACGATGCCGCCGGCCTGGCCTGGGTTGCGAACCTCGGTTGCATCGATCTCAATCCGCATCCGGTGCGGGCCGACGACCTCGACCATCCGGACGAGCTGCGCGTGGACCTCGACCCGGTTCCCGGCGTTCCCTGGTCGCAGATTCGGCACGTTGCGCTCGTGGTGCAGGAGGCGCTTGTCGCGTTGGGATTGGTCGGCTGGCCGAAGACGTCCGGCTCGCGCGGGATCCACATCAACGTGCGCATCGAGCGTCGCTGGACGTATCCCGAGGTTCGTCGCGCCGCCCTGGCCCTGGCCCGCGATGTCGAAGCCAGGGCTCCCACGCTCGCTACCTCGAAGTGGTGGAAGGAAGAGCGCCACGGCGTCTTTCTCGATTACAACCAGAATGCGAAGGACCGAACCGTCGCGTCCGCCTACTCCGTGCGACCCTTGCCCGATGCCCGCGTTTCCGCTCCGCTGACCTGGGCCGAGGTGGCGGAGGCGGAGGCGGAGGACTTCACGCTCGCGACCGTTCCCGCCCGGTACGCTGAGATCGGCGATCCGGGCGCGGGCATCGACGACGCCGTCGGATCGCTCGAGGCACTCCTCGCGCTATCGGCCCGGCACGAGGTCGCCGGCGAGGGGGACGCGCCATGGCCGCCGAACTACCGCAAGCAGGAGGGCGAGCCGCCGCGCGTCCAGCCGTCGCGCCAGCGGCGCGTGGCGAAGGACTACGACACACCGGAGGCCGAGGCCGCGCGCGAGAAGTCACGCGCGGCGATGGAACGACGGTTCGCTCGAGCCGACACGGCGGCACGCGCTGCCGCGGGACGTGCGGCAACCCGTCCGACGCCAACCGGGCGCCGCCAGAGCTCGATCCCGGTCATCGAGATCGCGAGGGCCAAGGCAAAAGCCGACGCCCTCGCCGGCCTCGAGCGCTGGGAGTCGCGCTGGCCGACGGCCGCCGCGGCGCTTGCGCCGGCCGATATCCTTGTCGACGGCATGCGCGGACGCTCATCCCTCTGGTACCGGGTCCGAGTCAACCTCGCCAACGTCGAGGAGGCGGACCGCCCACCCCAGGAACCGCTCGATCCAGACTACGACCCGTGGTCCGAGTACGACGCTCCTGACCGATCCGGTCAGGCGGAGCGATCGCCACGAAAACGCAACGGATCGGCATGACGACCCGCAGCGAGGCGTCTGGCGCGCGACGACGCGGATCGCGCAAGAGAACCGTCGAAGTCGTGGGCCTCGACCACGTCCAGATCGCGATCCCTCGCGGCGAAGAAGCCCTTGCTCGCCTCTTCTACGGCGGCGTGCTCGGGCTCCAGGAGGTTCGAAAGCCGCGGGCACTTTCCGGCCGTGGCGGGGCGTGGTTCATCGGCCCGGGCGTCGCGATCCATCTCGGCGTGGAGGACTCATTCGTCCCGGCCTGGAAGGCACACACGGCGTTCGTCGTCGCGAACCTGGCCAAGGCGCGCGGGCGCCTCGCCGCGCACGGCGTGGAGATCGTCGACGACGATGCCGCCCTGCCGGTCGACCGCTGCTACGTCCGCGACCCGTTCGGCAACCGGATCGAGCTGATCGACGCCGTGGGCGCCGGGTTCACCGGCGAACGTCCGCGCCGACCTCCGGACCACGGAACCGAGCCCTCACGGTAGCCGCATCAGCGCAGCCTTCGCCTGCTCCCGACCGAGATTCCAAGCCATGGGACTGTCGACGGCCGGATCGTACCGGAGGGCGTCAAGCCGTCTCTCGAGGATGTCCTGGACGGCCGCGCGCTCGGCAGCAGGGAGCCGATCGAGGGCGGCCACGAGTGGGGGCACAGCGTCGTCCGGAAGCATCGCGAGATAGGGCGCGTCGAGTCCCGTACGTCCGCCTGGCGATACGAGCCCCGGCCGCAGGACGCGTTCGAGATTCCGCTCCGCGACGAATGCGGCCGGTACCGCGAGATTCAGGCCGACGAGACCAACGACCCCGAGGACCGCGAGGCCGTGGACCAGCCAGCGCGTCCGGCGAACCATGACCAGACCGGCCAGCACGAGCAGGGCCGCGGCGACGTACGCGATCGCAGTGAAGACATAGAACCGCAACTCCGTCCACCCGTACGCCTGCTGGTAGAGCGACAGGCGGAACGCCGCGGATACGAGGACCACGCCGGTCAGGGCCAACAGTCCAAGGCTGGCGCCGAGGTGGGCCCGTGATCGCTTCCCGACGACGGCCTCGAGGGCGGCGACAACGGTCCCGGCCAGGACCGCAGCGGCCACCAGCTCGAAGAAGCCGCGTCGGGCGTAGTCGCTGTAGGTGAGCCCGGCCGCTGCCAGGGTGTCGAGACCCCCGAACAGGTAGGCGATCTGGAGCGCGACGAACGAGGCGACGACGGCATCGACGACGAGGAGGATCACCGTCGCCTCCAGGGCACCAGGGCCGCCGCCCACGAGCTTGATCGGCACGGCGGAAGCGCCGAGCGACCAGGCTGTTTGGGGCACGCTGGAAGTCGGAGCCTCAACCGGTGGATCGGCCGGGACGCCGTCGATCACGCCCGCGAGGAGGCCGATCGCGAGCCAGGCCGAGCCGAGCATGAAGACGACCCTGCCGGGCAGGGTCCCGAGATCGATCCGGAGCCCCATCACGTCGTCGAGGCCGCGACCGAAGATGGGGTCGGCCGACGCGAACAGGAGCGCGAAGATCATGGCGAGAGGCAGGCCCACTGCGAGGCCGCGGACAAGTGGCGCCAGCCACGGCCATCGCCGCGTCGTGGCCTGCTCTCGAGGCTCCCGGGTCGACGGCAATACGTGCCGGACCCCCAAGGTAGCCGTGAGAGCGAGCCAGACCGCCAGTGCGCTGATGGCCCCGGCGGATCGGCGCGTGACGGGCGTTCCGGCGAGAGCGATGAGGCTCGCGCCACCGAAGGCCACCGCGCCGAGGGTGTCGAGCGCCGCGAGGAACTCATCGCCGCGGATGGCAACGAAACCGGCGAGCACGAGCGACGTGATCGGCAGCCAGGCGTCGAGCGGATCAACGGTTCGGCCCGGCCGGCGGAAGATCGCGCCGGCAACGAGCATCGCGGCGACGACGAGCGGCACATTGAGGCCGGCGGCCCGTCCGTCCAGGGCGAGCTCCGCCAACAGCCCCAGGAGGAGGCCGACGATGAGCGCGCGGCGTGCGAGGAGGCGATCCACGGGTGCGACTCCAGCAGGGGCCGACCGCGGGCTGAGCGCGGACGGCGGGGGTCGTGGGTGGGGACGACTCGGAGCCGACGCATGTGGCGGTCGGGGGCCGAAACGCGGCCCGAGCGATCCATGATTACTCCCAGTTATCAGATTGGAGATCAGTGAACGTGGCCAGCCCGCGAAACTGGCGGATTCCGTGCTGCGTCACGCTTGCTGACGCTGGATCTGATCGTCCGGGCCAATCAAACGTGCGATCAGGCCTGAGATAGGCGCGAGATCGGCGGCGACAGCTCCTCGGCGGCGACAGCTCGACAGATGCCGAGATACGGCAGTTCTCAGGTCCCGCCAAAGATCCTCGCGATCTCGAAGGCCGGCGTCTCCTCCATCTGGTCGTACCGGCAGGCGGCCGGGACCTTGTCGGGTCGCCAGCGCTTGATGGTCGTGGCGTGGCGGAACCGCGAGCCCTGCAGGTGGTCGTAGGCCACCTCCACCACGCGTTCGGCCCGCAATGGCTCCCATGACAGGTCCTTGCCGCGGTTCCAGCGCGATGTGGCGCCGGGCAGGCGCTGACCCGAGGCATCCGCATCGCCCATTGCCGACCACTCGGCCCATTCCCGCCACGGGTGGCCGTCGAGGGCGGCACTCCGAAGCGGCTCCAGCTCCTCCACCAGCGCGGCCCGCCGATCCCAGGTGAACGACGACGTGATCCCGGCGTGATGAAGCGTGCCCTCGTCATCGAAGAGGCCGAGGAGGAGCGACCCGATGTGCGTGCCCGGACCGTTCTTGTGCCAGCGGAACCCGGCCACGACGCAGTCGGCGGTGCGCTGATGCTTGATCTTGAGCATCGCCCGCTTCCCCGGCTGATAGGCCGCGTCGAGGCGCTTGGCAACAACGCCGTCCAGCCCCGCCCCCTCGAACCGCTCGAACCAGTCGGCCGCCGTCGCCCGGTCCGTCGTCGCCGGTGTCAGGTGGACGGGCGCGGCCGCACCCTCGAGGACCGCCTCCAGCCGCTCCCGCCGCTCGCCCTGGGACGCCGCGCGAAGGTCGTCGTCGTCCAGGGCAAGCAGGTCCCAGGCCACGAACGAGGCCGGCGACGCTCCGGCCAGCATCCGCACGCGCGACTCTGCCGGGTGGATCCGGAGCAGCAGCGCCTCAAAGTCAAGGGCACCGTCGCGTGCGATCACGATTTCGCCGTCGATCACGCAGCGCGTCGGGAGCGACATGAGCAATGGAGCGGCAAGCTCCGGAAAGTAGCGATCGAGCGGCTTGAGTTCACGACTCTGGATGAACAACTCGTCGCCGTCGCGGAACACCACGGCCCGGAACCCATCCCATTTGGGCTCGAAGAGCCAACCGGCATCGGTCGGCAGGCCGTCGACTGCCTTGGCGAGCATGGGTTCCAGCGGGGGGAGGACCGGGAGTTCCATCTGGCCAGTGTAGAGCCGGGCGTCGGCACGCCGGGACGCTTGCCACGTCGGCCGGGGAACCGCATGATCGTGGAAGGCGTCACGCCGGTGCGACGCTCGAACGAGTGTCAGTCAAGACCCACGAAGGGGACACGATGCGTCGATCCACCCTGGCCGTCCTGCTCACGGTCGGACTCATCGTCGGCGCCTGCGCTGGCGCTGCCGCTCCGCAGGGGTTAGACACGTTCGGGAGTGCGGCCGGCGGCGACGACGGCGGCAATCCCGTTCCGGCGGCGGCGCCGGAGACCGGCAGCTCCCTCGAGTACGGTACCGACACCACCGGCCGGACCCTGGCGATCCGCGACGACGCCAAGATCATCCGGACGGGCTCGCTGGCGCTCCAGGTCGACGACGTGGCGAAGGCGATCGCCGCGGGGCGCGCGGCGATCGATGCGTTGGGCGGCTACGTCGGCGCTTCGCGCGAGTCGAATCACGACGACCAGCCGAACGCGACGATCACCTATCGCATTCCGGTCGATCGCTGGGACGACGCGCTCACGGCTCTTCGGGGCCACGCTCGCAAGGTGGTCGAGGAAAGCACCGACGCCGTCGAAGTGACCGATCAGCTGGTCGATCTCGCCGCGCGCGTTCGCAACCTGCGAGCCAGCGAGGACGCCCTGATCGCCATCGCCGCCAGGGCCGAGAAGATCAGCGATGTCCTGGAGGTCCAGGCCCGGCTGACCGAGGTGCGCGGGCAGATCGAGCAGCTCGAGGCCCAGCGGACCAGCCTCCAGGACAGGGTCGCGTTTGCAACACTCGATGTGACCTATGGCGTCGAGGTCGCAGCCGTCAAGGCGGCGGCCAAGGGCTTCAGCCCCACCGACGAGGTGGATCGCGCCTCAGCCCAACTCATCGGCGTGCTCCAGGGGGTGGCTGCCGCCGGGATCTGGTTTGCCATCGTCTGGCTGCCGATCCTGATCGTCCTGATCGTGGTCGCCCTGGTCATGGTCAGGGCGCTCCGACGGATGGGCATCCGCGCGCCGAGGGCGAACCCGGCGACGGGCTGGGGGGCGCCGCCCACGCCGCCGACGGCGCCGGCCGGCGACTGATCGAGGTCAGCGAGGGCCGACCAGGAACCAGGTCTCCACCTCGCCTCGCCCCTTGACCGCGACCGTCCCGTGGGGTTCGAGAACGAACGTGTCGGCGATGAGGTCATGGGTGGCGCGAGTCACCTGGATCATCCCGGGCGCGCCCTGCGACTCCATGCGTGACGCAACGTTCACCGCGTCGCCCCACAGGTCGTAGATGAACCGGCGGCGACCAATGACCCCGGCGACCACCGGCCCGGAATTGATCCCGATCCGCACCTGGATCTTGTGTTGGGCGAGTTCGCCATGGGCCGCGAGCGACTCCCGCATGTCAATGGCCAGTCGAGCGATCGCCTGGGCATGATCGGGGCGAGCCGCCGGGACCCCCGCGGCGACCATGTAGGCATCGCCGATCGTCTTGATCTTCTCGAGCCCGTGTCGCTCTGCCAGAGTGTCGAAATGGCTGAACAGGTGGTCGAGCAGCTCCACCACCTCGGCCGGCTCGAGTCGCGCCGACAGGGGCGTGAAGTCAACCACGTCGGCGAACAGGATCGTCGCGCTGTCGAAGCCCTCGGCGATCTGGCGCTGGCCACCCTTGAGGATGTCGGCGATTCGTCGAGGAAGGATGTTGAGCAGCAGCGTGTCGGCTTTGTGCTGCTCCACGCGAAGCGAGCCGAGGGCCGCCTCCCGTTGGCTGGCGAAGGCGACGAGCAGGACGAACGCCACGGTTGCCGGGCCGGCGAGATTGAGAACGAAGAACAGAAGGACGACCGCACTCGGGAGGGAGTTCACCGTCCGGAGATCCGCTCCCACGAGCGCGGCCCCGACCAGGACTCCAAGAAACGCCACGAACCAGCCGATGGCCCGGCGAGGCGATTCGAAGGCGATCGAGCCCAACGGCGCGAGCGCCGACCACAGGATGGCGCCGCTCGACGCGACAAATCCGCCCAGCGCCAGCATGAGCGCGGCCGGAATCACCAGGATGATCAGGAGCTGGAAGTTGGCCACCCAGTGTAGCCGGCGCGTGATCTGCAGGACGACCAGGCTCCCGGCGGACAGGATGGCGTAGGACCAGGGAATCAGGCCGGCACGTGGCTCCCCGAAGACGACGTACAGAAAACCCCACAGGACGGCCGCCGGCAAGATCATCAGGGTCGTTCCGACGAGCAGCACCTTGAGCAGGCGCGTGTCCGCATCGTCGAGGGGATCCGCGCCGATCATCCGGACGTAGCGCATGACCGTGTCGCGGATCGTCATCGCTCCGGCAGCATACCCGGGCCGCCGAGCATGGCACCATGACTCCGATGCACGATGACTCGGGCTCTGATCAGGGCGGGCGCTACGACCGACTGGCCGACGGGTACGCCCGCTGGTGGGGGCCCGTCATCGCCCCCGTGGCCCTCACCGTTCTCGATGCCGCCGAGCCCGCCGTGCAGTCGGGTGCCATGCGCGTGCTCGATCTCGGCACGGGGACCGGGACGCTCGCCCTGGCTGCCGTCCGCCGCTGGCCGCGCGTCCACGTGACGGGCATCGACGCCTCAGGCGGGATGCTCGAAGTTGCCCGGGCAGCCGCTCGGGACGGGCTGTCGGTCGAGGAGCGGAGCCGACTCACGTTCGAGCAGGCGTTCGCCGATCGACTCCCTGCCGCCGACGAGTCGATCGACATCGTCGTGTCGTCGTTCGTCCTGCAGCTGGTCCCAAATCGCCATCTGGCCCTGCGCGAGGCGCGTCGCGTTCTTCGTCCCGGCGGGTCGATCGCGTTCATCACCTGGCTCGCGACGCGCGCCGATGCGCCCTTTGCGCCGGACGAGGCGTTTGACGATGTCCTGGACGAGCTCGGGCTGGATGAGACCCCTGCAGATCCGCATCCGGGCGACATCCCGTCGGTAGCAGCCGCGATGGCGCAGTTGAGGCGAGCCGGTTTTCGGCGCGCAAGAGCGAGCGAGGGGTTGCTCAGCCACCCGTACGACCCAGCGGGCTATCTCGAGTTTCTTGAGCGCTATGACGAAGAGGACCTGTTTGCGACACTCGACGACGACATGCGCGCCCGGCTGCGAACGCGGCTGCTCGCGCGGGTGGGGGCGCTCCCGCCCGAGGACCTGATCCTCAGGCTACCGACCGTCCTCGTGCAGGGCGAACGGCCCTGATTCGGATCAACTCTTGCCGTCCGCCGAGCCCTCGCTCCCCCCGGCCTTGTCGCCGTCGTCTGGAGCGGCCTCGCCCTCTGCGCCCTCGGCGCCTTCGGCCGGTTCGCCCTCGGGGGCGGCGGCCACCACCGGCTCCTCCTCGACACGCGGCGGGAGGACCTTGGCGACGATCTCGTCGAGATCCGTCAACAAGGTGACATCCGATGGGATGTCGAGGTCGCGGAGGTGGATCTGGGCCTCGAAGTCGACGAGCGACGCGATCGAGAACTCGATCGATTGCGGGAGGTGGTCCGGCAGAGCCCTGACCCGGACATGCTCGGTGACGAGGAGAAGCATGCCGCTGAGCAGGTTCACGGCCTCGGACTCACCGATCGCGACGAGCGGCACTTCGACGGTGAGCTCCTCGGTCATCCGGACGAGATAGAGGTCCACGTGCAGGGGCCGGCGGTTGACCGGATGAACCTGCACACCGTGAACGAGCACGGGCTTTGCCTTCTTGCCGTCGATCGACAGGTCGATGAGCGTGTTGGGTCCGGCATGACGGCGAAGCTGCTCGAACTCGTGCGTGTCCACCGACACCGATGTCGAGGGCTCGCCGTGGCCGTAGACGACCCCCGGCAGGCGGCCATCCCGGCGGAGCCGGGCGACGGCCTTGCCGGTCACATCGCGATGTGTGACGGCCAGCGTTGGGCGGGTGGCGGTGGACATGGGATGGACCTCGGTTGGATGGTCATTGGTGGCCGGGCCGCCGCTCGCCAACGTGAACAGGGCCGGCGGGCGCCCGTGATCGGACGGCTACGATACCACGACCGCGGCGCGACCCCAGGTCGGCCGGTGTAGCATCGATCAGATGTCGGCCACCATCCTGATCGTCGAAGACGAATTCGCGGTTGCCCGCGGGATCCAGTACGCCCTCCAGCAAGAGGGCTACACGGTGACCATGGCGCGATCCGGCGAGGAGGGTCTCGAGATGGCCATCAAGGAGGCGCCCGACCTCGTCGTCCTCGATGTACGCCTCCCGGGGATCGATGGATTCGAGGTCCTCCGTCGCCTGCGGGCCAGCGGGTCGAAGGCACCGGTGCTCGTCCTGACGGCCCGCGACGACGAGGTCGACAAGGTGATCGGCCTTGAGCTGGGGGCCGACGACTACCTCACGAAGCCATTCGGGTTGCGTGAGTTGATGAGCCGGATCAAGGCCCTGCTCCGCCGAGCCTACGGCGACCTGGCCGACGCTGCCGGAGGGCGGGTCGTCCGCCACGGCGACCTCCTGATCGACCTTGAGCGACGCCGCGTACAGCGCGGTAATCGGCGGATCGCCCTGACGCCGACCGAGTTCGAGATCCTCCGCCACCTGGCCAGCCGCCCCGGGCGGGTGTACACGCGATCCGAGCTCCTCGAGCTCCTCCGCGACTACGAGGCGCTCGACCAGGACGAGAAGACGATCAACGTGCACGTGAGCCATCTGCGCGACAAGATCGAGGACGACCCGTCGGCCCCGGTGTTCGTCATGACCGTTCGTGGTGTCGGATACGCGTTCGCCGAGCGCTGACGGAGGCGCCCGGCGACACACGGTTGGCCACCGCCTGAGGCGGCTTCTGCCGCGCACCTTCCAGGCTCGGCTGGCCCTCGGATTCGTTGGGGTTGTTGCCCTCACGCTCGTGTTGGTCTCGGCCGTCGTCGTGAACCGACTCGATGACTACTTCGTCCAGCAGCAGACGGCCGACCTGGGTTCGCGGGCCAGAACCGTGGCCGAGTACGTGGCCACCCAGGCCGCGGGCGTGGTCGAGTCGCGCCAGATCGTGGGGCCGGTCGTCGGTGCGGACGGCTTCGTCGACATCGGCGTGGTCGCGTACGTCGGGAGCTCCGGCCAGCAGGCGATCCTGGCCGATCGCCTGGGCCAGGCAGACGTCCGCATCCGGTTCGGAAGCGGAACGAGGGACAGCTTCCGCGCGGCGCCCAACGGAGACTTCCGAGCACAGCTCCGTGATCCACCGCAGGCCGGACAGACCCGTGAGTCGCTCACGATCGTCGATTGGTTCTCCGTTTCCTCTGCAACGTCGCCGTACGTGATCGAGGTGACGCTGTCGGACCCGTACACGTTCCGGGCTCGGGCGATCGCGAATGTCAGCGGGCTGCTCGTCGTCATCGGCGTCCTCGCGCTCGGCGGGGCGATGATCATCGCCGCGGCGCTTGCCCAGCGGTTCACGACTCCGTTGCGTCGCCTGACCGAGGCGTCGCGGGGGCTGGCCGAGGGCGACCTCAGCCGGCGCGTCCCGGCCAGCCATCTGCGGGCCGGATCAACCGAGCTCGCGGAGCTGGCGCTCCAGTTCAACACGATGGCCACGCGTCTCGAGGAAAGCGTCGAGATCATTCGGCGCGACCGCGACCTCAGCCGCGACTTCCTGGCCGATGTCTCCCACGAACTTCGAACGCCGCTCGCCGCGCTCCGCATGTTCAACGAGTTGCTCCGATCTGGTCGGGCGGTCGACGAGGCAACACGCGCCGAGTTCCTCGAGTCATCGGCCCAGCAAATCGAGCGGCTCGACTGGCTGGCCCAGAACCTGCTCGACCTGTCGAAGCTTGATTCGGGTCTCGTCCTGCTCGACCTTCGCCCCGACGACCTCCGCTCGACCGTTGAGACAGCCATCGAGCAGGCCGAGGCGTCGGCCGAGCGCCGACGCGTCGAATTGACCATCGACCTGCCGGACGCCCCGATCCGGATTCGCCACGACCCGCTCCGGATCGGTCAGGTCGTGGCCAACCTCGTCGGCAATGCGATCAAGTTCACGCCGGTCGGGGGATCGGTCGCGGTGACGGTCCGCGGGCAGCGCGACGGCGGCCGGATCGTCGTCTCCGACAGCGGGGTCGGCATCGACGCAGCGGAGCTCCCGCACATCTTCGATCGCTTTTACCGCGGTTCGCGGGCAAACGAGGCGCGGGCCAGCGGCAGCGGTCTGGGTCTGGCCATCGTTCGCTCGATCGTCGACATGCATGGTGGCAGCGTCGCGGTCGAGAGCCGGCTTGGGTCAGGCACCACCTTCACCGTCAACCTGCCACGGGATCCGCGATTCGGTGAGGACATCCCGGTGCCGGGTCGGCACCGCCCAAGTGGCGAGCCCATCGCCGCCGGGTCCTCGGAGACACCTTCCGAGGCAGCCGAACTGCACAACGTGACGGATTCTTCATCGGGTGAGGGGTCGGTCCTCAATGAAGTGCCGTCACCGTAGGGCCAACGAAATTGCGAACTGCCGCGAAGGACGACCCTGACCGATGACCGACCAGCCGCCAAGCAAACCCGGCGCCGAAGCGCCGCCCGAAGCGCCGCCCGGTGCGACGCTTGACCCGACGCCTGACCCGACGCCTGACCCGACGCCTGACCCGACGCCCGGAAGCGCCGCCGGGTTCACGGAGACCGAGCGGTTTTCACCGGGTCGGGAGCCGCGCCCCGACTGGTCGGACCCGATCTGGAGCGGATCGCAGGAACCCGGCTGGAGCGCCGCCGCCGAGAGCCCCGTGCGGGCGGCCCCCATCCAGGCGGCTCCACGGGCCCGTGCCGGGGCTGGTACCGTCGTGGCCGCGGCACTCCTCTCGGCCGTGCTGGCGTCTGGCGGGACGTATCTCGCGCTCGACGCCGGTGGAGCTCTCGATCGCCTGCCGGCGCCGACCGTGCCCGTCTCCGATCCCGTGGCATCTCGGCAGCCGGTCGTCGTGACCGAAGGGTCGGCGATCGTGCAGGCCGCGGCGCTGGTCAGCCCCGCCGTGGTACGCATCACGGCTACCGGGGCGACGACGGATCTCGTCGGTGGCCAGATCCCGGAGACGGGGGTCGGATCCGGTGTCATCTACGACGCCGGCGGCTGGATCCTCACCAACCGCCACGTCGTTGCCGACAGCACCACGCTGACGATCGAGTTGAAGGACGGACGCGAGTTCCAGGGCACCGTGTACGGCATCGACACGCTGACCGACCTGGCGATCGTCAAGGTCGAGGCGACGGGCCTGCCCGTGGCGCCGGTCGGAACCTCGAGCGACCTCCAGGTCGGCCAGTTGCTGATTGCCATCGGCAGTCCGCTCGGAACGTATTCGAATACGGTCACCAGTGGCATCGTCTCCGCGAAGGGCCGCTCGATCACCGTCAACGACGGGACGCGGCTGACGAACCTCATCCAGACCGACGCAGCGATCAACCCCGGGAACAGCGGCGGTCCGCTCATCGACGCCGCCGGACGCGTGATCGGGATCAACACCGCCATCGCCCAGAACAGCAGCGGCATCGGCTTCGCGATCCCGATCGACATTGCCCGGCCGATCATGCAGCAGGCGCTCGAAGGCAAGGAACTGGCCCGCCCGTACATCGGGATCCGCTACGAGCCGGTCACCCTCAAGCTGCAGCAGCAGGAGAGCCTCCCGGTCAGTGCTGGTGCCATCGTGCGCTCCGCTCAGTCGGCGAGCGGGCAGACCCTGGCCGGGATCATCTCCGGTGGCCCGGCCGATGCGGCCGGGGTTCGCGAGGGCGACATCATCGTGAGCGTGGGCGGCAAGGTCGTCGATGCCGAGAATCCGCTCGACGCCATCCTCAGCCAGTTCGCCCCAAGCCAGACGGTGGAGGTGGCGATGCTGCGGGGCACCGAGCGACTCGTCGTGCAGGTCACGCTCGGAACCCGGCCGCCCGATCTCTAGATCGAGGGCCGACCGTCCTCGCGGTCAGCGCTGTCGGCGGATCTCGACGCCGGCGAAGTCGAGTGGGCCACCCAGGCTCACTTCCGGCTTGCGGACCCGGACCAGGACGTTGCCGACGATCGGAAATCCGGCCAGGATTTCGTGGCTGATCGCCTCAGCCAGTGCCTCCAGGAGCCGGAACGTCGTGGATTCGACAATCTGGCGGGTCGCTTCGTACACGGCCGCATAGTCGACCGTCTGCTCCAGGTCGTCCTCGAGGCCGGCGGGCCGCAGGTCGAAGTTCAACTCGATGTCCACCTCGAAGCGCTGGGGAGTGACCTGCTCTTGGTCGTAGTAGCCGTGGCGCGCCTGGAAGACCATGTTGTGCAACAGGATTCGGTCGCTCACCGATACGTTCCTCGGACCACGGCGTCGGTCATGCGCGCAGCCCGAACGTTGGCACGCACGTCGTGGACTCGAACGATGTCGACGCCGGCGGCGATCCCGAGGGCGGTCGTGGCAAGAGTCGCCTCGAGCCGTTCATCCGGTGGCAGGTCGAGGACCCGTCCCAGCGTCGACTTGCGCGACGTGCCCAGGAGAATCGGACGCGCCAGGACCCGGAGGGCGGCGAGGTTGCGGAGGAGTGCGACGTTGTGCTCCGGCGCCTTGCCGAATCCGAATCCAGGGTCGATCACGATCCCGTCCCATGGCACGCCCACCGCCAGGGCGCGCTCGATCGCCCGCTGGAGTTCCGCGATCACCTCCGCGATCAGGTTTGTATAGCGCGCCTCGGCGCGATTGTGCATGAGGACGAGCGGCACCTCTCGCTCGGCCGCGAGGCGCGCGAGTCGGTCGTCGTCGGCGATGCCCCACACGTCATTGACGAGGTCGGCTCCGGCGTCGATGGCGGCGGCCGCGACGGAGGGCTTGACGGTGTCGACGCTGATCGGCAGGTCGGGAAAAGCGGCGCGAATGGCGGCCACGGCCGGCACGACGCGGCGAATCTCCTCGGCCGTGTCCACCGGCTGGTGTCCCGGGCGGCTCGATTCGCCACCCACGTCGACCAGGTCTGCTCCGTCCGCCACCATGGCGCGCACCAGGCCTGCGGCTGCTTCCGCCACCCGGTCGGGATCCCGGGCGAAGCCGGCCAGCAGACCGTCGCCCGAGAACGAGTCGGGGGTCACGTTCACGATGCCCATGATGTAGGTCCTTCGGCCCCAATCGAACCGGCGGTGCCCGATGTCGAACGGTTCCGGACTGGGCGGCAGCCCGACTGGCGCAGCGTCCGGGACGGCGAAGGACGGACTCTCCCCGCCGGGTTCATCGATCCGGCCGGAAACGACACTTCGCTGGCTGGGAGTGACGCGCTCGTGGGTGTCGGTCACGGGTGGCTGCGGAACCTCATGTCAGCGGGTCGGCCAGATCGGGATCGTCGACCAGAAGTGCCCGAATTGCCCCGACAAGGTACAACGAGCCGGTCACGATGATCGTCCCCGAGGCCGTATCGAGCGCTCGAGCGAGACCCTCGCGCCAATCGGGCACAGCCTCGACCTGGTGCGTCGGTGCTCCGGCCCGGGACCAGGCCGCTGCCAACAGGGCCGCCGGAAGGGCGCGCGGATCGTCGAACTGGGTGCACAGGATGGTCGCCATCTCCAGTGCCGGACTCCCGGCAAGCGCAGCGACGATACCGGCCACGTCCTTGTCGGCCGCCACGGCGGTGAGCACGGTCAGCGGTTCGAGCGGATGTGGACCGCGCCTGCCGAGATGCGGTCGGAGGTCCTCCAGGGCTGTCGCGAGAGCTGCGGCCCCGGCCGGGTTGTGCGCTCCGTCGAGCAGGATCGACTGCCCCCCTCGATCGATGAGCTCCAGTCGCCCCGGCCATGTTGCCGCAGCGAACCCGCGCCGGCGCGCCTCGTCCGGCACGTCGGCGATCCCTGCTGCCCCGAGCGCGTCGAGGATGGCGTGGGCCGTGGCCGCATTGATCGCCTGGTGCCTTCCCCTGAGGCCGATGCGGGTCGGGCCGAGACGGGGCAGGTCCACATCCAGCCCGTCGCGATCCCACCCGAGAATGGGCGGAGCCGCCACCTCGACCAGCGGCACCCCCAGCCGCCGCGCACGGCGCCGGATGACCGTGAGCGCGTCACCGGTCGCGGCCGTCACCGCGTGGTCGCCGCGCTCGATGATCGCGGCCTTCTCACGGGCGATCGCAGCAATCGTCGATCCGAGCCGATCCATGTGGTCGAGATCGACATTGGTGATGGCCGCGACTCCCCCATCCCAGACATTCGTGGCATCGAGCCGGCCGCCCAGGCCGACCTCGACGAGCGCCACGTCCGGGCGGACCTCGGCGAACCAACGGAACACGACTGCGCTGAGCAGCTCGAATTCCGTGGGCTCGCCGTGACGCCGTGCGATGCGGTCCGCGAACGGCAGCACCTCGCCAACGAGTCGGGCGAACGTGGTTGCGTCCACCGGGCGGCCGTTGAGCTGGAGGCGCTCGCGGTACGTGACGAGATGGGGTTTCGGCGTCGCTCCAACACGCAGCCCTGCCGCCCGCGCTGCTGCCGCCGCAAGGGCCAGCACACTGCCCTTCCCGTTTGTCCCCGTGACCAGGGCGCCACGTACCTCGTGCTGCGGGTCGCCCAGCGCCTTCAGAAGCGCCCGGGTTCGGCCGAGGCCGAGGCGAATCCCGTATCGACCACGTTCGGCGATCGCACGCAGCGCCTCGTCATAGCTCAGTACGGCGGCTTCCGCCGACGCACGGCTGCCCGCCGATCCCGATGTGTCGGTCACTCGCGCGTGAGCTCTTCCTCGTAGAACACGCACTGATTGAAGCGCGGTGTCAGGCACACGTCGTTCACGTAGCCCTGCTCGAGATGCACGCCGCCACGGAGCTGGCAACGCGACACGTTCGCGTCCTGGCGGATCAGCGCCTTGAGGAGATGCGGGGCGTGGATCTGGATGGCCCCTCGCGTCCCGGTCATGTAGAAGTGCGGACAGACGTTGCGACGCAGGCTCGGCAGCCCGAACCCGGCACGCGGCATGGACGGCATTCCGGCCATCTGCGCGGACCCGGTCGCGCCCGACGTCGCGTTGGCGGCCAACCGCCGCGCCAGAGGAGACGGGGTTACCCGCGCGATCGGGCCGATCCCGAACCCCGGACGCCCAACCGGGCTTCCGGATTGCGATCGTTTCGGATCCCGATCCGGCATCCATCCCTCGGGCAGCGCGTCGCGACCCCACGGGACGCGATCGATCCGTGCCAGAGTACACCGCACCGCGCCGGACGAGGCGGCGGCTCGGACGCGGCTGGCGCCACCCGTGCGACAATGCCGCGCGAATGACGACCCCCCGCGGCAAGCGCCCCGCGCACGTCCGACCCCGCCCGCCGTCCTCGGGTCGTCCGGCCCCTGTCAAGGTTCGACCACGACCGACCGTCTCCGGCCGCGTCAGCCAGCGACGCCGGCCGGAGCGCCGGCCAGGCCTGCCGCTCCCGGCACGTCTCGTGCTGGTCACCGCGCTCGGCGTTCTCGGCGTGGTGGTCGTCGTCGGAGCGCTGGGTGGCCTCGGTCGCGCGGTGGGCGCCGTCGGCGGACTGTTCTCCGGATTCATCGACGAGGTGACCTCGACTGCGACGCCGTCGACGACGATCGCCCCAATCTCCGACGCGCCGACGATCGCATCTCCGGACGAGCCGTACACGAGCGAAGCGACGATCGACCTCGTCGTGACGATCCCGCCGAACATGGTGGGCAGGGATGAAACACGCGTTCGCATCTACCTCACGCTGCCCGACCAGGTGGCGGCTCAGGTCGAGGAGCGCTCCGTGGGGACCGGACCGCGTGTCGTCATCCCCATCGCGCTCACTCCCGGCGAGAACGGGTTCAGCGCCACGATCGCGACCCCGGGAGGCGAGTCGGAATCGTCGCGGATCGTGACCTTCATCCTCGATCAGGACGCGCCGGTGATCGTGCTCAGCTCACCCGCGGAGAACGCGACGATCAATCGCGACGTGGTGACGTTGGTCGGCAAGACACAGGCCCGCAGCACCCTGGTTGCGCGCAACGAGGCGAACGGCGCATCGATCGCCGGCGAGGCAGGTTCGGACGGCTCATTCGAACTCGTGCTGGCGATTGCCGCGGGGACCAATGGGATCCAGATCACGGCGACGGATCCGGCCGGCAATCCCGGCGAGCTGGTCGTCAGCGTCCGGCGCGGGTCAGGGGTCCTGGCCGCCAACCTGTCGGCCAGCCGGTACACGTTCTCCGCGAACAAGCTCCCGCAGAACATCCAGCTGACGGTGGTGGTCACCGACCCCGACGGGCGGGCGCTGGCCGGTGCCACGGCAACGTTCAGCCTGACGATGCCCGGAATCCCGGCGATCACGTTCGAGGCCACGACGGCCGGCGACGGCAGCGCCGTGTTCGTGACCAGCCTGCCGGCCGGCACCGCCCAGGGCCAGGGGTTGGCAACGGTCCTCGTGACGACGAGCGAGTTCGGCGCGGCCACCGACCGGACCGTCATCACGATCCAGAAGTAGTCCAAACCGGAGGCGCTCCGACCTGGCCCGTGGACACGGGCGGCGTTCGCAGCTACCATCGCCCTCGATGGCGATGTGGCGGTGCCCCCACTGCGCGACGCCCCAGGCGGAGACTTCCCGCTGCTGGGTCTGCAAGAGATCATCGACCAGCTGCGCGACGTGTCGGAACTACCGCGTGTCGGTGGCGCCCGGAATCGGCTACTGCGGCCTCGACCGCCGCCGCCTGCCGCTCCTCGGAAACGAGCTCCGGTCGTGCTGGGAGGCGGCGGCCGCGCGGGTCTATGGTGCGGCCACGCCTGCCTCGGGCGCCGCGCGGATCGACGGCGAGGTGGCAAGTGGGGGGGATCGAGCGCGGCTCGACTTCGTGCCCGTCGGTGAGGCACCCGGCGTTCCGCTCAACGACGCGACGACGGGCACGCGCGCCCGGAAGCGTCGGTCGCCCGCGTCCTCGAGGACGGCGCCTCCTCCACCGACGCCGGTCGCCGCGGTTGGGACGCGAATTGGCCTCTGGGACGAGATGGATGTGGCCGGCCCCGGGCAGGTTGGCCGACCGGGCTAAGGGCCTCGGGCGTGGCCCGTCGAATCAGGGCGCGGGCGTCGGCGGCTCTGTTGGTGGGGCGGTCGGCGGGGCGGTCGGCGGG
>CAKKPP010000038.1 GCA_919901745.1 Chloroflexota bacterium | reverse complement strand
TCGGGATCGACATCAACCGTGCCGCGAGAATCGCGGCGATCGCCCACGGTGGCCAGGTCGTCCTGTCCGACACGGTGCGCGCGCTGATCAGCGGCGGTCTTCCCGACGACATCTCGCTTCGCGGACTCGGCGAGCATCGACTCAAGGACCTGCGCGCCGCCGAGCGGCTCACCCAGGTGGTCGCGGCGGGTCTCGACGAGGACTTCCCGCCGTTGCGAACCCTCGACGCGCGTCCCAACAACCTGCCCACCCAGCTGACGACGTTCGTCGGCCGCGACGGCGAGCTGGCCGAGGCACTCGACCTGTTGAGCCGCACGCGTCTGTTGACGCTGACCGGGCCGGGCGGCACCGGCAAGACGCGCCTGTCGCTCCAGGTTGCCGCGGCCGCCGCGGACCGATTTGCGGGCGGGATCTTCTTCGTCGCCCTGGAACCCGTCCGTGATCCCAGCCTCGTCATGGCCCGGATCGCCGCCTCCGTCGGCATCGCCCAGATCGGGGGCCGGCCGATCCTCGATCTCCTGGTCGAGTGGCTGGCGGACCGGCCGGTGCTGCTCGTGCTCGACAACTTCGAGCAGGTTGTCGATGCGGCCGGTGACATCGCCCAACTCCAACGGGCCGCATCGGGCCTGTCGATCATTGTCACCAGCCGGATCGTCCTGCGGATCTCCGGTGAGCAGGAGTATCCGGTCGGTGGCCTGCCCGTCCCGCCCGACCTGGAGCACCTCTCCGCCCTCGATCTGGCCCGACTGCCCGAGGAGCTGCGCACACTCGATCCCAAGACGCTCGACCATTACGACGCCGTCAGGCTGTTCATCGCCCGGGCGGTCGCGGTGAAGCCCGGGTTCACGGTCACCAATCAGAATGCCCCCGCCGTCGCCGCGATCTGCGCTCGGCTCCAGGGGATGCCGCTGGCGATCGAGCTCGCCGCAGCGCGCGTGAAGATCCTCTCGCCCGAGGCGATCCTGTCCCGCCTCGACAGGCAGCTGTCGGTCCTGGTGGCGAGCTCCCGGGACCTGCCGGAGCGGCAACAGACGCTGCGCGCCGCGATCGCCTGGAGCTACGACATCCTCGACGACCCGTGCCGGCGCCTGCTCGACCGGCTGTCCGTCTTCAGCGGAGGGTTCGACCTCGATCTTGCGGAGCTGGTCTGTGGGCCGACCGAGGAACTGGGCCAGGACGTCATCGACGGACTCACCTCGCTGGTCGACCAGAGTCTCGTTCGCAGCGAGGAGGTCGACGGGGAGCCCCGCTTCCGTCTCCTCGACACCATTCGCGAGTACGCCGGGGAGATGCTCGACGCTCGAGGCGAGCGAGCGGAGTTGGAGCGTCGCCACGGGACTGCCTTCCTCGCGTTGGCCGAGCGGGCCGCCGCGGAGCTGGCCGGCAAGGACCAGGGTCGCTGGTTGGCCCAGCTCGAGCGGGAGCACGACAACATCCGGGCCGCCCTCGACCGGGCCACCGACCGGGCGGACGCCGACACGGCCATCAGGCTGGGTTTCGCGATGTGGCGCTTCTGGCAGAAGCGCGGCTACCTGGCAGAGGCCCGTGTTCGGATCGATCGCATCGCTGGCCAACCGTGGTCGCACGACGACCCGCGCCTTCGCGCCCGGCTCGTTGAGGCCCTGGGTGGCATCTGCTGGTGGCAGGGCCAGCCGGACGTGATGCAGGTCTTCTACGACGAGGCACTCGAGCTGTGGCGCGAGATCGGGGACAAGGCCGAGATCGCGAACGCGCTGTACAACGCCTCGTTCCGATGGGTCCTCGCGGTGAACCCCGACACCGTCAAGCCGGAGGAGGTCGATCCGCTGGCGATCGGAGAGGGCTACCTCCTGGAGGCGCTGTCCCTCTACCGCGAGCTGGGCGACAAGCGCGGTGCCGGCAACGCCCTCTGGGGGCTCGGCGATCGACATTACTTCCGGGCCGAGAACGAGGCGGCCCTGGTGCCGCTGCGCGAGTCCCTCGCCCTCTTCCGCGAGGTCGGCGATCGAACGATGGAGGCCTGGGCCCTGCACATGGTCGGCGCCACGCTCCAGCGGCTCAACGCCTTCGAGGAGGCCCGCGAGAACCTCAGCCTGTCCCTTCGACAGTTCCACGAGGTCGGTGACGCATCGGGAATCACCCTCGTCCTCGACGATCTGTACCTGTTGGCCGTCGGCGAGCACGACCTGCCCCGGGCGGCCCGCCTGTACGGCGCGGCGCGCCAGCTTTCGGGAGCCACTGGCGTGGGCCTGGCCACGGTCGTCTCCTCGATCCAGCGCGTGTACGGTCAGCGCGACCTGAACAAGTTGCTGTCTGCTGAGGAGCTCGAGCGGTATACCCTCGAAGGTGCGGCGCTGTCGCTCGATGCCGCCGTGGCGTATGCGCTCGGTGAGATGGAGGCGGCCTACTGACTTGCAACCGGTTGGGTCCGTGGTGCCACTCGAGGTCCGGCGTCGAAACGGACTAGACTGGCCGCCATGACGGCCCCGACGTCCCCTCCCGGCCCCATCCCGACCGGCCCGGACGCAAGCCCGCGCGCGAAGACGGGGATCCCCAGGAACCCCGGGCGACGCGAACTCGGGATGAAGGCCACGCTGCTCTTCCCCGACCGCGACATCGTCGAACGCTTCTACGTCCCGCTCATCTACACCGCGTGCCGAACGTGCTATTCCGAGCTGACGCCGGAGGACATCTTCGAGCGCGCCGTGGACGGTCGGATCGAGCAGGCCAAGATGCAGAAGCTCATCTCGGGCGTCATCGAATCGGGCCATGGATCCACCATCGAGCACGTCGTCTTCACGTTCGGGATCAGCGGCGTGTCGCGGACGCTGTCGCACCAGCTCGTCCGCCACCGCGCGGGGGTCGCGTTCGACCAGCAGAGCCAGCGCTACGTGACGTTCAAGGGGGCCGCGACGATGCTCCCGACCTCAATCGCGGAGACGGTCGACGACCTGCGCGAGCGCTACGAGCACCAGGTCGAGGGATCGCTGGATCTCTACGGCGATCTCGTTGCTGCCGGCATCCCCGGCGAGGACGCCCGCTTCGTCTTCCCGAACGCGACGCGGACCAACCTCGTGATGACGACCAACCTCCGCGCCCTGATCCACATGTCGGGGCTGCGCCTGTGCACGATGGCCCAGTGGGAGATCCGGCGGCTCTTCCAGCTCATCCGCCACGAGATCTTCCAGGTGTCGCCGTTCCTGGGCAGTTTCCTCGCGCCGAAGTGCGTGCCTCTCGGCTACTGCGACGAGATGGGCAACCGCGACGGCCACTGCCCCATCCGGCCGCACAAGGACCGCGTCCTCGACGCCTGGGCCGACAAGGCGAAGGCCGCCCGCGCGGCGGGTCGGGAGCTGCCGGTCAGCTGACCGGCCGGCACGGCGCGCCGAAGACGAAGAGAGCGGGCCGGCGCGGCGGGCCGGCGACCCGGCACCACCGGTCGGTCAGGCGGACGCGAGATCCGCCACGAACCGATGGATGACCCTGGCAAGGCGTGGCCCGGCCTCGGCACCGGACGCCAGGACCTCTTCGTGGGTGAGCGGCTGGCCGCTGTACCCCGCACCCAGGTTCGTGACGAGCGAAACGCCGCACACCCGGAGCCCGGCCCAGCGCGCCGCGATGCACTCGAGGACCGTCGACATCCCGACCGCGTCGGCCCCGAGGCCCCGAAGCATCCGGACCTCGGCCGGAGTCTCGTACTGCGGGCCGAGCAACCCGGCATAGATCCCCTCTTCGAGCGACACATCCTCCGCTCGTCCAGCCGCGTGCAGACGTGCCCGGAGATCCGGGTCCCAGGCGTCGGTCAGATCCGGGAACCGGGGCCCGATTGCATCGGCATTGGGTCCGTTCAGCGGCGTCCGGCCGGTGAGATTCAGATGATCGGCGATGACCATGAGCGTCCCGGGGCCGAACGCGGGATTGACGCCTCCGGCCGCGTTGGTGAGGACCACGATGGTGGCCCCGAGGCGCCCGAAGAGGAGCGTCGGCTGGACGATCAGGCCCGCGTCGTTGCCCTCGTAGATGTGCAGACGGCCCTGGAGCATGACCGTGGGAACGCCGGCCAGCCGACCCAGCAACAGCCGTCCGACATGACCCGGCGCCGACGCCGCCGGCCAGCCGGGGAGTTCGGCAAAGGGGATAGCGACCGCCTCGTCCAGGTCGTCGGCAAGCCCACCGAGACCCGACCCGAGCACGATCCCGACCACCGGAACCAGCGCCGAACGGGCTCGAACCGCCGCCTCGAGCGCATCCAGCCGGGCGGGCTGGTCGGCCGGTCGGACCGGGGCGTTGGGATCGGTCAGCGACATCCGGGCCTCAGGATCGCAACCAAGCGGAGGTCGGCCGAGGCCGCAGGCTTCCATCGCCCGACGAGCGTACCGACACCGGGATGCCGGTCGCGTCTCGCCGGGCGAGCGTCCCGAGACGGGCGACTGGCGCCGCGCACCCGAGACAAGGAAGCGCCCGAAGCGACCGGTGCAAACCAGAGGACCTTGATGCGATCTCGGTGTCTCCGATCTCTGACGGCCCCTTCGGGCAAGGACAACGGTATGCGGCGCCGGTGTGGGTGGTCAACGCGGTTATCCACCAATCTGCCCCGACCCCGCTGCGATTTTTCCACGGGATCGATGCTCCTGTGGACCGCCGGTGGACAAACCGGGTGGTTCCGGCTCATCCGCCGATCGCAAACATCTCGATTCGTGGCAGGTCCGTCGTCGCCGCGGAGCGAAGCTCCGAGTAGCGGTCATCGCGGACGGTCCAGATCGCCGCGATCGCCGCGCGCAACGCCGCGTCGTCGACCGTTCCACGGACGAGATCGCGGAGAGGATGCCCGTCCGATCCGAACAGGCACGTGTACAGAGTGCCCTCGGCGGACATCCTGGCCCGGGTGCAATCCCCACAGAATGGCTGTGTCACCGAGGAGATGACGCCCACCTCACCCGCACCGTCGCGGTAGCGCCAGCGGCCGGCGACCTCCCCGCGATAGTTGGATTCGACCGGCTCGAGCGGCCATGCGGCGTCGATCAGCGACACGATCTCGTCGGCGGGAATCACGTCGTCGACGCGCCAGCCGTTCGAATGGCCGACGTCCATGTATTCGATGAAGCGCAGGATCAGGCCCTCGTCCCGAGCCCAGCCGGCCATCGGGACGATGCTCGCCTCGTTCACGCCGCGCTTGGCGACGACGTTGATCTTGATCGGTTCAAGCCCAGCCTCGCGCGCTGCCGCGATCCCGTCCAGGACTCGCGAGACCGGGAAGTCCACCCCGTTCATCGAGCGGAAGACCTCGTCGTCGAGCGAATCCAGGCTCACGGTGACGCGCTGCAGCCCAGCCGCCGCGAGTGGTCCCGCGAGGGCCCGGAGCGCCGAACCGTTCGTGGTCAGCGTGAGGTCGATGGGACCGCCCTCCGGGAGCTCGATCCGGGACAGCAGGTCGATCAATCGAGGAAGGTCGCGCCGAACCAGCGGCTCCCCACCGGTGATCCGCAGCTTCTGGACACCCAGCTCCACGAACTGTCGCGCGAGGCGCTCGATCTCTTCGAACGTGAGCAGCTCCTCCCGCGGCAGGAACGCGTAGTCCCGCCCGAATACCTCCATCGGCATGCAGTACGTGCAGCGGAAGTTGCAGCGATCGGTGACCGAGATGCGCAGATCGCGGAGCGCGCGCCTCCGGCGGTCGAGCAGGCCCGGGCGCCCGTCGAAGCCGGGATCGGCGAAGGGCTCAGGATCCGTGGTCACGGACCCATCGTACCGCGCGTGCCGGGGAACTCGCGTTCCACGTGCCGATGGCCGGGAAGATCGGCGCCCGGCCCGGCGCGCGTGCCGGGTGGTACCACCGGGACGGACTGGCGGTACCTCTAGCGGACTGCACCGGACCGGCCACCGCTGCCAGCATGCCCAGTAGCCCACCCCCATGCCCTGGGCTACCAATCGCAGAGGTCTGTCGGAACATGGCAAGCACCGATTCGCGCTCCGGCTTCCGCCCTCCATGGGCGCTCCATTCAGACACCGAGCCAGCCGCTGGCGAGGCGTCCGACGCCAACCAGGTCGAACAGCCCGACAACGATGCAACGGCGCCCGATGCGGCTGCGCCGAGCGCCGTCGATCCGGGCTCCCCGGCCGACACGGCCGACACGGCCGACACGGCCGACGCCGACGCCGACGGTGTGACCACCACGACCGAGCCCACCGCTGCGCCCGCCGAGACGCGCCCCACGAGTACGGGAGCCGCTCCCGTGAGCGCGCCGACGAAGTTCCAGGTCGACCTCGCCCGGGCGATGCGCGCTGCGGCCGAAGGAGCCCGTGCCGAGACGCTCGAGCGCCTGGCTGCCGATTCGACGGCCCGCATCGAGGCCATCCGCGCGGGCGGATCCGGGAAGGCGACCGAGCTGCGTCAGCACGCCGACGACGACATCGCCCGGACTCGAGAGTGGTCCAAGGCCGAAATCGCGAGGATCCGCACCGAGACCGACACGCGCATTACCGACCGCAAGGAAGAGCTCGAGCACCAGATCGGGACGCACGAGGCCGGCATCGAGGCCCTCGTCGAGGCGGTCGCCAGGCGCGTCGCCGCGTTCGGGACCAATCTCGACGCGTTCTTCGAGGTGCTGTCCCGCGAGGACGATCCGACGCGCCTAGCGGTCATGGCCCAGGAGATGCCGGAGCCGCCGGATCTGGACGACGACGCGATCGAAGCGGGGGCAGACGAGGTGACGTCGCGGTCGTTTCCGCTGACCGATGACACGGCGGCCGAGGCCACCACGACCGAGGCCACCACGACCGAGGCCACCGTCAGCGAAGCAGTTCCGTGGGCCGTCCCGGTGACCGAGGAGGCCGGCGACGACGGATCGGGCACCGAGCTGGAGGATGACGATTTCGCAGCCTCCGTCGATCGCCGCCTCCAGGCGTTCGGATTGGACCCGATGTCGGCAGCCGAGGCCGAGATCGCGGCCGGCACCGACCTCCCGCAGGCCGGCCAGGTCGAGGCCGCTGTCGAGGCCGCTGCCGCTGTCGAGGCCGCTGCCGCTGTCGCGGTCGAGGCCGTGCCGACAGCCGCCGGCGCATCGCCCGAACCCGCCGACGAACAGCCGACCATCGCCGCCGTGCTCGATGCACCTGCCCAGGGCGACGAGGCGGTGGCCGAGGGCGAGTCCGCAGGGCGACCCGGCGAGACGACGATCGTTGTCGACGGCCTCGTGAGCGTGGCGAGCATTGCCACATTCAAGCGCCACGTCGCACGCCTCGAGGGCGTGTCGAGCGTCACGGTCACATCCGGGCCCGACGGTGAATTCGTGTTCGCGGTCAAGCACAACCGGTCCACGGCCATCGAGGCCGGCCTGCCCGGCATGCCCGGGTTCGGCATTCGGATCCTCGAAGCCCGCGACGGCACCATTCGCCTGTCCGCCCACGATCCCGAGACGGTGGCCGACGCTGCGGCCAAGAGCGGGTCTCGCTCGTGAGCCGTCCGGTCATCGCCTTGTCGCTGCCCGCCGACGAGCGGGCGGCGGTCCACGCCGAACTTTCGGCGGCCGGGTTCGAGCCGATGGCCGTGTCAAGCGTCGAAGAGCTCGAAGGGCTCCTGTCTCGTCACCGGGACATCGCCGTGGCCATCCTCGACGGCGTCGAGGATCTCGACACCTGCCTCTCGCTGTACGCCATGCTCCACGAGAACGGACGGCACATCCCGGCACTCACCATCGTCACGCCAAAGGCGATGGATCGCATCGCACTGTCACCGGGTGCGTCGGTCGACGACGAGTACGCGACTCGCCCGTACTCTCCCGAGGCCATCCGCTGGCAGGTGGAGGCGATGTGCATCCGGAGCCAGACCGTCGACGACGGAAGCGGGCCGGTGCTGCAGGGTCATCAGATCGAAATCGGCGCCTGGGAGCGCCGCGGCGAGATCGTGGCGATCTTCAATCCCAAGGGCGGCGTCGGCAAGACGACGATCGCGACGAACCTCGCCGCAGCCCTGCAGGTCCTCAAGGGGCAGCAGGTCCTGCTCGTCGATGCGGACACCGTTACCGGCCACGTGACCACCTCGCTGGGCGTGGACCAGGTGCGGACGGCCATGGACAGCTGGATCGACGAGGCCGACGGCGGCCCGCGCGAACCGCTCACCGACCTCGCCGCGACCCACGCATCCGGCATGCGCATCGCGGCGCTCACCTCGAACCCGATGCAGACCGAACTCCTCGATCCGAAACGGGTGACCGATGCCCTGGCCCAGGCCCGCCGCGGGTGCGACTTTGTCATCGTCGACCTGCACCCGTCCTACAGCCCGCTCAATCAGGCGATCTTCGAGGCTGCCTCGCGGATCCTCGTCCCGGTGACACCCGACGTTCCGGCCATCCGCGCGGCCGTCCAGCTCCGCGATGTGGCCGCGGAACTCGGCGTCCGGGACAAGCTCGCGCTGGTGATCAACCGGGCCAACAGCGGCGTGTCCGTGGCCGACATGGAGCGGACCGTCGGGATGCCGGCGATGGCCTTGATCCGGTCCGGCGGGCTGCACTTCGTCCGTGCCGCCAACGAGGGCAAGACGATCATCGAGCTGTACCCCAAGGAGAAGATCAGCGAGGACTTCCTCGCGCTCGCCGAGCGGCTGATGGGGACACCTCTCGCGGCCCGTGAAGAGAATCGCTCCAAGCTCAGCCTGTTCGGGCGCCAGCGCCAGGCCGTCCGGACCTGAGTTCGCGGCGGCGCCGGGCGCCCCGCCTCAAGCGAACGCGCGTTCCCAGGGTCAGCGCGACCGGTCCTGCCAGCTCACGCCGCCGAGCGGTGCGCCGGGCAGCTTCTGGTGTCGCTCCCCTGTCCGCAGGTCGATCTGCTCGATGCCGCGCAGGTAGAACCGATTCACCAGGATCGCATCGACGGGCTCCTCGGTGATCGAGCGTCCGGCGATCGAGCACGTCGCGTCGAGGACCGGCACGAACATCTCGGTGGCGCGGTCGAGGAGTCGCTCCGGTTCGGATCCGGGGTGGAGCTGGACCGTCCCGATCACCCGGAACGGCGGAACCTCGAGGGCCAGGTCGTAGGTGACCTTGTGGACCCGCTGTGCCGCGCGCTGATCCTCGGACAGCAGGGGCAGGGTCCCCTCGCCCGCCATGATCAGGATGAGATCGTAGGGATCGACGCTGCGCAGTCCGGGCGCGGGTTCCGGTGGGGCGGATCCGTCGATGGGACCCCAGCGCACATCGGAGATCTCGATGGGTTCGCGGCGATTGATTGCGTCCGACATGCGGCCCGTCACGTGCATCGTTCCGAGCAGCCGCCACTCGTCCGTGAGGCCGTCGAAGCGAATGGGTCGGGTGTCCCCGTGGGAGGCGCCGGCGGCCACGCTCCCGGGCGGCGGCGCACCGGGCTGCTTGCGCTTCAGGAAATCGAACGGCACGGTCAGTCCTCCGCCGCGCCGGACCCGGCCCGGATGGCCTCGACCACGCCGCTGTCCGCGAGCGTCGTCGTGTCACCCAGAGCGCGGCCCTCGGCAACATCGCGCAGGAGGCGCCGCATGATCTTGCCGGAGCGCGTCTTGGGGAGATCCGGCGTGAACAGCAGGAACTTGGGCTTGGCGATCGGCCCGATGACCTTCGCCACGTGGTTGCGCAGCTCGGCGCCCAGTTCGGGCGTCCCCTCGATCCCGGCCTTGAGGATGACGAAGGCGAAGATCGCCTGGCCGCTGACCGGGTCGTTCTTGCCGACGACCGCCGCCTCCGCGACCGACTTGTGGTCGACCAGCGCAGATTCCACCTCGATCGTGCTGATCCGGTGGCCCGAGACATTCATCACGTCGTCGACGCGACCCAACAGCCAGAGGTAGCCGTCCGCATCGCGGCGCGCGCCGTCCCCGGCAAAGTACATCCCCGGGAAGCGGCTCCAGTAGGTCTCGCGATAGCGCTCGGGATCGCCGTAGATCCCGCGCAGCATCGCCGGCCACGGTCGTTTCAGGACGAGGTAGCCACCGCCGCCCGGCGGGACGGTGTTGCCGTCGGCGTCGACGACATCCGCCTCGATCCCGGGGAACGGGAACGTGGCGCTGCCCGGCTTTGTCGTCGTGACGCCAGGCAGCGGCGTGATGAGGATCATCCCCGTCTCGGTCTGCCACCAAGTATCGACGATCGGCGCCTTGCCGCCGCCGATGTATTCGTTGTACCAGAGCCATGCCTCGGGGTTGATCGGCTCACCGACGGAGCCGAGGACGCGCAACGAGGAGAGGTCGTGGCCGGCCGGATGGGCCTCGCCCTGCTTCATGAACGCGCGGATCGCCGTCGGGGCGCAGTACAGGATCGTGACCTTGTAGTCCTCGACGATCTGCCACCAGCGGTCCCAGGCCGGCGTGTCGGGGGTTCCCTCGTACATCACCCCGGTCGTCGCGTTGGCGAGGGGGCCGTAGACGATGTAGCTGTGACCGGTCACCCAGCCGATGTCCGCCGCACACCAGTACACGTCGTCCGGCTTGACGTCGAAGATCATCTCGTGCGTGAACGACGTGCCGAGCAGGTACCCCGCCGTCGTATGCACGATGCCCTTCGGCTTGGCCGTGGTCCCCGACGTGTACAGCAGGTAGAGCATGTGCTCCGAATCGACGGGAACCGGCGGACAGTCTGCGGCCTGGCGCTCGACGATGTCGTCCCACCAGATGTCGCGACCCTCGGTCATCGCAGTGTCGAGCTGATCGCCGATCCGGCGGACCACGAGGACGTGCTCCACGGACGGCGTGCTGGCCAGGGCGTCATCAACGGCCGGCTTGAGCGCCGCGGGCTTCCCACGACGCCAACCACCGTCGGCGGTGATCACGACCTTGGCCTGGGCATCGTTGATCCGGCCCGAGAGTGCCTCGGCCGAGAACCCGCCGAAGACGACCGTGTGGGGCGCACCAAGCCGGGCACAGGCCAGCATCGCAATCGGCAACTCGGGGATCATCGGCATGTACAGGGCGACCCGGTCGCCGGTACCGACACCGAGTTCCTTGAGCGCATTGGCGGCCTTCTGGACTTCACGGTAAAGATCGGCATAGGTGATCGTCCGGGTATCGCCCGGCTCGCCGATCCAGTGATAGGCGACCTTGTCGCCGAGACCGCGTTCAACGTGCCGGTCCACGCAGTTGTAGCTCACGTTGAGACGCCCGCCCACGAACCACTTCGCGAACGGCAGGTCCCACTCGAGCGTTTTCTCGAACGGCGTCTCCCAGTCGATCCGCTCTCGCGCCAGGCGCGCCCAGAAGGCATCCGGGTCCCGGTGCGCCTCGTCGTACAGGGCAGCCGTCGCATTCGCGCGCGCGCTGAACGCCGGGTCCGGAGGAAACGCCGCGCCCTCCGCCATGAGCGCTTCGATCTCGGGCCGCTGGTCCACGCTCACGGAGCTCCTCCTCGACTTCCGGTACGTCCAACCATTCTACGCAGCGTCCATCCGCGCCGGCGCGATCAACCGCCGGCGGTGCCGTCGTCCGCGGTGCCGTCGTCCGCTGCCGACACCCCTGGATCGCCGGTCGACGTAGCGAGGGACGGCCGGCGGTCCACGATGACGCGGTGCGGGAACGGGATCTCGATGCCCGCGGCCGCGAACGCGGCGAGCAATCGCCGCCGGAAGTCCCCGGCCGCGACCCAGCGGTCCTCGGCGCGCACGACGCCCAGGACCTTGAGCGAGATCCCGGACTCATCGAAGCTCTGGAGACGATCGACGCGCGGTGCCTCCAGGACGCGCCGGCGCCAGACTGGGTCGTCGGCCATCGCCTGGCCCACCTCCTCGATGATCCGGATCACCTTCGGGACATCCGAGTCGTACGCAACCTGGATGTCCTCGTTGATCCTCGCCCACGTCCTGGTGAGGTTCGAGGCGACGGTGATCTCGCCGTTCGGGATCGAGTGAACCGTCCCGTCGAGGTCGCGAATCGTGGTCCGCCGCAGGCTGAAGTCCTCGACCGTGCCGGTGACCCCGGCCAGCCGCACGGTGTCGCCCCTGGAGAACTGGTTCTCGATGAGGATGAGAACGCCGTTCAGGTAGTCGCGGACGAGGTGCTGTGCCCCGAAGCCGATGGCGACTCCGATGATGCCGACACCGGCGATCGCCGGACCGATGTCGAGCCCGACCTCGCGGAGGGTCATCAGGCCGGCGATCACGATGACGAAGAATCGGATGACCTTGGCGCCCAGGGTGTCGATGGTCGACATCCGCTTGGTCAACTCGACCGCCGACAGCTCCTGGGCGGTCCCCTCGGACGCCTCGCGGTCCATCAGGGTCTTGACGATCCCGTGCACGAACGGCCGGGCCATCCGAACGAGCGCAAACGCGACACCAACGATGATCGAGATCGGCACGATCACACCCGACAGGGCGGCCGCGATCTCCGCCCACGGTGGCTGGCTCAGGTCAGGCATGCACCGAGCTTAGCCCGTCGAGCCCGACTCGTGCCGTCGCGGAGCCGTCAGGCAGCCGTCGTCCCGCCAAGCCGAACGGAGATCGCCGCCGCCGCCTCCCGGGCCTGGCCGGCGAGTTCCGGGATGCGCCGCGGGGTGAGCCGGAAGGCCGGACCCCAGATGTCGACCGCGGCCACCACCTGGCCGCGAGCATCGTGCACGGGCGCGGCCACGGCGTTGAGCCCCAGCTCGTACTCGCCGATGGCCGTGGCGTAGCCGCGCCGGCGCGCCCGCACGAGCTCCGCGAGGAGAGGCTCGAGCTCCACGATCGTGCGCTCGGTGAACATGGCCGGACCGCGCTTCACGATGCGCATCACCTCACGCTCAGCGAGCGCCGCCAGGAGCACCTTGCCCGACGCGACGCAATGGAGCGGCGTCGACCGGCCGGTCCAGTCGCCGACGGCGATGAGGTTCGGGCCGTCGGCCTGGGCCACGGTCAGCAACTGGTCGCCATCGAGGACGCCGAGGCCGGTCGTCTCGTGGGTCAGGCGCGCCAGCCGCTCCAGTTCGGGCATGGCGATCGAGCGCAGGTCGAGTGTCTTCTCGGCGCGCTCTGCGAGCCGGATGACCACGAGACCGAGGCGGTATTTGCCGGTCTCGTCGTCCTGTTCCACGAGACCGCGCCGTTCGAGGGTCGCGAGCAGGCGAGAGGCGGTGGACTTGTGCAGCCCGAGCCTGCGGGCCAGCTCGGTCACGCCGGCCTCGCCCTGGCTGTCGCCGAGGGCGAGCAGGAGCGAGGCGGCCCGATCGACCGAGCGGACCGCGTTTCCGTCGAGGGAGATGGCAGCCACCGTCCGGGCCGATCAGTCGACCGCGCCGGGGCGCGATCGATCCTCGACCGCCGCGTCGAGGGCGTCGGAGAAGATCTGCACGATTCGATCCTCGTAGCCACCTGTGCCATGGGCCTCGCACAGGAACCACGGTTCCCTCGAATCCGGTTCGGGCATGGCGCCCCGCGCGTGCATCCCGATCGCGATCGCGTCGTAGAGTTTGTGATCGGAACCGGCCCAGTCGCGGTATTCGGTGGGTGCGGACTCCGCGAACATGATCCCGAACATCGACGGATGGCCGGTGAAGACGTACGGGAGGCCCTTGCGCTCGAGCACCTGCGACAGCCCCGCCTGGATGGCTCGACCCGTCGCATGGATCGTCTCGAGCGCGTCCGTGTCCCTGATGATCGAGAGGACCTTGACGGCCGCGGCGGCGGCCACCCGGTTGCCGGCGTACGTGCCGCCGTGGCTGACCTTGTCGGGGAGGACGCTCATCACCTCGGCGGTCCCGCCGAAGGCCGCGGTGGGGTAGCCGTTGCCCATCGCCTTGGCGTACGTGGCGAGGTCCGGCGTGATCCCGAAGTATTCCGCCGCACCGCCACGGGCGAACCGGAAGCCGGTCTTGACTTCGTCGAAGATCAACAGGGAGCCAAATTCCTTGGTGAGGGCGCGGATCGCCTCATGGAACCCCGGCTGGGGCATGATCCCCTGGGCATTGCCCAGGACCGGCTCGATGATCACGCCGGCGATGTCGTTCCCGTCCCGCTCGAAGATTCGGCGAAGAACGTCGAGGGCGTTGTAGCGTGCCGGGATGATCGTGCGGCTGACGGCCTCGGGGATGCCGCGTCCCCAGGCCAGGCCGACCGGATTCTCCGGGTCGCCGAGGTCGTCCATCTTGTCCGGCGTGACCGAGATCAGGGCGTAGTCGTGGACCCCGTGGTACTGGCCCTCGAACTTCACGATCTTCGTCCGGCCCGTGTACGCCCGGGCGATGCGCATCGCGTGCATCGTCGCCTCGGTTCCCGACACGGTGAGCCGGGCCTGCTCGACCCAGCCCGTGAGCTCCTTGACGAGCTCGATGGCGCGAATCTCGTCCTCGCTCGTCAGGGAGAAGCTGACACCCTTGCGCATGCGTTCGTTCACGTAGTCGTCGACCCGATCGTCGCCGTGCCCCAGGATCACCGGGCCGTACCCGAGACGAAGGTCGATGTACTCGTTGCCGTCGAGATCCCAGACGAGTCCACCCTTGCCGCGGTCGACGTAGATCGTGTCCTCGCCCCAGGCGCGGAAATTCGAGTTCGTTCCGCCGGGAAGGCTGCGCAGCGCGCGCTGATAGGCCGCCTTCTGCGCATCGCGCTTGAGCGCGAGCACGGATCGCCGAGCCGGTTCGGTTGGCATGATCCCTCCATGGATCGGGGGGTGGGCGTGACGGTGGTTGGTGCGTCGGGCGAGACAGCGGTTGCGGCATGCGCAACGGAGTAAGGATATCGTGCCACACGGGCCCTCGCGCGGTCAACACGATATTCGCAGGAATAGGATCATATCGCCACGATTCCCGTGGTTGAGTCCACCAGTCTGCGACCTGAAGCGTGGAGTTTGCTCGAACCGTCCGGCCCGGCCAAGTGTGCGACCATGCGCCCGAAACCCCGACCGACGGCGCTCCAATCAGCTGCTGGCTCGCGACACCACAGGTCCGCCCGGCCAAGGCTGGCGTCGGCGGTTCGAATCCGTCCGGGGGCGCCAAACCCTGTTTTATCT
>CAKKPP010000037.1 GCA_919901745.1 Chloroflexota bacterium | reverse complement strand
CGCTCTTGAGCGGATCGCTGATCCGCCAGTAGATCAGGAAGTCGACGTTGATCGGCGCATTGTCCCGGGTGATCGTCGTCTGGCTGGGAACCTCGATGAACTGTTCGCGAACGTCCACCTTGACCGGCCGATCGATGACGGGGATCAGGAATCGAAGGCCCGGGTCACGAACCATCAACTCGCTCGTCCGACCCAGCCGGAACACGACCATCTTCTCGTACTGCTGCACGACCCGGATCGATAGATAGACGATGACGAGTGCGACCACCACCAGGAAGGCGACGATGGCGGCGACGGTCGGGAGTTCCATGGGTTCCTCCGGGCGCTACGGTTCGATCATTGTGACTGGTCAGGCTCCACGATGACGGTGAGGCCATCCATGCCGACGACCCGAACGGCGTCGCCGCGTTGCAACGGCCGGTCGTCGACGACCCGTGCCGACCACTCCTCGCCGCCGGCGTAGATCGTGCCGCCGGGCGCGAGCGGGCTGCGCACGACGCCGGACAGGCCCACGGCCAGGCCGCTGCTGCTGCCGACCAGGCCCTCGCTGGAGGTCAGCCGCCTGCTGCGCACCGCGGCCCAGGCGATGAGCCCCATGAACAGCCCGGTGGTCACCGTCATCACCCCGATCAACGGGCCCGCGACCTCGACGAACGGTCCCGTGGGATCGCCGGGCGCCGTGAACAGTGCGGAGGCGCCCAGGACGAACGCCACGAGACCGGTGACCGTCAACAGGCCGTGGCTGGTCACCGTGGGTTCGAGGACGAACAGGACGATCGCCAGGGCGATGAGCAGCAGCCCTCCGACATTCAGCGGCAGGCTCCCGAAGCCGATGAAGGCCAGGATGATCGCCAGCCCGCCGAGGATCCCGGTCACGAAGTTGGGACTCTGGAGCTCGAAGAACAGTCCGTAGAAGCCGATCGTGAACAGCAGGAACGAGATGTTCGGATCGGACAACAGGTGCAGGAACGCCTGGAACGGGTTCATTCCCAGTTCGTCGGTGGCGGCGCCCGACAGCGCGAGCGTTCGCTCGGCGCCGGCGATCGTCAGGATCCGGCCGGATGCCTGGCGGAGGACGTCCTCCAGGGAACCGGCTATCCCATCGACGGCGCCGACCTCGACCGCCTGTGAAGCGGGCGAGGACTTTGCCTCATCGACGGTGGCGATCGCCCAGTCGACCGGGCGCCCGCGCGCTTCCGCGATGGCCGTGATGTTGGCGATGGCGTCGTTGCGAACCTTGTCGCCGAGTGTCCCGGTGATGTCCTCGCCCCCTCCGCCGACCGGCGAAGCCGCCCCGATATTGGTGCCCGGCGCCATGTAGGCGAGATGGGCGGCCAGGGTGATGAACGTGCCGGCGCTCGCTGCCTTCCCGCCGGCCGGGGCGACCCACACGATCACCGGCACCTCCGCGCCGAGCAGGCTGGAGACGATCTTCTGGGTGGCATCGAGGCTGCCGCCCGGGGTATTGAGGCGGATGACGACGGCGGCCGCCCGGTCCGCCTCGGCGGCCGCGATCCCCTCGGCGAGATAGCCTGCGAGGACGTTGTCGACGATCCCGGTCGCCGGCAGGACCACGACGCGGTGGTTGCCGGCCAGTGCCGGCGCAGCCAGCCCGAGGAGGCCCAGCAGGAGCGGGGCGGCGAGCAGCGCACGAGCGATCCGACGGTGCATCTCGCACCTCCGCGCCAAGTATCGCACCTGCGACGCTCCGGCCCCCGAGCCATGTCAGCGAGCGGCGACACCTTCGAGGTGCTCGAAGACGATCGCGCTCCACGTTTCGAGGCGGTCAACGACCGCGGCGACACTGTGCGGATCGGCGAAGGACCCGCTGAGCTTGTCCGTCTCGCGAATGGTCACCGCCCGACCGGCGGCATCGGCCATGAAGACGGCACCGAGATGGACCGAGCCGACGTCGGTCGTGTCGTCGTTCAGGAGTCCCACGAACCGGAACTCCGGCTCGAAGTCGGCGTCGACCTCCTCGGCCCATTCGCGCGCCAGACCGCCGGCCAGGTTCCGATCGCCCGGATTCAGATGACCGCCCACGCCGATCGAATAGCGGTCGTGCAGGCGACGGTCGGCACCGGCACGCGTGCGCCGCATCAGGAAGTAGCCGGGACCGTCACGCACCACCAGGTACGGGATGATCTGCTTCAGCGATGGGTCCGCCTCCACCGCCGACCGCTCCCTAAACTCGCCGTGGCGCTCGACGATCGCCTCGAATGCGTTCCGATCGGCGGCTCGCAGGCCGTGCCACCCAGGCACGGGCACGACGATCGATGTCGGTACGATGAGGACGCGTTCGAGGACGGCCGGGGTGCTCACGAGGGTTCGTCGTCGAGCCGATCCCGGGCGGCCCGGAACCGCGCGGCGAGCTGCGCCTCGTCCGGTCCGTCGGGCCGCTCCAGGTCGGCGATCCACGCGTCGAGGACGACGCGAATGGCTCGCAACCGTTCCGTGAGCGCGGCGTCATTCGTCGTGGCGATCCCAGCCGCCATGGCCGCATCGCCTCGTGCCAGCCGGGTCATGTCCCGCCAGCCCGACGCCGCGAGCTCGCGGGCGACCGGCCAGTCATCCGCCACGGGTACGCCCGGCCCGCCGGCGACGGACTCCACGAGCGCTGCGGCCAGGACCAGTGGGAGATGGCTGATCGCCGCGACGACGGCATCGTGTTGCGCCGCCTCCATCCGAACCGGGCGTGAGCCGACGCGTCGCGCCACGTCCTCGACCAGGGCCGCATGCGCGTCGCTGGTCCGCTCCCCCGCTGTGCCGGAGGGACGCGCGGACGGAACGATGACCCACGGTCGATCGACGAACAGATCGGCCCGGGCTGCGGCATAGCCGCTCGTTTCGAGTCCGGCCATCGGGTGGCCACCCACGAACGGCAGTCCCAGGGCCGTCGCCCGCTCCACGATACGTCCCTTGGTACTGGCCACGTCGGTCACGACGACGCCATCCGGAAGGTGGACGTTCGCCCGATCCGCCAGGAGGTCGAGCAGCGCAAGGACCGACTGGGGCGGGGCGGCGAGAACCACCAGGTCGGCCGTACGGACGGCGTGGGCTGGGGACTCGGCGACATCGTCGAGGACGCCGTCGACGAGTGCGGCGCGGGCTCCCGCCCCGCTGGGGCTCCAGGCGACGAGCCTCGGGCGCACCGCCGGACCAACCGTTCGCTCGTGCAGGGCACGGGCGATGGACCCGGCGATGAGCCCAAAGCCGACGAACGCGACCTCCATGGTGGGAGTATGGGCGGTTGCTTGGGTGTCGATGCTAGAATCGGCGCTCGAGCCGAGATCTGGGTCGGCGGGCGTCATGGTTGCCGGGCGTCTTGCATGGAGGAAACGCATCGCGTGGTTGGCACCGCCAAGCGCATTCGCGTCCTGCTGGTGGATGACCACCAGCTGCTGACGGGTTCCCTGTCCCAACTCCTCGAACGAGAGTCGGACATCGAAGTGGTCGGCGTCGCCGGCAGCGTCGCCGAGGCCAGGGCACTCCTGCGCGAGCGGCTCGATGTCGTCCTGATGGACTACCGGCTCCCCGACGGCACCGGCGCCGACGCCACGCGCGCCGTGAAAGCGCGCTGGCCGAAGTGTCGGGTCGTCATGCTGACGGCCATCAACGACGACGAGACCGTGCTCGAGACCATCCAGGCAGGAGCCGACGGGTACCTCACGAAGGATCGTGCGGTCGACGACATCGTCGGGGCCGTCCGCGCGGCACACGCCGGCGAAACCCTGCTGCCACGCTCGGTCATCCTCGGGATCGCCCAGCGCGTCGTCGCGGCACGCGAGCGTGGCGGTGAGCGAATCCGGATTGAGCCCCTGACGCCGCGCGAGCTCGACGTCCTTCGGGCGCTTTCGGAAGGGCTGGCCACGCCCGAGATCTGCGAACGCCTGTTCATCGCCCCGAACACGCTCCGGACGCATGTCCAGAACATCATGGGCAAGCTCGGAGTGCACTCCAAGCTCGAGGCCGTGGCGTTCGCGCTGCGCCATCGGCTGGTCGAACCGCCCCGACCCGACGAGTCGCTCTACTGAGCGAGGGCGGTCGCTAGAGGGCGGTCGCTAGTCGACCCAGCCGCCCGACCGCTGGGACGGGCCCCCGTCGCGTTCCCCATTCGCCGGCCGACGTCGACGCCCGGTCCGGCGCTGGGTCGTCCGACGCTCCTCGTTGTCCTCCGGGGGACCGGGCGTCTCCGGGGGATTCTCGCGTCGCACCGCCGTCCGCCGTTCGTCCAGGCGTCGATCGACGGTCAGCAACGCTCCGCAGCGCGGGCAGCGACGTTCCTCCGCAAACAGCGACTCGAGCGGTGCAGCGGTGTAGATCTGCCGACCGCACGTCCGACAGGACAATCTCGGCATCACGCCCCCCTGTGGGGCACGAGGCCGTCTGGAAGTACGTCGGATGCGGGATGCGCGGGCGGACGCGTGCGCACGATGATGCCACGGGAGCGTCGCCACGGCGGCGCCCTGGTCACTCGGGCAGGTGGCCCACTCGCGGGCCGTGTCATCCCCCCCTGGCGCGGCCCGCATCTTGTTCTCAAGCGCTTCGTGGTCCGATCACCTCAGACCCGCGGCAGCGCCGCGAGCGCCGCCTCGACTCGCTCTGCGGGGTACTCGTAATCCTCCAGTTGCCCGGACAGGTGCCGCTCGTAGGCCGACAGGTCGAAGTGCCCGTGGCCGCACAGGTTGAACAGGATGACCCGTTCCTCGCCGGACTCGCGCGCTTCGAGGGCCTCGTCGACGGCGACCTTGAGCGCGTGGGTCGGTTCGGGCGCCGGCAGGATCCCCTCCGTGCGCGCGAACTGGACGCCGGCCTCAAAGCAGGCCCGCTGGTGGACGCTCTGCGCTTCGATCGCGCCGATGTCCTTCAGCAGCGATACCAGCGGCGACATCCCGTGGTAGCGCAGGCCGCCGGCATGGATCGGCTCCGGGATGAAGCCCGAGCCGAGGGTGTACATCTTGACCAGCGGGGTCATCTTCGCCGTATCGCCGAAGTCGTAGGCATAGACGCCGCGGGTGAGGGACGGTGCGGCCTCCGGCTCGGCAGCGATGACCCGATAAGCCCGGCCGCCACGGAATGTCCGGCCGAGCCACGGGAAGGTCAGACCGGCGAAGTTCGATCCGCCGCCTGCGCAGCCGATGATCACGTCGGGCTCCTCGCCGGCCATCTCCATCTGTTCGATCGACTCCTGGCCGATGACGGTCTGGTGGAGGAGCACGAAGTCGAACACGGAGCCGAGCGAGTACTTCGTTCCCGGATGCGTGACCGTGTCCTCGATCGCCTCGCTGATCGCGATTCCGAGGGACCCGGTGTGCGCCGGTGTGTCGGCGAGGACGCTTCGACCGTACTGCGTGTCGACGCTGGGACTAGGCACGACCTCGGCGCCGTACGTCTCCATGAGGACCCGCCGGTACGGCTTCTGGTCGTAGCTGCTGCGGACCATGTAGACCTTGATCTCGAGGCCGAACGCGGCCCCCGCGAACGCGAGCGCGCTGCCCCACTGGCCGGCCCCGGTCTCCGTCGCCAGCCGCGTGACGCCTTCCTGCTTGTTGTAGAAGGCCTGGGGGATCGCCGTGTTGGGCTTGTGGCTTCCGGACGGGCTGCCACCCTCGTACTTGTAATAGATGTGCGCCGGGGTATCGAGTGCCTGCTCAAGGCGATGCGCGCGGAAGAGCGGACTCGGGCGATAGAGCCGATACGCATCGCGGACCGGCTCGGGGATCTCGATCTCGCGCTCGGTGCTCACGACCTGCTTGATCAGTTCCATCGGGAACAACGGCGCCAGGTCTCCGGGTCCGATCGGCTGGCCGGTACCCGGATGGAGCACCGGCGGCGGCGCCTGTGGCAGGTCGGCCGCGATGTTGTACCAGGAGCGCGGGATGTGCTCCTCATCGAGGACGAACTTCGTCTGCTTCGTCATCGTCCGACCCATCGTCGTCCTCCTGTCCGTGCTGGCCTGACGATCCGTGGGGGAGCGCGGATCGGACCGCGAGCCTACCCGGAGGCGCTTCCGGCCGCAACCGACTCTTCGGACGGTCCCGTGAGCAGAGCGACGTGGAGGGGCTCGTAGCGCGCCGGGCCGCCGCCGGTCCGGCTCTCGAACAGGATGATTCGGTCCGCCCGAAACGGGGCGGCGAACCTGGCCACGGCGGCCGCTTCGGCCAGGGCGTGCACCACGGCCGGCCCGGCGCGGACGCCATCCGAGCGCGCCAGGGTCAGGTGCGCCCGAAACGGCCGATCGTCGTGGGCCCAGCCGGCCGCCGTGAGCGCCGACCCCAGGGCCGCCACGAGCGCGTCGAGTGCGGCGACGCCATCGACCACGCCCAGCCACAGGGTGCGGGGGCGGCCTTCCGACGGGAAGGCGCCGGTTCCCGCCAGCGACACGCGAAATGTCCCCCGTTCGGCCGCGAGCGCATCGACAATCTCGATCAGGGTCGGGATTCGTTCGATCGGCGTCGGCCCGAGAAATCGAAGCGTGAGGTGGAGACCGTCCATGCGGACCCAGCGAACGTCCTGCGGGTCGCGCGCTCCGTCGTCGGCGCGGTCGGGCTCGCGGCGAACGCCGCGGACGAGCTCGGCAACGGCGGCGCGCGTGGGTTCGGGAAGCGGCACGGCGATGAACAGCGACGGACCGATGCCTGGATCCGGCCGTCCCCGGGACGATCCGGGGTACGCGGGACGCCGCCCGGGGATCACCGCGGCTGCGGGTCCGGGGCTCGCTCGCGTTCCCACGCGGCACGATCGGCGAGGAGGATCTCACGGGCACGCGCGAGATCGCGCCAGCCGCGGACCTCGACCGTCTTGTCCTCGAGCAGCTTGTACGTCTGGAAGAAGTGCTCGATCTCGACCAGGCGATGCGGACGCATCTGGTCGAGCGTCTCGACATGGGCCTGATGGGCGTCCCCGACGGCCACACACAGGACCTTGAAGTCGAAACCCTTCTCGTCGCGCATCTCCAGGCCACCAACCGGCCGTGCCCAGACGTGGCAACCGGTGAAGGTCGGTTCGTCGATCAACAGCAGCGCGTCCGTGTGGTCGCCGTCATCGGCGCGGGTTCGCTCGATGAACCCGTAGTCGAAGTTGTAGTGAACGGCCGATGCCAGCACGCGATCGAGCCGAAAGACGCCGGCCGCCTCGTCGAACTCGTACTTGTTCCGGCTGCCGGCCGGAATCTCGACCACGATCTCGACGATGTCCGGGTACCGGCCCAGTGGATCGGTCATTGCCGCAACGATACCGCCATCGGCCGATCCGGCACGGCGCGCACCACGCGTCAGTCGTTGTAGAGACGCTCCTCGATGAGCTTCTCCTGGACCGTTCGGCCGCTCGGGTCGAAGGTCGAGAACTCGAAATGCTTCTCGAACTCAAGGTCGACGTTGTCCTGGCCGCCGCGATTCTTTTCGACGGAGACGATCACCCAGTCGCGGAAGCGCTGCGCCTGGTACGGGTTGAACTCGATGTTCACCTTGGCGACGATCTGGTACTTCTCGTTGAGGATCAGGATGATGTCGGCCTCGTAGTTGATCGCCGAGCTGCCGCGCAGGTGGAAGTTGCGCAGACGTGCCGCCTTGAGGCCTTCCTTGTCGGCGGCCACGATGGCGACCATCGGAACGTCCTCGGTGAGGGCGATGTCCTTGAGGCCATTGACCACGTACGTGACCTTCTCGGTCTCGTTCTCGGGCTCCGGGATCTGCGGCACCTTCTGGAGATAGTCGACGAACACGACGAGGCGGCGATCGCCCGACAGCACGCGGTGCTGGCGCACGAGGTCGCGGATGTTGTTGACGGTGCTGGCCGTCTGTGAGCCGCGCAGCAGGAACAGGTTCTGGCCGTAGCGCGCAATGCGGTCGAGGGACGGACGAAGCCGCGGGTTGTTCGCGAGGTTGGCCGCGCTTCCGCCCTCCGCGCTCCACGTTCCGAGGATCTCCTTGCGAACGTCCTGGATCTTGATCGCGCCGGTCTTGTGCGGGAGGTGGGCCAGGGCCGATTCCATCGCGATGAGCCTGTTGAGCAGGTACGGCTCATCGTGCTCGAAGCACAGGTAGAGCACGTTGGCCTGCCCGCCCGAGGCGATGTTGCGCGCCATCTGGAGCGCCATCGTCGTCTTGCCGGTGCCCTGGGCGCCGCCGATCAGGAGCAGTTCGCCCGGTCGGAGGCCGGTGCCGATCGTCTTGTCGAGGGGCGTGAAACCCAGCGGGACCGGCTGGAACTCGGAGGCCTTGCCCGAGGTGACCTTGTCGTTGAGGTCGACCAGGACGTCGAGGGCCGACAGCGGCGCCATGCTGCCGTTGTCGGTGTCCAGGCGCCACGCTGCCGGCGCGGCCTTGGCTTGATCTACGGCTTCCGTGCTCACGTGTTGGTCGTCCTCCCGAATCCGAACCATTGCTGTGCATCGTAGCACCGCGATTCGCACTGCCTCTGGGCCGCGTGTCGCCTCGGCGGCCAGCCGAAAGTACGGGCGGCCGCTCCGTTTCGGCCCGACAGCCGGGCTTCAGGCCCCGATCGGGACCTCGGCGAGTTCGTCCCAGTAGCGCACGATCGTGCGGATCCCCGTCTCGTGATTGGCGAGGACCATCGACTCGTTCGGCGCATGGGCGTTGTCGTCAGGGTTCGTGAATCCCAGCAGGACGACCGGCAGGCCCAGGATTCGCCCGAAGCTGGCGCACACGGGGATCGAACCGCCTTCGCGAATGTAGAGCGGTGCCTGCCCGAACGTCGCCTCGAGGGCGCGGGCCGCCGCCCGCGTGGCCGGATGGTCCATCGACGTGAGGCTCGGATTCCCACCGCCGAGGGACGTGACGGTCGTGCGCACGCCCGCCGGGGCGATGGCCTGGACATGGTGGCGAACCAGCTCAAAGATCCGGTCCGGATCCTGGTCGGCCACCAGGCGGCAGCTCACCTTGGCATGGGCGTGCGCCGGGATGATCGTCTTGGCGCCCTCGCCCTGGAACCCGCCCCAGATCCCGTTGACGTCGAGCGTCGGCCGCGCGCCGCGTCGCTCGAGGGTCGTGTAGCCCACTTCGCCGGCCAGCGCCGGCAGATTCAGACCCGTCCGGTACGTGTCCTCGTCGAACGGCAGGGCGGCGAGTGAGGCGCGATCGGCTGCGGACAGCTCGACAACATCGTCGTAGAACCCGGGCACCAGGATCCGACCGTCGGCGTCCTTCAGCCCGGCGATGATCCGGGCCAGGGCGTTCGCAGGATTCTCGACGGCGCCGCCGAACGCACCCGAATGCAGGTCCACTGGTGAACCGGTCACGTCGATCTGGCAGTACATCAGCCCGCGCAGGCCGAGCGTGATCGCCGGCAGGTTGCCCTCGAAAAAGCCGGTGTCGCTGATCACGACGAGATCCGCCGACAGACGGTCGCGCCTGGCCTCAAGCCAGGCGTCGAGGTGGACGGAGCTCGATTCCTCCTCGCCCTCGAAGACGAACCGGAGGTTGACCGGCAGGCGGCCGCGCGTGGCAAGCAACGCCTCCGTCGCGCGCAGGTGCATGTGGAGCTGGCCCTTGTCGTCGGCGGCCCCCCGGGCGAGCATCCGGCCATCCCTGATCTGCGGCTCGAATGGGGGCTTGTCCCACAGATCGAGCGGATCGACCGGCTGGACGTCGTAGTGGCAGTAGACGATGACGGTGGGGGCATCGCCGGCATGGAGCCAATCGCCGTACACCACCGGGTGGCCACCCGTTTCGGCGACCTCGACGTGCTCGACGCCCATGGCGTTGAGCTGTCCGGCGATCCACTCGGCGGCATGCCGGCAGTCCGGCGCGTGCTCGGGGAGCGCGGAGATGCTCGGAATCCGAAGCAGCTCCCGATACGACTCGAGACGGCGTTCGGCACTCGCGTCGAGGTACGCCTCGATGTCGGTCATCGTCGCGGGCATGGTCCCTCCGGGCTGGCACTCGGCGAGAGTGCCGCGCTTCTCCACCCCATGCCGCCCGCTCCGGGCTGCATGGGCCCTGGGTGGAGCAGGATCAGGCCGGACTCAGGCCCGTTTCGACGCCGGGTGCCGGGGCATCGGCGCCGGCGGACGGGATGCTCGGCTGCCCCTCCTTGGGCGGGAGATCGGTGAAGAGGCTTTCAAACCCCTCCGCGTCGACCGTCTCCTCGGCAATCAGCTTCTGGGCCAGGGCCTCGAGCTTGTCGCGATGCGTTTCGAGGACGTGCATCGCGCGCTCGTAGGCGCGGTCGATGATCGCGCGGACCTCCTCGTCGATCTGCTTGGCCACCTCGTCCGAGTAGTTGCGCTGCTCGCCGATCTCGCGGCCGAGGAAGATGAGTTCCTCGCGCTTGCCGAAGGACAACGGACCCAGTCGATCGCTCATCCCGAACTCGGTCACCATCCGTCGGGCGAGTTGCGTCGCCTTCTCGATGTCGTTGCTGGCGCCGGTCGTGGTATCTCCGAAAATCATCCGCTCCGAGGCGTTACCGCCGAGAAGCCCGGCGATCTTGTCCTCGAACTCGGTCTTCGACTGGAGGTACCGGTCCTCGGAGGGCAGGGCCATCGTGTAGCCGAGGGCCATGCCCCGGCTGATGATCGTGACCTTGCTGACCGGATCGCACTTGGGAAGGATGCGCTGGACCACGGCGTGTCCACCCTCGTGGTACGCGATGATCAGCTTCTCCGCGTCCGAGATGACTCGAGACTTGCGCTCGGGTCCGGCCACGATGCGCTCGAGCGCCTCCTGGAATTCGGACAGGTGGATGGTCTTCTTGTTGCGTCGGGCGGCGAGGATCGCGGATTCGTTGACCAGGTTGGCCAGATCCGCGCCGGAGAACCCGGGCGACTGGCGGGCGACGATCTCGATGTCGACCGTCTTGTCGATCGGCTTGCCCTTCGTGTGCACCTTGAGGATCGCGACGCGCCCCTTCATGTCGGGCCGATCCAGGATGACCTGGCGGTCGAAGCGACCGGGGCGCAGGAGCGCGGGATCGAGGACATCCGGTCGGTTGGTGGCGGCAACGACGATCACGTTGGTGCTCGAGTCGAAGCCGTCCATCTCGACCAGGATCTGGTTCAGGGTCTGCTCGCGCTCGTCGTGCGAACCGCCCAGGCCGGCACCGCGCTGACGGCCGACCGCGTCGATCTCGTCCACGAACACGATGCACGGGCTGTTTCGCTTGGCCTGGTCGAACAGGTCGCGCACGCGGCTGGCGCCGACGCCCACGAACATCTCGACAAACTCCGAGCCGGAGATGCTGAAGAAGGGCACGCCCGCCTCGCCGGCCACGGCCCGCGCCATGAGGGTCTTGCCGGTGCCGGGGGGGCCGACGAGCAGCACGCCGCGCGGGATCCGCGCGCCGAGACTGTTGAACTTCTCCGGGTACTTCAGGAACTCGACCACTTCCTGGAGCTCGAACTTGGCCTCGTCGACGCCGGCCACATCGGCAAACGTGACCACGGTCTTGTTGCCGAGGAACATCCGCGCCCGACTCTTGCCGAACGACATCGCCTGGTTATTCGTGCCCTGCGCCTGGCGCATCATGAAGTAGATGAACCCGCCGATGACGATGAGCGGCAGGAGACCGGTCAGGAGCAGGCCCAGCCATGAGGTGTCCGGTGCCGGCGTCGCCTCGTAGATGTCCGCATCGAGGGTCCTGTTGCCGGCGCTGGCCGCATCCTTCATGTCCTGGAAGACCTGGGTGAGGATGTTCGGAACGGTCGTGTCGTAACTGGTCGCCGGTGGGCCCGTGAGCGTCACGGTCAGCGTCTCGCCCTGGTGCTTGACGCGATCCACCTTGCCGGCCTGGACATCGGCCAGGAACTGCGAGTAGCCGACGGTGGTCGGCTGGGTGGAGCCATTGAGGACGGTAAACAGGAGCGCTGCGGTGCCGATCACGAGGACGAGCATCAGCAGGCCGTTGCGCATGAACTTGGGGTTCAAGAGGACCTCCGGGTCAGTCGGGCCGGCGACCGTGCGCCGCACCTGGGATCGAGTATAGCGGCGGGTGCGATATCGACCGCCTGACGATGGTCACACCCAGTGGTCCATACGGACGTCGAGCGCGTCCGGATGGCTACTGGCCAGGGAATCGGAACGGCCCCGTTCAGTCAGGGGCCTGTGCGCCGAGATGGGTGTCTGGTAGCG
>CAKKPP010000036.1 GCA_919901745.1 Chloroflexota bacterium | reverse complement strand
GTGGGAACACTGCTGGGGCAAGCACCGCTGGGCAGAGCGGTTCTTCGAGGCCCTCGAGGCCAACGCCGATTGGTTGTCCACCGTGACGCCGTCCGCGTGGCTGGACGGATCGAAGGCGATCGGGCGCGTCTACATCCCCACCAGCTCGTACTCCGAGATGGGCGAGTGGGCGCTGCCGGCCGACGAGGGCCTCGCCTTCGCCGAGATCCTGCACACGGCGGTCGCCGAGAAGCGACCGGAGGCGCGCTGGCTGCGCGGCGGATTCTGGCGCAACTTCCAGGTGAAGTACCGCGAGATCAACGACCTCCACAAGCAGATGCTGCGCACGTCGGCCAAGGTCGCCGCGATGCCGGACGGTCCGGGCCGAACGGCAGCCCTGGATCACCTCTACCGCGGACAATCGAACGACTGCTACTGGCACGGCCTGTTCGGCGGCATCTACATCAGCCACATGCGCCTGGCCACGTACGAGCATCTGATCGCGGCCGAGGATCTCGCCGATCGCGCGGCCGGGACCCACGAAGCGGCGTTGAAGGCGGACATCGACCTCGATGGGCGCGATGAGGTTCTGCTCTCGACCGATGGGCAGGTCGTGACGGTCGACCTCGACGAGGGTGCCGGCATCGGCAGCTGGGACATCAGGGCTGCGCGACACGCGCTCGGGGCGGTGCTGCGGCGGCGCCCGGAGGCCTATCACGAGAAGCTCCGTGCCCACGCCGCATCCGAGAGCGAGGGACCCGGGGCCGATGTCGACCGATCCGCTGGTGTCACCTCGATCCATGACCAGGTCCTTGCCAAGGAGCCCGGTCTCGCGAAACTCCTCAGCTACGACTGGTACGAGCGCCGTTCCGGGCTCGTCCGCTTCCTCGAGGCTGGGGTCGGTCCCGCCGCCTTCGCCGACGGCACGGCCCGGGAGCTCGGCGACTTCGTCGATCAGCCCTTCGAGGTCGTCGAAATGGCGGCCCGTCGGCTCGTTGTCGCTCGGGATGGGCGGGTCGCCGCGGGCAAGGGCGTCTCGCCGGTTCGCGTGACGAAGACGATCGAACTCGGGGACAGCCGCCTGGCTCCGACGATGTCGGTCGAGGTGATGGTCGAAGCTCGGGGCGGCGCCGCCGTGGACGTCCGCCTCGGCCTCGAATGGGCCACGATGATGCTCGGCGGCGGCGGCAATCCGGCCGCGTCGTGGGCGGTCGGCGCTCAGGTGACCGCGCACGATGCCGCCGGCACGGCCAGGAACGTCGCCCGGATCGTGCAGGCGAATACGTACATCGGCATCGACATCGTTGCCAGCCCGTCGCCGGCGGCCGACGCGTGGTGGGCGCCGATCGAGACCGTTTCGAACTCGGAGGCCGGCTTCGAGCGGGTCTACCAGGGCAGCGCATTGCTCCTGTCGTGGCCGGTCAGGCTCGAACCCGGATCGCGAACCGTGGTCCGCGTCGAGCAGGTTGTCTCGGTCGCTCGAGACCACGCCGATGGTGCCAACGATGCAGGCGACGCGGGCGACACGCCTCGATGACCCGCGGTCGTCTGGTCGTTCACGGTCACTTTTACCAACCGTCGCGGATCGACCCGTTCAGCGGGGAGGTGCTGCCGGACCCGGCCGCGGCGCCCTTCCACGACTGGAATGCCAGGATCGCGTCCGAGTGCTACGGGCCAAACGCCGAGCGCGGCAATCCGCACCGAATGTCGTTCGACCTCGGGCCGACGCTCGCCGCCTGGCTCCAGCACCACGAGCCGGCCGCCCATGCCGGTTTTACGGACACGCTCGCCGCGTCCAACGCGATGGCCCAGGCGTACCACCACACGATCCTGCCCCTGGCCAGCGCCGCCGATCGACGCACGGAGATTCGCTGGGGCCTCCGCGACTTCGCCCATCGATTCGGTCGCCCGGCCCGCGGGATGTGGCTCCCCGAGACGGCCCTGGACCTGGCCACGCTCCGGGTCCTCGCCGAGGAGGGAGTGCGCTATACGATCCTGGCGCCGTGGCAGGCGGCCGACGCACACCTCGATCCCCGCCGACCGTATCGGGTGGAGCTGGGCGCGGGTCGCAGCCTCAATGTTGTCTTCTACGACGCCGGACTGAGCAGCGCGGTCTCGTTCGAGCCGTCTGCAACGGCCGACGCCGAGCGCTTCGCGCGCGAGCGGGTCGCGCCCCGCCTCGGCGATGCCTCGTTCGACGACGGGACGGCGCCGCTGGCCGTGATCGCCACCGACGGCGAACTCTACGGGCATCACCAGCCGTTCCGTGAACTGTTCCTCCAGCGCCTGCTGGACCCGCCGCCGGGCGGCCACGACCGGGGGTTCGATGTGGTCGGCCTGGCCGACGCCCTGGACGCACCAGCCGATCAGCCCTTCCCGACGGTGAACATCGTGGAGCGAACGTCGTGGAGCTGTCATCACGGCGTGATGCGCTGGTCCGAGGAGTGCCCTGATGCCCGGGACGGCCGCTGGAAGGGGCCGCTCCGGGCGGCCCTGGAGCGGCTGGCGGCCTCGATGGATGCGGTGATCGAGCGGGAGTTCGCGAACCTGCCCGGATCGCCCGACCCGTGGGCCTGCCGCGACGCGTACGTCGATGTCGTCGTCGGGGCCGTCGAGGGTCCGGCCTTCGCTGCCGCGCGTCTCGGCGAGGGAGCTGCGGCCCGTCACGTCGCCCGAATGCTCGATCTCCTGGAAGCGGTCCGCTGGCGGCTCGCGATGTTCGCCAGCGACGGCTGGTTCTGGGACGACCCGATGCGTGTCGAAACGCGCCAGTGCCTCCGGGCGGCGGCTCGGGCGGTCCGCCTCATCGATGGCGCCGCCGGGACGCATCTCGAGCCGCGACTCGTGGCCGATCTTGGCGTCTTGAGCTCACCGGAGTCGGGCCTCGACGGCGCGGCAATCTACCGGGCGGCACTTGCCGAGGTGGGCCAGCCGAGCTCCGCCGCCTGAGCCCGAGAATCCGTCAGCCCGCGGCCTGCGCGCCACGGGCTGACGGGGAGCTGCATCGCCGGTGGGTCGACGATGCCAAAGAGTCGGCGAGTTAGCGGACGACGAGTCCGGTTGTCGCTGCAGGTCGCCCGGCCTCGGAGTGAATCTCCCGCGAGTCGGCACCCCAGCGGAGGGCGAGGACATCGAATGCGGCGAGGACCGCGACGAGACCGGTGATGACGAGAAGCCCTTCCATGGGGACCTTCCTTGCGTTGCTTGGTATAGTTGACTAGGCCAAATCGAACGATACTTGGACTAGTGGACTATGTCAAGTACTCCGATCCAATCACAACCGACCATGCCGGGGACCGGTCCGGAACTGGACGTCCAGCGCAACTCGGACGTCCCGATCTCGACCCAGATCTTCTGGCAGCTCGCCTACAAGATCGATACGGGCCGGCTCCAGCCCGGCGAGCGCTTGCTCCCCGTGCGTGAACTGGGGGCTGCGCTGCGCGTCAATCCGAACACCATCCGAGCGGTCTACCGACGCCTCGCCGATGCCGGTTACGTGACGAGCCGCCACGGCGCGGGAACGCAGGTCGTGGAGCAACTCCCCAAGCGGCGCGCCGCGGAGGCGCTCGCGGGGATCGTCTCGGAGATGCTGCGTCGGGCGACGGAGGCCGGCTTCTCCGCCGACGAGGTGGCCGCCGCGACCTTCGCCGCGGCGACGGAGCGGAAGCGTCCCGGACCCCTCGTCCGCGTCCTCTTCGCCGAGTGCACCACCGCCGATGCTGGCTTCGATGCCGAGCGACTGGTCGAGGCGTTCCCCGGCTTGATCGAGGCCGAAGGCACCTTGCTCGACGACCTGCCCGATCGACTGGACCGATTCCACTACGACCTCATTGCAACCACGACGATGCACGCCGATGAGGCCCAGGCGCTCGCGGCCGGCCGACTGCCCGTGGTGGCGATGCTCGTCGGGCCCGGCTACCTCGAGCTCGTCCACGAGATCGCCGGCCTGCCGCCCGGCTCCACCGTCGGCCTGGTCTGTGCAACCTCGCGCGGGGCGGACAACATCGCCGAAACGCTCGCGCTGTCTGGAACGAAGGGCGTCGATATCGTATCGGCGGTGATCGGCGCCGACGACGACCTCGACGCGGTCGATCGCGAGGCCGACCTCATCCTCGTGTCGCGCGAGGCCCTGGCGGTCAACCTCGATCGCCGCTTCGAGCGCGAAGAGCGGATCCGGCCCTGGTCGTACGCGTTCGATCCTGCCGGCCTCGAACTCCTGCGCCGCGCCATCGAACCGATCGCGGCTGCGCGCCGCGCCCGCGAGTCGCCCCCGGACTGACGCGCGCCCCGCATCATGCGGTGTGGCCGCCATCGAGGCTTGCAGGCCGCCATCGCCCCCCCGGGAAGGTCAGCCCGGGCGGCGCCGCTGGATGATGACTGCGGTGCCGGCGAGCATCATGAACGCGATCGCGCCGAGGATGATCATCTCGCGCGCCTCGACCTCGCGGTAGCGTTCGCCTGGAACGACCTTCGACACGATGGGGTAGTCGGGTCCCATCTCGCTCGTGAGGATGCCGGGGTCGATCTGCTCGAGTTCATTCCAGCTGACGAGCCGACCGTCTGGCAGACGAAAGAACTGGTCGACCCAGCGATCGCCCGAGTCGACGAACTCGCCGTCGACCAGGATCGCCTCGGTCGCGGTGTACCTCGCATGAAGCGTCGCGACGCCGGTGACTCCGACCGCGCCAAGGATCAAGGCAAGGATCAGGGTCGGCAGAACACGCCCGGTCACGGCCCCCAGTCCGACCGCCCCGGCCGTCATCACGAGCGCCTCAAAGGCAACGAGCCCACCCCGAAGGCCGTACATGTCGAAGGCATTGGCCGTGTCGAGGCGAGGTTCCTGGGCCGCGAAGAGGTGGTCGGCCGCGGAACCGGCGGCGAACATCAGCCCGAACACGACGACGACGATCGGCAGCATCCGCGCCAGGTACCAGCGGAGGCGCGATGGCGAGATCGACCACGCCAGGCGGGTCGTACCGCGCTCGATCTCGCGCGCGATGAGCGGCCCGCCGAGGATCAGGCCCGCGGCGTAGGGAAGGATGGCGATGAGGCCCAGGACGGCCGTCGCCTCGCTCTGGGCGATGCCGAAGAACACGTTCGCCAGGCCCTCGCAGCGAGGCGACCACGGACCCTGGGCGCCGGCGCACGGCCCGAAGCCGACGGCGTCCAGGCGGGCGGCGACCACGTAGGCCGCCAGGACAAGCAGCAGCGTGGCCGTCGCCGTCGCCAGCACTTCGAAACGGTGCATCCGGAACGTGAGACGGATCGAATCGCGCATCAGGCAGCCACGGCGCCGACCGCCCGGTCGGGACGCGGAGGCCGACTCGCGGCGAGATGGCCGATGACCACCTCCTCGAGGGTGGCCGCACGCCCGGCTGCGGCACGCCCGGCTGCGGCACGCCCGGCTGCGCTGCTCTCGGCGCCTTCGGGGACGGGCCGGACGAGCATGAGGTGCTCCCCCGTCGCAGATGGAAAGGACCCGACGACCCCGCCGTTGGCTTCGGCGTCGGCCTCGACCACGCGATGGCCATCGATCGCCGCCTGGATCGAGACCGCCAGCAGCGAGCGCCCACCACCGAGGACGATGAGGCTGTCGCAGGCCTGCTCGATGTCGGTGATCACGTGCGATGAGAGCAGCGCGGTCGAACCCGTCGCCCGGACCGCATCGACGAGCACGTGGAGGAACTCGCGACGGGCCAGCGGATCGATGCTGGCCAGCGGCTCGTCGAGGAGGAGGACCGGCGCCCGCGTCCCCAACGCGAGCGCCAGCCCCACCTGCGCCTGCTGTCCCCCAGACAGCTCGTCGGCGCGCGAGTCGAGCGGGATCCGAAGATCGTCCAGGTAGCGGCGGGCCAGCCCCCGGTCGAATCCGGGCCGGTGAACCGCAGCGAACGCGAGATGGTCGTCGACGGAGAGTTCGCGGTAGAGCGACGGTGCCTGGGGCACGTAGCCGGTCAGCGCGATCGCCGCCGCCCGGTTGCGGACCGGGTCCACGTCATGGATCCGGAGCCGGCCCGTCGTCGGACGCTCGAACCCGACCCAGGACTTCAGCAGGGTCGACTTCCCCGAGCCGTTCGGCCCGACGAGCGCGGTGATGCTGCCCTCCTCGACAGCGAGATCGAGGTCGCGCAGCGCCCAGCGACGTCGCCCGTATCGCTTGCCGAGCCCGATCGCTTCGAGAGTCGCCGTCATCCGCCCCTCCTCGTGAGTGCCGGGCACCAGCGTGAAGGACCCGGCGCGACGCCGGGAGCGGTCGCATCCCGTGACCGCATTGCGGGATATCCCGGGCTCCGATGATCCCCCCGGCCTGCTACCGTCGCCGGTATGGACGACGCGACGCGGGGACGAATCGCAGCGACGATCGCCTTGGTGAGCCTGCTGCTCAGCCTGCTCGTCCTCCTGCTGGTCAGGTACGACCCGGGCTTGCGTCTTGGGGTCACCGATGGCGGACTTACCGTCGTCGAAGTGGCGCCGTTCACCCAGGCGGCACGAGACGGCGTCCAGCCCGGGATGCGCGTCGTGACGCTCAACGGTCAGGTCCTCATCGAGCTGCCGGGTTACACCTACCCGGAGCCGGATCCAGCCAATCCCGATCTCCCGCAGGAACCGATCCTCGTCGGGCCCAGCCGGCCGACGCCGGTGAACATCTCCGAGGAGGAGCTCTTCCTGCTGTCCCAGGCGCGGATCGACAACGCGGAACTGGCGACCCAGGGCGAACTCGACCGATGGCAGCCGGAAATCGGCTGCTGCCAGCTCGGCGTGTACTACCCGGGGCCGTGGGCGCTCACCGAGGCCAGCCTCGCCCTGCTCCCCGGCCTCGTCCTGCTCATCGGGGGCGCCTGGTGGCTCATCCGTGGACGGGCGGGCGAATCGCTCCGTCCCATGGCGTTGCCCGTCGCCGCGGCGGCCGCTACGCCTCTCCTCGTCCAGCCCGTGCTGGCGACGGCATCGCCGGCGCTGGTCATCGTCGGCGGGCTTCTGACGATCGCATCCATGGTTCCGCTGGCGCTCGCACTCGGCGATCGGATCGACGGCGCCGCGGATCGGCGGCTCATCCAGGTGGGCATCGGGATTTTCGCGGCAGTGGGCGTGGTCAGCGTCGTGTTCACCGTCACGGGGGCAGCGTCCGGCAACGATGTCGGGATCCTTCGCTGGGCGACGATCGGCGCGATTCCGCTGCTGCCCGGCCTTGCGGCCGCGGGACCCATCGACTTCAGCGGCCTCCGCGCGGTCGGCACCTCGGCTCGCAAGCTCATGCAATCGACCGAATTCGCGATTGCCGGCGCGACGCCCCTGTTCGTGCTGGCCACCGATCGACCGCCGTATGTGTGGCCGATCGCGTTCTGGCTCGGTGCGATCGCGATCGCCGGGCGATTCACCGTTCGGCCGCTGGTCCGCCTGGCAACCCGCGCCCAGCTCCAGCGCGACCTGATCGTCGCCGCGACCGAAGCGGAACGCGCCAGGCTCGCGGCCGACATCCACGACGAGGCGCTCCAGGAACTGACGCTGCTCGTCCGCCGGCTGGAAACGGCGGGCGACACCGAAGGAGCCGAGCTCGGACGGACGGTTGCCGACCGCCTGCGGGCGATCTGCGGCGACCTGCGACTGCCGATTCTCGACGACCTGGGCGTCGGGCCCGCGCTCGACTGGCTGGTCCTGCGCATCGAACGGCTGGCCGGTGGAGAGGTGCGCCTCGAGCGGAGCGATGGGACCCGACCGCCGCCCGACGTCGAGCTGGCGATCTTCCGCGTCGCCCAGGAGGCGCTGGCCAACGCGGTCAAGCACGGCCGGCCACCGATCATGGTTCGCTATCGGGCCACGGAGTCGGGCGTGTCGCTGTCGATCGACGACGCCGGTCCGGGCATCGCGGCCGACGCCGGCTCGGCCGCTGAAACGGGCGGGCATTTCGGGCTCCTGAACATGCAGCAGCGTGCGGAACAGATCGGGGCGATCCTCGACATCCGACGCTGGCCGGGCGGCGGGACCCACGTCGCGATGGAGTGGCGCCAACGGTGACCGCGGCGATCCGGGTCGCGATCGTCGACGACCATCCGGTCCTTCGGGAAGGAACCGCGGCGCTCCTGGCCGCCCAACCTGGGCTGGAGATCGCCGGCGTTGCCGATTCGGTCGATGCGGCGGAGGCCCTCGTCGCGTCGACGCCCGTAGATGTCGTCCTCCTCGACATCCGCCTCGGCTCCGATAGCGGCCTGCGCTGGCTGACACAGGGCAGTCCGGACACCCCCGCGCGCTCCGACGGCCTCGACCATCCCAGGCCGGCGATCGTGGTCCTGACCTCGTACGACTACCCGCAGTATGCGGAGGCGGCGCTTCGGTTGGGTGCGTCCGGGTTCGTCCTGAAGACCGCCCCGATCGCGGAACTCCTCGATGCGATCCGACGCGCGGCAGCAGGCGGCCTTGCGTTCGGCGTCCGGCCTGCTCGATCCGGCCCGCTCACTCGGCTGAGCGGGCGCGAACTGGACGTCGTCAGGCTGGTCGTCGACGGCCATTCGAACGACGAGATCGCGGCGCGCCTGGGGATCGGCACAAAGACGGTGGAGTCCCACCTTCGGCGCCTGTTTGAGCGGTTCGACCTGGCCTCACGCACGGAGCTGGCAACGCGGGCCCTGCGCGAGGGCTGGCTCGAGGTTCCGCCTGGTGGGTAGCCGGCCTCGGTGCGGAGGTTGTCGATGCGGGGGGCGCTGATGCTCAATGAGTCCTTGCCGCTGCTGCTGCTCGTCCTGGTGCCGGCGATCGTCTGGCGCGGAGCGCGAAGCGGTGCCGGTCTAGGTGGCTGGTGTAAAACGCGCGTGCTGACGGGCTGACGAGCAGGCGCGGTCG
>CAKKPP010000035.1 GCA_919901745.1 Chloroflexota bacterium | reverse complement strand
CTAGCTCGCTGGAAGCGCCGCCGACGATCCGGAACGCGAGGATTAGGCAAGCCTGGCCGGGGGCGGTTGCGTCGATCGTGTCGAGCTACCACCCGACGCGGATCATCCTGTTCGGCTCGCAGGCGCGCGGGGACGCCGGGCCCGAGAGCGATGTCGACCTCCTTGTGGTCTTCGCCGACGAGGTCGATCGACGCAAGCGGCGTGCGGAAATCCTGGGCCTCCTTCGGAACATGCCGTTCGCGAAAGACGTGCTGGTTGCGACGACCGCGAACGTCGCCCGACCGCTGATCGGGTCGGCGCTGGCGGATGCCATTCGTGAAGGCGTCACCGTGTATGAGCGGTGACCGGTCTCGATCCGCCAAGGACCCATGACCTCAATGACCTCCGGAATCGACTGCCGAATGGGTGGCGGGTGAAGCGATCGCCGCCGGACCTTGGCCGCCTCTCGGCGTTCGCCACAGACAGCCGCTATCCAGACGACATTGCGCCTGTCAGTCCGGTCGAGTCGGCGACAGCGGTCCGGCAGGCAACAGCCGTCGTACGCGTCGTGCGCGAGGACTTCGAGCGCCGCGGAGTCCCGGTCGAGGGACTCGAGCCTCGATGAGCCAGCCCACACTCACGCCGGCAGCCTTCGCCGCGAAGTGGCGCGGCGTGACGACGACCGAGAAGGCCTCGGCCCAGTCCCACTTCATCGACCTGTGCCGGATGCTCGGCGAGCCGACGCCCCACGACGCCGACCCCACGGGCGAGCAGTACGCCTCTGAGCGGCGCGTCACCAAGGCCGGGGGAGGGGAGGGCTTCGCCGACGTCTGGAAGCGCGGCTTCTTCGCCTGGGAGTACAAGGGCAAGTACAAGGACCTGAAGGCCGCGTACGTCCAGCTCCTCAACTACCGCGACGACCTGGGCAACCCGCCGCTGCTCATCGTCAGCGACCTCGAGCGGATCGAGATCCGGACCAACTTCACGGGCCTGTCGCCGGTCCTGAAGATGATCACCCTCGACGAGGCGCCGACGGTGTGCAGGGTGTAGCGTGTGAACGTGAGCACCGCCGGAGAACAAGGAATGGACGCACTCGTCACGCAGAGCGACGATGTCGCGTGGGGGGCCGCCGTGATTGGCGGGACGCGCGTCCCCGTCGGCACCCTGTTCGAGTACCTCGAGACTGGGAAGTCGCTCGATGACTTCCTCGAGCAGTTTCCGACGGTGCCCCGCGATACCGCGGTCGCCATCCTGGAGCGGGCGAAGGAGCAGGTCACCGCCGAGGCCGTCAGCGGTGATGAGCAGACCAATTGACAAGTACGCATAATGCGTAGACCATGCGCCCATGGGATCGATGCTGTCGGAGCCGATGGCGGCGACCGTAATCATGCTGGACGAGGCGGGTGGCGCCTCGCTGACTGAGATCGCGCGGGCCATGGGCAAGCCACCGTCAACGGTTCAACGCGCGATCGAGAGCCTCGTCCGAAGCGACGCCGTGCGACGGGAATCTGATCGCGGCCCGTTCGTCTTCCGACCGAGCGCACCCAGGCGCGCTTTGCGCGAGCTCGCGGAGTGGCGACTCGGCCGCGAGCGTAGTCGTCACTTGCAGCAGGTGGCCGTAGAGCTCGCAGCGAAGAGATCCGGGGTTCCTCGGACGATCACGAACCAGCGAATCCGTACTGCCTGGCCGAGCACGTTGAACTCGATCGTGGCGGCATATGACCCCGTCCGCGTGATCCTGTTTGGCTCCCAAGCTCGTGGCGATGCCAGTCCCGATAGCGACGTCGACCTGCTTGTCGTCTTTGACGAGAAGGTGGATCGACGCGAACGACAGGTGGAGATTCGCCGTCTGCTCCGAGACGCCCCGTTCGCCAAGGACGTGCTCGTGGCGTCCACCAGCGACCTGCCGAATGCCGCGCGCGGCACGGCGATCGCCGAGGCGATCCACGAGGGTGTGGTTGTTTATGAGCGATGACGTCGTGCGCGATGCTCTCGAACGGTTGGGGGTGCAGACCGATGACCTCAAGCCGGAATAGGGGTTCAAATCCTCCCGATCCCGCCGATCGGACCGAGTTCGTCATGGATGAGGACCTGCCCGACTTGATCGCGCGATGCCGGAGGAACCATTGACCCAGCCCACGCTCACCCCCGCAGCCTTCGCGACGAAGTGGAAGGGCGTCCAGACCACGGAGAAGGCCTCCGCCCAGTCCCACTTCATCGACCTGTGCCGGATGCTCGGCGAGCCGACGCCCCATGATGCCGATCCCACCGGCGAGCAGTACGCCTTCGAGAAGCGGGTCACGAAGGCCGGGGGAGGGGAGGGCTTCGCCGACGTCTGGAAACGCGACTTCTTCGCCTGGGAGTACAAGGGCAAGGACAAGGACCTGAAGGCCGCGTACCTCCAGCTCCTGAACTACAAGGACGACCTCGGCAATCCGCCGCTCCTGATCGTCAGCGACCTCGACCGGATCGAGATCCGGACCAACTTCACGGGCCTGTCGCCGGTCCTGAAGGTCATCACCCTCGACGACCTGGCCGCGGACGACCCGTCCGACGCGCTGCGCCTCCTCCGCGACGCCTTCACCGCCCCCGACGAGCTCCGCCCGCGGATCGAGCAGGCGCAGATCACCGAGAAGGCCGCTCGCCACTTCGCCGAGCTCGCCCAGGCGCTCCGCTCGCGCGGCCACGACCCGGACGCGGTGGCGCACTTCCTCGACCGGATCCTGTTCTGCCTCTTCGCCGAGGACGCCGGCCTGCTGCCGAAGGGCATCTTCCAGCGGCTCTCGATGGCCTCCCACGGCAAGGCCCAGGTCTTCGCGACGGCCCTCGGCGAGCTCTTCGCGAAGATGAGCGATGGGGGAGGGCTCTTCGGAACCGAGGAGATCGACTGGTTCAACGGCGGCCTCTTCGACTCGAACGAGGCGCTCACGCTGACCGGGACCGAGATCAACACGCTCCTCGAGGTCAGCCGCCTGAACTGGGCGCTCATCGAGCCGGCGATCTTCGGGACGCTCTTCGAGCGCGGCCTGGACCCCGACCAGCGAGCCCAGCTCGGCGCCCACTACACGGACCGCGACGCGATCTGGGGCCTCGTGGAGCCGGTCATCCTGCGCCCGCTCCGGCGTGAGTACGTCGAGATGCAGACGCAGGTCACCAGGCTGCTCATGTCCGGGCGGAAGGTCACGAAGGCGACGCCGCGCGATCAGAACCCGATCGCGGTCTTCGAGGCCTTCCTCGATCGACTTCGCCGGGTCCGCGTGCTCGATCCCGCCTGCGGCTCCGGCAACTTCCTGATCGTCTCGCTGTGGGCCCTCAAGGACCTCGAGTTCGAGGCCATCCAGTGGGGCTCGCTCGTCCTCCAGCGCCCGATGCAGGTCCCGCAGATCGGCCCGGAGGCGGTCCTCGGCATCGAGATCAACCCGTACGCCGCCGAGCTCGCCCGCGTGACCATCTGGATCGGCGAGATCCAGTGGATGATCCGCCACGGCCTCGGCTACCGCCGCGACCCGATCCTGCGCCGGATGGACCATATCGAGACCCGCGACGCCCTGCTCGACCTCTCCGATCCCGGAAACCCACGCGAGGCCGAGTGGCCCGCCGCTGAGTTCATCGTCGGCAACCCGCCGTTCCTGGGCGCGAAGCTCCTCCGGCGAGGCTTGGGCAACGACTACGCCGAGACGCTGTTCTCGATCTTCGGTGATCGACTGCCGGGCATGAGCGACCTGTCCTCGTACTTCCACGAGAAGGCGCGCTCGCAGATCGAACACGGACGGACGCGTCGCGCCGGACTCCTCGCGACACAGTCGATCCGCGGCGGCGCGAACCGCCGGGTACTTGATCGGATCAAGGAAACAGGCGATGTCTTCTTCGCGCGATCCGATGAACCCTGGATCTTGGCGGGTGCCGCCGTCCACATCAGCTTCGTGGGTCAAGATGACGGGTCCGACCACGAGCGTGAACTCGACGGCCGCCACGTTTCCCAGATCAATCCCAACCTCACGAGCGGCCTCGACATTACCGCGGCGAGGCGGCTCGCAGAGAACGCCGGCGTCGCGTTCATCGCTGACGTCAAGGGTGGCCCGTTCGACATTGACGTTCGCACTGCGGGCGATCTGTTGGAGGCTCCCAATCCCGATGGGCGTTCGAACTCGGTTGTCGTGAAGCCCTGGGTCAACGGGCAAGACATCACCGGTCGTCCGCGTGACATGTACATCATCGACTTTGGTACGGACGCTACGATCGATGCCGCTGCCCTTTACGAAGCGCCGTTCGAGTACGTGCGGAAGGTCGTCAAGCCCATGCGCGAGAAGTCGCTCACCACTGAGGCTGATTGGTGGATCCACGAGCGCGCCGGGCACTCGATGCGGAAGGCTTTATCGGGTCTCACGAGATACATTGCCACACCACTCCTCACGAAGCACCGGTTGTTCGTGTGGCTTCCGAGCGACATCCTCGCCGACCACCAACTCGTAGCCGTCGCTCGAGACGATGACTACACGTTCGGTGTCCTGCATTCGCGAGCTCACGAACTCTGGGCCCTTGCCCTAGGGACGCAGCTTGAGACCCGCCCCCGCTACACGCCCACGACAACGTTCGAGACGTTCCCGTTCCCGCGTCCAACCCAAGAGCAACGCGAAAGGGTAGGGGAGGCGGCCCGCCGGCTCGTCGAACTCCGTGACGGCTGGCTCAACCCTCCCGGCCTCGCCCCCGCCGAACTCGCGAAGCGTACCCTCACCAACCTCTACAACCAGCGCCCCACCTGGCTCGAGCACGCCCACGGCGACCTCGATGGGGCAGTGCTGGCTGCCTACGGCTGGCCGTCGAGCCTCAGCGACAGCGACACTCTCGGGCGGCTCTTGGCTCTGAATCTTGAGCGTGCAGGAGCACAGTCAACAGATCGATTCCCGACTCCATCGCCGGCCTGGGCTGCAGAACGAGAGGAGCAACGTGCCTGAGTTCACGCTGAAGCGGTACGGTGAGCTCTCTCGCGGAGTGCTGGTGCTGCTGAGCAAGTCGAGCGAGGGGCTACCCGCGAGGGAAGTCTTTGTCCGTCTGGAGCATGGTGTTCCTCCGACGCCATTTGAGTTTGAGGACTGGCCGAGGTTCCCGGGCGTCCGCCGCTACGAGAAGACAGTCAGGTTCTCGACAATCGCTCTCGTGAAAGCCGGCTGGCTGATCAAGACCGCCGGAACGTGGGCGATCACACCTCAAGGGCTCGAAGCCGTCAAGAAATACCCCGATCCAACCACGTTCTATCGCGAAGCCAACAAGCTGTACCGAGAGTGGAAGAAGGGGCAGCCGAAAGGCGTCCTCCCTCCCGAGGTAGATGAACCGAGTGACGTCGGTTTCGGTCTCGAACAAGCTCGCGACCTGGCTTGGGAGGAGATCCGAGCGCATCTCGGCTCGATGCCGCCATACGACTTCCAGCAGTTGGTCGGAGCCTTGCTTCGGGCGATGGGCTACCACGTCGCCTGGATCGCTCCGCCAGGCGCGGACGGTGGGATCGACATCTTGGCGTACACGGACCCGCTCGGCGCATTGGGGCCAAGGATCAAGGTTCAGGTCAAGCGCCTCGACTCGAAGGTATCCGCGGAAGGCCTTCGATCCTTCCTCGGCGTACTCGGCGAAGACGATATCGGGATCTTCGTGGGTGCAGGCGGGTTCACGAGCGGTGCCGAAGCAGAGGCTCGTCGCGAGTCGAAGCGAAAGCTGACTCTGATTGATCTCGAGAAGCTCTACCAACTGTGGGTTCAGCACCAACACAAGGTCGAGGAAGCCCACAGGCAACTGCTCCCGCTCACCCCAGTTCACTACCTCGATCGACAGGCGTGATGCCGGTGCCTGTAGGTGCTCAGCCCGTCAGGCTCCTCGTCTTGGCTGTGGGCGTCACTCTGGCCGGGGTTGGCTGCTCTGGTGGCGCGGCACCGCCAGCAGCTCCATCGAGACCGGTCGCATCGGAGAAGGTCGAGCCCACTGTTGCGCCCACGCAGAAGCCTGTACCGAAATCTCAGGAGCCAGCATGGACTGCGCGTCCTAATGAGCTCTTCGCAGAGGATCCGCTGTACGACCTTGTTGATTCGAACGGCCGCAACCTGGCTGGTCGAGACTCGAATGATCTGCGGGCTATTCGAGTCTCCATCAAAGACGGAGTACTCCAAGTGTCACTCTGGGTGCACGCAGCCGCGCTGGGCGATTCAGACGGGGTCGCGTACTCCGTCGTCCTCGGTGTCGGCACCTACGGGTTCGACCCATACGTCACTTGCTACGGCGGTGTCGGCCAGTCTTCGGCAGAACTGCGATACGTGGACGCCGACGGCATGCTCCGCTCGGGGGAAGGCTATCCCTTCGATGGGAGCTGCTCGAGTAAGCCAGGATCCCAGGTCGACTTCGAGATATCACTCGCATCGCTTCCCGATGAGCTCCGGACGTCGAACCTCGCGATCCGCGCTGAGGCGACGTACATAGACATCTATCGGCCCAGCGAGTACAGGACCGATCGGGTGCCTGATGACGCGCCACTGAGCTTGGCCGATCTCCCATGAACGCCCAGGAGAGGACGGCGCTCCGTTCTACGCTCCCGGTCGCCGGCATCGACTTGCCCTGGTCCGATCCCGACGCCGCCGGTGACCTCGTCGACGACGTGAGGGTAGGGGAGTGGCGGATGCCCTGGACCGCCAAGGCCGAGGCCCGCCGCCTCGGGCCCGGCACTCAGAAGTCGGACTTCTGGACGAGCGCGAAAGAGGAGATCGACCAGGTCGGCTGCGTCTACACGGCGCAGGGTTTCGAATTCGACTGCGTCGGCATCATCATCGGCCCCGACCTCGTCTACCGGACGATGGATGGGGGATGGGTCGGCCAGCGCGAGCAGTCGCACGACCGCGTAGTCCGCAGCGGCGTCACCCAGGAGCAGTTCACCGACTTCGTCAAGAGCACCTACCGCGTCCTGCTGACCCGCGGCCTCCGCGGCTGCTACGTCTACTTCATGGACGCCCCGACGCGGGACTTCGTCCTGAGCCGGACGGAGAGGGCTGCGACCATCGTCGCGCGTCGTGCAGCGGAGGTCCACGCACCGTATCAGCTGTCAACACAAGGAGACCGCGTTGGCGGCGAGGACTGACGCCGCGACGGGGCAAGCGCCGAGCGAGGATCGTGACGATACGCGGGCGGACATGGAGAAAGTAGTCGAGCCGCGGTGGCTCCGGGATGAACCCGTCGACCTAAGTAGAGACGACAAGTTCGGCGTCGATCGACTTGTCGACCGGCTCGTGGGGCTGCTCGCCAAGGCCAAGGCGCCGTTCACGCTGTCGCTCTCAGGCGCTTGGGGAGTCGGAAAGTCCACCATCGCGGACAGCATCGTGGAGCGGTTACGGGAGAGAAAGGTTCGCGCAGTCAAGATCGACGCGTGGACGCAGGACGTGACACAGCTGCGAAGGAGCGTCGTCATCGAGGTCGGCGCGGCACTCGCTAGCGGCAGCGACGAGGACCGCAAAGCGATTGCTACGGAGCTTGATGAAGCTCGAGCGACCAAGATTGAGGTCCAGTCGGCCCGGATCGAAGCGCGCGAGCTCGAGCCAACCCTCCGCCAGATTCAGCACTCCTGGTTCGCGTACTTAGCCGTCGGCCTGCTGCTCCTACTGTCGTGGTGGGGAGCCGCCGCGCTTGAGAGTGGCAGCGGCCTGCGGCCGATCTTCATCGCGCTCGCCTCGGTCCTCAGTCCACTGCTCGTGGCGGCCGTGGCCTGGCGGCTGGTGACACCGAGCACGAGTCGTGCTCCAGCGACCGAAGTGTTCCAACTGGCTAAGAAGTTCGAGGAAGTGGTAACACAACGGCCAGCGTTCTTCGGCTACAAGGGGCCCGTCATCGTCGTGGTGGACAACCTTGACCGACTCTCGGGTACGGATGCCTTGACGGCCCTGAGCCAGATCCGAGCGCTGGTCGAAATCTCGGGGAGTCGCTGCATCTTCTTCATCCCAATCGATCGGACCCGACTCTCCGCCCACCTCGGACATGAATTGAACGACCAGCAGGCTGCGACTGACTACCTCGAGAAATTCTTCAACCTCGATCTTCAGCTTGCCCAGCCGGAGCCGATCGATCTCTTCGATTGGGCTTACGACCAAGCGGTTAAGTTGTTTCCAGACGCCGATGAGGGTGATCGCAGAAGCGTGGCCGAGATCGCCGTCTCCGCGGCCGGGCGGTCACCGCGCACGGTCACACGCATCCTCAATGGGACCTTTACTCGTCACGAATCGATCAAGCCGACCAGCGCTATCGCCCTGCGCCAGCTGGTTTTCGTCGAGGGTCTTCTGACCATCGCTCCGGGACTGGCAGACCGTCTTGCGGCTGAGCCACGCGACTTCGTTCATGCACGCCAAAGGTTTGGCGAGCAGAGCGAGGCAATGTGGCAACGAGCGGCGCTAGACGCCTACATCGAAGAGCGCGAAGAGGCAGGACTGAGTGTCTCGTCGGATTCGGGTGTGGAGACAACTAAGAACCAGTCGGGCTTCGACCGCGAGCGCCTTCGCCGCTTCCTCGCGGCCAACCCCGACATCGCGCTAACGCGGGAGCAACTCAGACTCGCGCTCACCCTGCGTGAAGACCGCTTCTGGAAGGACATAACTGAAGCCGACTCGCTAAAGGATGCGCTCGAGATTGGAGACACGACAGCGTTCGCCGCAGCCTTAAACGACCGAAGCCAGCAGGAACGTAAACTCGCGATCGAAAGGTCAGTGCAGTACGTTATCAATACGGCACCGTTTCGACGCGTCGCGGTCCGCGCCCTCGATGCGGTCTCCGTCGAAGCGCAAGCCGACTCAGCCCTCGCCGAACGGCTGCACAGAACGGCCTTGACCCTGCTCGAGGACGCCGACGTCGAATTGATTGCGTCCATCTCGTTGCCGACCGCTGATTTTGTGTTCTGTCAAAGTCGTGACGCCAACGGTGCGGATAGGGTTCGCGGCTCGCTGGTCGCAGCCATCAAGAGTCCGACCAGCCAGCTCATTACGCCGTTGGTGCTGGCCACTCGATGTGTTGCTGATTTACTCAGCGAGCCTGACTTGGCTGCGGCCCGGGAGCGCTTTGCCACGGCGACGCTCGACGAGCAAGCGCCGATATTTGCCGATCCGCCGAGCCGACTTCTCGCAGACGGCCCGGTGGCGAGTGCGATGCTAGAGAGCCTTGGGGGATGGACCCCTGCGGCCACCGGGCAAGGGGATACGCTAGTCCGAGCCCAACGACTGATCGCGCTTGCTGGGGTGGGTTGGGTCGGCCAGACTGAGATCGCGACCCTTGCTGCTCGGCTTCTGCCGCAGATTCCAGAACTTGCGGCAGCACCCGAAGGCCTCGCGTCCTTGGGCGTAATCACCGAGCTCATGTCCCTGGCGCAGCCATCCGGCGAGTTTGATCAGTTTGGGACGCAGCTCGCCAACCTACGGATGCTTGGTGGCGAGGATGTCTTTCGGTATGCGTTGCGGGTACCGATGCAGGCGGCTGCGACCGCATCGGTCGGGTTGGAAATTCAAGCTTGGATGCAGAGCAGCCCCCCAGGGCAGATCCAGCCGCTTCTCGAGGCAGACCGCGATCGGTTAGAAGTGGCGCTTCCTACCTATCGGCAGGTCCTGCTCGATCTGTGGGAGTCCAAGGGCGATGTCGCTTACGCGGAGCTAGCTGTCGCGGGGGACGCGGCGCATATCGGTGACGTCGCCGCGAAGTGGGGCGCCCTACCACCAGCCAGCTGCCTCCAACAAGCGGTTCCGGCGCTTAACCTCACCGCCGACGTCGGCGACCGACCCGCGGTTGATGCGTTCATCGCCCAGATTGTCGCGCGGATTCCAGCGATCCCGTTCGGGGGCTTTCCCGAGATGCCCACTCTTGCTGAGTGGCTTGTGCGCCGCAAGTACGAGCGCCGGTCACTAGCGCTTGCCCTCGAGGCGCGCGTGCGAGCCGCGCCAACGCCTACCGAAACTACGGATCTAGTGCCGGCTCTTATAGGCACGGCCGATGTGTTTGGAGGCAGGCAGCGCGCTGGACTCGCCGAAGCAATCGCGGAGCCACTAGTAACTCAGAACACCGGAGAGCCCGAGCAGGTAGCCTGGATCGCCGAACACCTAACATCTCGTACGACTCGGGAGCGCTTGGTTGTCCAGCTCATCGAGCGGGGGTTGTCCATTGTCCCCACGCTTGAAGCCGTTCGCCGAGCTCGCGCGCAATTCGACTCAACTCAGGTATTCGAGGCTCTGGTCTCGCGCGCTAGTCGCGAAGCCGACGAGGCTAACGCGTTGGCCGACCTCGAGGCGGCTGACTCCTGGCAACGCCCAGCACCTGGATCGGGATCTGACGCTGCAGCGAGTCTCGAATCTGTCCGACGAGCCTTTCCCAACCTGGCGGAGAAGACGTACGAGCTGCTTCCGCCGGTCAGACAGACATAACTTACCTTATCGGAAGTACCTGTCGACGGAAGGGCGCGAACTCCTCACCGGGATCCGTGCCCGGGTCGAGCCGGCCTGAACGGCCGGGGTCCTATGCCGGCCCGGCGAGGAGCACGTAGATCGAGTCGCCCGTGGCGCATACGGAGTAGCCGTGGAGCGTGTACCCGCGGAGCACCTCGCCGTCCCGGGCGACAACCCGGCCGGTCGGGTCGCGAACGACCGGATCGCTGGTCGTGCCACCACGAAAGCCCTCTGACCACCACACGTGGTACTCGGTTCCGTTCGCTGTGACGGCAACGACGTCCTCGTCGGCCGCGGAGTCGATCCTGAACGTCAACGGCAACTGCGCGGCGGCCAGCGGGCAGAACTCGTCAGCCGTGAACCGAAGCTGGATCGCCGCCTGGGTCGGCGACGGCGACGGCGATGCACACCCGACCAGTGCAACGCAGACGATCGCAAACAACGCAGACCTGATTGTCATGTTCCCCTCCGCGTGAGCGCTGCTAGGCCGGAAGAACCTCGATGTCATACGCATCGAACGCGGCGTCTCGCGTGACGAGGATCGCGTCGAGTCGCGCCGCCTGGGCGATCAACATCCGATCGAATGGATCCCGATGGTGCGCAGGTAACCTGGCTGCTGCCGTGGCGTCGCCGCCGGAGACGGGAAGACACGTGAAGCCTTCGGCATCGACGATCTCGAGCAGGTCGGGTGGTGCGAGCAGCTTTCCCTGGGCGCGCTTGATCTCCAGCTCCCAGATCGTCGCGGCGGAGACGATGATGTCGTTGGCAGGATCCGAGATGGCCGCGCGAGCGTCGGCAGCCAGAATCGCATCGTTCCGCGCCCACCACAGGAAGGCGTGCGCATCGAGTACGAGGATCACCCGGCCGAGCCCTCGAAGTCGCGTGTGATCTCCTCGTTCACGGCGTCGAAGTCCGGCGCGATCGTGATCTGATCGCGCCACCGACCGGGAACGCGCGGCGCCGTCCGGTCCCGGTACGGGACAAGTCGCGCGACGGGCCGCCCGGCTCGGGCGATCACGACCTCCTCCCCCGCCTCGACCCGCTCGACCAGGCGTGAAAGGTGCGTCTTTGCCTCGTGGATGTTGACGGCGTTTCCCATGCGTCGAACGATACGGCCTGAGTCAGGGCTAGTCAAGGTTAGTCAACCAACGGCGGCCGTCGGTGACCAACACCGGCACTGGCCGCTGGGCGCCGGGATGAGCCGGGGTGCTACTTGATGCTGAAGTCGAAGGTGGCCTCGGTTACGCCATCGCCTCCGATGAACCAGGAGCCAGGTGTCAGTCGGAGCGTGTAGTCGCCGGCAGGCACCCCATCGACCAGGAACCGCACGTACCGGTCCCGCGTAGGGTACGCGACCCGACGTTGCGGCATGAGGCACTAGATCGGCTCGAGGGCCAGCCGCGGGGATGTTGACGATCCGAAGTGGGCCGTCACCGCCTCGATGATCGCCTCGGCATCCGCGATGAGTCGGTCGGCCCGGGTTCGATCCACGAGCTCCGACTCGTCGTCCGGGTAGCGGCCTTTGATGCGGGCCGCCTCGAAGGCTCCGAACGCCACGTTGGCGAGGGCGGTGCGGACCCCATCCGGAGCGAGCAGCAACAGGCCTGCCAGATCGTGGATCCACGGCGGCTCGCGTCCGATGGTCGCGATCGACGCCTTGAGCGCCTTCTCGGCAGCCTGATGGGCCAGGTACGCGGCGAGGCGCGGCGGCGCGTCCGCGGCCTCCAACATCGCACGCGCACCCATCACGTCACCGCGTGCAACGCGCAGCAGCCAGTTCGCGCGGTCAGGCTGCGCCATGACGCTCGTAGATGGTCACGCCCTCCTGGAGTGCCCAGTACGTCAGCCCCACGGGCCGCCCGGGAACGCGACCCTCAACCTCCTCGGTCGTGGCCGCGACGATCTGGGCGAAGACCGGGAGCTTCGCGAACGAGAGGCGGACGTCTCCCTCGATGGTCCAGCGGTCGTCGATGGTGTCCAGCACGACGAGCAGCTTGTACTCCGCGTCCTGGTGCCGGTCGCCATGGGCACGCGGGCCGAAGAGCACGATCCGAGCGGGATCGAAGCCGCGCACGATCCGGCCGACGATGTGGGGAAGTCGCGCATCGATCACCGGAGCCGGCACAGCTGCGGTCGCCGGGGACCTCATGGCCGCTGCGGACCCGTAGGCGGCTGCCGCCTCCCCTACTCGATGGCCGGCCGCCGCTGTGGCCTCCGGGGCGACCTCCGGGGCGACCGGTTCACGCGTATCCGCTGCCGACGAGATCGAGGGCGTCGGGCTGATCGCGCCGGCGAGCGCCGCCTCGTCGATCATGTGCTGGCCGCCGACCTTCCAGGCTGCGAGCCGGCCCGCCCGGATCCAGCGCCGGATGGTCTCCGGATCGCGGCCGGCCCGTTTTGCGGCTTCGGCGACGGTCAGCATCGTCGTCGCATGCTACGACGTGCGACGACAGACGTCAAGCGCAGGTCGCCGACGCAAGCCGCCGTCACGCGAGCCGGCACGCCCAGTAGAAGAAGATCGGCAGGTCGAACGCGGCGTGCAGGGCGATCGGCACGAGGAGCGAGCGCGTCCTCACGACGACCTCGCCGGCGATGAACGCCCCGACGAACATCAGCGCGAGCACGGGCAGCGGCGACCCCACGAAATCGGGGCCGGTGTGGGCGAGCGCGAAGATCGCGGCCTGGGCGACGTTGGCGCGCCGCGAGCCGAGCGCCGGCATCAGGCCACCGCGCAGGACGCCGCGATAGGCGACCTCCTCGGCGATCGCGTTGGAGAGTCCGAACACGAGGGCCGGCACGATCGCGAGCGGCGCGAGCTCCAGTTCGAACCGACCGAAGAACGCCTGCGCGGCGAGCGGGCCGATCACCAGCGCACCGACGGCGACGGCGACGGTCAGGGCGAGCAGCGTACCCACGAGCGCTCCCGATGGGCGCTCGAACGAAAGCACGGCGGATCGCGCGAAGGTCCGCAGGCCCAGCAGCGCCGCCAGCGCGGTCACCACCGCGGTCATCTCCGCCAGCCGCCACAGCGCGACCGGCGCCAGCGGATCGGTGCAGTCGCCGGCGGTCGAGACCGGGGCGTCGGCGCCGCCCCAGGCGATCGCGACGGCGACCGGGATCGCGGCGGCAATGAGCGCTGCATCCGTGGGTCGCCGCGTCCGGATCGCGATGAACGCGGCGACCAGGACGACGAGGACGATCGGTCCGGCCGGACGGGCAAGCGCCGCCACCGCCAGCAGGGCGAGGACGGCGAGCGCGCCAGGCATGGTGCGCAGCCTACCGCGGCGGGACATTGCTCCCGGTGATGAGGACGAGCGCCGGACCGGCATCCCGCCCCGGGTCGGCCAGGAGTGCCGCCCAGGACGCGGCCGCGGCGCCTTCGACCGTGATCCCGAGGGCCTCGGTGAGCTCCGCCTGCGCCTCGCGCAGCGCCGCCTCCGAGACCAGGACCATCTCGTCGACCCGCCCGACCATCATGTCGAGCGCCTCGGACACCGGGACGCGGGTGGCGATGCCCTCGGCGAAGGTGGCCGCCGTCGCGGTCTCGATCGGGGTCCCCTGCCGCCACGACTCGGTCATCGACGGCGCGGCGTCCGACTGCACGCCGATGACCCGCGTCGCGGGCGCCGCGCCCCGCAGCCACGCCCCGACCCCCACGATCAACGCCCCGTTCCCCACCGGGATGTAGGCGGTCGCCAGCTCGGGCAGGGTCCCGGCCAGGACTCCGTCGGTCAGCTCCACGGCCAGGGTTCCCGCGCCCGTCGCGACCCACGGCTCCTCGCCGTCGACCAGCAGGACGGCACCGTTCTCGCGAGCGTAGGCCTCCGATGCGGCCCGGGCGGCATCGAAATCGTGGCCGGACTGGATCACCGTGGCCCCGAACGCGCGCATGCGATCGAGCTTGGTCGGGTTCCCGTGCTCATCGGCGAACACGACCACCGGGATCCCGAACGCGCGACCGGCGAACGCAAGGCCCTGGCCGAAGTTCCCGGTCGAGGCGGCCACCACGGCCAGCTCCGGACCGATCCTCCCCGCTCCTGCCAGCTCGCGGACCGCGAGCCAGGTCCCGCGGCCCTTGAAGGCGCGGATCGGGTTGACCGATTCGACCTTGACGATGACCGGGATGCCGGCGCGCCGCGAGAGCCCTTCGTGGACGAACTGGGGTGAGCCGGTGAAGGCCGGGTGGATCCGAGCGAGCGCGGCCCGGATCGCGGCGGGTTCGAGCTCGGGGTCGTGTCGGGCGGAGATCGTCGTCATGGTTGGCCTGCGCCGTGCGGCGGACAACGAAACGCCCGAAGGAACCGCCGATCCCTACATGTTCCCCACATCCGATGCAAGCACTGGATGCAGTCGCCGGTGCAAGCACCGACCGGATCACTAGTGGTTCAGGGCCCCTTCGGGCAAGACCTACGATAGGCGACGTGCCACCGCTCTGGCTACCCGGTTATCCACGAGTTTCGAGGAAAGTCGGAACCTCCGGAACACGCTGTCCACAGCCTATCCACGAAATGCTCGAGATCCTGCGAAACGGCCCTCAACTGCCCCTGTCGGCGCTGGTCTCGAGCGCCCACGAGGGCTCCGACGACTCGATCCACGGCGGGAGGCCTTCGGCATCGACGGTGACGATCTGCTCGGCGCGAGCTGGGTCGTCGGTGTCGCGCACGACCCATCGCCCGTCTCCGATTCGCGTCCACGTTTCTCGCCGCTCGGCGAGCGCGAGCCGGGCATCGACGGTCACCGTCGTTCGGGCGCTCGTCTCCCCCACCCCGACCCCGCCGCGCAGCGCGTGGGCGACGGCCAGGCGCGGAACGGGCGAACCGGCGACGCCAATGTCGTGGTCGGCCGTCCAGGCGACGCGAATCGGGGTTACGCCCTGGTCGGAGACGACGTTTCCGTGGGCCCTCCCCTCCCCCGCCTCGGGATGGATCGTCAGCAGCCCCGACGGCGTCGCGAGCTCCAGGCGCGCGAACGAACCACCGGTAGCGATTTCGAGCAGCCCGGCTTCGACGAGCCCGGTGGGGCCGACACGGTTCCAGCGCCAACGCCGGCCGTTCCGTCCCTCCGCGAGCGACCAGAGAACGATCCCGCCGTCGGCGAGGGCGAGGCGCCCCGCCCGACGGACCGGCTTCGTCATCCCGGAAGGGCCGCCTCGTCCGGACGTGCCGCCCCGTCCGGAAGAGCCGCCCCGTCGCGCTGCTCGGCAGCCCATCGCTCGGCGGCGCCCACGACCTCGCCGGCGAGCCCGGGCGCCAGGCGACCGCGAAGGTGGACGTCGCGCTCGCCGTACTCGGTGTCCACGGAACCACGCTCGCGGATCCGCGACAGGATCTCGCCCGCCGCGTACGGCAGGTGGACATCGATCTCGACCCACAGCGACATGAGAAGGTCCGCGATCGCGACACGCAGGTCGTCCAGCCCCGCCCCGGTGAGCGCCGACAGGAAGACCGCGCCGTCCACGACTTCGCCCGGGTGCCCGACGCCGTCGTCGTTCGGCGGCAGGAGATCGGCCTTGTTGAACGCCACCAGGCGGGGTTTGTCGCCCGCGCCGAGCTCGTTCAACACCGCCTGCACGGTGGCGCGATGCTCGGCGAAGTGCGCGTCCGATGCATCGACGACCTCGACCAGCACGTCGGCCCGGTTGACCTCCTCGAGGGTGGCCCGGAACGCGTCGACGAGTTGGTGGGGCAGCTTGTGGATGAACCCCACGGTGTCGGTCATGATCGCGCTCTGGCCGTCGCCGAGGCGCACCTGGCGACTGGTGGGGTCGAGCGTCGCGAACAGCTTGTCCTCGGCGAGGGCGACGGTCGATCCCACGAGCGAATTGAGGAGCGTCGACTTGCCGGCGTTCGTATAGCCGACGATGCCGACGGTGGGCACCAGTCCGCGCTCGCGCCCCCGGGCGGCCGTCGCGCGGGCCTGCCCGACCTGATCGACCCGCTCCTTCATCTTCTTGATCCGCTCACGAATGAGCCGGCGATCCGTCTCGAGCTGGCTCTCGCCGGGTCCCCGGGTGCCGATGCCGCCGCCGGTGCGCGACAGGTGGGTCCACAGTCGGGTCAGGCGCGGCAGCTGGTACTCGAGCTGCGCGAGCTCGACCTGGAGGCGTCCTTCGTGCGTGCGTGCGTGCTGCGCGAAGATGTCGAGGATGAGCCGGCTGCGGTCGATGACCTTGACCTTGAGGAGGCCCTCAAGGGCCTTCTGCTGGGTCGGCGACAGCTCGTCGTCCGCGATGAGCAGGTCGAACCCGGTCTCGTTCTTGGCCGCCACCAGGTCTTCCGCCTTGCCCTTGCCGATATACCAGTTGGGATCGGCGTGGCGCCGGTTCTGCCACTCCATGCCGACGACGGTCGCGCCGGCCGTTTCCGAGAGGTTGGCGAGCTCCGCGAGCGAATCGGGCGCGGTCCAGCCGTCTTCCCGGCCGGTGTCGACGGCAACCAGGAACGCGAGCTCGGCGGGCGGCGCGACGTCGATGAGTTCGCTGCGGCTCATGGGCGGCCAAGGATAGCCTCGGCCTCGCCGGAGCGCGTGGGAGGGGCTGGAGCGATCAGCCCGCGTGCGACGGCCACGATGGCCGGCAGTCGGTCGGCCCTGGACGGATCCATCCAAGCGATGTCGGGCTCGGAGCGGAACCAGGTGCGCTGGCGGCGCGCGAAAGCGCGATTGCGCTGGGAATCGGTGGCGATCGCCTGGTCAAGCGTGGCCTCGCCGTCGAGCACGCTCCACGCCTCGCGGTAACCGATCGCGCTGAACGCGGGGAGGGCCGGGTCGTACCGTTCGCGCAGGGCGGCGGCCTCCTCGATCAGGCCGTTCACGAATTGCTCGCGGGCGCGGGCGACGATCCACGCATCGTGGGTCTCGGGAGGAACGCGCAGTCCCACCCAGGCGTGGGGCGCGGCATAGCCCCGTGGCGCCGGCAACGGAGCGTCGCCGCGGATCTCGGCAATCTCGAGGGCGCGGGCGACGCGACGGGGATTGCGCAGATCGAGTCCCGCGGCGAGCGTGGGCGCCAGCTTCTGGAGCCGCTCGACGCTCGCTTCGAGACCGGATTCGAGCAGATCGGTCTCGATCCTCGCACGGATCGCCGCGTCCGAGGGGAGCGCGTCGGTGTCCAGGCCGCGAGCGATGGCGCGCAGGTACAACCCGGTGCCACCGGCGAGGATGGCGAGTCCGCCCCGGCCCGCCGCTTCGGCCCTGCCGGCGATGTCGCCGAGGACGTCGCGGGCATGGGTGACGTAATCGGCGACCGTGAACGGCTGGTCCGGATCGACGAGATCGAGGCCGTGGTGCGGGACTCGCGCCCGATCCTCCGCGGTCGCCTTGGCCGTGCCGATGTCGAGACCACGAAAGACCTGGCGTGAATCGGCCGAGATGATCTCGGCCACGATTCCCTGCGCCGCGAGGGATTCCGCCACGCGGATCGCCAGACCGGTCTTGCCGGTGGCCGTGGCGCCGGCGAGGACGAGGAGCGGCGGTACCGGTCGTGCGGGCGGGATCATGCTGGGCGGCACCCGGGCCGGTGGCGCGGCGTTGGGTGGATCACGCCGGCGCGAGCGTCCCGCGCAGCGCGTATGGACCGGCATGCTCGATCCGGACGTCGACCAGGCGACCGATCAGCGCAGCCTCGCCGGTGACGTGCACAAGCTTGTGGCCCCGGGTCCGGCCGGTGAGGTGCACGCCGGCGACGTCGGGGCGTTCGTTCGAATCACGATCGGGGGCATCGGCGGGGTCGTGCTCGTGCGAGCGCGGCGGAACCGCTTTTTCGAGCAGGACTTCGACGGTCCGCCCCAACCACGCTTCGTTGCGGAGCGCGCCGATCCCCTCCTGGAGCGCCAGCAACTCGTTCAGGCGGCGGCGCTTGACGTCCGGTGACACATCGTCGGCGAGGCGCGACGATGCCGTTCCCGGGCGCGGCGAGTAGGCGGCGGCAAACACCTGGTCGTAGCGAACGGCCTCGAGGAGCCGGAGCGTGGCCTGGAACTGGTCCTTGGTCTCGCCGCAGAACCCGACGATCACGTCCGTGCTGACGGTGATCCCCGGGACCGCCTCGCGGATCCGTGTGAGCCGCTCCTGGTAGTGCTCGATCGTGTACTGGCGACCCATCCGCCGGAGCACCGCGTCGTCGCCGGTCTGCACCGGGAGGTGCAGGTGCTCCACGACCGACGGGCAGTCGCGCATCGCGTCGATCAGTCGATCCGAGAGGTCCCACGGGTGCGATGTCACGAACCGGAGGCGCGGGATCGCCGGCACGCCGTCGGCGGTGCGGATCCCGTCGATCGCGCGGATCAACTCGGCGAGGTCCGGCCGCGAACCCAGGTCCAGCTGCCGCCCGGCCCATCGTTCGGTCCGGATGTGCCCGAAGCGCGCCTCCGGCGCGAGGTCGTGGCCGTAGGAGTTGACGTTCTGTCCCAGCAGCGTCACTTCCCGATACCCGGCGGCGGCCAGCGCTCGGGCCTCGTCGACGATCTCGTCGAACGGGCGGCTGCGCTCGGGGCCGCGGCTGAACGGGACGATGCAATAGGTGCACGTCTTGTCGCACCCGTAGATGATCGGCAGCCAGGCGCTCACCGCCGACCCGCGAGCAACGGTACCGCCGGTCACGGCGCGGGCACGGGTCCCGGGCAGCGCGTCCGCGACGCCGATCGGCGTTCGACCGAGGACACCGGTTCGACCCACCGAGCCGATCGCGGTGATCGCGGTGATCGCGGTGATCGCGCCCTGGGCCGAGGTCAGCCCCAGTCGATCGACCAGTTCAGGCTCCTCGTCCGGCCTCAGGAAGAGGTCGACGGCCGGGTACCGGCGCTTCAACCCGGCTCGCTCGGCCTCGCGGACGGAACACCCCGTCAGCACCACCCGGAGGCCCGGGTTGGCCGTCTTGAGACGGGCGAGCTGCCCCTGCCGGCCGATCACTTTCTGCTCTGCGCCCTCGCGGATGGCGCACGTGTTCACGACGATGAGTCCGGCCGTGTCCATCGATGAGGCCTCGGCGCAGCCGGCATCGAGGAGCCGTCCGGCCATCTCCTCGGAGTCGCTGTGGTTCATCTGGCACCCGAGGGTCCAGATGTGGAACGACGGGAGCGCGGCGGACTCGGGAAGGTATTCGCCGAGACGGACGTCGGCCGGCGCGTCGGGCGAGCGAGGTGCGCTGGGTCGGGTCGGGGGCACCATGTCGAGAACCGGCAGGGCCGACCGCCCCGGTCGCGGGATGTTGATCACTCCGAGACGATACCCTGTCGCGATGGAACTGCTCTCCAATCCCGAAACGTGGGTCGCCCTGGTCACCCTCACGGTCCTCGAGATCGTGCTCGGGATCGACAACATCGTGTTCATCTCGATCCTGACCGGCAAGCTGCCGATCGAACAACAGGCGCGGGCGCGCAGGATCGGCCTCGGTCTCGCGATGGGCATGCGGATCCTGCTCCTGCTGACGATTTCGTGGGTGATCGGCCTGACGGCGCCGCTGTTCACGGTCCTCGGCCAGGAGCTCTCGGGACGCGACCTGATCCTGATCGGAGGCGGCCTGTTCCTGCTCGGGAAGGCAACCCTCGAAATCCACGAGACGCTCGAGGGCGAAGAGGCGCACACGGTGGCGAAGGGCAGCGCGTCGTTCGGCTCCACCCTCGCTCAGATCGCCCTCCTCGACGTCGTGTTCTCGCTCGATTCGGTGATCACCGCCGTGGGCATGGCCGACGAGGTGCTCGTCATGATCGCCGCCGTGATCATCGCCATCGGCGTGATGCTCATCGCCGCCGGTCCGCTGGCGAAGTTCGTCGAGGCGCATCCGACGGTCAAGATGCTCGCGCTGAGCTTCCTCCTGCTCATCGGCATGTCACTCGTGGGCGACGGCCTCGACCTGCACATCCCGAAGGGCTACGTCTACTTCGCGATGGGCTTCTCGATCTTCGTGGAGATGCTCAACCTGCGGCTCCGCCGCCGCCAGCCCCCGATTCACCTGCGCCCGACGTTCCTGAAGGAGCGGGTCGCCAACGGGGCCGACGATGCCGCCGCGTCGGGGTCGGACGCGTCGGGGTCGGACGCCTCCCCTGCCTCGCCGGTCATCCGCGACTGACCCCGCGACGGACCGTCCGGGGTCAGCGACCCAGCGCAGCCCGAACCTGCTCGCCGACCGCCCCCGGGATGGCGAGCCGCGCATGCGCTTCCGCGTACGTGCCCAGGTCGCCGTGGTAGTCGGTTCCACCCGTCGGCACCAGCCCGAGGCGCACGGCGACCTCCGCCACCTCCGCCACGGTTGCCGGTTCGAAGCTCAGGTGATGGACCTCGATGCCGCCCAGACCGGACTCGGCGAGTTCCCGGACCACGTCGATTCGTTCCAGGGCATCCCGGAAGTGGGCCAGGACCGGGAGGCCCCCGGCCGATCGAATCGCGTGGATTGCTTCCGTGGGCCCGAGGCCTTCGCGAGCCACGTGACCGGGTCGACCCCAAATAAGGAAGCGCTCGAAGGCGTCCTCGACCGAGGTCGCGGCACCGATCGCGACGAGCGCCCGGGCCACGGTCGGGCGGCCCAGCGCATCGTCCTCATCGGATGGGCCTGCGCGATCCGCTGATCCTGGACCCTCGACAGCCTCCCGGACGTCCAGCCCGATCTCTGCCAGGCGTTCCACCATGCGCTCAAAGCGGATTCGGCGCGCCTGTCGCTGGGTCGCGAGGGTCGCCTCAAACGCCTCGTCCGCCGGGTGCACGCCGAGCCCGAGGACGTGGATCTCGCTCCCCGCCAGCGACGGGTATCCGCGGACGATCGTGTTGATCTCCACGCCCGGGATCAGTTCGAGACCGGGCGGGAGCGCCCCGTGGGTTCGCGCAACTTCGCGGTAACCGGCCAGGGTGTCGTGGTCGGTGATGGCCAGGAGGCGGACCCCGGCGGCTGCGGCGGCGCGAGCCAGCTCGGCGGGCCGGAGCAGGCCGTCCGAGCGGAGCGTGTGGGTGTGCAGGTCGATGGTGGCGGGCTGAGGTCGCGCCGGCGCCGCGGTCGGTTGGCCGCCCTCGGGATCGACCGCTGCCTGGCGCGGCGACCCGTCCAACCTCAGACCTCGACGAGTCGCTGGATCCGCTCGATCGCGAGCGCCCGTCCGGTCGCGGGATCGATGTCGATCTGCGTCGCGTTGAGGATCACCGGCCCGTCGCCCACCTGGAAGCGGGTCGGCAGGGCATTCACGAACCGAGGGAGGACGCTCTCGGGCGTGAACCCGATGACGCTCCACACCGGGCCGGTCATCCCGAGATCGGTCTGGTACGCCGTGCCGCCCGGGAGGATCCGCTCGTCGCCGGTGACCACGTGGGTATGGGTCCCGACCACCACGGACACGCGCCCGTCCAGGTACAGGCCCAGGGCGTTCTTCTCCGACGTCAGTTCGCAATGGAAGTCAACGAGGCGGACCGGCGGCAGCGGCTCCGACGATTCGTCGAGCAGCTTGTCCGCGTCCGTGAACGGGTTGTCGATGGGCTGCATGAACGTGCGGCCCTGGAGGTTGATGACCGCCAGTTCGGTTCCATCGAGCGCGTGGTAGATCCCCCAGCCCCGTCCGGGAACGTCGTGCGTGCCGTAGTTGAGGGGCCGCAGGACGCGATCGCTCGACTCGAGGTACGGGTAGATCTCGCGCTTGTCCCAGATGTGGTTGCCGGACGTGATCACGTCGACGCCCGCGGCGAACAGCGCCTCGGCGGTGGACACGGTCAGGCCCAACCCACCGGCCACGTTCTCGCCGTTCGCCGTGACGAAGTCGATCCCGCGCTCCTCGCGGAGTCCGGGCAGCTCGTGCTCGACGGCCACGCGGCCGGGCTTCCCGATGACGTCGCCGATCATCAGGACCCGCAGCGCGCCGGCCGGCCGCGGCGTACCGGCGTTGGGCGCGTTCCCGAGGCGGACGCGGCCGGCGAGGCGTGAATCGAAAGATCCTGACGGTGATCGCATCCGCGACAGGGTATCCGACACTGTCGCCGCCCGGACGGATCGCGGCCTGGAAGGTCTGACCAGGAGTCGGGATCAGCTTCCGGTCAGGCTGAAGCGAAGGTTGCCGCCGGTGGCATCAAGGGCCGTCGAAACGCGAATGACGTAGTTCTGGCCAGCGACGACCTCGAAGACAATGCCCGATTGGGGCGACGTCCCGCTGTTGTCGTTGCAGGCGACCGGCTCGAGTCTTTCGAATCCTGGGTCCTGGATGTCGGCGGAGAGCTGACCGCGGTAGATGTCCAGGATCGTGTCGTAGTCGCTCCCGTTCGTGTCGGCGTTGAGGGTGCCAGCGGCTGTCGCCAGAAAGCTGTACCAGACGCTCTGGATGCCGGACCCGCATGTCGAGGCCAACTCGGAGGCGTGGATCTCGGCCCTCGTGACGTTCACGAAGTCGCTGAACGGGAGCGCAGTGATGGCGGTGCCCGGTGGGTTGTCGTTCGGCGCCCGGCCTGGGATGGTCGGCGTCAACGTGGATCCCGGCGTCGGACTGGCGATCCCAGACCCGGGACCCCGGCAGGCTCCAACGAGCAGCGCGAGGAGGATCGTCACGGCCAGCGATCGATGGAGAGTCATGGCGCATCCTTCCACCCCGGGCGACGCTCATCGCCACTCTGGAACCCTTCAGCCAAAGAGCATCATCAGCCCGTACGACGTGCGGCCAGCGGAACCCGTTACGGCAGCCGGGCACCGCGCGAGCGGGCCGCTCCGATACGGCAACGACGGTCATCGCCGGATCCGGCTACTTCGCGTACTCCACGGCCCGGGTCTCGCGGATGACCGTGACCTTGATCTGGCCCGGATAGGTCATCTGCTCCTCGATCTTCTTGACGACGTCGCGCGCGAGGCGGGAAGCCGTCAGGTCGTCGATCTCCTCCGGTCGAACGAGGATGCGGACTTCCCGGCCGGCCTGGACCGCGAACGAACGCTCGACGCCGGTAAAGCTGTCGGCGATCGCCTGGAGGTCCTCGAGGCGCTTGACGTAGGTGTCCATCGACTCGCCGCGGGCACCCGGCCGCGAAGCCGAGATGGCGTCGGCGATCTGGACGATCGGCGCTTCGGTGCACGCGTACTCCACCTCCTGGTGGTGCGCCGCGATGCTGTTGACCACGCGGAACGGCAGCTCGTGCTTCTGGGCGATGGTTGCGCCGATGGCCGCGTGCGGTCCTTCCACCTCGTGGTCGACGGCCTTGCCGATGTCGTGAAGAAGCCCACCCATCTTCGCGATCTGGACGTCGGCGCCCACCTCGGCCGCGATGACGCCGGCGAGGAGCCCCGCCTCGACCGAGTGCTGGAGCACGTTCTGGCCGTAGCTGGTTCGGTACTTCAGCCGGCCCAGGAGGCGCAGGATCTCCATCGGCAGCCCCGGCACGCCGGTCTCGTAGGCGGCGTGCTCGCCGGCCTGGCGGATGACGATGTCGACCTCGGCGCGGGCCTTGGCGACCACCTCCTCGATCCTCCCCGGGTGAATGCGCCCATCGGCGAGCAGCTTCGTGAGGGCCAGCCGGGCGATCTCACGACGCACCGGATCGAAGCTGGAGAGGACCACTGTTTCGGGCGTGTCGTCGATGATCAGGTCGACGCCGGTCGCCTGCTCGAGCGCCCGAATGTTGCGACCTTCACGGCCGATGATCCGACCCTTCATCTCGTCGGTGGGCAGGTGGACCACCGACACCGTGTGCTCGGCCGTGTGGTCGGCGGCGACGCGTTGCATGGCCGTCACGATGACGTCCCGGGCCTTGTCGTCGGCCTCCTCTCGCGCCTTGCGCTCGATGGCGCGGGCGAGCTTGACCGCGTCGTGTTCGGCTTCCTCCCGGACGGCCTCCAGGAGGATCCCCTTCGCATCCTCCGCGCTCATGCCGCTGACCTTCTCGAGGGCGGCGACCTGCTCCTGGTGCGCCCTGGCCAGCTCTTCGCGGGTCCGTTCCAGGTCCCGGTCGCGCTCCATGAGCTTGCGGTCGCGCTGTTCCAGGAGGTCCGTGCGCTGGTCCAGCTGCTCATCGCGTTCGTGGAGTCGTCGCTCCATGCCGGCCAACTCCGTGCGGCGCGCGCGAGCCTCATCCTCCGCCTCACGGGTGAGGCGAATCTTGTCTTCCTTGGCCTCGAGGATCAGGTCCTTCTGCTGCGTCCGCGCCTCGGCCACGATCCGCGCCGCCTTTTCCTGGGCGGTCTTCATGGTCTGGCTCGCGAAGCGGCTGCGCAGGACGAATCCCAGCGCCAGCCCCACGAGCGCCGCCACGGCGGCGATGGGTGCGTATTCCATCTCATCCTCCCATCCGGCGGTGAGCCGGACGCGTCACGTTCGCTCAGGCGGTGGCCGACCGACCGCGTTGGACGCGCGGAGTGCCCGCGCAGAAGCGAGCCGATCGTCACACCCCGGGCAGGGCCGCCAGATGCGGCGAATCCCCAGCCGTCTGCGTAGCCTACGGCGCCACCCGGACCGGGTCAAACGACCGGTGGGTCACCCTCTGGATCGTCGGTCAGGGAGCCGGCCCAGGCCGATGCCGCGTCGCCCGAGACCCCGGGATCGAAGCCATGGCGGGCGAGCAAGGTGTACGCGCGCTGCCGCCGAACACGCGGATCCGCGATTCGCGACAGGGCGCGGCCCTTCCGCTCAAGGAGACGGACGGCTGCAGCGGCGTCCGCCGAGCCGCCGGATGTGGCTGCCTCGACGGGAAGATCCGCGCGACGATCCTCGAGGACGCCATCGATGACCTGCCGCTCGATGCCCTTCAGCTGCAGCTCCCTGCGCAGCGCGTTCTCGCCGCGGGGATGGGCGCGATCGCGCGATGCCACCCATGCCGAGGCAAACGCCGTGTCGTCCAGGAGCGCCAGGCCAATGAGGCGCGAGATCGCACCATCGACGAGCTCCTTCCGATAGCCGGCCGTCGACAGACGCCGCCGAACCTCCGCGACGGATCGCGACCGCGATTCGAGAAAGCGCAGCGCAGCGTCGTGGACGACGGCGGGATCGTCGATGGCCGCGCGGCGCTCTCGCCGCTCCGTGAAGGAGACCCGGCGTCCCCTGGTGCGGGTTGGACCTTCCGTCATCGCCGGACGATCAACGGGCCTCTTCGATCCCTTCCACGGGGACGACGGCATCGACCATCTTGGTGCGAATGAGCTTGTCGATCTCGGCGGCGACCGCGGGATTGCCCTTCAGGAACTCCTTCGAGGCCTCGCGCCCCTGGCCGAGACGGGTTTCGGCAAACGTGAACCACGCTCCGGTCTTGGTCACGACATCCATGGCAACGCCGACATCGAGGAGACCGCCCTCGACCGAAATGCCCTCGCCGTACATGACGTCGAACTCGGCCAGGCGGAACGGTGCGGCGACCTTGTTCTTCACCACTTTGACCCGAACCCGATTGCCCACCGACTCCGTGCCGGTCTTGATGGTCTCGATCCGGCGGATGTCGAGGCGGACGCTGGCGTAGAACTTCAGCGCCCGGCCGCCGGGCGTCGTCTCGGGATTGCCGAACATCACGCCGATCTTCTCGCGGAGCTGGTTCGTGAAGACCAGGGCCGTATTCGACCGGCTGACCGCCCCGGTCAGCTTGCGCAGCGCCTGGCTCATGAGCCGGGCCTGGATGCCGACGAACGAATCGCCCATCTCGCCTTCGATCTCGGCGCGCGGCACGAGGGCCGCCACGGAGTCGACCACGACGATATCGATGCCACCGGAGCGAATCAGGGTCTCGGTGATCTCGAGCGCCTGTTCACCGGTGTCCGGCTGGCTCACGAGCAGCTCGTCGACATTCACGCCGCACGCCCGGGCATAGCCGGGGTCCAGGGCATGCTCGACATCGATGAATGCGGCCACGCCGCCCCGGCGCTGCGCCTCGGCGATGACGTGCTGGCAGACCGTGGTCTTGCCCGACGACTCGGGACCAAAGATTTCGCTGATCCGGCCACGAGGGATTCCGCCGACACCGAGGGCGAGATCCAGCGCGATCGAGCCGGTCGGGATCACGTCGACCGCCTGGCGCTCCTGAGAGCCCAGCTTCATGATCGCGCCGCGACCGAACTGCTTCTCGATGGTCGCGATCGCCGCGTCGACCGCGCGACCCCGCTCCGCCACGGCGCGCTCGCCGCTCCGCTCGGTGGTGCGCTCGCCGTTCCGTTCGTCCGTCATCGCCATTCGTTCGTCACGCTCCTGTCGTTCCGTTGGCTCCCGCCGGAACGGACGACCCGGACGTCCGTACGGCGATCAGCTCTCGTCCGTTTCCTCGGCGACGCGCCGCGGCTTGCGCTCCTTGCGGATCAGTTCCACGTTCTGTGGCGGATCCATGAGCGGCTGCAGATTGGGCCGATTGTCCCTGTCCTTCGGCTTCTTCTTGGCTTCCTTGTGCGGGCGATCTCGAGAGCCCATCGGGGGTCCTCCGTTGTTGCGCTGAGCCTAGTGATCCGCGCTTCACGCCGACTTTCCTGCCGCTTCGTCGGCTCCGGCCTGTCCTGCGCGCAGGCGCAACCCGGGCAGAGAAGCGGGGAAGTCACCGGACCGGATGGCGGTCCGGATCCGGTCCATGAAGTCTAGGGTGAAGGTCAGGTTGTGACAAGTTGCGAGGCGGTACGCGAGGAGCTCCTTCGCGCGGAAGAGGTGCGCGAGATACGCCCGCGAGAAGCTCCGGCACGCGAGGCACGGACAGTCCTCCTGGATGGGCGCCGGATCGTCGAGAAAGCGGCTGTTGCGCAGGTTCAGGCGGCCGCCCGGCAGCCACACCTGGCCGTTCCGGGCAACGCGCGCCGGGAGCACCGAATCAAAGAGATCCACGCCGCGCACGACGGCCTCGAGCAGGTCGGCCGGCGAACCGAGGCCCATCAGGTAGCGCGGTCGCGGGTCGTCGGCCAGCAGCGGGACGACGACATCGAGGGTCGCTTCCCGCTGGGCGGGCGTCTCGTCGCCGGCGAGCCCACCGATGCAGATGCCGTCGAACGGGAGGCCGGCGATGAACGCCGTGGATTCGGCACGCAGTTCCGGGTCGAGCCCACCCTGGACGATGCCGAACAGGGCCTGGTCGGTCCGGTCGTGCGCGGCCAGCGATCGTTCGGCCCAACGATGCGTGCGCCGGGTCGCGTCGGCCACCACGCCCCGTGACGACGTGGGCATCACGGGTTGATCGAAGGCCACCGCAACGTCCGAGCCGAGCGCCATCTGCACCGCGACCGCGTGCTCGGGCGTGAATCGATGGACCGATCCGTCGAGGTGACTGCGGAACGTGACACCGTCCTCGTCGACGACCCGCAGGTCGCCGAGTGAGACCACCTGGAACCCGCCGGAATCCGTGAGGATCGGGCGATCCCAGGCCATGAACCGATGCAGACCACCCAGGCGCTCGATGCGTTCGTGGCCGGGTCGGAGGTACAGGTGGTAGGTGTTCGAGAGGATGATCGACGCACCGACCTCGCGCAGATCCTGGGGATCCAGCGCCTTGACTGCCGCGTTGGTGCCGACCGGCATGAATTGGGGGGTCTCGACCACGCCGTGGGTGAGGCTCAGGCGGCCGGCCCGGGCACGATGGTTTCCGTTCCCCGGCGGCGGCGTATCGAGCTGGAAGGATGCTCCGCTCATGACGGGTCGGCCGGCGGTGGCGGGTCCCACAGGCCGACCATGTCGGGGTCGCCGCGGCGCGGCGGCGGGATCTCGTACCCGAGCGAGGCCATGTGGGCGCGGGCCAGGTCCGTCGCGATCCGCCCCTGCGGCGTTCGATCGAGGAAACCGAGCCGAAGCAGGAACGGTTCATAGACGTCCTCGATCGTCTCGATCTCCTCGGCCAGGACGGCGGCCAGCGCCGCGACCCCGACCGGTCCCGACTGGAACTTCTGGATGATCGCGGCCAGGAGCTTGCGATCGGTGGAGTCCAGCCCCTCGCGGTCGATCTCCATCCTGGCCATCGCTTCGTTCGCGGTGGCCTCGTCAACGCGGCCGTTGCCGTTGACCTCTGCGTGGTCGCGCACACGCTTGAGCAGGCGGTTGACGATTCGGGGAGTGCCCCTGCCCCGCCCGGCAATCGCCCGCGCGGCTGCCGCGTCCACCGGGACATCCAGGATCCGCGCGGATCGCTCGACGATCGCGGTGAGGTCGTCGTCCTCGTAGAAGTCGAGCCGGTACGTGGCGCCGAACCGGTCGCGGAGCGGGCTGCTGATCCGCCCGGCGCGCGTCGTCGCTCCGACGACCGTGAACGGTTTCAGGCTGAGGCGCAGCGACCGCGCCGACGGACCCTTGCCGATCATCACGTCGAGGGCGTAGTCCTCCATCGCGGGATAGAGGATCTCCTCCACGGCCCGGTTGAGGCGGTGGATCTCATCGATGAACAGGACGTCGCGCTCGTCCAGGGCCGTGAGGATGGCCGCGAGGTCCCCTGCCCGCTCCACGGCCGGGCCGGAGGTGTAGCGGATGTTCACACCGAGCTCGCGGGCCACGATCGTCGCGAGGGTCGTCTTGCCCAGGCCGGGCGGGCCGTAGAGCAGGATGTGGTCGGCGGCCTCTCCCCTGTTCCGCGCGGCAGCCAGGAGTGTGTCGAGGTTCGCCTTGACCTCGCGCTGGCCGATGTACTCGTCCATGCTGCGCGGTCGCAGGGTCGTATCGAGCGCCACTTCGGACTCGGCCAGCAGGTCCGGCGCGAGGATGTTGGCCAGGTCGTCGGTCATCGCGTGGAGTCTATCACCCATCGGCTCAAACCGTACGGATGTTCTATCACGGCTGCCTCACTCGATCGACAAGGCACGAACGAGCGTCGTGGCCATCGGCCGAAACGCGTAGGCATCCTTTGCACCAGTCGGAGGCAACGCAATGACGCTCAGGGCCTGCGGTCGCAGATCGATGAGATACAGGTCCAGTGCGGTGCCCGGGTTCGCGATCAGGATGCCGTCCGCATCACGACCTCCGCCGTAGAAGTCGGGCCTGTCGCGAGACACAAATCGCACGAGCGCGACCCCGTCGGGGTTGTTGGCCAGACATGCATCCGTGACCTGTACGCGAACTCTCAGTGCCGTCTGGTCGCGCAGGGAAATGGGTTCGATCTGGCCGATCGTGACGTTCGGGTTCATCCCGAGCCAGTCGAGCATGTCCTGCGCAGTCGGTCCGATCGCAGTCGGGTCCCCGGTGCAGTTGGTCCAGCCCGCGTTGATCGGGCCGATCACCACCTGACCCGGCGCCACGTAGACATCCCCGCTTTCCACCATGCGCCCGCCTTCCGGAAACGCCGTCGGACTCAGGATGATTCTCCCCTCGATCTCGTCCACCAGCCGCCACTCGCCGGAGAGGCTCAAATGGAGTCGGGGCTTGAAGCGCGTGGACACATACTCGCCCGCCGCCAGTTCTCCCAGGCGGAGGGGAGCCGCAGTGGCCGTCGAAGCGGAGACCGAATCGCTTGATCGTGGGTTCGCCGACGCACCTGGAGCCGGTGTGCTCCCGCCGCGATCCGCCCCGAGACCGACGCCCACGATGATTGCGCCGGCTCCGAAGAGCAGCGCCACACCCGCGCCCGCCAGGGACGTGGTCCGCGGCCCTGGTCCCACCCGCCTCGCCCGGGCCGGACCGCCCGACCGTCCGGCGGCCACCGCAAACACCTCGATCGGGTCGTCGATCCCCTTGAGGCGGGGGCGACCCCGGCTGGCAAACTGAGCGTCGAGCGTCGTCCGGGTCAGTCCACGGACGGTGTCGGAGACGAGCACCTCGCCGGGCTTCGCCGCGGCACAGATCCGTGCGGCGATGTTGACGGCGGAACCGATGGGACCCTCGTCCGATTCGATCGCCTCACCGGCATGGATGCCGACGCCGACGCTGATTGGAGCCTCGGGATGCGCGAGCGTCTCGGCTGTTGCCGACGCCACGATGTCGAGACCCGCTCGGACCGCCTGGGATGCCGAGCGGAAGACGACATAGAAGCTGTCACCCTCGGTTCGGATCTCCGCGCCGCCGGACGTCGCGATGACCCCGCGCACGAGGTCGCGGTACCGGCGGAGCAGGCGAGCCGCCGCCGCGTCGCCGTGCGCCTCGGAGAACCGGCTGTACCCGCGCAGATCCGCGAACAGGAATCCCCGCGTCAGGCCGGCCTCTGACTCCATCGCAGCACTCTACATCGACGCAGGGCGCTGCCGAAGGTCCCGAGCCCCGCAGGTGCATGACCCGGAGACATCACATACCAGCCCCCGTGGTGGCCGGTGCTCGCCCTCGGTCCAGACGGCGTCCCGTCGCGTCCTGGTTAGCTCCATCAGGCTACCGCACGCCCGATGCTGCGGCTGCGAGCAAGTTCGCGGCCGCTTCGCGGCACCCAACACCATCGGCGTTGGTAGGTGGTGCGACCGAGGCAATCTGCGCTGGCCTGCCCGGTGTGCGCTGGCGTGCCCGGTGTGCGCTGGCGTGCCCGGACAGCCCCGAGCGGATCACGCGACGCTCAGTCGCGCAGCAGGCTGCGCAGCGCGGCCTTGACCCGCTCCTCGAGGCCCGATCCGACGCCCAGGTCGGACAGCGCCGCCCTCGACGCCTCGCGCGCCTCGCCCAGCGAGTAGCCGAGCGCCTGGAGCGCCGCCACGATCTCGCCCTCGCCGGCCGCCGCCCCGGCGGCCGCGACGCCGGATACGGAGACTC
>CAKKPP010000034.1:18865-57264 GCA_919901745.1 Chloroflexota bacterium | reverse complement strand
CCAATCCAACCCCCGGTCAGCCGGTCAGCACGCGCGTTTTACACCAGCCACCTAGAACTCCTCCAGGTAGCGCTCGACCTCCCAGTCCGAGACCTGGCTGCGGTACTCGTCCCATTCCGTGCGCTTGGCCTCGACGAACCGGCTGAACACGTGATCGCCGAGCGCCTCGCGGATGACGTCGTCGCGCTCGAGTTCGTCGAGCGCCTCGCCGAGCGTGCCCGGCAGCTCGCGGATCCCCTTCGATGCGACGGTCGCGGCGTCCATCTCGAACAGGCTTTCCTCGACCGGATCGCCGAGGACCATCCCCTTCTCGATCCCGTCCAGGCCGGCCGCGATCATCGCCGCGAATGCGAGGTAGGTGTTCGAGGACGGGTCTGGGCAGCGAACTTCGGCCCGGGTGCCCTCGATCGATCGCCCGGGCGAGACCTTCGGGACGCGGATGAGCGCGGAGCGGTTCGTGCGACCCCAGGTCAGATACGTAGGCGCCTCGTAACCGGGGACGAGGCGCTTGTAGCTGTTCACGAGCGGTGCGAGGACGGCGATCATGCCGCGCCCGTGGGCGAGGATGCCGGCCATGTATGACCGCGCCAGGTCCGACAACCCGTACGGGTTCGTCGCGTCGGCGAAGGCGTTGCGCTCGTCGGCGATCGAGTAGAGGCTCTGGTGGGTGTGCATCCCGGAGCCGTTGATCCCGTGGATCGGCTTGGGCATGAACGTCGCATACAGGCCGTGGCGCTGGGCGATGGCCTTGAGCGTGTACTTGAAGGTGATCGCATTGTCGGCGGTCCGCAGCGCATCGGCGTACTCGAAGTCGATCTCGTGCTGTCCGTGCGCGACCTCGTGGTGGGCTGCCTCGACGCGGATCCCGAACGCCTCGAGCGCGTCCACCATGTCCTGGCGGATCTCCATCGCCAGGTCGGTCGAGGAGTCGAAATAGCCGGCCTGATCGTGCGGGAGCGGCTCGATGCCGCCGTCGGCGCCGCGCCGGAACAGGAAGAACTCGAGCTCCGGACCGGTGTTGACCACATAGCCCAGGGCCTTGGCCCGCTCAACCTGGCGACGCAGGACCCAGCGCGGGTCGCCGGTGAAGGGCTCGCCGCGCGGCGTGAACACGTCGCAGATCACCCTGGCGGTGCCGCGCGGCCCCGAACCCGGGGACCAGGGGATCTCGGCGAACGTGGTCATGTCGGGCATGAGGTACTGGTCGCTCTCGGCGATCCGGGTGAATCCCTCGATGGACGACCCGTCGAACCATGTCCCGTGGCGGACCGAGTTCTCCATCTGGTGGATCGGGATCGAGACCGACTTGACATGCCCGATGATGTCGGTGAACTGGAGCTGGACCGATCGGACCCCGGCCGCTCGGGCCGCCTCGATCTTGTCGATCCCGTCGAGTGCCTCGTGTGCGATGGCCACGCCTGTGCCTCCTGTGAGCTTCCGTGTCGGCGACGTCTCTCTCGTCGACTTGTGCGTTCCGCACGATCGCAAGGAGCCGGGCCTGTCTAATCTCGGCAGCTTAGCACCAGCGAAGGCCAGATACTCCGATCAGATCGTTGAGAAGTTAGTCAGTTGGCACAAGTCTGAGCGCCATCGACAACGCGAGCCGGAGATCCGGGTCGTCGAGCGGCCAGCCGGTGAGCGCCTCGATCCGCCGCACCCGGTAGGCGATCGTGTTGCGGTGGACACCGAGCGCCTCCGCCGCCTCCGAGGTCCCCGGGTGGTCGAGCAGTGCGCGCAAGGTGGCGAGATGCTCGCGGCGCACGTCCGAACGGCCGGCCATGATCGGCTCGAGCAGGGCCTGGGCCTGCCGCCGCCCGTCGGCCAGGTGGTGCAGGCTGCCCAACAACCGATAAGCGCCGAGGCGCGAGGCGCGAGCGAGCGGCGGCGGGTCGGGCAGGGTCTCGACCGCCTCGAGTGTCGCGCGCGCCTCCGCCTCCGCCGCCGCGCGATCGTGGGCCGCGCTGAACGGGCGCGAGATGGCCGCGGTACGGCCCAGGAATGCGGCGACCCGGATCGCGAGCTCGGACGCCTCGGGATCCGCCGTGTCACCGGCGAGAACGAGCCGAAGCTCGAGGCTGTCGGCGTCGCCCCGCAGGCTCAAGCGTCGCGCCGATGCCAGCTGGCGCAGGTCCCGTCGGATCGCCTCACGATGTTCGACCGGATCGGTGGTCGCCTCGGCGGTCGCATCGCCGCCCCCGCCGCCCCCGCCGCCCGCGCCGCCGGATCGCGGAGTCGCGGCCCGCTGACGAGCCACCAGGACCGTCCACGGCGGGCCTCCCGGGGGCAACGACTCGGACCGGCGAGCCGCATCGCCTGCCCGGCGCACCGCGTCATCGCGGGCGAGTCCGAGGGCCAGCAGGCCGGCGATCCGCGTCGCCACCACCCGTTCCAGTTCGGCAATCGGGCGGCCCCCAAGAAGCGCGAGGCTGCCAGCCGGACCGCCGGCGACCGGCAGCGGCACGCGATGGGCGGCCGCGCGCGGGCCGCTTGACCCGCGACGAACCCCGGGCGGCCGTGCGTGATAGCGGGCGACGGCGACCGCCGCATCCGGGAGATCCGCCGGAGCATGCACCGCGAGGGGCTCACCGCGGCGATCCTCGAGGGCCACCGGGCGCCCCAGGAACTCCGCAATCGCCCCAATCATCGCCGCTGGTCCGACGCCCTCCAGGGCAAGCGCCTCCAGGCGGGCCTCGAGCACGGCCGCCTGGCGATCCAGCTCGGCCCGCCGGTTGACGAGGAAGCCGATGACCGCCCGCTCGAGCGCCGCGACGTCGGCCCGCGACGCACGCACGAGCACGGGCCCGCCGCCGTCGGCCACGGTCCGTTCGAGGGCGCTCAACGGGTCCGGAACTGGACCCGTGACACCACCGCCGTCACCCTCGGCCTCCGCCTCGACGACGAGGATCGCGCCCACCTTGGCCCGCCGGCACAGATCCACGATCGCCGCCGACTGGGCGGGCTCGGCGGCAACGACGGCCAGCACGCTGACCGGCACGATGGCGAGGTCACCGGCATCGAGCGCGTCGAACGCCGGGACACGAGCCTTCATCACCCGGACCCAGCCGATGGTGGGCGGCGAAACCTCACCGCCAAATCCGTCGGGCGGCCAGACCACCCGGGCGCCGGGAAGCAGCGTCGCGAGGAGCTCGTCGAGGCTGGCCACGGGTCAGATCCTCACGGATCAGGCCGGTCCGGGAGCCCGGCGCGCCGCCACGAGATCGGCGAGGATCGCTCCGAACTCCCGATCGTGGTCCACGTACCGGTCGGAACGGCCGGCGATCGCCAGCTCCCCGTCCGGCGACAGGCGCGACCAGACGCGTCGGCGAGGCAGGTGGAACGTGATCATCAGCCCCAGGATCAGTGACCCGAAGGCCGTCCAGATGATCCCCTGCCCGGGATCGTTCTTGGCGATGAGCAGCGTGTAGTCGGTGAATCCGTCGAGCGCCACCGAGAAGTCGATGCCCGGAACGGTCTGGACCTCGCCACGGGCCAGGGCCATCGGCAGGAGGGTCTCGGTGACCGGGCTGCCCGAGCCATCGAACCCGCTGACCCGGTACGGCAGGACCAGGACGATCCCGCGCCCGTCGGCGCCGCGTTGCAGGAGGAGCTGGAGACCGAGGTCGCGCCCCGGGACGGACATCGTCCCGAACGGCAACCCGGCGGCCCGATCGGTGAGCGGGACCGGGCCGTCCCACAGGACCGCGCCGTTCGAATCTCGCAGCACGATCTCCGGCGCCGGCCCGAAGCCGTTCTGGTGGAACGTGTAGCCGGCGACCGCCAAGGGGTCGTTGACCCGGATCACCTTGCGCGCGAGGAGTTCGCCGTCGCGGTAGACCGCGAGATCGGTCGTGAAGTCGGTCGGTCGGCCCGTCTCGAAGCCCGGCGCCTCGAACCCGAAGTTGCGCACGAGGAGGAGTCCCGGCGTGCCGATCGGCTGGACCGTGAGCGTGTCGCCGTCGGCCACGACCATGCCCAGTTCGTCCCCGAACCGGGCGGTGACCGCACCCGCGATGAGGAACAGGATCAGCCCGAGGTGGGTGAACAGGGTGGCCATCTTGGTCCACTGGTGGCGGTCACCGTAGATGTACGCGATGCCGGCCTTCTCCTCGCGGCGCACCCGGAACCCGTGGCGGCGAAGGACCGCGCGAACCGCATCCGCATCCAGGCGTGGTGCGACGACGGCCCGATCGGGCAACCGCGGGTCGAAATAGGCATCCGGCTGGACCACGCGCACCTCGGCCGACTGGCGCCACAGTCGCGGCGTCCGATCGATGGTGCAGATGATGATCGAGATGATGAGCACGACCATGCCGACGCTGAACCAGACCGACGTGAACACCTGGAACAGCTGGAGGCGCTCCATGACGTCGACGACAGTCCGGCCGAGAACCGGGTCGTAGCGGTCGTGCAGGCGGGCGATCTCGTTGGCGTAATCGGACGGGCTCCGGAACGCGAAGGTGGGGAGCTGTCGGACGGTCATGCCCACGACGGCTAGGAGCGACAGGACGATGATCTGGGAGACCGCGAAATTCACCGCGGTGAACAGGCCCCACAGCGCCGCCCCGAGCCGCGAGAACGGGTCGCGTGCCGACGCTCGAACGGCGGGCCGCTCCGCCATCACGGTCTCCACGACCGGGGCCTCCCGGTCAGCCGATCGAGCCGGCCGGCGCCGTCAATGCCGGAGCCTCCGAGGGCGCCGGCGTCGTGCGAATCGCGTCGAGGGCCCCGCCGAAGTCGGCGATGAGATCCTCCGCGTCCTCGAGCCCGATCGAGCAGCGCAGGAGTCCCGGCCCGATCCCGGCCGCCGCGAGACCGGCCTCGTCGAGCTGGCGATGGCTGGTCGAGGGCGGGTGCACGACCATCGTGTGGACGCTGCCCAGCGAGGCGGTCAGCTCCGGCAGCGCGAGGGCGTCGATGAAGGCCGGACCGGCGCCACGTCCCGCGGCGAGGTCGAACGCGAGCATCCCCCCGCCGGCACGGAGCTGGCGCGCGGCCACGGCGCGCTGGGGGTGGCTGGCAAGCCCGGGATACGCCACGGAGCGGACGTCGGGGCGTCCCTCCAGCCAGGTGGCGAGGGCCAGCGCGGTCGCGCTGTGGCGGTCCATCCGCACGGCGAGGGTCTGGAGGCCGCGCAGGAGCAGGAACGCGGCCAGCGGCGCCAGCGTGGCGCCCGTATCGACCTGGGTGGCACGCACCGCGGCGACCGTGGCCCGGTCCCCGGCCACCACGCCGCCCATCACGTCGCTGTGGCCGCCGATGAACTTCGTGGCCGATTCGACGACCACGTCGGCGCCGAGCTCCAGGGGCCGGCAGACGTACGGCGACGCGAACGTGTTGTCGACGACGTAGCGCGCGCCGTGGCGATGGGCCAGCTCGGCGAGCGCGACATGATCGGCCACGATCATCGTCGGGTTGGAGATCGTCTCCGCGTAGAGCATCCTCGCCGGCTCGGCAGCCAGCGCCGCGTCGACGGCGGCGTGATCGCGGATGTCGACGAACGTGGTGCGGATGCCGAGCCGCGCGAGCACGCCCTCGAGGAGCGAGCGGGTCGATCCGTACATGGTGGACGTGGCCACCAACCGGTCGCCGGCACTCGCCAGCGTGACCAGGGTCGCGTGGATCGCGGCCATGCCCGTCGCGAACGTGTATCCGGCCTCGGCGCCGGCCAGCTCCGCGTACGCGTCGGCAAGGACTGCCGTGGTCGGGTTGTCCAGCCGCGAGTAGGCGTAGCCGTGGCGGCGGCCGGCGGTCACATCGGCGAGCTCGTCGGCGTCGGCGGCCGCGAATGTCGCGGCCTGGTAGATCGGCACCGCCGTCGGCGTCTGGTCAACCGCCGGGATCCGGGACGCGGCACGGATCGCCCGGGTCGAGAAACCACGCGGGGCCGTCCGCGAATCGTCGGGTCGCATGGCCCGATGCTACACCGACTCGCGCGTCCACCCGTCGATCGGCACGCCCATCACCCGGTTGCGACCGAGCCGTTTCGAGCGGTACATCGCCTGGTCCGCGTTGACCAGCAGCTCGTCCGCGGTCCGTCCGTCATGCGGCCAACTCACGACGCCCACCGACAGCGTCGCGTGGCGTCCCAGCGGCGTCGTGCCCAGTTCGGCGACGCCCTGCCGGATCTTCTCTGCCAGCACGTAGCCACCTGTCGGATCGGTCTCGGGCAGGAGGGCCACGAACTCATCGCCGCCGTAGCGGGCTGCGATGTCGATCTTGCGGACGCCCGAGCTGATGACCGCGCCGACGTCGCGCAGCACACGATCGCCCTCGAAGTGTCCGAATCGGTCGTTGATCGTCTTCAGCTCGTCGAGATCCATCATGAGCAGGCAGAACGCGCGTCCCGAGCGGGCACTTCGGGCGATCTCGCGCTCGATGCCGGCAAAGAGCACGCTTCGATTGACGAGCCCGGTCAGCGGATCACGCGTGGCCAGGCGCATCGCCACGCGGAGCGACAAGCGGTGCTCGCCGGCGATGACCGTCGTCACGTAGGCGAGGAGGAGCAGCGCGGCCAGGTTGACCGCCATCCGGCTGATCACGGCGGCATCGACCGGTCCCGTGCGCCCGATGAACACCGCAACGAAGTACCCGCCGATCGCAGCCGCAGCCAGCGCCACCGTGGCACGCGGGCTGATCACCAGCGCGGCCCCGGCGACCACAAGCGGAAACACGAAGAAGAAGGGGCTCTCATCGCGCCCCGTGAGCAGCACGAGGAACGTGGCGACCGTCACCGCGACCGAGCCCTCGACGACGAACGCGGGTGCCCCGAGGGCGTCGTCGGGAAGCAGATCGTGCACGATCAGGACGAACACCCCGGTGGCTCCGAGGACCAGGGCGATCGCCCCTTCGGCCTCGCGCCAGAGGCCGGTGATCGCGACGAGCGCGGCCGTCGCCATGATGAACGCCCATGCCGCGATCCGGACCACCCGATGGTAGGCCGTGGCGGAGATTGCCCGGTCGGGACGTTCGTCGACCGGATTGCCGGTCGCGACCGTGACGTCGGCCCCCGCGAGGAGGCGATCGCGGCCCTCGGCGCGCTCAATCGATGCGCCGCCCCTCCCGAACACGAGACGAATGAACAGCAACGCCAGGATGATCGCGTTGGCCACCGCAAACGCCGCCGTCAGGGCGAGGAGCTGCTCTGGGGTCACGGGCTCTACCGCCCGCTCGCGGGATGCCGGAGCGGCCTGCGGGCACCCATGTCAGCGCGTCCCCCACTGGTAGGTCTGCTTGACCATTCGGAGGTAGACGAAGGTCTCGGTATCGCGGACCCCCTCGATCGTGCGGAGGCGCTCGGCCAGGAAGCGCAGGAGTGCCTCGTTGTCCTCGCACACCGTCTCCACCAGCAGATCGTAGCTTCCGGCCGTGATGACGACGTAGTCGACCTCGGGCATCTCGGCGACTTCCTCGGCCACGCCGACGAGGCGATCCCGCTCGCAGCGCACGCCGATCATGGCCATCTGGTGGAAGCCCAGCTTCAGCGGGTCCGTGACCCCGACGATCTGGAGGATTCCACGCTCGACGAGCCGGTTGGTGCGGGCCCGGATCGCCGCCTCGGACACCCCGAGGTCGGCGGCAATCTGCGTGTACGGCCGGCGGCCGTCCTCCTGGAGATGTTCGATGATCCGCTTGTCGAGCGCCGACACCTCGTCGCCAGGTCGCGCCGCCGAACGGATCCGCGCCGCCGTCATCGCGCGCTCACGAGGGCGCCGGCGACGGTCCGGGCGACCCGGACGGACTCAGAGGCGGTGAGGCGGTGGGCAGGAGCAGCGGCTCGACCGAACGCTGGGCAAGGGGACCCAGGAGGGGATCCAGCGCCCGGACCAGGGCCTGTGCAGCGTCGCGGTACTTCGCCTCGGGCACCTCGGGGGTGACGGAGTTCGTCACCTTGGGGCCGTACTCGAGCATGATGTTGAGACCGACGATCGTGATCGCCGCGTCACCCCGCGTGGGCGCCTTGCCCGGCACGAAGCGTCTGGCCGCGATCAGCGCAGGACCGCTGCTGAACTCGCTCATGATCAGCGGCCAGTCCAGGTACGTGGCGTTGATCCTGCGGATCGGTTCGGTCGCGGCAACCGCGTTGATCGGGGTGATCTTGATGCCGGCGCGCGAGAGCTCGGCGAAGATCGTGTCCAGGTCGGCGGGATCCGTGAGGTGCGGATCCGGGGTGACGACGGGTGCCGGGCTCGCAGTCGGACCCGTGGCGGGACTTGGGGTGGCCGATCCCGAGCACCCCCAGAGCAGAACTGCAGCAGACACGACCACCAGGAGGATCCCCGTAATGCCCCCGAAGGCGAACCGTGGATTCGAACTTCGCACCGTTGGCCGATCCTAGCACGCGGACTTCGCCTTTCGAGGCCCCGTCGCAACAGGTGTTGCGTTCGGACAACCACCGCCCGGCGGACGTCACGCGCGGCCGCGGTCGAGGTCGGCCAGGACGGGCGCAAGGGCCTCGATCGACGGGGCGGTGATCGGGTCCACGACGAGCTGGACGTGGCCGATTCCCTCGTGCGCGTAGGCCCGCAGCTCCGCCGCGATCTCGGCCGCTGAGCCCTCGAGCGGTGGGTGCGCGGGGCCGGTCGCGAAGTCGCCCTGGAACCGCCCCTTGCCGGCCGGCAGGCGGACCTGCACGGCGACGCTTCGCTCGACCGCCGCCGGGTCACGACCGACCGTCCGGCACGCCGCATCGACCAGGGCTCGCAGCGGCGGGATGCCCCGCGGCGAGTTGCCGGTGTCGGTGAACCAGACATTCCAGGCGTCGACGTGGGGCATCGCGATCTGGAGCATCCGCGGGCCAACGGAGCCGATCATCAGCGGCGGGCCGCCCGGCCGCGGGCCGCGCGGGACCAGCTCGCAGTCGCGCGCCTGGTAGAACGTTCCGTCGAAGTCGATCGCCCCGTCGCGCAGCAGCGTCCGGATGATCGTGAACGCCTCCTCGAACCGCGCGATCCGCCGATCGAACGGGAAGCCGTACGCGGCAAACTCGGTCTCGTTCCAGCCGGCCCCGAGGCCCAGGATCAGGCGGCCGCCGCTGATCTCGTCGACCGTGGCCGCCATCTTGGCGAGCATCGCCGGCGCGTGGAACGCCGTGCTGGCGACGAGCGGCCCGAGCTGGATTCGCGAGGTCGACGCCGCGAGGGCGGCCAGCATCGTCCACGCCTCCCACGGCCCGCGGCTCTCGCCGCTCGCGTAGCGATACAGGAGGTGGTCGCCGATCCAGACCGAATCGAACCCGACGTCCTCGGCGGTGCGGGCGATGTCAAGGAGATCCGACCAGCGTGCCGGCCACTCGACCTCGGGCAGCTGGATACCGACCTTGAGCGGACGGCCGGAGGCGGACGGATCAAGGCTCATCGGCGGACTCTCTTTGGGCAATCCGGATATGGCGGCCACGGATGGGGTGTGGTCGGGGCGGTGGGATTCGAACCCACGACCTCGTGCTCCCAAAGCACGCGCGCTGCCAGGCTGCGCTACGCCCCGATCCGACCGCCCATGGTAGCGAACGACCGATCCGGCGGCATTGGAGCGCCCCGAAACAGGTCCGGGGCTCGGTGGAACACCTCGGGCCCGTCGCGCGTCACAGGACCAGACGCCGGGCGGTGACTGGCAGGCTGAAGGACCGTCCGGCGTCCCCATGTCCGGCAGCGGCCGGGCGCCATCCTGCGATGTGCGGGTAGACTCTGGCCGGGTCGCCGACCGGCGGCCCGCTCGCCGCAGGAGAACCGCCGCTTCGTGCAAGCCCGCCGGACCGCCAAGCCCGTCAGCCATGCGCGCCGCATCCGGGCAGACACCGGTCCGACCGACCGCCGCCGACTTGCCGCCGCGTTTCTGTCGGCGCTCATCCCGGGTCTCGGCCAGCTGGCGAACGGCCGCGGCCCCCTCGCGCGGAGGCTGCTGGCCCCGGTCCTGATCGCAATCGGCGTCGTCGTCATCGCGCTCTTCCTGAGCTCGCCGACCCGGCTCCTCGCCTCGATGATTTCCCCTTCGACGATGACGGCCCTGCTCGTCGTCAACGTGCTCGTGCTCGTGTGGCGACTGTTCGCGACGCTGCACGCGTTCTTCGACCGGCGCTACCCGTCGACCACCGGACGGGCCGGCCTGATCGGGCTCATCGTCCTGGTTGCCGCCGTCAGCGCGCCGCACGCCCTCGCCCACATCTACGGGTCCGCCGCGCGCGACACGTTCTCGCGGATCTTCGAAACGTCCGCCGGGCGGCCCGATGGGTCGGGGGACACGGCGGACGACCCAAGCCCCGCGTCGGGGCAACGCATCAACATCCTCATCGTCGCCATCGACAAGATCCCGGGACGGCTGGCGACGCTGACCGACACGATGATGGTCGTCTCGGTCGATCCGGTCGGCGAGACCGTATCGATGCTGTCGGTGCCGCGCGACCTCGTGAACGTGCCGCTGGGCAACGGCGACGAATTCGGGCCCAAGCTGAACTCGCTCATGGCGTACGCCGACCGGAACCCCAGGGAGTTCCCCAACGGCGGGATGCGCACCCTCCAGGACGCGATCGGGACGCTGCTCGAGATCCGCATCGATTACTACGCCCAGATGGACTTCATCGGCTTCGTGAAGATGATCGACGCCGTCGGGGGCGTGGACATCGTGGTCGAGCACGGCTTCGACGACCCGACGTACGACGGCTACGGGCTCGGCCAGTTCGGTTGGAAGGTGGAGGCCGGGCCGCAGCATTTCGACGGCAACAATGCGCTGGCCTACGCGCGGGCCCGCAAGGCCGGCGGCGAGAGCGACTTCACGCGGGCCGCCCGACAGCAGGAGATCCTCGTCGCGCTGCGCAACAAGCTGGCGTCTGCCGGCAGCCTGCTCTTCGGGCTACCCGACCTTCTCGAGGCCATCGGCGAATACGTCCGCACCGACGTCCCGACCGGGCGGCTCCCCGAACTGGCGGCCGTCTCCGACGAGATGGGACCGAACGCCATCGTGCGGGCGGTGATCCAACCGCCGCTGGTCAAGTCCGGCGGCAAGAATCATCCGCTGGGCTCGGTCCAGATCCCGCAGATCTCCGAGATCCGCGCGATGGCCGCCGGCCTGTTCACCGATCCGGGCACGCCGCCGATCCCGTGGCCATCGCCCGAGCCGACCGCACCACCGCCGGCGCCGAGCGGCGCACCGTAGCTGTTCGCCCAGTCGGCCACGAGGCGGGGTCCGCCCCTTCGTCCGCCCTGGCCGTCTGGTCCCCCGTCCGTCCGTCCCCCGTCCCCCGTCCCCCGCCCGATATTCCGCCCAGTACTGAGATCGCGTGTCATCGAGCGTGGCGGGTCACCGATTCCGACGTTCTGGGTGCACCGCTACGCTCGCTATGCCCGAATCTCATTACCCAGAGGAATAACGGGCGCGTCACATCCCGGGGGCGGTCCGTCAGAAGCCGAGGTCGGCGAGGACCCGCGCCATCCGCCGCGCGGCCCGCGCGCGATGCGAGATGCGGCCCTTCTCCGCGGCGGTCCACAGACCGAAGGTTCGCCCACCGACCGGCTCCCCTTCCGGCTCGAACAGTGGGTCGTACCCAAACCCGCCCGACCCGCGGAGGCCGTCGGCGATCCTCCCGCGCACGGTTCCGCGGCGAACGACGATCCGCGGCGCACCCCGCGGCCCGGACGCGGCCGGCAGCGCCAGCGCGAGCGCGCAGACGTAGCGGGCGCCACGCCGTTCCGGGGGCAGCCCGATGAGCTCAAGGAGAAGCTTCGCGTTGTTGTCGGTATCGGTTGCCTGTTCGCCGGCGTAGCGCCGGGTACGGACCCCGGGACCGCCGCCGAGCGCGTCAACCTCGAGACCGGAGTCGTCGGCGAGCGCCGGCAGCCCGGTTGCGGCGGCGGCGAAGCTCGCCTTGATCCGGGCGTTCGTCTCGAACGTCGCGCCGGTCTCATCGGGCTCCCCGTCGATCCCGAGGTCGTCGAGCGAGACGAGCTCGCCGCGTTCGAGACGGAGGAGGTCGCGCAGCTCGCCCAGCTTGTGCGCCGAGCGCGTCGCCACGACCAGGCGAGGCCGGGCCACAACGAGGCGCGGGCGGGACGAACCGACCGCCGCGGGCGGCCTCGTCAGCGTCGGACCCCGGCAAGCGCCTCGGCCTGTGCCGCGAAGAGGCGCTCGAGGCCGACGTTGGCCAGGTCGAGCAGCGCGTCGACGCGCGGCCGGTCGAACGGACGGCCCTCGGCGGTTCCCTGGAGCTCGACGTACGTCCCGGCGTCGGTGCCGACGACGTTGAAGTCGACCTCGGCCCGCGAGTCCTCGGAGTAGTCGAGATCGAGCAGGTCCACGCCGTTGACGATCCCAACGCTGACCGCGGCGATCTTCGAGACGAGCAGACGCTCCATGCCGTACGTGATCAGCGCAGCCGCGAGGGCCACGTAGCCGCCGGTGACCGACGCCGTCCGCGTGCCGCCGTCGGCCTGGAGGACGTCGCAATCGACGGTGACGGTGCGTTCGCCGAGCTTCCCGAGGTCGACCACGCCGCGCAGCGAGCGACCGATGAGCCGCTGGATCTCGTGGGTCCGGCCGCCGATCCTGCCCTTGGCCGATTCGCGCTGCGAGCGCTCAGCGGTGGCTCGCGGCAGCATCGAGTACTCGGCCGTCACCCAGCCGGTGCCCTTGCCGCGGAGATGGGGCGGGACGCGATCCTCGATCGTGGCCGCGCACAGGACCTGCGTGTCGCCGAAGCGCACGACACACGAGCCCTCGGCCCATTTCTGGACCCCGAGGGTGAACGTGAGCGGGCGCAGGTCGGTCGGGCCGCGGCCGTCACTGCGGACGGTCGGCGGCCGGTTGCCCAGGGTCATCGTGCGGTCTCCTTTACGGCGTCGGCCGCTGTCTGTGCGGCGTCGGCCGCTGTTCGGGCGGCGGCCGCGACGGCCGCTCCTTCGATCTTGGCCTGGTCCCACATCCGGTCCAGCTCGGCGAAGTCGAGGTCCCGCAGGGCGACGCCGCGCGCTGCCGCCTGGCGTTCGACCGAGGCGAACCGGGTCCGGAACTTGTCGTTGGCGCGGCGCAGCGCGGCCTCGGTCTCGATCCCGAGCCGGCGACCGACGTTGACGATCACCATGAGCAGGTCGCCGAACTCCTCCTCGCGATCGACCACGCTGTCGGCGCGGGCCAGCTCGCCCAGCTCCTCGGCGACCTTGTCGAGGATGCCGTCGATCGAGGGCCAGTCGTACCCGAGCGCGGATGCCCGTTCCTGCATCTCCTGGCTGGCCGCCAGGGCGGGCATCGATCGGGCGATCCCGTCGAGGGCGCCACGCGGGGCCGCGCCGTTCGTCCCATCTGCGTCCTGCTCTTCGGCCCGCGCCTCCGCCCGCTCATCGGCCTTGATCCGCTCCCACTGGCGGTTCACGTCGGCAGCGGTCCGGGCGACCGCATCGCCGAACACGTGCGGGTGGCGGCGGACGATCTTGCGCGCGATCGCAGCCTGGACGTCGGCCAGGTCGAACACGCCGGCTTCGGCGGCCAGCTGAGCGTGCAGGATCACCTGGAGGAGCAGGTCGCCCAGCTCCTCGGCCAGCGCCGGCGTGCTGCCTCCCTCGAGTGCGTCGTAGACCTCGTACGCCTCCTCGAGCAGGTGGCGCCGCAGGGATTCGTGGGTCTGCTCGCGATCCCACGGGCAGCCGTCGGGCCGGCGGAGGCGCTCGGAGATGGCCGGCATCGCCCACGGTCCGGCCGCGGCAAGCTCCGGCGCGAGTGGGGCAAGGTACAGGGAACCGCCAAGGTCCTCGGGCCGAAGCGCAGCAACGCTGGTCCCCTCGGTGAGCCCGAACCGGCCGACCGGATGGTCTTCGGGGTACGCCCGTCCCAGCACCGCCAGCGGGTCCCGGCCGGCCGGTCCGTGGCGCCCGGGGAGCGGTGCCGGCAGCGGCAGCGGTGCGGCCGCCGCGGCCGCCTGGTCCGGCGGCTCGACACCGCGCAGGACGGCCAGCGGCACCAGGAGGAGCGGCCGGGACGCCTCGAAGGGCGTGCCGACCAGGGACTCGGCCGCCACGACCTGGAGGCCGGCGGCCGGATCCAGCCCCCAGCGGAGTCGCGCTTCGGCGACGAGCGCGTCCAGCACGCCGATCCCTCGCTAGCCGATCCCGGTCGTGGAGCCCTGATCCCGGACGATCGTGTACAGGGACGGGTCGTTCTTCTTCGCCTGGTACCAGTCCCCGTAGGCCGTGGACCGGATCGTGGCATCCTGCTCCGGGGACGGCGCACGCACCTCCTCGGCCACCACCTTGTAGAGGAAGATCCCGCTGCCGGTAATGTCGACCGGATCGGTCACCTTGCCGATCTCGGTGCCAAAGATCGCCTGCTCGCTCAGATCGTCCAGTTCGCCCTTGGCGACCCAGCCGGCGTCGCCGCCCTTGTCGGACTCGGGTCCATCCGAATTGTCGCGGACGAGGGCCACGAAGTTTCCGCCGGCATCGATCCTGGCCTTGAGGTCGCGCGCCCAGTCGATGTCCGGCGGGCGGCGCATGACCTGGACGACGTGATAGCCGAAGGCGGACTTGAACGGCTTGATCAGATCGCCGGCCTTGAGCCCGGGGGTGCTGATCGCGGCCAGGAAGTCCGGGTCGACGGCGCTGGCGGCGTCAAAATAGGGCAGCTTCCCGCCGGTCTGTCGGGCGCTGTTCTCGTCGCTCTCGGCGCGCGCGATCGCGTCGAACTGGTTGCGGTCGGCAACCAGCTTGTCGTAGGTCGCCTGGGCCTCGACGCGAGCGGCCTCCCACGCCGGATCGGTTTCGGGCAGGGTGCCGGCGCCACCGGGATCGTCCTTGGGCGAATAGAGGATATGCCGGACCTTGATCGCCTCGGCCGTTGGCGCGGTGCTCTCGGCGCGCAGGAAGATCTCGGCGATCCGTCGCTGCGGGCCGGGCTTCAGGGCATCGGCCACGATCTTGTCCTCGAGCTTCTGGCGGAGCTCGTCGAGACGGACGGCAGCCCGATAGTCGTCGGCCGTCACCTCGGCCTCCTGGAGTCGCCCGTCGAAGGTCCCATCGACGGAGCCGGGGTTGATCTGCGTCACCCGGACGACATAGAACGAGCCGTCGGTGCCCTCGATCACGTCGCTCGGAACGTTTGCTTCGATGGCGAACATCGCGGTCGCGACCCGTTCATCCAGGCCGAGCTCGTCCTGGGCAATCCAGCCGAGATCGCCGGCCTGGGGCGCCGAGGCGGCAGTGGATGTCGACCGCGCGACGTCCTCCCAGGCCTTGCCGGCCTTCAACTCGGCAAGGGCGGCGGCGGCCTTTGCCCGGGCTGCCGCGATCTGCTCCGTCGTTGGTTCGCTGGCGCCCGGATCGACCGCGGGTTCGACCTCGATCAGCCACGCCTGGCGGGTGTGAACGAGCGTCTTTTCCTTGAGCAGGCGAGCGTCGACGTCGGCATCGCTGACGGTGACACCCTCCTGGGCGGCCAGGTCCTCGATGATGATGATGTCGATCAGGCGCTCGAGCGCGATGATCCCGATCTGCTGACGGCGTTGATCGATCTGGGCCTTCCCCTGGTCGTACTCGGCCTGGGTGAGCCGGCCGGCGGACAGCTCCGTGCTGAGCCGGCTGGCCTGGTACTCGACCCGGAAGCTTTCGATGGCTGCCCGAGCGCGAAGCTGATCGACGGTGATCGTCGTCCCGTTGACGGATCCAACCGTGGCCAGGTGGTCGCCGTACCAGGAGGCGACGGCGGTACCAACGAGGATCACGACGGCGGCAACGACGACGAGGCCGAAGCCGAGGTTGGTCAGAAGGTGCCGTCGATCGCTGGAGTCCATCGAGGACCGGCGCTTGACGACGGGTTTGGCACGAAGAGTCATGGGGTCGTGGGTTCCTGTGGGGTAACCGGCTGAGGCCGTGGTGGAACGGGGCGCGTATCGTACCGCACCGCGGGGCGTGAACCGGCCATCACGAGCCGATCAGCTCGTCGACGATCGCCAGGTAGCGCGTCACTTCGGCATCCCAGGCCACGCGGGCGACCGCGGCGCCCATGGCGCGGATCGCGTCGCGCCGCCCGTCCGGATTGTCGACCAGCCGGGCGAGAACGCCGGCGAGAGCCACGGCGTCACCCGCCGGATAGGCCGTCGCCATGGCCTCGGGGAGCAGGGACTCAACCAGCGGCAGGCGCGAGCAGACCGCCGGCTTGTCCATCGCGGCGTACTCGAAGATCTTCGTCGAGAGGCTGATATCGGTGAAGCGATCGCGCCGCGTTGGGGCAACGCCGATGTCGGCAGCGGCGATCGCCGCGGGAACCGCCTCGACCGGGATCCGGCCGTGGAACTCGACGATGCCGTCCAGCGAGCGCGCGGCCACCAGCTCGCGCAGACGGTCTTCGGAATCACCGCGGCCGTAGAGGTCGAGGCGAATCGGCAGGTCCGGGCGTGCTCCGGCAAGACCGGCGACGGCATCGATGAGCACGTCGAGTTCGTACGTCGGCGTCAGCGCGCCGGCGTACACGAGACGGAGGCAGCCGTCCTCCATGAACGCGCGGCGCGGGTGGGCCGCCGGATCGAATCGGCGGAGGGAGGGGCCATTCCGCACGACCGCGACCTTGTCGCTGGGGACACCGAGCGCCACGAGGCGCTCGCGCAGCGCGTCGTTGACCGTCAACACGCGGGTCGCCGCGCCGATGGACAGGCGCTCCTGGAGCAGCAGGAGGCGATGGACGATCGGATTCGACGCTCGAGGAAAGCGCGACCGGAAGAACTCGGGCATCGCCTCGTGCAGGTCGAGCAGGATCGGGACGCCGGCAAGCCGTAACGGCAGCGCCGCGAACACGAGCGCGTCCGGCAAGGAGTGAACCTGCACGAGATGATAGCGGCGAGCCCGATGGAGGCGAACCGCGGCCCAGCCCGCCCGGACGATGAACGAAAGGTACTCGCGGGCATACGTTCCGAGACCGGCCCCCTGGTGGCGCTGGACGTCGAGGCGGCGCACCCTCACGCCGTCGACGACACCTTCCAGGTCCGCGCCCGGCTGGCGCAGGGCGAGGACATCGACGGACTCGCCGGCCGCGACGAGCGATTCGGCCTCACGCCGAACACGCGGGTCCTCCTCGTAGTAGCTGTGGACCAGCATGAGGATCCGGCGCCCGGGGCGGCCTTCCGGCGGCAGGGACGGTCGGTCCGTCATGCGTCGAGAGGAAGCCTGGTTCATTGGCTGCGCTGCCAGGCCGACGTCGCGGCCCGCCACGAGCGCATGGCAGGTTGCGGTTCGGTCATCGCCGGGAGTGTAGCGGGAAGCGTGCTACCGTACGCCCCGCATGACGACCGTCACTCCCGAGATCCGCGCCGTCTACGGTGCGGCCCGGCCGGGGCCAATGAGCCTCGTGGCCGAAGGCCTCCGCGACATCTGGTCCCGGCGCCGGCTTGCCCGCTACCTGGTCCAGGCGGACCTCAAGAAGAAGGGCACCGACACCCTCCTCGGCAACATCTGGTGGGTCCTCGACCCGCTGCTCCAGATGCTCGTCTACGTGGTCCTGGTCACGCTGATCGCCGGTCGAGCGGAGCCCGACTTCCCGCTCTTCGTGTTTGCCGCGATCCTGCCATGGAAGTGGTTCTCGGCGGCGCTCAACGACGCGATCATGTCCGTGGTTTCCCGCGAACGGATCATCAAACAGGTCCACTTTCCAAAGATCATCCTGCCGGTCGCCTCGACGCTGAGCGGAATCGTCAACTTCGCGTTCGGCCTGCTTCCGCTGGCCGCGCTCATCGTGTTGTTCTACCGCGACCGGCTGACGATCATGCTCCTGCTCATCCCGGTGATCGCGATCGCCCAGCTGGCGTTCACCCTGGGGCTGGCGATCCTGTTCGCGGCGATCAACGTCTTCTACCGCGACGTCGGCAACCTTGCGCGGCATCTCCTGCGCCTGTGGTTCTACCTGTCGCCCGGGCTCTACTCGATCGACCGGATCCAGCACATCCTCGACGCGCAGCCGGTGGTCGCCCTCGCCTTTGCGCTCAACCCGTTCACGATCCTCTTCGAGGCCTATCGGGCCGTGATCTACGAGGGGACGCTGCCCGCCTTCGATTCGCTGGCGATCCTGACCGTGGCCTCGCTCGCCCTGCTCGGGGCGTGCACGTACCTGTTCAAACGCCTCGAGCCGGCGTTCGCGAAGGTGCTCTGACCGTGTCCGCGACTCGCCCCGGTGACGGGGCCTTTGCGATCGACGCCCGGGGGCTGGGCGTCCGCTACAACCTCCGCCTCACGCGTCGAACGACGGTCCGCCACTCGTTCGCCCATCTCCTCCGACCGATGGACGGCGCCACCCACTTCTGGGCGCTGCGCAACGCGACCTTCCGCGTTGAGCACGGCGAGTCCCTGGCCGTCATCGGACCCAACGGCGCCGGCAAGAGCACCCTGCTCCAGGTGCTGGCCGGGATCATCACCCCGTCGGAGGGCTCGGTGGAGATGCGCGGCAAGGTGTCCAGCCTGCTGACCCTCGGCGCCGGGTTCGACCCCGACCTGACCGGGATCGACAACATCCTGCTGGCCGGCGAGTTCATGGGGCTCGATCACCGCGAGATGCGCCGGCGACTGCCGGAGATGATCGCGTTCGCGGACATCGGCAAGTTCATCGACGCGCCACTCAAGACGTACTCGTCCGGGATGCGGGCGCGACTCGGCTTCAGCATCGCCACCTCGGTCGACCCGGACGTCCTGCTCGTCGACGAGGTGCTCGCCACGGGCGACCAGCTCTTCCGGGAGAAGAGCCGCAAGCGGATCGAGGAGCTGATCGCGGCGGCCAAGGGAATCGTGCTCGTCACCCACGACATGAACTGGGTCACGACCTTCTGCAACCGGGCAATCCTCCTCGAAAAGGGGGAGGTGGTCGCCGAGGGCGATCCGGCCGACGTCGTGGCCCTCCACCAGGCGCACTCCGAGCAGGCTCGACAGGAGAAAGAGGCCGAGGCCGCTCGGCTCCAGCTCAGCGGGGTGCTGTAGAGGCAGTGCGGAGCGCGGGCTCCGTCCGTCCTCGGGCTCCGTCGTTACCAGGGCCGTCCGGTGACGCCCTCGTACGTGTGCAGGACCACCGCCATCTGCGGTTCCCACGCGTAGCGCTCCTGCGCGTCACGCCGGCAGCGCCGCCGCAGGTCGGCGCGGGCGTCCGGTTCGAGATCGAGAATCGTGCGCAGCGCGGCGCCGATCGACGCGGGATCGGTCGGGTCGCACAGGGCCCCGAGCGGGCCGTCCGGGTCCTCGACGACGATCCGTCGGCGCTCCGGGAAGTCGGACGAAACGACCGGGATCCCGGCAGCGAGGCACTCGAACAGCTTGTTGGGGGTCGACAGCCGTTCATTGATCGTCCGTGGCTGGTTGGGCATCGCCCCGACATCGGCCGAGGCGACCCATTCGAGGAGTTCCGCCGGCGGGACCGGCGGCAGCAGGTGGACGCGTCCGCCGAGATCCGGCGCCGAACCAAGTTCGCGGAGGTCGCGTTCCACCGGCCCGGAGCCCATCAGAACCAGGTGGGCCCGCTCCAGGCCGGGAGTCCGCATCGCGGCGATCAGCTCGGGAAGTCCGCGGTCGCGCATGAACCCGCCGTGGTACAGGACGATCGGCGTCCCGGGCGCGAGGGACAGCGCGTCGCGGAGCCTGTCGGGTGACGGCTCCGGCGGCGACCACGCCACCTGAGCGTTGAGCACGACCGCCGGTCGCGCGATGTCGAGCCGACGCTCCAGCTCATCGGCGAGCGACGCGTTGACGGTGAGGACGGCGGCCGCACGTCGGGCCCACGCGCGCTCACGCCGGGCAAAGGCTGCGCGCAACGGCCGCGGTAACCGGGCGATGTTGTTGCCCTCGGCGTACAGGTCGCGGGCGTCGTAGACGAACGGGGCGCCGGCACGGCCCGCGAGATCGATCGCAACGGGCAGGGCCAGGAAGCCCATGGCGTGATAGATGTCGGCGGACCGGTCGACGTCCCGCGCGGCTCGTGCCTGGGCACGGGCACGGAGCGCCGTCCGTACGAGCCGAACCACGTCGCGGGCTACGCGCACGAGGCCGCGAGCCTCAGCCGGCACGGTCGCTGCCGGCGGCCCGGCGTCGACTCGCCGCAGGACAACGCCGGGCGCCAGGGTCTCGGTGCTCGGCAGGCCCGGCTCGGCCCGGGCGACGACGAGCACATCGTGGCCACGGGCACCGAGGCTGACGGCCATTCGACGCGTTCGCGAATCGAACGCTCCGCTCGATGGCAGGGCGAACGTCACGCGCTGCGGGACCGGTTCCGACGCGGTGGCAGGTTGGGCGGACGTCGCAGGAAGGCTCGCGCCGGGCGCGAGGTCGCCGTAGAGCGCGATGAGCGCCGCCGATTCGCGCTCCCAGTTCCAGCGCTCCCGAGCCGCGTCGGCGCAGCGTCGACGGAGCACGGCGACGGCATCCGGGTCGAGGTCGAGCAGCACCCGGATCCCGGCCGCGACGGCGGCCGGATCGAGTGGATCGACGAGCGCCCCGAGCGGTGCATCCGGGTCGGCGAGCACGATCTCGCGCATGCCCGGGAAGTCGCTCGCGACGACGGGGACACCGGCGGCCAGGCACTCGAACAGCTTGTTGGGGGTCGAGAGGCGATGATTGAGTGTGGACGGAGCGATCGGCATCACGCCGACGTCGGCACCCGCCACCCAGGCCGTGACGTCGGCGGGATCGATCGGCGGCAACACGTGGATGCGCGCGCCGTAGACCGGGTCGGTCCGGGCCGCTTCGAGCATTGCCCGACCGCTCCCCTCGCCGAGGAAGACGGCGTGAACCGATTCCAGGCCCGGCTCGCGGATCGCGGCGGCCAGCACCTCGACCCCGCGGCCCGGAGCAAACGAGCCGTGGTAGAGCGCGATCGGCGCTCCATCGGGCACGCCGGCGGCCACGCGAAGCGGAGACATGCTCGTGGGACCGGTCGGACGCGTCGATGGCGTCGATGGCGTCGCCATCGCCGGTGGGGCCGGTGGGGCGTTGTGGACGACGATGAGCCGCCGCGGCGTGGCGGAGCGGCGCAGTTCGGCCGCGAGGCCCGCGTTCACGGTGACGACGGCGTCCGCGCTGCGGATGGCACGCCGCTCGAGCCTCCGCAGGACCCAGCGCGCCCAGGCCGGCCGCGTTGCCGTGTCGCCGGCCTCGGTGAAGAGTTCGTGTGCGTCGAAGACCAGCCGCCCACCGTGGCGGCGCTGCGCGGCCAGTGCCGCCGGAAGGCCGCTGAGATCGTGGGCATGCCAGATATCGGCGGCGGTCGTGGCCGCCGCGGCCGCCTCTCCCCAGGCGAGAACCCCGAGTCGCCAGCGAACGAGGAGGTCGACACCGCGGACCAGACCTCCGAGCAGGGGCAGTCCGGCCACGAACCGTGCGCCGCGCACGATGACGCGAGCCACCGCCGCAGGGCGTCGAGAGCGCGAGGCCGCACCCGAGGGCACGACCGTCCGGCCACCGCCCGCACCGAGCAGGAGGCGTCGGAACCGGCCCGGAACCGGGATTCGCCGGATCTCCGCGCCATCGCGCCACTCTCCATCCTCCGTCATCGCTGCGGGGTCAGACGGACGGCCGATCACCGTCACGCGGTGGCCGGCCGCGACGAGGGACGCGGCCTCGCGGAGCACGCGAGCATCTCGTCGGACGTCGTTGAGCACGAACATGACAACCCGGGCCATCGTCGGATGCCGGTCCGCGCTCGAGGTCAGGCGCCCGTCGGCGGCTGTTCGAGCGCCGCGACGATGGCATCGGCCGCCCCAGCCGGACGCAGATCGAGCGAGGCCGCGCGGTCGCGGGCCAACTCGGCGCCCGCGGTAGAAGGCGCCAGCCGTGCGAGTTCGCTCGCGGCACGGGCGCCGTCGAGACCCACGACGACCATTCGCCCGGCCGAGTCGGCGACGGCCTCGGCCCACTCCGTCGTCCCACGAAGCACGAGACACGGCACGCCGAGCCAGGCGGCCTCGCGCTGGACGCCTCCCGAGTCGGTCAGCACCGCGGCCGCGTGGAGCTGGAGCGCCAGCGACGTGCGATACCCCTGGGGCTGGACGAGCGCCACATCCGGCCCGCACGAGATGCCCGCCTCGTCCAGCGCGACCCGCGTGCCTGGGTGCAGCGAGAGGATCACCGGCCGATCGGCGGTCGCCGCGTCCGCAAGGATGCCGGCCCATGCGGCCATCGCTGCCGGGGCGCGGTTCTCCTGGCGATGGACGGTGGCGAAGAGGTAGGCGCCCGGCTCGAGGGTCCGGCCGATTCGAGCTCCAATCGCCGCGAGAATCGCCGGGTCGCGAACCTCGGCGGACATGAACGCGGCCAGGTCCTGCATCAGATCGCCGACGAGGACGACGCCGCGCGTGATCCCCTCGGCGCGCAGGTTGTCGACCGCGCTCCACGTGGGCGCGAAGGACCACGTCGCGAGGTGATCGGCCACGACGCGGTTGAGCTCCTCGGGCATCTGCCGGTCGAAGCTGCGCAGGCCGGCCTCGACGTGCGCCACCGGGATCCCCAGCTTGGCCGCGCCGAGGGCGCCGGCGAGGGTCGAGTTCGTGTCGCCAAAGACGAGAACCACGTCAGGCCGTTCGGCGACCAGGATTGGCTCGAGGCCGATGAGCATCGCCGCGGTCTGCTCCGCATGTGACCCGCCGCCGGCCCCGAGGGCGTGGTCGGGCCGAGCGAGCCCGAGCTCGGCGAAGAAGTCGCCGGCCAGCGCGTCGTCCCAATGCTGGCCGGTATCGACGAAGACCTCGACGTGGCGGGCCCGCAGGGCGGGCTGCAGGGCGGCTGCCTTGATGAGCTGGGGCCGGGTGCCGACCACGCTGACGATCTTCACGGGGACAGGGTAGCCGGGGCGGCCACGCCGGCGTTGGGCGGCGACCCGCCTACCGTCGCGCGGGGACGCCGATGCCGCGGTACGCGACGCCGGCCGGAAGTCGAAGGTCCGACAGGCTGTTGCGCCCATCGACGAGGATCGCGAGTCCGGGGAACCACGCGGGCTGAAGGTCGCGCCAGCGTGCGTCGGCGGTCTGGGTGACGATTGCCCGCGCGTCCATCGTCGAGCCCCAGGCATACGGCTCCGCGCCGCGCGACCGGACTTCGTCGTCGCCGAGCAGCGGATCGTGGGCGAACACCCGTGCGCCGGCCGTGCGCAGCGCGTCGATCAACGGAAGCGCCCGCGAGTAGGCGAGCTCGTGAACGCCCTCGCGATAGGTCAGGCCCAGGACCAGCACCGGCGCCCCGTCGAGATCACCGAGGGTGGCCCGAATGGCGTCCATCGCGATCGTGATCTGGCCGTCGTTGACCTCGCGCGCGCGCGCGACGATCGAGAGTTCGGGGGCTCGCGACAGGAGGAAGTGCGGATAGACCGGGATGCAATGACCGCCCACGCCGATGCCCGGCTGGTGAATGTGGCTGTACGGCTGGCTGTTCGCGGCGGAGATCACCTCGCGGATGTCCACGCCGACGCGGTCGGCATACGCGGCAAACTCGTTGGCGAGCGCGATGTTCACGTCACGGTAGGTGGTGTCGGCGAGCTTCGAGAATTCGGCGGCTTCGGCCGACGACATCGCCACGATTTCTGCATCGAGAACCGCGTCGTAGAACCGGGCGGCGCGATCGGTCGAGGTCGGGCCCAGGCCCCCGACAAGCTTGGGGTAGGTCGCCAGGTTGCGCAGCGCTGCACCGGAGTACAAGCGCTCCGGCGAAAAGGCCACGAAGAAGTCCTCGTCGGCGCGGAGGCCCGAGGCGGCCTCGAGTCGGGACGCGAACCGATCGCGCGTGTCGCCGACCGGCAGGGTGGTCTCGAAGATGACGAGGCTGCCGGAGTGCACGCCGGGAGCGATCGCCGCGACGGCAGCGTCCATGAAGCGGTAATCGGGCTGATGCGCCGCGTCCAGCATCACCGGGACGATCAGCACCACGACGTCGGCGGCGCGGGCGGCAGCCGTTCCGTCGGTCGTCGCACGCAACCGGCCGGCTGCGTGCGCGTCGGCCACGAGGTCGGCCACGCCGGGTTCCTCGCCGATGTGCGATCGTCCCGCGTTGATCGCCGCGACGACGGCCTCCTGGACGTCCACCGCGATCACGTCCCAGCCATGCCCGGCGAACTGGGCCGCGAGCGGCAGGCCCATCTTCCCGGCCCCGACGACGGCCACGGTTCCGGCCGTCCCCGCGTCACCGATCCACGGGTTGACGGGTCGGGGCGGAAGGTGGTGGCGGCACCGGTTCGCCGGCAGGACGATCGACCCGCCGAGCAGGCTCGGGCCGGTCGTGGCCTCGTGAACGATCGGCATCGTGGGGGTCCGGTCCTCGCTGTCGGCTGGTGACATTCGTCGGCGAGCCGGGTCGCCGGGGAGAGGGCTGGGCAATGGTACCGTAGGGCTGATGCCCCCCTCGCCCATCGATCTGCTCGCCGTCGCGAGCTGGTATCCATCACGGCTGGATCCGATCGCCGGGCGGTTCGTGGCAGACCAGCTGGAGGCGCTCGCGGCGACCGGTCGGGTGCGCCCGGCCGTTGTTTCGTTCGAACCGGCCGACCTCGTCGGGGCGGGTGCGCTCCGGTCGCGGACGGCGGCGATCGTGCGTGAGCTCGCCGCCACCGCGATCCGTGAGCAGCCCGCGCTGTTTCTCGCGCCGCCCGCCGGCGGTTGGTCCGGTGGCGGTGACGGCCGGTCCACCGGCAGCACCGTCGTCCCGGTATCCCGCCTGACCATTCCGAGCGGGCGCAATCCGGCCGCCGGGGCGCTCCACGGAGCGATCGCGCGCGATGGCGCGCTGCATGCCCTGGCGGACCGCTTTGAATCCGGCCGTGAGACGGATATCCGACGCCCGGAGCTCATCCACGGCCACACGGTCTACCCCGACGGGGCCGCTGCGGCCACGCTGGCCGCTCGACTCGGGGTGCCGCTCGTCGTGACCGAGCATGCCTCGTTCGTCGCGCGGCTCATCGCCGAGCCGGCGATCCGCGCCCGCTATGAGGCCACGGTCGAGGCCGCGAGTCGGCTCATCGTTGTCAGCGATATCCTGGCCGGCGAGCTGATCGACGCCCTCCCGGGGATCGCCTCGAAGATCACGGTGATCCCCAATGCCATTCCGGTCGGTGCGTTCCCACTGGTCGCACGCGCGGATCGGATGCCGGACGAACTCGTCTTCGTCGGCTACCGGAAGGCAACCAAGGGCATCGAAACGCTGCTGCGGGCGTTTGCCATCGTTCACGGTCGGCGGCCGAACGCCACCCTGCGCCTGATCGGCAGCTCGCCGACCCAGGACGTCGAGGCGAGCTGGGAGCGTCTGGCGACGTCGCTCGGGGTCGCCGGGGCCGTACGGTTCGAGACGTCGGCCGGTCGTGCCGGGGTGAACGCGGCGCTTGCCCGAGCCTCGGTGTTCGTCCACCCGAGCCCCCGCGAAACGTTCGGAGTGGTCGCCGTGGAGGCCCTTGCCACGGGCCTGCCGGTGGTGGCCGCGGATTCGGGCGGCGTGACCGAGATCCTCGGCTCCCAACCGGACGCACTGGGGGCCGTGGTCGAGGTCAACGATCCCGAGGCCCTTGCGGCGGGCGTGCTCCGCGTGCTGGAGCGCATCGACTCGTTCGATCCCGCGCGTCTACGAGCCGCCGTGCTGGGCCGTTTCGACGAGCAGACGGTCGGGCGACGCTTGCTCGAGCTGTACGCCGAGGTCCTGGCGGTGCGCGATGGCTCCGCGGAGGCGACGCGCGGCCCGGGCGTCCGCGGGTCGGCCGTCCGCGTCCCAGCCGATTCGGGGCCCGTGGCGCGGACCGCCGGGCCCGCCGCGCGACGCGTGCTCGTCGCCATCGATCCGGGTCGTGCCGCGTTGGTGGCCCGCCTCGGCGACGTGGCACGTTCCCGGATCGTCCTCGTCACCTCCACCGGCGTGGATTCGACGGCGCTCAGCGGCCTGGTCGGTTCCATCGAGACCGACCTGCACGGGCGGCTGCGGGCTCTGGCCGATGCGGCCTCGCTGGGCCCGCCGACGACCGGGATCCGGCGCCTCGTCCGCGCGGCTCGCCATCCGTTGGCCGTGGCCCGCCGGCGGGGCTGGCTGCCCGGCCTGGAGCAGCTCATCTCCGGGCGGGGTTCGGATGCGATCCGCTCGGCGGTCGCCCTCGCGTCCCAAGGGAACCCCGGGCCCGTGGAGCTGGTGTGCATCGACGGCCTCGACCACCTCGCCGCGGCACCGCTCATCCGCGATGGAACGGCCCGACTTGGCCACGGAGGGCTTCGCCGGCTCGGCGACGAGGGCTGAACTTCGATCGCTCAGCCGGACTCGCGAGCGATCACGGCGGAGGCGATCCGATCGCCGACGACACGCCAGTCGAAGGACTGCTCCGCAACCTGACGGGCGTGCGCGCCGAGGGAGTGCAGGGCACCCTCGTCGGACAGGAGGTCGACGATCGCGGTGGCCAGGTCCTCGGGGCGATCGCCCGCGGACACGGCCCCCACGCCCATCGCCGAGACCACGGCCGCAGTCTCCGTGCGCGGCGTGACCACGAGGGGCCGTCCGGCCGCCAAGGAATCGAAGAGCTTCACGGGAAGCGCCACATCCATGTAGTCGTTGGGCGGGTGGGGGATGCACAGCATCGATGCGGTCCCGAGGATCTCGCCGAGTTGGTCGTAGGGCGCCGTCCCGATCTCCACCCACGGCCGTCCCTCGACCGATGTCCGGAGATCGCGCAGGTACTCCCCGCTCGCCTCGCTCGTCGGCACGAGCCACATGCGGAGCGTGAGGTCGGGAACCGTCGTCCGCGCCAGGCCGACTGCGTCGACAAGGAGTTCGAGGCCGCGTCCTGGCGCCGCGCCGGACACGATCCCGACTGCCGGTTGCTCGGGCCATGGACCCACCCGGATGCGCGCAACGTCGGTACCGTTGCCCCCGACGATGACCCGGTCCGGGTCGAGGCCGGCCAGCTCCGCGAAAGAGGCCGTCGGGACGACGTGCCAGCGAAACGTGGTGAGGTTGCGCCGTTGACGGGCCGCGAGCTGGGCCAACCAGGCCTCGTCCTGGCGGACACCGAGGGCACGGGCATGGGCGACGGGGTCGTCGTAGATCGCGACGACGGCCGGATCCGTCACGGAGATCGCGGCATCGAGCAGCCGGTCGCGCAGCTTCTCCGATGCCGCGAATCTCGGCTTCGGACCGCGCGACGGCAGGCGGTAGATGAGCGGGCCCGGCAGCGAGCCCACGATGGGTCCGCGTACCGCTCGACGGAGCAGCGTGGGGTACCAGCCGGATTCGACGATCCGTGCCCCGGTTCGTTCGGCCAGCCGCCCGAAGATGTGGTGTCGCCGGAGTTCCCCGCCCCAGCGCCGGTGTTGCCCCTCCCGGATGACAACCCAGCCGCGCGATCCGGCCGCGGACGCGTCGGGCCGCGCGCTCACGTCGGGATCAGCCTCCGGCCGAAGTCGGCGAGCTCGACGACCGTGCGACCCCGTGCGGCCTCGAGGAGCGCGGTGGCGATGCCGACGGCCCACAGGCCATCCTCCGCGTCGACCTCCGGACGGCCGCCCTCGCGAACGATGCGCAGGAACGCGTCGTGCTCCAGCGCGAGCGGCTCGCCGTTGGGGACCGGCAGCTCCGCGACCTCGCCTTCGAACGTGGGCGCATAGCCACCGATCAGCCGCGGGTTGGTCGTGTCGGTGGCCCGGGTGAACGTCAGACGCTGGGTCAGGTAGTCAAGTTCGAACATGCCCTCCTCGCCGACCACCGTGAGCTGCCGTCGCTTTGCCGGCGTGAGCCAGTCGACGTCGAGCTGGGCCACGACACCGGACGGAAAGTGCAGGAGCCCATAGAGGAGATCCTCGCGCGAGTCATGGATCCGCTGGGCGGTCTCCGCGTGGACACGGCTCGGCCGCTCCCCCGCGATCCAGGAGCAGATATCGACGTCGTGGGTGGCCAGGTCGACCGTGACCCCCACGTCGCGGATCCGGGCGGGGAACGGCCCGGATCGGCGCGATGTGATCGCGTAGACCGTCGAGAGCCAGCCCTCGTCGATGAGCCGGCCGAGCTCGCGAACCGCCGGGTTGAACCGCTCGACGTGGCCCACCTGGACGGGAACGCCGCTGGCCCGGGATGCGGCCACGATCTTGAGGGCCTCCTCGACCGTCGGCGCGAGCGGCTTCTCGACGAGGACGGCCATTCCACGTTCGATCGCCGCCAGTGCGAGCGGCAGGTGCGCGGTGGTCGGGGCGGCAATGACGACGGCGTCGAGCTCCGCCTCGGCGATCATCGCGAGGGGTTCGCTGAACCCCGCCGCACCCGTGTGCGCAGTCGCAGCGTCGAGGGCGTCGGCCACCGGATCGGCAACCGCGGCAAGCCGCACATTCGGCCGGCTGGCGATGACCCGGAGATGGTTGCGGCCCATCGATCCGAGGCCGGCCAGGCCAACTCGAAGCTCGCGTCCCCCCACGGGGCTCCAGGTCCCCGTCATCGGCGCGGCACCGTCATGCGTGAACGCCCACCCCGGAATGAGCCAGGACCGCATCGCGGACCACGCGGATGACCGTGGCCCGCTCGTCGTCCGTCATGCCCGGAAACATCGGGAGGGCGATCGTGCGTTCGGAGGCGCGGTCGGTCGCCGGCAGCTCGACGTGGAACCCGCGCTCGAGAATGTACGCTTGGCGATGGACGGGGATCGGGTAATGGATGTCCGCTCCGACGCCGCCCTCGCGGATGGCCGCGATGATCGCGTCCCGTGCCGGCCCCACCTCGAGCGTGTACTGGTGGTAGACGTGCGAGCGGCCGTCCGGGACGACGGGCGTCCTCACCGGGAGATCGGCGAACGCCTCGTCGTACGCGGCCGCGATCGCCTGCCGGCGGGCCGTGTTTCGCGCGAGCTTGTCGAGCTGGACGAGGCCGATTGATGCGGCGAGGTCCGTCAGGCGGAAGTTGTAGCCGAGCATCTCGAACTGATACCGCGCCCGCATGCCCTGGTTGCGATACAGGCGCAACCAGTCCGCCAACCGGTCGTCGTTGGTTGTGATCAGCCCGCCCTCGGCGGTGGTCATGTTCTTGGTCGCATAGAGGCTGAACGCCCCGTGGCCAAAGCTGCCGGCAGCGCGACCGCGAAAGGTGGCCCCGTGCGCCTGGCAGGCATCCTCGACCACGGCCAGGCCGTGGCGGTCGGCGATCGCGCCGATCATGTCCATGTCGGCGACGAGCCCGAACAGGTGGACCGGGACGATCGCGCGGGTCCTGGCCGTGATCGCCGTCTCGATCCGCTTGGCATCGATGAGGTACGTGTCCGGCTCGATGTCGATGAAGACCGGCGTGGCGCCCGTGAAGAGGATGGCGTTCGCTGTTGCCGCGAACGTGTGCGAGACGGTGATCACCTCGTCGCCCGGACCGAGGCCCAGGCCGGCGAAGATCGCCATGAGGGCAACGGTCCCGTTGCTCGTGGCCACGGCATGGCGAACGCCGACCTGCACGGCCCAGCGCGCCTCGAACTCGGCCACCTGGCGACCCTGGGCGAGCATGCCCGATTCGAGGACCGCGGTCACGGCCGCGATCTCCTCGGGACCGATGTCGGGACGGGCAATCGGGATCATGCGCTGGCTCCTTGTGGACGGGCGGGGCGCTCCTCGAGCGTCTCGCTGTCGGCGACATAGGCATAGGTGCGCTCGCAGCTGGGACAGTGCAGCCCGCGATCCGCCGAGTAGCGATCCGGCTGCGCGGGAGCGGGATGGCCGTCCGAATCGACGAGGCGCATGCCACAGGCACACACCCAGCCGAGGCGGCGGGCCGGGTTGCCGGCGACGAGCGCATACGCGGTCACGTCGCGCGTGACGATGGCCCCCGCCCCCACGGTGGCGAAGCTGCCGACATCGACGCCGGCGACGACGACCGCGCCGGCCCCGATCGAACAGCCGTGTCGAAGGACGATCGGCGACACCTGCCAATCGGCGGCACGGGCCAGCTCGCCACTCGTCGTGATCGCCCGCGGAAAGCGGTCGTTGGTGAGAATCGCGCCGGGTCCGATGAACACACCGTCCTCGACGGTCACGCCCTGGTAGACGAGGGCACCGTTCTGGATCTTGACCTTGTCGCCGATCGTCACGGCCGCATCGATGAACGCGTCCCGCCCGATGACACACTCGCTGCCGATTCGGGCGCCGCTGCGGACCTGGGCTCGTTGCCAGATCGCCGTACCCGGCCCGACCGACACGTCGTCCTCGAGGTCGGCCGACGCGTGAATGCGCGCCGCTGGATCGATCACGGAGGGCTGACTCCTGTGCGTGGTGAGCCGCCGTGACGGGGCGGTTCCGGGGCCGCCTGGCGGGCAAGATGAGGCTGGTCGAGACCGGGACCCACAGGGTGCCGAGTATACGGCAGGGACGGGTCGGCGCCCCCTCGTTGATTGTCGGGCCGCTCAGCGCCGCCGGATGAGCCTGCCGATCAGCGCGAGCGCCGCGCCCAGCGCGAGGCCGGCCCGCCAGTCGAACAGGACCTTGACGTCGCCCTGGACACGCTGCGCGACGAGGAAGACGATCGCCGAGGGGCGGCGGACAACAACCTCCTGGGCAACGACCGTCCGGGCGAAGGCCTGCTCGAGCAGGACACGGCGCGCCACGACGGCGCCGACGGCCGCCCGGCTGACCCGAACGTCGCCCCCGAGCGCCGCGCCGACCGCACCGAATTCGACCGACACCCGATCGCCGCGGGCAGCCCCGACGGCGCCCTGGACAACGGCAACGTCCTCCGCGTCGACCCGCCCGATTGCCCCTTGACGGATGTCGAGGTCGCGAACCACCGCGGACGGCAGCGATCCGGCCCGGGAGGCTACCAGGACGGCCGAAGCGGACCATCCGTTTCCGTTGGCGTGCACCGGGCCGCCATCGGGCGTTGCCGCTGGCCGCGCCGTCGCAGCGGGCGCCTTCGCGGCGGACGTCGTCGCGGCGGACGTCGTCGCGGCGGGCGCTGTCGCAGCGGGCGCCTTCGCGGCGGACGTCGTCGCGGCGGACGTCGTCGGTCTCGCGGCGGCTTTCGGCTTCGCGGTCACCTTCCGCGGAGCAGCAGCGTTGGCTCCTCCGGCGGCCTTGGCCCTGGTGGGCTTGTCGACCGTCCGCATGACGCGCGGGCGAGCGGCCCTGGCGCGCGTCGGCGCGGCGTCCGCGTCGGGTGCATCCCCCGCCGTACCGGGTGTTTGATTGTCGGCCATGGGAGACCTCTTCGAACGTCGGCCCGCTGGCCACGGGACTCAGACGACGTCGCGAACAGCCTACCGCGGGCCGCGTCCCGTGTCGTGGGCCGACCCGGGTCCGACGCATCGATGACGCCTCGGCTATCCTGCGCCGCGACGATGCGCGACCCCGTCGAGCGACCCCGATCCCCGCTTGCCCTCCCCCAGTTCGGCGCCTCGTTCGGCGTCCGGATCGCCCTGCTCGGAGTCGTGGCCGTCGCCGTCGCGGCCATCGCGGCAAACGTCATTCCCGCGTTGCAGGGCTCACCGTTCGGTGCGGGAACGGCGCCGGCGACGGCCTCGCCGCCGTCCGTCGCCACGGATGCCCCGACTCCCACGCCCGTGCCGACGCCCGAACCGACGCCCGAACCGACTCCCACGCCCGTGCCCACGCCCGAACCGACCCCGGTCCTGGTGCCGGCGCCGCTGACCGGCGTCCTCGTTCCGCCCGAGGCGGCAGCCTACCTGCCGCTCGCGGTCATGATCGACGATCACTCGGCCGCGCGGCCGCAGTCCGGGCTGTCCGAGGCATCGGTGGTGTGGCAGGCCCCGGCCGAGGGCGGCATTCCACGCTACATGGCCGTCTTCCAGGAGACGCCGCCGACGCTGGTCGGCCCCATCCGCAGTGCGCGCTACTACTACATCGCATGGGCTGCCGAGCTGCGCGCGTTGTACGTCCACGTCGGCGGATCGCCCCAGGCGTTGGCGACGCTCGCGTCCAAGGGGCGCGGGCAGCTCGTGTACAACGCGGACGAGTTCCGCTGGGGCGGGCGCCTCATCTGGAGGATCAAGGAGCGGGCGGCGCCGCACAACACCTACAGCGACGGCGCCAGCCTCCGCGAACTGGCGACGGCGGTGGGGGCCACCGACGGCCCGATCGAGCCCGCCTGGACGTTCGCGCCGGATGCACCCCTCGAGCTGCGCCCCGACGGCGGCTCGATCACGTTCGCCTACTCGACCAGCAAGATCGCCTACGCCTACGACCCGCGAACCAACGCGTATGTGCGCTCGGTGACCAGGGAATCGCCGCAGGTCGACGCCGCATCGGGCACCACCATCGCGCCGAAGAACGTGATCGTCATGCTCATGTCGTTCGGTCGCCTGGACGACGGCCATCCCGACAAGAAACGCCTCGAGGCCGACGTGATCGGGTCCGGCACGGCATGGATCGCCACGAACGGCCGGACGATCCAGGGCACCTGGAAGAAGACGGCGCTGACTGAACCGACGCGGTTCTTCGATGCCGCGGGCAACCCGGTCACGCTCACGGTCGGCCAGACGTTCATCAACGTGATGGCACGGGGCACGAAGGTGACGGTGAACGACGGACTCGTGCCGGTCTGGCCCCGACCACTCCCGATCGAGGGTGCCGGCGCCCTCTGATCTCAGTCGCGGGCTCGACCCACGGCGGCGTACACCGCGCGGGTCTCACGCGCGACATCGTCCCATGTCCGAGTCGGCGCAAGCGATCGATCAAGGGCGATCGCCGCCAGTCGGGCGTAGGCGTCGTCATCGGCCACGATCGTCGAGATAGCTGCGGCGAGCCGCGGGGGATCGCGCGGCTCGACCAGAATCCCGGCCGATCCGACGATCTCCGGCAACACACCGGCGGACGACGCGATGACCGGCACACCGGCAGCGATCGCCTCGATCGCCGGCAGTCCGGCCGCCTCCGACAGCACGGGCAGGACGACGGCCCGTGCCCCGCGCACGAGTGCCGCGAGCCGTCGCGGTTCGAGTGCCGGGGTATAGGCGAGCGCGTCACCAACGCCCTGCCGTGCAGCCGCGCGGGCGACGGCGGCGCGATCGTCCGGAGACGCGCCCACGAGCACGACGCGCGGCGGCCATGGATCGTCCGCCGGCAGTGTCGCCGGGCGACCGGCCGCAGCAAGCTCGGCCAGGGCGGCGAGCAGCGTCGCAAGATCCTGGCGGGCGTCGAACCGACCCGGGTAGACGAGGTAGCGGCGTGACAGGCCGAGCCGGCGCGCCTCCGCGATCGACTCCGCAGGCGGCTCGCGGCCGGCTTCGTGCCCAGTCGTTGGTCCAGGCCCTGCGCGGAACGCGGCGCGCGGGGCGAGCGGCACGACGTGGATCCGACCGCGGCGCAGGTGGAGCAGCCGGCGGGTCTCGGTCGCGGCCGCGGCACTCCCGACGATCACCGCCGCGGCGTCGCGCAGCAGGCCGGCTCGGAGGCGCTGCCCGATCCTGGCCGACATGCCGCGCTGGAACGTCTCGGGTCGCTCCCAGGGCGCCAGATCGAGGAGGGTGGCGACAACGGGAATCCGCGAGAACGCCGGGACGGCGCCACCGAGGGCGTGGTGGACTGCCCCCGCGGCCCCTCCTCGCTCGGCTCGCCAGGCGGCCCCGACTGCGGCACCGCCGATGAGAAACGGATCGATCGTGAGCGATCCGGATCGCAGAGCACGCGTCGGCGGCAGGAGCCGGCGCCCGATGACCTCGATGTCGGTCAGCTCACGCGTCGGGTCCGGAAGGTCCGAGCGGAGCAGGAACACGAACGATTCGCCCTCCTGAGGGGACCGCGCGAACGCGGCCAGCAACTCACCGAGGTAGACCGCCGACGTCGGCGCGCGATCCGCCTCCTGGAGCGACCGGGCGTCGAGTACGACGCGCATTCCGGCGAACGTCGGATGTTCTGACTCGAGGCGCCGCGGGTCGGTCATGGCGGCTGGGCCCGCCCGTTCGACGTGCTCAGCGCCGCGCCCATTTGACCCGCCGACCGATCGCCCGCGACCAGGCTTCGAGGCGGAGCTGGACGACGACGAGGAGTGCCTCGACGACGATCCGCCTGGACATCTTCGATTGACCGACTCGACGGTCACGGAACACGATCGGAATCTCGACGAGCCGGGCGCCGGCGACGACCGCCCGGTGGGTCATCTCGATCTGGAAGACGTAGCCGCCGGCTCGCACCGGCCGCGACACGAGTCCGGCCAGCGTGTCTGCGCGCCATGCCTTGAAGCCGCCGGTGAGATCGTGTGCGGGCAGTTGGAGCACGATCCGCGCGAAGACGCTCCCGCCGCGCGAGATCGCGCGCCGCCCGATGCCCCAGTCGAGGACGCCGCCGCCCGCAACGTAGCGAGAGCCCAGCACCAGCTCGGCGGACTCGCCGACGATCGGTTCGATCAGCCTCGGAAGATCGGTCGGATCGTGCGACCAATCCGCATCCATCTGGACGATGACCCGTGCCTGCTCGCCGAGCGCCATCCGAAAGCCGTCCACGTACGCGCGGCCGAGGCCTTCCTTGGCGAGCCGGTGGAGGACCCGAACCTGCGGCTGCTGCGCGGAGAGTTCGTCGGCCAGGCGACCGGTGCCGTCGGGCGAAGCGTCGTCGACGATCAGGAGGATCGCGCCAGGCAGCGCCTCGAGGATCGCGGCCGCGATCCCGGCGACGTTGTCGGCCTCGTTGTACGTCGGCAGGATCACCCACGCGCCATCGCCGCGGGAGGCGTCGTCTGGCTGTGGGTTCGCGAGGGGCACCTCCGCGGTCACGCCCGGGCCTCCCCACGGAGCCTGGCGACGAGGTCGAGCAGGCTGGGATTGGCTTGATCGCGCTCGGACAGGATGGGCCCGTTGCGGCCGAAGACCTCCTCCGGCCAGGGCACGGCCGCGCTGGGATCGTCCCAGGCAAAGCCGAGCTCATCCGTGCCGTCGTACTCGTTGGTGACGAGGTACAGCATCTCCAGCGCGTCGAGCGCGAGGAAGCCATGGGCGACCCCTGCCGGAATAACGACCGAGTGATCGGCCTCGAGCACGGCCGTGGCGACGACCGGGCGCGGGGCTCCCTGGAGCATCGGCCGAACGTCCACGAGAGCGACGACGGCCCGTCCGGAGCTCACGATCCAGTAGTCGAGCTGCCGTTGATGGACGTGCAGGCCGCGCAGGACACCGACGGCCGAGACGGACAGATTGGCCTGCACAAACGCGCCGGGGGTTCCGTCTGTTGTACCGGTCAGATCGGAGCCGAGCGGTCCGAGCACCGAGGCCCGCCACAATTCGCGGAACGATCCGCGGGCGTCACCGTGGCGGGTGACGGCGCCGAAGCGGACGCCGGGGATCTCCGGGGAGGCGCCGCCGATCACGAGGCGGCCACCCCGGAGGGGAGTGATCGCCGCTCCGCGAGGTCGTCGGCCAGCGCCTCGAGCCACGGTCGCATCGGGATGCCCGATGGCAGCGGCGTCGGTTCGAGGACGCCCCAGCGCGGAGGACGCGACGGGCGCTCCCAGGTATCGCCTGGGACCTCCTCGATCTCGACCTCGATCCGGCGCCGGTCGAGCAGCTCCCGGGCCCAGCCCGCCCGTGACACGGCGCCGCCGTTGACGAGATGGTGGATTCCGGCCAGTGCGTCCTCGGCAATGAGCTCCACGATCGCCTCGGCAAGATCGCCGGTTCGCGTCGGCGTGCCGACCTCATCGGCGACCAGGCGCAGCGGCTGTCCGGTCGACCGGGCGCGCTCCGCTGCGCGCACGATCTTGTCGGGAAAGTCGTTTCCGGGCGGACCGTAGAGCCAGGCGCTACGAACGATCCCGAGACTCGATCGTCCGGCCGCGGCGTACGCGTCGAGGGCGGCCCGCTCTCCGGCAAGCTTCGACGCACCGTAGGCGTTGACCGGCCTGGTCTCGTCATCGATTCGGTAGCCCCGGCCGTCGTCGCGGGCACCGTCGAAGACCTCGTTGGTCGAGATGAGCACGAGGTCCAGGCCCAGCGCGGCGCTGGCCAGCGCGATGGTGCCGACGGCCGACGCGTTGAGGCGGAGCGCGCGCTCGGGGTCGAGGGCGCAGGCGTCCACGTCGGTCCACGCGGCCGCGTGAATGAGGACGTCCACCCGGTCCGCGGCGAGGAGGCCCGTGATCGCCTCGGGCCGCTCGAGGTTCAGCTCGGCGCGGGTCCAGGCGATGGGTCCGGCGGGTCCGCTGAACGGGGCATCGGCGAGCGCAGCAACGAGCGCCCGTCCGAGCCGACCCCCGGCTCCCGAGACGGCAACGCGCATGATCAGGCCTCGCGAGAGGCGGCCAGCCTCGCCGAGTATTGGCGCCGGTAGTAGTCGTCCCACGCACCGGAGCGCGCCTCGCGCCACCAGGCGTCGTTGTCCCGGAACCAATCCACCGTTTCGGCGATCCCGGTCGCGAAGTCGGTCAGGTTGCGCCAGCCGAGGCCCGCGAGGCGTGTTCCATCGAGCGCGTACCGACGATCGTGGCCGGGCCGGTCCTCGACCGTCCGCACCAGCGACCACGGCTTCCCGAGGCGCTCGAGGATCGCCGCGACGACGGCGCGGTTCGTCAACTGCGCCTCGCCGGGCAGGTTGTAGACCTCGCCCGGATCGCCATGGTGGAGGACATGGTCGATCGCCTTCGCGTGATCGGAGACGTGCAACCAGTCCCGTTCCTGGAGGCCGTCGCCGTAGAGCGGCAGGGGCTGGTCGTCGATCGCATTGGTGATGAAGAGCGGGATCAACTTCTCGGGGTACTGGTAGGGACCGTACGTGTTCGAGCCACGGGTGATGACGACGTCCGTCCCATACGTCGCGTGATAGCTCATGGCCAGCAGCTCGCCCGCGGCCTTCGCGGCCGAGTACGGCGAACGTGGCGCCAGCGCATCGGACTCGCGAGACCACCCCTCGTGGACCGAGCCGTACACCTCGTCGGTCGAGACCTGGAGGAAGCGAGGAGCGCTCGATCGGGCTCCGGACGTGGCGCGATCCGCCTCGCGGCGGACGGCCTCCAGCAGCACGTGAACCCCGATGACCCCCGTGGAGAGGAATGCCTCGGGATCGAGGATCGACCGATCGACGTGCGACTCGGCGGCGAAGTTCAGGACGGCGTCGGCCTCGGCGACCAGCGGGTCGACCACGGTCGGATCGACGATGTCCCCGTGGACGAAGCGGAGCCGAGCGGCCTGCTCCGGGTCGTCCTCGGCCAGGGCCAGGTTGGCCCGGCGGCCGGCATAGGTGAGCTTGTCGAGGACGGTGATCCGGGTTCCGTCGCGACGGCCGAGGACGTCACGGACGTACGCCGACCCGATGAACCCGGCGCCACCAGTCACCAGCAGGCGGGGCGTGGATCCGATCCGGTCGCGAGCGGCGTTCACGGCTGTCGCTGGGCGGGCGCGGCCAGGCGGCCGGCGGCGTCGTCCGTGGCGGCGAGCTCGGCGGCGCGGAGCAGGGACTGGACGGTTCCGGCATCGGTCCAGTGCCCGTCGTAGACCTGGGTGAACAGGCGGTCACCGGGGATGTAATGGTTCAGGAGTTCGGTGACCTCCAGCTCACCACGGGCCGACGGCACCAGCCGGCCGATGACGTCGAACGCGTCGGGCCGCAGAAAGTAGACCCCGATCGGGATCAGGTTGCTCTTGGGCGTTGTCGGCTTCTCCTCGAAACCGACCAGGCGGCCGTCGGCGTCGAACTCGGCCACGCCGAACCGCTCCGGGTCGGGCACCTCGTGGAGGAGTGTGCCGGCCCCCCACGGGCCGGACTCGAACGTGTCGGCGATCGAGCGCAGCGGAGCGCCGCGCAGGATGTTGTCGCCGAGGATCGTGCAGAACGCGTCGTCACCGACAAAGTCGCGCGCGAGTCCAATCGCATCGGCGATGCCGCGCGCCCCGCGTTGAAAGCGGTACGTCAGGTCGAGTCCGAAGTCCGAACCATCACCGAGCAGCTCGACGATGTCGCCGACGCTCTTCCCGCCGACCACGACCATGGTCTCGCGAATGCCCATCGCGGCCAGGGTTTCGATCGGGTAGTAGATCATCGGCCGGTCGTAGATCGGCAGCAGGTGCTTGTTCGTGACGACGGTCAGCGGGTACAACCGGGTGGCGGTACCCCCGGCCAGAACGAGGCCCTTCATGGCCGGCTAGCCTAGCAGCAGATGGGGCGGTCGAGGCGGCCGACCATCACGAGGCGGCCGCCTTCAGCCCGAGCTTGACTGCGTCGGAGACGACGCTCGGGCCACCCAGGACCACGATCCGTGCCGGTTTGAGGCGGTTCAACTCGGCCGCCACGATAGCCGGGATGGACGTGCCGGGAACCAGCAGGAGTGGTCCCTTCTCGAGGCCGGCCGCTGCTCCTCCGGCGAGTGCGTCGGCGTAACCCTGACCGGTGGCGATGTAGACGACCGTGGCGTTCGCGGCGTACGTTGCGGCGCTGATCGCCGCCGCGGTGGCATAGCGATCGGCGCCGAACAGCCGCGTCACCGTGCCCATGGTATAGGCCTTCAGCCCGAGCTTGACTGCGTCGGAGACGACGCTCGGGCCACCCAGGACCA
>CAKKPP010000034.1:15570-18765 GCA_919901745.1 Chloroflexota bacterium | reverse complement strand
CCGTGGCGTTCGCGGCGTACGTTGCGGCGCTGATCGCCGCCGCGGTGGCATAGCGGTCGGCGCCGAACAGCCGCGTCACCGTCTGGTGGTCGACCGTGATCCCAAAGGCGGCGACCTGGGCGGCAGTGACCGGGCGGGCTGATGGCGCCGAATAGGTCGTTCCGGCGGCGACACCGACCAGCTGGAGGATGTAGGTGCCGTCGGGGACGATCGCCGAGCCGGGGGGGCCGCCGGCGCCGTTCCAGTTGAAGGACTGCCCACCGGAGCCGAGCTGTGTGAGGGAGCGAGTGCCGATCAGCGCGCCGTCCGCGCGGTAGATCGACAGCGTGAGGCTCGAGAACGGCAGTTCGTTGCTCCAGGAGAGGACAACCGAGTCGTCCCGACCGTCGCCGTTCGGAGACACGAGTCGCGTCGGGCCGACGTCGTAGGCCGCGATCCCGGCATCGACGAACGAGGCATTGGGAGCACGGCGCGGTACGACGTACGGCGTCGTGCCGCCCGACGCCGCCACCCACACCCCGTTCGGGGCGTAGGTCACCGGCGACCACTGGTTGAGGGGTCCCGTGATCTGGTACCACGTGTAGCCATCGGCCGCGACCGGCCCGCCGGTGATCGCCACCGTGTCGCCGGCGGACAGCGTGGCCAACTTCGTCGCCGAGGTCGTCGGCTCGGCCCGGACCGACAGCGTGGTCGCATCGACCTGGCCGAAGCCGCCGATGGCGAGCGACGTGGGGTCCCCGGCGAGCGACGACACATCCCACGCCGAGGTGTTGCCATGCGCATCCCGGGCCCGCGCGCGGAAGGCGTAGCCCACCCCATCGGAGCCCAGCCAGACGTCGCTGGTGGCGGTCGTGCCGTTGAGCCAGGCCTGCCACGGGCCGGCAGTCGCGGACACCTGGACGTCGTACGACACGACGCCGATGTCGTCGGTCCCGGTCCAGTTCACGACGAACCCGGCATCGACCTGTGTCTGGGGCAAGACCGTCACTCCGGCCAGCGGGGTCGTCGTGTCGTTCAGGAACTTCGCCGCGAGGGCCTGGTACAGCTCGGGGCGCGTGTCGTCGTAGCCGAGGGCCCACATGCCGGTCCCGCGCAGGTTGTAGCGATTCACCAGGTCGTACTTGGCCTCGAGTGCCGGCCGATCGTCGAGGTAGAGCTGGCGCCACGCCGTGACGCACCCGAAGGTCGCCGTGCAGGTCTCGCGCCGGTAGGCGGTCCATGCCACCTGGTCGATGGCGTCCCAACGGCGACCGTACTGCTCGACGAATTCCATGGCCGATGCGTAGAAGGCGGTCGCCGATGGGCCGTACTGGGTTCCGGAAATGTTCCGGGCGTGGACCTGGTCCGTGTCCGTCGACCAGGCGCGACCGTAGTACGGAACGCCCAGGATCAGCCTGGACGGGCTCACCCGAGCGGTATACGCGAGGATCGTGTCCGTGATGTCGTACGTCGGCCCGCCCAGGGGGGCGATCGATCCCACCGGATCGGCACTCGAGCCGCGGTAGTCGTAGCCCATGATGAAGATGGCGTCGGCCCCGCCCGGCGCCGTGGCGTCCTCGAGGGGATAGTTCCCGATCCAGCCGGTCGTGTCGAATGTGAGCTGGTAGCCGGGTGCGATGGCGTCCAGTTCGGCACGCACCGATCGAACGAACGCCGTGAACTCGCTGCTGTAGCCCGACACGATCGGCTCGAAGTCGAGGTTCACACCGTCGGCTCCGCGATCGCGCACGGCAGCGGCGACCTGGCGCGCGAGATTGCCACGGGCCGTGGCGCTGCCCAGCAGCGCCGCCTGGGCATTGGCCTGCGATGTCGTCCACGCAAACATCGAGATCGTCAGGACGACCCGTGTCCCGGCCGTGTGGGCCTGGTTGATCACTGTCGTCATCCTGCTGCTCGTCCATCCGGCCCAGCCGGTCGTCGCCGCGCCCGTGTCGGTCGTCTTGAGGAGGTTTCCGGCCGAGTCGGAACCGACACTGAAATACGCGATGGTCGACAGCACCCGGTAATCGAGAACGGTCGTGCTGTCGGAGAGCTCCCAGTACGGGAGGAAGCCGAAGACCTCGCGACGGAGCCCGCTGCCGGCACCGATCGCCACGGATGCGTCCTGCGCGGCCAGCGCGCCGGTCTGTGCGGCGTCCTGGATCGTCGCCGGATCCAGCGTGGGGCCATCGATCGGCGCGGCAAGCTCGGATGCTTTCACGACCTCAGGGGGAGGGCCGGCGGCCCAGATCTGACCCTTCTCGCTGGCGAGGGACTGACGGCCGGTCGCATGACCGGCGGGAAGGGCGCGCGGAGCCCGACCTCCGACGGACCAGGTGTCGCCGGCGCGCGGCTTGAAGCCGACCGTGACCCGCTCGCCCGGATCGAAGGCGATCTGATCGTCGGCGTGGGCCATCGCGTCCTCGTACTGCACGCTCGGTCGGATCGGGCCGTTCGGGTCGAGCGTGAAGCCCGCGGGTTCCTCGACCGGACTGTCTCGGCGTGCAACGTCGACGGCATCCGGGCGATCCGCCGTCTCGGGATCCGTCGCCCCGGCGGAGACGGACAGTGGAACGAGGACGGCGCCGCTGATAGCCATCAGGGCGCCCAGCGCCAGCGAAGTGGCGGAGTGGCGGGTTCGGCGGGTCATGGTTGTCGGGTGGGCCTCACGCATCTCAGGGGGCAACGTCAGATTCGACGTGACTGCCGAGGTGTGGGTCCTCCGGCTCATCCCACCCGGTCAGCGGTCCGCCTCACCCTAGGCGCGTGCGCTGGGCGATCCAAGCCTGACGATGGTCCGGGTAGGACCGGTACGGTGTGGTCCGGTGTGGACGTCAGGGGGCCGCGATGTATCCGTAGAGTGCTGCGGCCACAGCATCCGATACCACCCCGGTCGAGCCGAGCACGACGATCGACGCGGGGGCGAGCCGGGTCAGCTCGGCCGCCGTTGCGGCCGGAATGGTGTCGCGGGTCACGAGCAGGAGCGGGCCGCCGACCGCGCCGGCCACGGGGGCGCCGGCGAGGGCGTCGGGGAAGTTGGTGCCGGTCGCGATGTACACGACGGGCACGTACTGGGCAAAGCTTGCGGCGCTGATCGCGGCCGCCGTCGAGTAGCGGTCAGCGCCGGCGAGACGCGTGACCGTCCCGGCGGTGTAGCCCTGGAGTGCTGCGGCCACAGCATCCGATACCACCCCGGTCGAGCCGAGCACGACGATC
>CAKKPP010000034.1:0-15470 GCA_919901745.1 Chloroflexota bacterium | reverse complement strand
GCGCTGATCGCGGCCGCCGTCGAGTAGCGGTCAGCGCCGGCGAGACGCGTGACCGGACTCGGTTGGGGCGGGACCGCCACACCCGACATCACGTCGTTGGTCGTCAGGTTGAGATTGCCCGAGATGGCTCGATAGAAGCCGACGCCGGGAGCGTCCGGATCCATCTGGACGATCGCCCCCGGCGTTCTCGCGGAGGCGAACGAGAACGTATTCCCATGGGCGCCCGGCGCGGCGCGCCACAGCTCGTTCAGCGTCTGCGACGTGGTGAAGAGGTCCTGGATGTAGGACGAAGCGCCCTCGTGACCGCCGGCGATCACGGCACCGAACCCGGCGCGAAGGAACGCGGACGCATAGTTGTCGGCGCGCTGCCGGGCGACCGCCTCGGTGGGCTCCGGATTCCCGGGCTCCGAGTTTCCGGCCGCGTAGCACAGGTTGTGCAGGAGCATGACCGCGTTGGCGGCCGGCCTCAGGGTCTCGATGGACGGTTCGCCGTAGTACTTGTTGTTGTAGTCCCCCTGGCCGGCCGTCTGGTTCAGGCCGAAACCGTTCTTCGTCGTGTAGTTCGGGTCGTACGTGTACGGGCTGGGCCAGCCGTTGCCATGGCCGTGGTAGATCACGATGGATGCGCCAGCCACGGCAGCCTTCACCGCATCCCAGGTGGCATTGGGGCTGTACACCTTGATGACGTTGGAGCTGTACTTGATCGCCTCGGCGTACTCGGCATCGGCCTTCTGACGGTAGGAGTCGGTCGCGCCGTGGGTCGCGCCGACGATGATGACGATCTTCGGGCCACCCTCGACGGCGGCTGCAGGCCGCGGAGGAACGAACATCCCGGCGGCGGCGGCGAGCGTCAGGATGAGCGCGACGGCCAACTGGCGCATGTGGAAAACTCCCGAGCGGATCGCTCAGCAACGTGAGCGGGATGAGTGCTCGGTCAGGCTCATCGATGGGCGTCACAACCTCAACGACGACATGGTCCGGGGCCCGGTAGCCCCATCGGGGTGAAATTGGGGTGGTCCGGCGGGGAACGCTTCCGTCACGTGGTGTTGGGGGTGGTGCGTCCGCGCCACCAGCAATTCAGGCCATCGACGCGGCGTGCCGCCACGGTGTGCCGCCGGACGGCGTCTCAGCGGCTCGGCGACCGGCGGCCCGGCCGCGAGACCTGGCGCAGGGCCTGCCGCGGCGCGTTGACGTCTAGGGGCGGGTCGTCGGCGTGGGCAGCGGGGCCGCGGCGGGCGTGGCACAGGGCCGGTCGACGTCGGGCAGCGTCCCGCCGCTACCGTCGGTCGGGGTGCAGTCAGTCGGTTGCTCGTCGATCCCCGGCAGACCACCCTCGTAATCGAGGATGACGAGCACGAAGCGCAACCGATCGACCGAGGCCGCAGGCTCCAGGAATGCAACCTGGACGACCTCGTTGGCGTCGCGGCTGACTTCGACGACCCGCCCGATGAGCAGCCCGCGCGGATATGGCGAGCGGATCCCGCCGGCCAGCTCGATGCCGGCGGTGACGACCTCCTCGCCGAGAACGACCTGCTCGGCCGAATCGATCTTGCCCATGATCAGCACGCCACCCAGCTGGCCGATCACCTCGCCGGTCGCTCCGCTCGAGGCGAGCTGGCCAATCACGGTCGAGGCGGTGTCCGTGATCAGGAGCACCTTGGCGAAGGTCGCCCCCACCTCGACAACCCGCCCGGCGAGGGCGCCGCCGTCGCCGACGACGACATCCCCGATCGAGATTCCCTCGTCGGTTCCCTTGCCAATCGTGACCAGACGACGGAACTCCGACGACTCGCGGGCGATGACCTGGGCGGCAATCGTCTCGTACTCGAACCCGTTGCGAATCTGGAGGATCGCGCTCAGCACGGCGTTCTCGCGGCGGAGTTCGTCCACGGTCCGGTTCTGGGCGCGGAGCCGATCCAGCTCGGCGCGCAGCGACTGGTTGTCCAGGCGCAGCCGATCGATTTCCGAGATGGCCCCGATGACGTCCTCGACCTGCCGACCGAGGTCGTCGAGCGCTTCCTGGGCTGGCCGCAGCGCGAAGCCGACGCCGCGCTGGAACTCGGTCACCGCGGGATTTCTCGAGAAGGCCATCAGGACGAACGTGATCGCCACGAGGGTCGTATACGCCACGACCCGACGGCGGGCCTGGCGGGTGGCGAACAGTCCGCTCATCGCGGCCTCGCTCAACCGGTCAGCGCGGCGGGCCGGCGTAGGTGTCGGCGATGAGGACGCGCTTCATCGAGTCGAGGTTCTCGAGCACGACCCCGGTGCCGCGCACAACGCAGGTCAGCGGATCGTCGGCAATGTGAACAGGCATCTGGGTGGCTTCGGCCACGCGCCGATCGAGTCCGGCAAGCAGGGCGCCGCCCCCGGCGAGGACGATGCCCTGGTCCATGATGTCGGCCACGAGTTCGGGCGGTGTTTCCTCGATGGTGTCCTTGATCGTCTCGACGATCTGCATCACGGACGGCTCGATCGCCTCGCGGATCTGGTCGGCGCCAACTTCAACACTGCGGGGCAGCCCGGTGAGGAGGTCGCGGCCCCGGAGGGTCACCCGACGCTGATCCCACTCTCCCGGATAGGCCGAACCGATCGCGATCTTGATGTCCTCCGAGGTTCGCTCGCCGAGGAACAGGTTGTACTCGCGTCGCGCGAAGCTGACGATGTCCTGATCCATCTCATCACCGCCGATGCGGATGCTCCGGCTGACCACGATCCCGCCCAGGCTGATCACCGCGACCTCGGTGGTCCCTCCCCCGATGTCCACGATCAGGCTGCCGGACGGCTCGCTGACCGGGAGGCCGGCTCCGATCGCGGCGGCCATCGGTTCCTCGATGAGCTGGGCCCAGCGCGCGCCGGCATTCAGGGCCGCGTCGCGTACGGCGCGCTTCTCGACCTCGGTCACGCCGGACGGGACGCCGACGACGATCCGGGGGCGCGGGATGAGCCCGACGCGGTCGTGGACCCGGTTGACGAAATACTTGAGCATCTGCTCGGTCACGTCGAAGTCGCTGATCACACCGTCACGCAGCGGACGCACCGCGATGATGCTCGCGGGGGTCCGACCGACCATCCGCTTGGCCTCGGCACCGATGGCCAGCACCCGCTTGGTCTTCGCGTCGATCGCCACCACAGACGGCTCGCTCATGACGATGCCGCGGTCGCGGACATGGACCAGGGTGTTGGCCGTGCCCAGGTCGATCCCGATGTCGCGGGAGAACAGGCCGAAGAGTCGATCCAGCATGGTCGGTGAGCGGGTCCTTCGTGTCGGGTCGGATGGTCGCGTGGATGAGCGACGGCGCCGGTCGCGCGGCGCCTCCGCAGCCGAGTGGATCGCGGATGCCGCTTCCCGGCGGGCGAGCCCGAGCAGTATACCCGCCGGTCCAATGGGCGCCCGGCGCCGGCAGGACGCCAGGTGGCGGCCAGCGCGGCCGATGGTGGTCAGCGAGCCTCCGCGACCGACGGCCCGACCCGATCGAACGCCACGCCGCGGTCACGGAGTGAGACCCAGGCGTCGTGGCCGACGACGACGTGGTCGAGGAGCTCGATGTCCAGCAGGCGGCCGGCGGCGAGCGCCTCGGCCGTCAGGTGCAGATCGTCGGGGCTCGGCGTCGGATCACCGGACGGGTGATTGTGGGCAAGGATCACCCCGCTCGCACCGAGGCGCACCGCATCCTGGAACAGCTCGCCGACGCGGACCAGCGACGCCGACACGTTGCCCCGGTAGACCGGCACCACGCGCAGGACGACGTTCTTCGTGTTGAGCAGGACGACCCACAGTTCCTCGCGCTCCAACCGCCCCATCTGGAGGACGAGCCGGTCGGCGACGTCACGGGGCCCGCGGACCGACCAGCGGCCTGTCGGCCAGTCGGCGAGTTGGCGCCGCCCGAGCTCGAAGGCCGCGATGATCTGCGCGGACCGCGCGACACCCACGCCGGGAATGGACTCGAGCTCGGGCCCCGATGCGTGTGCGAGGCCGGCCAGACCGTCGAACCTGGCCAGGGCGTCTTCGGCAAGGGCGACGGCATTCGCGGCGCGCGATCCTGAGCCCCAGACCAGGCCGATGAGCTCGGCGGCGGTGAGGCCGGACGCGCCGCGGGCCGAGAGGCGCTCGCGCGGACGCTCCGGCAGCGGCATCTCCCGAATCGCCCGACCCGGGCGGCGCTCCATGCGGCGATCGACAGGACTCGCCGGCGCCGGCGACTCAGGCACGATGGGCACCGTCAGCGACCTCCGATCTCTTGCGAGACTCCTGGGGATGTCCCCGGACCCGAACGACGAGAGCCCGCCGATTCCCCCCGCCATCCGGATCCAGGGACAGGCGCAGACTACCCAGTGGCACTCACCCCGGGCTCACCGGCGGGTCACCGTCCGGGTGATCGCAGACCCGACGCGGCCCGGGTATCGGCGCCCCGGCGTCAGCCCGCCGGCGCCGCGTTCATGGCAAGTTCGGCGAGAACGATGAGCGCCGCGTTGAACACGGCGTGGAGGGCGCAGGGAGCCCAGATGGTCCGTCGTCGAACAAAGACCCAGCCCAGGATCAGCGCAACGGGAAGCCGCCCGAGGAACCCGACGGCGGCCAGGGCGAAGGCCTGACCGGCCGAATCGCCACCGATGAGCAGGACGTGCGCGGCGCCGAACAGGAGGGCCGCACGCACGATCCCCGCGCGGACGCCGCTGGTGCGAACCCACGCGGTGGTGGCGACGCCACGGAACATGACCTCCTCCGCGAACGGGGCCACGATCGCGCCGGCGACCAGGTGCAGGACGAGCCCGGCAGCCGACCCGGTTGGGGGCAACGGGCTCGCCGGCGCAACCGCGAAGATCGTCACGAGCAACACGGACGCGATGATCGTCAGGACGATCGCCGGGCCGGCCATGACCACGCCCCACGCGACGTCATTCATGACCGTGCGGGTCGACCGGGTGAACCCGATCTCGGCCCACGACAGGCCGCCGGTCCCGACGACGACCAGGCGCACGACTCCGAGCGTCACCGCGGCCTGGAGCGCGATGAGGAGCAGTTCCGCCACGGGTCGGTCGATGTCGGCGGCGATGAAGGCGAGTGGGAGCCCGACACCGAACGCGACCACGTAGCTGATCGGAATCGTGACGGCGAACACCAGGACGGGCGACGGCCCGTGGTACGCCATGCCGCCACGAACGCGCCGATCGATCGCCTGCGATCCGGCGCCCGCGATCAGGCCGATCGACAGAAGGGCCATGCCCCCGACGAGGACCACGGGCCCGCCGGGGCTCTGTCCACTGAGGACGCCGATCAGCACGAGGGCGAGCCCGAGCACGCTCGCCGTCCAGCCGATCACGAAGAGGGCCGGGGTCGCTCGCCCTTCCATCGAGAACAGGGATGAGCCGGGGCGTGGCGGCGTGGGCTCGGTCAACGCTCCGGCAGAGGGTCGGAGGTCGCTCCCGGGATTGGCTTCGAGCCCGATGCCGGCCTGGCCATCGAGTGCGGCGTGGCCGCTCGAGTCGGTGGTCGGACGGTGGTCCGCGCGGTTACGTCACGTTGGGTTGCGGCCGCCGGCAGAGCCGCCGCACTGTCGTGCCGGGAGCCCGACGTGATCGCGGCCGCGACGGTGTCGGGTCGCTCGAAGTCCTTGCCGCACCACGCGCACAGGGACCAGTCCAGGCCCACCAGACGGCTGCAGCTCGGGCAGACGCGATTCAGCCGGGTACGACAGGTCGGACAGATGATCCACTCGTTCTCGACGCGGCGCGCACACGTCGGGCAGCTGTGCACCGCCTCGACCTCCGCGAGGAGCGCTTCCTCGGCCAGGTTCCGTTCGTAGACCTCGCCGATCTTCTCCTGCGGACGGATGATCCGATAGACGAAGACCGCGGCCGGAAAGAACAGGGGTGTGAAGAGGATGATGAACGCGGCCGCGAGGTACGGCACGAGCGGGTTGTCGAGACGGAGCTGGATGTCCCGGAAGGCCCAGTACGCCGCTGCGAGCCAGATGACGACGATATAGACGGCGGCGGCGCGGAGGCCCAGCTGGATGGGGGCACTGTTGATGAACCCGCCGAGTGCCTCCCCGATCGTGTTGAGGATCTCGTCCATGCGCCGTTCCGGCAGCCTCCCTGTCTCTCGCTGGCGAACCGATCCCGCAGGATGCCGCCGATGATCCGGGGCAGTGTAGCAGGGGGCCTCGCCGCTACAGGACGGGCGCCTTCTCGCTCCCGTGACGCCATGGCGCCAGGCGGAGCGACCCGCCGACGACCAGGGCGACGGCCGCGACGGCATCGGCGAGCAATCCGATTCCCGTGCCCAGCCCGCCGACGAGGTACGGCCAGGCCAGGCCCACGAGCAGCCCGCCGAGGAGGATCGGCACGAGTCCCGACATGAGCCAGGTTGGGACGCGACTCGGAATGAGCGCGAGCAGCGCAACGATCAGGACGGCCAGGAATACCGGGAGATGCGAGATCGTCGCCAATCCCCAGCGGTCCACGTAGCCCCCGATCCCCGCGGAACCGATCACATTCGGTGCCCACGGGAGGAGAAAGCCCACCGTGGCCACGAGCCCGCCGATGGCAACCAACCAGCCGGCGGCGTCATTCGGGGCATCGAACGGGAGATCCGCCAGGAGCGACGCCCGGCCGGGAGCCTGGCTGGCCGCCGCCGCGGCCCGCGTGATCGGATCGAGCGAGGCGCCGCAGGCGGCGCACGTGTCGCGCCCGATGCCTGGCGGTCGACCACAATCGGGACACAGGACCTGGTTCACCGTCATGAGGCACCTCCGTGCGCCCGGACAGGCCGGACCTTGACAGGGTGCCAGAGTCGGCGGTCCGGAACCAGCCCCAGGTTCAGGAAGTTCCGGACGGGGCGCCGAGCGCGTCCTGATCGCCGGGCAGCGGGCCACCGGGCAGCGGGGCACTCGGCAGCGCGAAGGACCACACCGTCCAGGCCGCGGCCCGAACGGCTGTGGCCAGCCCGGCGAGGACGAAGCCGCCGAACCACAGCGTCACGAAGAGGCACAGGGAGAGCACGAGATGTACGGCGTCCTGGGAGGTGAGAATCCCGTCGACCAGCAGGAAGCGGACCCGGTCCCACGTGGCGCCGGACGCCGAGAGCGCCGGAACCAGAAGGATGGCCATCGCGGCCTGGGTCGCGACGAGGACCCCGATCGCTCCGATCGGGCGGCGGACCACTGCCAGGATTCCTCGACCGAGCGCCGCAAGAAGGGACCGGCCGGCCACGAGCTCACGGAGCGCCAGCCCGCCGAGCAGCTCGCCCAGGAGCCACGCCGCCACGATCAGCCCGACCGTCACCGGCACCCGCTGGATCACGCGCACCAGCAGCGGCGTGACCAGCTCGTCGGGGAGAATCAGCTCGGCGTATCCGGCCTGAACGATGCCGGGAACGCCCCAGATCAATGCCAACACCAGCGGGATGTGAGAAAGCAGGCGAACGGCGAACCCGCGGCCGACCAGGCCGCCGCTGCCGGGGCCGCCGGGGCCGCCCGGGAGCGCGACCCCCAGCTCCTCGTCGACGGCCACCTCACGCACGAGCGTGACCTCCAGCCAGGCCCCCACCAACCCGCCGACGATGATGGCCGCCACCAACGCGAGGCTCGCCCCAACGACAAGGAGAATGAGATCCGTGCCGGCACCGCCAAGGGCCAGGCCGGTCACAGCGGGGCCCAGCGCATTGGTGACGCCCGAGGGCGTGGGCAACGTCACGATGGGCAGGAACATCAGCAGGATTCCCCCCCGCACCAGGAATCCGGCGAGGGCCAGCGCCCACCAGCGCGGCCTGCCGAGGGTCGCAAGGAGCGGACCCGTCAGGCCCGCGCCCCGGGTCACGGCGCCGGGCTGGGCGTCCCGCTGAGCTCGCCCAGCCGCTGGAGGGCCTGCTCGACGAGCTGGATCTCCGTGCCGTAGCGGGCGAAGTCGCCGTCGCGAAGGGCCTGCTGCGAGCGTTCGAAGTGCAGGTTCGCATAGGCAATGAGGCCGGGGACATCCGCAGGCAGATCGCCCGGCGACGGTGTCGGCGTCGGAGCGGGGCCGGGTGTCGGGGTTGGACCGGGTCCCGGCGTCGGCGTCGGCGTGGGTGTCGATCCCTCGGCCTTCAGGAGCAGTTCCAGCGCTTCGCCGAGTGACTCGCCCCAGACCACCTGGCGCGGCGAGGCGAGCACGATCCGCTGGAATTCCGGGAAGGAGGAGCTCGTGGACTGGAGGTACACCGGCTGGAGGTACAGGAGCGTGTTCCCGACCGGGATCACGATGAGGTTGCCCCGGATGACCTTCGATCCGGACGTGTTCCAGAGGGTGATCTGGGCGCTGATCGCCGGGTCCTGGTCGATCCGAGCCTCGATCTGGGCGGGACCGAACACCGTCGTGTCGGAGGGGAAGCGGTACACCCGAACATCTCGGGCGTTGGGCTCGTCATTGCGGGCGGCGACCCAGGCGATCATGTTCGGCCGGTTCTTTGGAACCATCGGCTGGAGGAGGAGGAACTCCGCTTCCGCCTCGCCCGGCATCCGCATGATCACGTAGTAGGCCTCGGACGGGAGGCTCTGCTCGTTGGTGACGCCGGTCGGAACGGTCCACAGGTCGTCCTGCTGGAAGAACGTCTGGCTGTTGGTGACGTGATAGCTCCCGAACATGCGGGTCTGCACGTTGAACAACTCTTCGGGCACGCGAAGGTGCGAACGAAGATCGGACGGAATGGTGTCGATGGAGCGGAACAGCGACGGGAAGACCGCCGCGTAGGCACGCACGATCGGGTCGCTCGGGTCGGCGATGTAGAACTGCATCGTCCCGTCGTAGGCGTCCATGGTGATCTTGACGCTGTTGCGGATGTAGTTGAACGGCGCCCGGCCGAGACCGCTCCCCGCCCCGAGGTCGGCGGGGGCGAACGCCTGGGCGTGCGGGAAGCGGTTGCTCGTCGTGTACGCATCCTGGACGTAGACGAGCCGCCCGGACTCGTCGATGACCACGTACGGGTCCTTGTCGAAGGTGAGGAATGGCGCCAGGAGCTGCAATCGATCCGTCAACGTCCGGTGGAACAGCACCTTGCTGTCCCGGGTCACCTGATCGCTGATCAGCAGGTCGAGGTCACCGAAGCGCGCGGCGAAGAGGAGCCGGTCCAGCGTGGTTCCCAGGGGAATCCCGGTGGTGCCGTTCCAGCGGGTCTCCACGGCGGCGGCCGCGTCGTTGGTCCCTGATTCGTCGCTGCCGCGCGGGTAGTCGAACTCGGATTGCTTGGCACCGACGACGATGTAGTCGCTGGGAGCCTCGCCAAAGTAGATCGCCGGCTGGGTCACGTCGGGAGCCCCGTCCGACGACACGGGTGGGAGGTTCTTGATGAACAGGCGCGGCTGGCCCTCGTTGGCGACATCGTTGACCGGCACCATCGTCACGCCGGTGCCGTGGGTGTAGATGACGCGCTGGTTGACCCAGCCGGTGGCGTTCGGATTCCCGGCCAGGTCGAGCTCGCGCGCCGACAGCATCACCTGGCGCTGGACGCCGTCGATGCTGTAGCGGTCCGTGTCGACGTCGTAGAAGGTGTAATAGCGCCGAACGGTCTGCAGCTGGTCGAGCGTATCGCCGAGCGGCCGGTAGTCCCACAATCGGGCGTTGGCGAACGTTGCCGCCTCTTCGGCCACCACGTCGCCGGACAGGGCGGCGTCGCCGCTGTACCGCCTGGTGTCGTCCCACCCGTCGAGGCCGAAGGCCAGCCGGGTCATCCGGATGTTGTTGTCGATGAAGGGCGCCTCCTGGGCATACTGGTTGGGATCGACCGTGATCCGCTGGATCGCCTCCGGGTACAGCCGGCCCACGATCAGCGAGGCCAGGAACCAGATGCTGATCGTCAGGCCGAGCGGCCAGACCCAGCGCGTGAAGGCCGCGCCGACGAGCAGCGCTCCCGCCAGGCCCGACAGCACCGTCAGCACGTCGTATGCCAGGAATTGCGCGGTCTGGTCGGTGTAGCTGACACCCGTCGCAAAGCCACGACTCGAGTAGGCGAGATCGAATCGATCGAGCTGGTAGCCGAGGGCGATCGTCAGCAGGAACAGGCCGGCCAGGACGCCGAGATGTACCCGGACCGGTGTGCTCAGGACGAATCGGCCGCCGAGCGCACCCACGAGATAGCGACCGCCGGCCACGAGGAACGCCGCGACAAGAAGGCTGTTGGCGACCGATTGCAGGAGACGCAGGAACGGCAGTTCGAACAGGAACCACGAGATGTCGCGACCGAAGATCGGGTCGACCACCGCCGCACCGTCGGCGGCGAACGGAACGCGATTGAGCCAGAGTTGCACGGTCTCCCACTGGCCGGCCAACGCACCGGCGAGCCCGACGGCGGACAGCACGGCGACGCCGACGAGCGCCCAGGTGCCGAGCGGCCCGAGGTCCGGCAGGTCGATCGGTTCCGGGCTCACAGGGCGAGGCCCACGCTGCGGCTGGCCCAAGCCACCGGATGACGCTGCCTCGAAGCGAGCGAACAGGGTGCGCAGTCCGTCCCCGCTGCCGGGTTCGACACGCGAGCTGATCCGGCTCGCGATCGCAAGATTGGCGAGAAGCAGGACGAGGGCGCCGATTCCACCCAGGAGGAAGAGCGCAGCCTGGCTCCCGATCCGCGTCCAGAGCACGTCGGCGAAGCCAATACTCCCGTACCACAGCGCGTCTGTCCACAGGTTGACCGCGAGCGAGCCGAGGAAGAGCACACCCAGCACGACGAGGATGACGGCCCAGGTTCCGACGATCCGGCGACCCTCGTTCGCTCCCCGGCGCCGTCCCTGTGGGGGCCGCCTTGGCGGACCGCCGGCCGACCCGCCGCCACCACCGGGGCCGTCGCCGTCGGGGCGATCGTCGGCCTCGTCAGGCCCCACCCGGCGGGGTCTCTGGGGCCGACCCGCGGCCTCGGCCTGCCGCCGCTCGAGATCCTTGAGGAAGTCGTCGAAGATGTCTCTCATCGCGGGAAGTCTATCCGCTGGGCCGACTTCACCCCGGCGGCCCCGAAGGGTCAGGGCCGGTGGAGCCCTTCGATCGATCGACGGAACGCCGAAAGCATGGTCTCCGCGAGTTCGTTCGGGCGCATCGTGGCGGCCCGCAACGGCTCCCATTTGATGGCGGCCCGCACAGCCAGCGGCGAACGCCAAGGCCGGGAGGGATCGTCCGGCGGGGCAATGGGACCAACCTGGAACGCCAGCCGCCCGTTCTCCTCGAGGATGAACCCGGACAGTGCGCCGGCCAGGGACGGTCCCAGGCGAAGCAGCGGCGGGTCGGGCGGCGGGCCGGCATCTGGGCCCACGTCGCGGAATGGAATCACGCCCTCGTCGTCGGCGACCCACATCACGGCCAGCCACCATTCGTCGTCGGCGATCGTCGGGCGGGCCATGCCCGCGCGATAGCGGCGATCACCGATGCGGACGTCCTGCTCGCGAACGAACGACGGACCCGGGCTGGGCAGGCGTTCTGGCACGCCGGTGAGGATAGCCCGGAGCCGGATCAGGCGGGTTGGTCTCCCGTGTCGCTGGCGGTGCTCGTCACGTCGGCGGCGGTGTTCGCCGGGTCGTCGACAGGGGTCACCGGGTCGCCGGCCGTCGCCTCCGCGCCCCCGGCAGCGGGCTCTCCCGCGTCGACAGGGCGATCCGCGGGGGCGGCCTCCGCGGCGAGGTCGAGGGCCGCGGCGGAACGCTCGGCCTCTGCATCGCGGATGAGCGCCTCCATCTCGAGCCGGAGCATCTCGCGGCGAACCTCGTCGCTCGGCGGCCCGACGGAACCCTCGAGGTCGCTCGGCGGTGAGGTTTCGGTTTCGGCGCCCAGCCAGGACAGCAGGCCGCGCCGCGGGGTCGGCTCGTCCGGCCGCCCGGTCCGATTGGCGCGGGCGGCGAACTCGGGATCGAGGGTGGTGACGCCCGGCACGCCCTCTTCGAGTTCGGGTTCGATCAGGGTCGCCCCGCAGCCGGGACACGTCGCGGTCTCGGGGGCCGGCAGGGATGCCGAGCACCACGGGCACACTGCACCCTGCTCGCCGTGGCTCGTCGCATCACCGACCATGCGCACATCCTAGCGTGAGCGAAGCCCTCCGCGACCCCCAACACGTGGTTGCCGGTGACCGCGGACACCGCCGGGTTCGAGACCGTCGGTCACTCCCACTCGATCGTCGCGGGTGGCTTGGAACTGATGTCGTAGACCACTCGATTCACGCCCGGAACCTCGTTGACGATCCGGCTGCTGATCTTGCCGAGGACGTCGTAGGGGAGCTTCGCCCAGTCGGCCGTCATACCGTCGTCGCTGGTGACCGCGCGGATCGCGACGACATTTGCGTAGGTCCGCCCGTCGCCCATGACGCCGACGCTGCGAACCGGCGTGAGGATCGCGAAGGACTGCCAGACGCTGCGATAGAGCCCGGCGGCCTTGATCTCGTCGATGACGATCCAGTCGGCATCGCGGAGGGTGTCCAGCCGCTCCGCGGTGACCTCGCCGATGATCCGGATCGCCAGGCCGGGCCCGGGGAACGGCTGGCGCTGGACCATCGCCTCGGGCAGGCCGAGCTCGAGGCCGACCCGACGCACCTCGTCCTTGAACAGGTAGCGGAGTGGCTCGATGAGCTTGAACCGCAGGTCGGCCGGCAGCCCACCGACGTTGTGGTGGGTCTTGATCTTCTGGGCGGTCTTCGTCTCAGCCGTCGTGGACTCGATGACATCCGGGTAGAGCGTCCCCTGCGTGAGGAAGTCGATCTGGCCGAGCTTGCCGGCCTCCTCTTCGAACACCCGGATGAACTCGTCGCCGATGATCCTGCGCTTCTGTTCGGGATCGATGACGCCGGCGAGACGCGCGAGAAAGCGCTCGCGAGCGTCGACCATGACGAGGCGCATGCCGAGGTTCGCCTCGAACGTGGCGCGGAGCAGCTCCGATTCCTTCTTGCGCATGAGGCCGTGGTCGACGTAGATGCAGGTCAGACGATCCCCGACGGCCCGTTGGACGAGCGCCGCCGCGACCGCCGAATCCACGCCGCCGCTGAGCGCGCAGATCACGAGCCCCTCCGAACCGGTGGCGCTGGCATGAGCGTCGACGCGGGCACGGATCTCCGCGACCGTCTGCTCCACGAAGTTCGCGGGCGTCCAGTCGGGCGGGATGCCGGCGATACCGTGGACAAAGTTGCGCAGCACATCCTTGCCGCGCGGCGTGTGCACCACCTCGGGATGGAACTGGATCCCGTACAGGTTGCGGGTGATGTCCACGAGTCCGGCGAACGGCGTGGAGTCGGTCTGAGCCGTGGCGTGGAAGCCCTCCGGCAGGCGAGTGATCGAATCGCCGTGGCTCATCCAGACCGGCTGATGCAGCTCGAGGCCGGCGAACAGCCCGTCATCGCCGGTGAGCGTCAGCGTCGCTGGCCCATACTCGCGCTTGGCTGTGGGAAGGACGTCCCCACCGAGCTCCTGGGCCATCAGCTGGGCGCCGTAGCAGATCCCGAGCACGGGGATGCGGCCGGTCCAGATCGCCGGATCCGGCCTGGGGGCGTCGTCGTCGTACACGGAGTTCGGGCCGCCGGACAGGATGATCGCGCGCACCCCGCGGCGCTCCAGTTCCTCCAGCGAGGTGTCGTGCGGCAGCAGCTCCGAGTACACGTTCAGCTCGCGGACGCGGCGGGCGATGAGCTGGGCAAATTGGCTGCCGAAGTCGAGAATGGCGACGGTCCCGGACGCGGTGGCGGGGCGTTCGTCGGCGGCAGTACGCTCGGGCGCGGGCGCGTTGAGCGCGGTCTCCAGGTAGGCCTCGACCTCGGCGTCATCGGGGGCCAGGACGCGATGCCCGGCGTTGGCCGCCTCGCCGTGGACCGTCTTGCCCCGTTCCGTCACGCTCGATTCCACCTCCTGGCCAGCCTGGTCGAGTCAGTGTAGCGGCGAGGCTGCCCCAAGCGATCGATCCAACGTGCCGATCCGCCTTTCGTACGGGCTGTCCACCTGGTTCAGCCGGCCCAGGCAACGTGCCCGGGACGGCTCCGTGCTCTCTCGTGGACCCGGCAGGGGCCGGGATCGAGAAGACGCCACTCCGCAGAAGGGTTCGGTCCACCGGTGCTGACCCTTGCTCAAGAGGAAGACCCCGGTCTTGGCCGCGAAGTGGGCGAGCCCGGCGACGAGCGCCTGGCGAGCCGCGGCGACCGCATTGCGGAGTCGAGGGCCATCAACCGGGCGAGTGCGGGACCAGATCGACCTCGAATACCCAGCGGGCAGCCGCGACCATCCAGCGGGAGGACAATGGTGGAGTCCGAGGGGCACTGATGAATATACGACGCGCTTCTACGGGCGGCGTCGGCGCGAACCGGAAGACCATCTCGGTGGCTCGGTCGTCGCCTGTCCATGACGGCATGGTGACCCGATATGTGGTGCCGAGGTCATCAGCAATGCTTGGTGTGGGGTCGGTCGGTGTCGCGCCAGCTGGCCGAGGCCCTGAGGAGGCCTCAGCTGCGTAGCCTCTAAGAAGTCCGATGCCCCCTCCCTCGCGCAGCTCAAGCGATATGCACTCGACTGTCGCGCCATCGCTGGACTGGACCTCGCCGACGGCGATCACGCGGACGAGTGGACTGCGGTGAATCCCCGTTAGCGCGTCATCTTGAAGCTTGCGATCGACTCCGTCGGCGGAGATCGAGATCGCCGACCCAAATCTTTGACGCAGCCCCTCCGAGGAGTACTGCCTGCCGTCTGGGCCTAACCGCTGCTGGGCGAGCCCGAGACCGAGCGCGCCGATTCCGACGCCAACGATCGCGGCGATGATCCAATCCATTTGAGTTTTCTCCCAATGTCGGGAAAGCGTCCTGTCGGTGCCTACTTAAGACGGTACGTCACGCCCCCGGAGACGCACTCCGACGATCGGCAAGCGGGGGTGACCGATTGGTGATATTTTCTATTTGCCAAGTGAGGTTACAGATTGTATCGTGTGGCAAAAATGAATCGGATGGCCAAAGGAGCCACCGGCCAGCGTTAGGGGTTGCGTTGTCGTCGGAGGTCTCTTGTTAGCCGCCTGGAAGAGGAGGTAAGGCCATAAGCGAGACACGAAATCGACTCTGTCGCATTCCTGAAAAAGAGAAGTTACTTGCGGAACGCTGATTCGGTCCGTGTCATTGGGGAGTTGACCAGTGAAGCGACTTGCTTCGGTGTTGGTCGTTCTAAGCATCATCACAGGTGTGAACTACGCGGCGCCGTCTGAGACTAAGGCGGCTGTCGTTTGTGCGGTCACGCCTTACCTACAAAGCGGCATCGCAACTGTTTGGGCGCGCTCGCGAAATATTTGCTCTGGACCAGAGCTAATTCAGCACTGGGTTACGACGTATGTCGATCGATGCAACGTCTGGGTCCTCTTCTGCCTGAACTGGTCCAATGGAGCGGCTATCCAGACGTGTCTCCAGATCGGTGGTGGCACGATCTATTGTCCTGGGCCTACCAGTGTGTGAGTGAGCACGAATAGTCCAGACAGATGAGCACGAAAAGTACAGAGGCCCT
>CAKKPP010000033.1 GCA_919901745.1 Chloroflexota bacterium | reverse complement strand
ACGCGGAGAAGCTGTCTCACGAGCTTGTTCATCTATCGAATGTCGACGTTTTTCGCTCGACTGTCAATAGGTCATTCGGCATCCGGTGGCTTCATGAGCCGTGCCTGGATCTGCGACTCAAGCTCCAGCTCGCGCGTCCGTGAACGGAGCCGATCGGCGAGTCGTCGGCGCGCTGACGGGCGACGCTGCTCGCGAGCCGCGTCTGTTGTCGGCCCGCTCCTGCTCGTGCAGGCGGGCACACTGGCCGTCCCAATCGTTGATCTCGTAGGTCAGACGGCGAGGACGGATCGGCTGATGCCGGGCAATGCCGTCGGCGAGGACCGTTGCAGCCACGCGTGCCGTGGATCGTCAGCTCCCGGACGATGACCGGGTTCCATCGGTCACCGAGTTGCTCGACCGCCTTCGTGAATGCGCAGGAAGTCCCCACCCGATTCCCCGCGCGCGCGGGGCGTGCGCGAATGCGCGTCGGGCTCTCCGATTGGACGCCGCGACCATCGCCTGAGCGGGCTCATCGGTCACCCGCCGCGCCCCCCGCAGTGCTGCTCGACGGTCGTGAGGAGCTCATCGATGTCGACCGGCTTCGAGACATAGCCGTCGAAACCCGCCTCCTTGAACCGCTCGCTATCTCCCTTCATCGCCTGTGCGGTTACGGCGAGCACCGGTATGAACGCGGTCCGCTCGTCCATCCGCAGCCGGCTCAGCGCCTCCACGCCGTCCATGTCCGGCAGCCGAATGTCCATCAACACGAGCGCCGGTCCATGCTCGGTCGCGAGCATCAGCGCCTGTCCGCCGGTCGATGCCTCCAGCGTGCGATAGCCCGTCGCCTGGAGCACGTCCCTGAACAGCTTCATGTTCTTCTCATTGTCTTCGACCACCAGGATCTGCTCGCCCGCCATGGCTACGCCGGCTGCGCCGGCAGTGTGAACACAAACGTGCTGCCCTTGCCGAGTTCGCTGTCGACCCAGATGCGCCCGCCGTGCAGCTCCACGAGGCGCTTTGAGAGTGCCAGCCCGAGGCCCGTCCCCTCGCGCTGCTCCTTGCCCGCCGCAGCCTGCTGGAACTCGTCGAAGATCCGTCCCTGGTCGTCCGGAGCGATGCCCGGCCCGGTGTCGCTTACCGAGACTCGCACCTCGCCATCGAGCTGCGCCGCGGCGATGTCGACCGTCCCGCCCGCCGGCGTGAACTTCACCGCGTTCGAGAGCAGATTGAAGATCACCTGTCTGATCCGGCGCTCGTCGCCCATGACAGTGTCAACGCCCGGATCAGACGAGAGCGAGACTCGGACGCCTCCCTTGGTCGCCCGCTCGCGCACGATCACGACCCCGCGCTCGAGGGCCCCGGGCAGGGAGAAGGCCGCGACCTGGAGATCGATCTGGCCGGCCTCGACCTTCGAGAGGTCCAGGACGTCGTCGATGAGCGACAGAAGGTGTCGCGCCGAACCGAGGATGTCGTCGAGGTACTCGGCCTGCTTCTCGTTGATCTCACCGAAGAGCTGCCTGCGCAACACCTGCGAGAAGCCGTTGATCGCGTTCAACGGAGTCCGCAGCTCGTGCGACATGTTGGCCAGGAATTCCGACTTGTGGTGGCTCGCAGCCTCGAGCTCGCGGGTCTTCTCATCCAACTCGGCAAGTGCCGTCGCGAGCTCCCGGGTCCGCTCCTGGACCTGCTGCTCGAGCCCGGCATAGAACGTGTGCAGCCGTGCCGCCATGCGGTTGAATTCGTCGGCGAGGGCCCCGAGTTCGTCGCGGCTCGAGACTTCGATCCGCTGATCGAGTGCACCGGAGCCGATCTTCGCTGCCGCGGCCTGGATCGACTCGATCGGCCTGACGAGATTGCGTGCCAGCAGTACGCTCGTCACGACTGCCAGGATCAGGAATACGACCAGTAGCAATACCGTGCGCCAGATCGCTGACTCGATCGGCGCGAACGCCTCGGTGAGCGGTTCCTCGACGAAGACCCACCAACCGGGCGGTTCGACGCTGTGGAAGGCGCTCAGCACCTCTCTACCGTCCGGATCACGTCCCGTGGTGACCACGTCCGCGGGAGCCGCTGCGGCCCCGGTCAGTGCGGCTCGCACGTGCGGGAGCGCGGCGAAGCTCGTGTGGGCGAGGACGAGGTTGATGTCTGGATGAGCGATGAGCTCGCCTTGTGCGTCGACGGCGTACGCATACCCGGCGGTGCCGATCCGCGCCCGGTCGATTGCCTCGCGGACGGATCTCAGGTCGACGTCGGCGACAATGACGCCCTCCCCGGGTGCATCCTCGGTCACTGCGATCGTCATGTGGGCTCTTCCATCGCGCTCGTCGAAGGCGACACTGCCGAAGTACTGCTGCTCGGCCCTGGCGCGGATGAACTCCTGGCTGGTGGAGCGATCGCTCCCGCATGTCCGGCTGTCGACCTGGTTGATCTCGAAGGAATAGGCGCGAACGCACTCCTTCCCGCTCGAATCTAGGTATGTCAGCTGGCTCACCAGCTTCTGGCGCCCGAGGAGGCCGCGAAACGACTGAAGTCGCTCCGGTCCCCCCGGGTCGACCGTCGGCTGTGCCACGCTCTCTAGATCGCCGAGGATCTCCTGGATGAACTGATCGATTGATACGGCGGCGGACGAAGCCTTGTCCGCCGCCACCCCGGTGACTGCCCGCGTGCTGTCCTGGTATGAGAAGTAGGACTCGATGACTCCGACCGAGACAATGGCCGCAGCCACGAGGGTGACGACGACCACCGTGTACTTCCAGATCAGGCGGTGATGCGGCCGTGCCGGCGGTTCCACACTATGGCTCCGGTGTTGGGCCCGGGCTATCGATAGACCACGTCGGCCCGGGTGATCACGTCCTGTGGCACCTGGATGTCGAGCTCCGCGGCTCTCTTGAGATTGATCGCGAACTCGACCCTGGGTACGTCCTCGACGGGCAGATCGGCGGGCGGCGTGCCTTTGAGGATGCTATCGACGAAACGCGCGCCGGCGCTTCCGACGGGTCCCACGTCGACTCCCAGCGAGAAGAGCGCCCCCTGCTCGACCCACTCCTTCCGGTGGGCCTGCACGGGCAGGTTCGCTTCTGTTGCGAGCTCGATCGTCAGCTTCGAGAAGTTCAGCCGCAGGCTCGGCGACAGGAGGAATGCGCCGTCGACCTCCCCAGGTGCGAGTGAGCGGAACACGCGCTCGAGATCCGCCTCCTCGGACGCTTCCCGAATGTCCAGCTCGAGCCCAAGCTGCTCCGCGGCATCGCTTGCCAGCGGAAGGAGGGGAGACGTCGCCGCGTCGGTCGGGTCGACGAGCGTCAGCAACCTCCGTAGCCCTGGCATGATCTGCTGGTAGAGCTCGAGCTGCTTGGCGACAGGATCTCTCGCACCGAAGACCCCCGTCAGGTTCCCTCCCGGATGGGACAGGCTCTCCACGAGGCCGTCGCGGACGGGATCGGATGGGTGAAGAAAGACGACCGGAATCCGATTCTCCGGCTTCTCTGTCGCATCCTGGGCGGCGCGGATCGACTTGTCCTCGAAGGCGACGATGACGTCCACGTGCTGGCGTACGAATTCCCTGGCCTGCTCCTCGACGTCTCTCGGTTCGAGATTGCGCCAGATCAGCTCGATTCTTGGACCCTGGATGCGCCCCTGCTCGGTAACGCTTGCCATGAGCTCGCCCTGCGAACCGTCGAGCCATCCCAGTTCTGCCAGACGCGCAACGAGCGTGCCCAGGGACGGCGGGAGGTGGTCCGTTCCGACATGCAGCAGACCGACGCGTGGGATGGGCGGTGAGGTCGGGCTCGTGCCGATCCCGGCCAAACAAGCGCTGAGCAGGCTGGCGCACACGATGACACTCATCAGCGCCAGCGGGGATGGCCAAACCTTCATCGGATTCCTACCTCACCCAGCCGATCGCGCGAGTACAAGCTACTCCATGGTTTGCGGCCATCAAGCTCGCCGCGGTCGAATCGGTTCCCGCGGCACACAGCGGCCAGGTCGGGTCCCCACGAAACGAGGATCATCATGAGCACGATCTCGCAAGCATGGCATCGATCGTCTGGGAAGGCGGCGAACCGGAGCACGCCCAGAGGCGCCCGCGCCGCCGTGCCCGATCCAGCGCCGCGCGGTCGGCCTCAAGCACGCTCGGGGATCTGTTCGTCCCCACTCGTCGGCACCGCGTCAGCTCGGGCAGGGGCCCTTCTCGAGCCTCGAATTGCCTTGGTCAGCCGCAAACGCTGTCCCGATCTCGTCCGCGGGTACGGTTTCCGGACGCAGATCCAGGAATGTCCCGTCCGGTAAGGTCACGGACTTCTCCGAGCCGACGATGATGCACTCACCGCTCGGCAGGATGATGTGTGCTCGGTTGTGGGCGGCTGCCGAGGGTGCGAAGGCGAGCACAGCCACCATGCCAGCTGCCGTTGCCAGGAGAGAGAGTCGTCGCTTCATCGGTTCTTCCTTTCGTTGCCTCGCGTCTCGGCGGAGCATCTGCGTCCGCTTCAGCGAATGTAGGAGGACGCCGATCGGGTGCCAACCGTGCCTGCCTGCATTTGCTGGGGGATGCTGGCACCCGGTCGCCGCCGACAACAGTCCGCATCGCGGGAGGAGTCAGTCCGGCCCGCGCGCGCAGAACCGTCTAACCACATCGGGAAACGCATCGATGTCGATGGGCTTGACGACGTAGCCGGCAAAGCCCGCGTCGAACAACCAGTCCTCGCGGGCATCGAGTGGCAGGGCAGTCACCGCCACGACCGGTATGTGCGACGTCCGCGGCTCGGCCCGGAGCATCCGCGAGACCTCCGCGCCGTCCAGATCCGGAAGGCGCAAGTCCATCAGGATGACGTCCGGAAGATGCTCGGACGCGAGCGCGAACCCCTCCGCGGCAGTCACGGCCTCGAGCGTCCGAAACCGGGCCAGGCGGAGCACATCGCCAGCGAGCTTTCGGTTCCTGTCGTTGTCGTCGACGATCAGGACGAGCGGGAGATCCGACATCACCGGCGTATTCTCCACCCATGCCGATCCGGCTCGTGCTCGCCGAGGACCACTACCTCGTCCGTGAAGGCGTCCGGCGCCTGCTCGAGGCGCAGCCCGGATTTGAAGTCGTGGCTGTCTGCGAAGACGTCGACTCGCTGCTCAAGGCCGTCGATCGCGAGAGGCCAGACGTGGTCGTCACCGATATCCGCATGCCGCCAGGCCACTCGGACGAGGGGATCCAGGCCGCCAGACGATTACGGGAGACGAACCCGGGTCTGGGCGTGGTCGTCCTCAGCCAGTACGCGAACCCGAGCTACGCACTCGCACTGCTGGACACCGGGAGCGCTGGGCGCGCCTACGTGCTGAAGGAGCGGGTGCATGACCTCGACCAGCTGGTCGCTGCCATCCGCGCTGTTTCAGAAGGAGGCTCGCTGATCGACCCGAAGGTGGTGGAAGGGTTGGTGGCGGATCGGGCGCGCGCGGCGACGTCCCCGCTCAGCCAGCTGACCACCCGAGAACGCGACGTGCTGCGGAAGATGGCGGAGGGCCGGAACAACGCGTCGATCGCCGAGGACCTTGTCTTGACCGAGAGGTCCGTCGAAAAGGTGATCCACTCGATATTCATGAAGCTCGGGCTGACGTGGGAGCCAGCGGTTCACAAGCGCGTCAAGGCGGTCATCCTGTACCTGGCCGAGGGCGATCTGAGTCATCGCGACAGCGGCAGCCAGCCATGAACACGCGAACCGCCGTCCTGCCTGTCGTCGACGCTGACGCGGCCATCGAGTGCCTCGATACGATCGCGCAGACGCTCGACGCGTTCTTCAGGGTGGTGTCCGGCGACGGCGACTTCGAAAGTCACCGCGCCATCCGCGTCAAGCACGCTGACCGTTGCCTGGGAACCGCGTGACGCGGACGACAGCGCCTCGACGCAGGACCAGTAGACAGCAGCGGTGATCTCGGGCGGGTAGCCGGCGCCAGCCGGAACGTCGACCAGGACGGTGACGCCAGCGCTCTCCGCCGCGGACCGTATGGCGCTGACGAACCCACGCCCTTCAAGCAGCGACGGATAGACCCTCTGCGCCAGCTCCGTCGTTTCCTCCAGCGCCTCCCGCACGTTGGCCGCCATCTCGTCGAGCAGAGCTTTCGCGGCGGCCGGATCACCGTCCACCAGCCCGGCCAGGCGTCGCACATCGACGGCGAGTGCGACGAGGTGTTGCTGGACGCCGTCGTGGAGGGCGCGCTCGATCGCACGCCGATCGGCGTGGGCGGCCTTGGCCAGACGCTTCCGCGACCCACGAAGCTCCACTACCTCACCCTGCAGTCGGTCGACAACCTCACGCAGCCGCCCGCCAGAGCCAGCGTTCGACACCGCCCCACCTCCTATCGGGAGTCGTCGGTCAATGCTCCGACCGCGCCAGGTCGCGCGGGTCGGATCCCAAGGATGAGTGTCGCAGTCAGGGCAAGCACTCGAGCCACCGATGACCAGCTGGTCTGGTAAACGCGACTCCCTCTCTGGCAGGCGCGGTCCGAGGGGTCCAGGCGAAGCGGAGCCGTCCGGACTCCCGGAGGAAGCGGAAGGTGTGATCGCGATCGGGACGCCTGGCTCTGGCGCAGGCGTTCTCCCCGCGAGTCAGCCCGGCTGCCGCTCCCTGATCGGTATCCGGATATTTATGGCATCCGCGCGTCCAACTCCTGTCGGGCGCGCCATGTCAACCTTTTGGGGCAGCGCCAGCGCCGATCCGTGCGCGTAGGCCGCCGCGGCCTGCCCATCGGGTGGACGTTGCAGCTCGCCATCGAGGACGACAGCGAAGGAGTCGCCTGGGCGATCACCGCCCGCGCCGAGAGCTAGGAGATCAGCGGGTGGTGGCGACCAACAGTTCGGCAAGGCGTGCGGGCTGCTCGCCGAAGGGCGAGTGACCCGTGTCGATCTCGACGACATCGGCGCCGACTGATGCCGCCATCGCCCGTTGGGCCTCCGGTGGCACCAGCGTGTCGGCGGTGGTCACGACGTAGGTGAGGCGGCCGGAGGTCGGCAGATCGCCGTTCCACTTCTGGCGCAGCGCGGCGATGCCCTGCGGACGCTGTGTCCGCTCGAGATACGACCGGGTCGCGTCCTGCTCCGACGGATCGACCGCGGCGACCAACTTGTCGATGTCCAAGGCACACAGACCAGCGCCAGCACTGGCGACTAATCCGCCGAAGGCGGCGATTCCTGCATCTTCGTCACCGTCAGCGAATGGATCGCTGCCCAGGAAGAGATCGATCACCGATGCGCCCGGCTGTGGTACCCAGGCCGCGACGTACACCACCGACATGCCAACGTTCTGCGCGGCGATGGTCGAAACGGTGAAGCCTCCGAACGAGTGACCGACCAGCACAACGTCGGCCGGGTGATCGGGGAGTACGGCGCGCACGGCAGCTGCGTACTGCTCCAAGGTTGCACCAGCGTCGACACATGGCAGGTCGACGGTGATCACTGCGTGGCCGGCCGACTCCAACGGCTCAACCACCGGTTCCATCTCGACGGGCGAGCCCCAGGCTCCGTGAACGATGACGAACGTCGACATGGTGAGATCCTCCGTCGCAGAAGATGCGCGTCATGGGTCACGAGCGTCAATCCGGCGCGGACATCGTTCAGACGTCGCGGGCGTCGACCACGGCCTGATCGAACGGTTCGATCATAATAAATTCATCCGGGCATTCCTAGGGCCGCATCGACGGCGTCTTGGAACCTCCGTGGAGTACACCGACGTTGCGGACCAGATCGAGGACTGGGCCACCGGACCAGACGCCGACCGGCTGACGATCGATCTCTGGGTCTCGGGCGTCGAGGCGCTCGCGAACCGGCGCGCGCCGGATCGGCCAGGTCTTTGAAGCGTGGCGGTTGCGAGTCTGATCGTTCGTTGCCGCCGTGATATCGGCGTCCTGCGAGCGTGTTGAAGTCTCCTCCCGAACGACTCCGATCGCATCGAGACCCTCGACTCTGTTGGTGAGCGGCGGGAATGCTCGAAGCAGAATCAGCACAACACCATGACTATCGTTGCCACTTCCGACCAGGCGATCAGTCACGCGCCCCTCGAACTGGCGTTAGTAGGCAGCACGCTTCCGCGCCAACCGCCCGATGACCAAGCTGGGCACGACTAGCTGTGATGACCTTCGGCCGCTCCGTGGTAGATGAGCAGCTCCGTCGTCAGGCCCGATCTGGCTCGTACGTCTGCAAGGTGACGTTTCACGGTGCTCGGCCGAATGCCGATGAGGTGAGCCCGCATCACGCACGGACCCGCCGGCGGCAACGTAGGCGGCAAGGACGTCCCACTGGCGCTGTGTCGCCTGCGGCGAGAGTGCACCGCGCAGGTACCCGTCCCTCATGCCAGCCGCCTGACCGCGGCCAGCCGCCTCACCGCGGCCCTCGATGGGCATGTCGTAGGTTGCTATCGCGCGTCCAACTCCTGTCGGGCGCGCCACGAACACTTGTTCTATTCATGCGAGTTTCGCCCAACCCGACAAGGCTTCGTCGAGGGCCGTCTGCAGAGAGAGGGAAGGCTCCGAGCTCGCGGAGCGAGGCCCGGAGGCGTTTCCGGACTGAGAGCCAGGGCCGGACGGTCGTGGCTCGGGCGGACGCGGCCGGGACGCAGCCTACGACCCGAAGACGATCGTCTGCAGGATCGCTTGGACCTGGGCTTCCCGATCGGCGAAGACGGCGTCGCCCTCCGTCTCGACGATAAGCAGCGACTTGCCCTGGACGACGAGAAGCGTGTACGACGTGGTCGTCGTCCCGTCGGAGTCGACGCCCAGCCAGGCGAAGTCGCCCGCCAGCCAGATGAGCGGATGGAACGCCGGGGTCTTGACCACGATCCGTGACCCCTGGACGCCGCCGATGGTCACAGGCGCCGCCTCCTGCACGACCGTGAGGCCGTCGAGCCCCGCGAGATAGCCGAAGAAGTCCGCGGGGAATGGGATCCGTGCGGCCTGCCCCCTGTCCGGCGCCGCCGTCGAGACGTTCGCTGGATCGCGGACCCAGCCGTCGTCGACGATCTCGATGTCGGGACCCCACCAGGTGCTCGAGTCGCCCGGCGTCGCGCCGAGGTCGAGCAGCTGGACCTGCCCGGTGACGTCGCCGTGCCTGAGCGTCCAGCCGGCCGGGATCGTGACCTGGAGAGGGAGCGCGAAGTCGCCCAGGAAGGCGGCGGTATCGACCACCGTGGCGGCGGTCGCCGAGGGCGACGGCGAAGCCACCGGGGACGGCGACGGGGATGACCCGGATCCGCCGACGCCGCCTGGCCGAGGCAGGTTCAAGGCGAGGACGCCCACGGCGATGACGGCGACGACGATCACGGCCGCGAGCCGGAAACGGTTCGACATCGGATTGGTCCTCCACGGGATCCCGAGATCCCGTTCCTGGGGTGTCGTCTTGATGGCCAGGAGGACCGCGTCGACGGTCGACGCCGGGGTCCGGTCGGACCCGTCTGCCAGCCAGTCGTCCATGACGCGCTCGAAGGCTCGGTCGTCGCTCATGCCGGTCGCCCTTCCTGGACCTTGATCTGCGCCTGGCTGGCCTCGAAGGCCGTCCGGAGCGCCCTGGTGGCGTAATGCAGTCGCGAGCGGGCTGTCCCATCCGGGATGCCGAGGGTCTCGGCCACCGTCACGAGGGGCAGGCCCACGTGGTGGTGCAGGATGAAGACCGCCCGCTGGTCGAGCGGGAGCCCGCGGAAGGCGCGCTCCAGCTCGTCGCGGTCGGAGATCGATCGGTAGTCGTCCGCCTCGTCTGCCCGGTCGATCGGGAGGACGCGGACAGTGGCCGCCCAGCGCCGGTTGCGCGGCGCATCCGCGTAGCAGGCGTGGACGAGGATCCGGAAGGCCCAGGCCTCGAAGCGATCGGGCTCCCGCAGGTGCGGCAGCTTCCGCCAGATTGTCACGAGGGCGTTCTGCAGGACGTCCTCGGCGAGTCCTGGATCGCGCAGGATCCGCCGGGCGACACGGAAGAGCACGTCGCTGACCTGGTGCACCAGATCCGCGAATGCCTCCTGATCGCCCGAGCGAGCCCGCTCGACGAGGTCTCGATCCATGGGTCTCCGAGACGGCGCCGCGGCTGTGACCGCAGTCTTACTTATGATGAGGGCGGGTCGGGAGGGATTCGTTCAGCAACCAGCCCACGACGCCAGTGAGCTACGAACCCGGGACTGGTGAGTGACCGGACGGTTGGGCGCCTGGCTGTGGATCAGGCGCTCTCGCCAGCCGACCACGCTTCCCCGACGCCCTCGATCGGGATACGGATATTTATGGCATCTGCACGTTCGAATCCTGTCGGGCGCGCTCTCACAACCTCCGGAAGTACCAGAGCGAGACCATGGCTGTAGGCGGCCAGAGTTAGCCCGACGCTGACGATCGGGGGCCCCGCGACATCGATCCGTTCGTAGATCACGTGAAGGAGGTCGACCACGCGTACTTGCGCGGCGCGCTCTCGCGGCCAGCGACCCGGCTCGAGATGGACGTCCCTCGCCGCGTAATCGCTCTCGGTGGGCAGAGCTATTGGGCGCAATGTCGCCGACAAGAGGGAGTCTATGGCCTGGGCAGACACCGTTTGCTTGAGGGGAGGACGACAACGGTCGCGGCCTGACAATGGTCGCGGCCTTGACGCCGGAACAACGTTGTCGTACATAGCGCCCACCGATATAGTGCGGCCTAAGGCGCTCAGGGCTGAGGAGCGGTGATGGCGGACAAGATCGTCACCACAGGCACACGAGCTGCGGCCACGGTGAGCGAGCAGACCGCGTTCTCGCGGACCGGCGAGGTGCTGCGCGACATCGCCAGGGGCGGCATCGCGGGCGCGATCGTCGGGATCGTCGTCGCCGGCCTCGGTGGCCGGCTCCTGATGCGACTTGCAGCGATCCTCAACGCGGACGCCGTGGGTGCGTTCACGGAAAACGGCAACCGGATCGGCGACATCACGCTGGGTGGAACCCTCTTCCTGATCGTCTTCGGGCTGATCTCGGGCGTCCTCGCCGGGGCGCTCTGGGTTATCGTCGGCCACTGGATCCCGGGGCGTTCCGGAGTCCGGGCGTTCCTGACGGCCGGTGTCGCGATCGCGATCGGGACGCCTCTACTCATCATCGGCAGCAACCCTGACTTCGTGATCCTGGATCACGATGCGAGAGTAGTGGCGCTGCTCGTCGCGCTTGTCGGCTTGATCGGCCTGTCGATCGCGCTCCTCGACGGGTGGCTGGACCGGCGGCTCCCCCACGCATTGACGGGCCGGAGGGGACCAGTCGCGTTCTACGCGATCGTCACGCTGATGGGAGCCGTGTTGGTCCTCCCGTTCGTGCTGCTCCTGTTTCTCACCTCAGACGAGTACCAGTTTCCGCTCCGGACAGGCTATGCGCTGTTCGTCGTGGGTCTGTGCACGGCCACTGGGTGGGGGCTGCGCGTCCGTGGGCGAGTGGGTGCGCCACGGGGTCTTGTGATCGCGGCACGGGGAGTCCTCGTGGTCGCCGTCATCCTGGGCGTCTTGACGTCACTCCCCCACGTCTCCCGCGCGCTCGGGGTGCCGTCCTGATCTGCAGCGCGCTCGGACGGACAGGGTCCCTTCCAGCCGACTTCGTCGATCAACGCAGGGAGCAATTGCCTGCGCCGAATCGAACTTCCGCCCGACCAGTTCGCGCGCCGAGTTTGTCCCGACCAGGGCGAGAGACGTTGGGGCTCCGGAGCGGCCCTGTCCGTTCCACGACAGGCCCGGGGTCACGCCCGCGACGGCCCTGGCGTCCGCCGGCCGACCGGCCGTGGCACGAGTTCGATCGACGTCCCGCGCCGCCGCCGTGGCGCTACCCTCAGGGGTGAGCGAATTGCCCGTCGAGTTGTCACGTCCGGATTTCAGGCGAGTGTCGTCGAAGGCGGGCCCGGATTCATCGAAGTCAGAGGTCTGAGATGCCGTCGGCTCCTCTCGTGATCGTGGTCATCTTCCGGGCGCGGCCCCGTCAAGAGGAAGCTCTCGGCGCCGAGTTGCGCGCGCTCGTCGAACCGACAGTACGGGAACCCGGATGCCTGAATTACGACCTGCACATCTCGAACGAGCAGTCGGACCTCTTCTTCTTCCACGAAACGTGGCAGTCGGTCGAGCACCATCAGGCGCACCGCGACACCGCGCACGTGCAACGCTTCCTCGCGATCAGCCCGGACTTGGTGGTCGAACCGATCCGGGAGATCAAGGGTCGGCGTCTCGACGCGTGACCGAGGCCAACGCTTCAACGGATCCTTGACAGCGTGAGTGACCTGCCCGTCGAAGCGTTCCTCGCGGGCTATCCCGCAGAACGACAGCGTGCCGCGTACAAATTGAGGGACCTGGTACGAAGGGCCGTCCCCGACGCCATCGAGCGGGTGCGACCGGGCTGGCGGCTGATCGGCTACGACGTGCCGGTCGGTCGGCGGACCGCGTATTTCGCCTTCATCGCGCCCGAGGTCGAGCACGTCCATCTCGGTTTCGAGTACGGCTTCGCCATAGACGATCCGAACGGGATCCTTCGCGGCGAGAGCCTCCGAAAGGTTCGATTCGTGACCATCGTCAGCGGCGACGAAGTGTCGACGCCGGCGCTCGAGTCGCTCGCGAAGGAGGCGGCGAACCTGGCGAGGATCGGCCGCGCGGAGCGAACGGCGCGGATCCTGGATGGGCCGCGATGAGCACGCGGGCGCTGCTCATCTCCGGTCTCGCATCGCCCGTCTCGCTGTGGATCCTCGGCGGTGTCGTGGCAGTCACCTGGCCGGGGTACGACCCGATCGCCGAATCGATCAGCGTCATGGTCCATGCCCCATTGGGCTGGCTCCAGACCGCTGGGTTCTGGATCCAGGGCGTCCTTGGGGTTGCCTGGGCGATCGGCGCAGCGCGAGTCATGGGCAGCGGCACCCGGGAGCGTCGGCTCGTTCGCGGCCTGTTCGGTCTTCAGGCAGGAATCGGCTTCGCCTTCGCCATCCTGCCGACGGACGTCGGCGGCACGCGTACGACCCTCATCGCCGAGCTCCACCTCGCCAACTTCTATCTCTACGCGGTTTCGATGCCAATCACGCTGTTCGTCCTGGCTCGCCTCTACGGTCGTGATCCGCGCTGGCAGGGCGCCGTCACCGGAACACGGATCGCCGGTTTCCTCATGCTCGTGTCGGTCGCCCTCGTGCCGCTGACGGTCGCCGGGCCGCTCCTGCCATACCTCGGGCTCCTCGAGCGAGCGTACATCGCGATCCCGTCCATCTGGCAGGCAGCCGTCGCGATCCGGGCGCTCCGGGCGGGCCGGGGATCCATGGCCCGCTGAGCCTCGAGTCGTCCCGCGGGCCGAATGGCCCGTCCGAACGGGCCGCCCGACCGGTGGCACCCGGGTCAGTGAATCGGATGATGCCGGCATGAACGAAACGGCGCGTTGGTCCACCCTTCTCGTGAAGACCCTGATGACCGCGGACCCGGTGGTCATTCACATCGACACGGCCGCCCTGGAGATCGCCGAGACACTGGCCCAGGCGGACATCTCCGGCGCCCCAGTCGTCGATGGCTCCGGATTCCTCGTTGGCGTCGTCAGCCAGACCGACCTCGTTCGGGTCGCCGCAACGCGAAGCGGGCGCGGCGATGGCTGGCAGGGAATGACGGCGCGCCACATGATGACTCGGTCTCCGGTCACCGTCCGCGAGGACACTTCCGTGGCAGAGGCGGCCCGTCGCATGGAACGACATGGGATCCATCGGGTGATCGTGCTCGATGAGGACGGCGCAAAGCCGGTCGGCGTGATTTCGATGAGTGACCTGCTGCCGCTCCTGGTCGACGAGGCCGTCGACTGATCGCTCCGGCGCGGACGCCCTACGCCAGTCGAACTGCCAGCGACTCCGATGATCCGGCCTGTGCAGGGACACCGTCGCGTGTGCGAAGGACCGTGCCCTGGGCTCCGGTGGGGGACGACGCCGGCGGCAACAGTCCGGGCTGTCCCAGTGGCCACGGTCCCTCCCGCCCGAAGAGTGCGCCAAAGGCCTCGACCACGCCGGGGTCGAACAGCGTACACGCATGGCGGCGCAGCTCGGCGATCGCCTCTTCGTGAGCGATGGCGGGTCGATAGGGTCGCCCGGCCACCATCGCTTCGTACGCATCGATGACGGCGACGATCCGTGCCCCGATCGGAATCTCCTCACCGGTCAGGCCGTGTGGGTACCCGCGCCCATCGAACCACTCGTGATGGTGGAGCACGATGGTCCCCGCGTCGCGCAACGCTCCGGCCTGCTCGAGGATGATCTGACCGACCTTGGGGTGCTCGGTGACCACCCGCCAATCGGCGCCGCCGAGCGCACCCGGATACGACAGGATGTCCTCGGGGATGGCGAGGTTGCCCAGGTCGTGCAGTAGGCCGGCCGCCCGAATTCGCTCGATCTCGAGCGCGGGCAATCCGATCGAACGGGCAACCGTCGCGGCCGTCTCGGCGATCATCGTCGAAGGTTCGATGACGGTGCCGTCACGGCCCGAGAGCACGTCGATCAGCACCTCGGTGGCGGCGCGAGCCGCCGAGCGGCCGACCGCGGAGGCCCGCTCGCGTGCCGCGGGATCGATCGAGGCCCGGGCGATGAGCGCATCGCTGGATACCTCCTCGTGGATCTGGATCTGATCGCGCCCGAGCGACTTCGCCGCGTACAGGGCATCGTCCGCCGCATGAATCAGCGAGTCGACATGGAGGCGTCCGCCGGCACTGCCGGCGATGCCCGCCGAAATGGTCATCGTGAGATCGTTGCCGGCGCCGGCATCGATCACGGTCGTCGCCACGATTCGTCGTAGCTTCTCGGCGATCGCGGCGGCGTCCTCGACATCCGTCTCGGGCAGGATCAACATGAATTCCTCGCCGCCGTACCGTCCGACGGCGTCGACGGCACGGACATTTGCCGCGATCACGGAGGCGACGGAGCGAAGCACCGTATCTCCGGCCGCGTGGCCAAACGCGTCATTGACGCGTTTGAAGTGATCGAGATCGACGAGGACGATCGAGACAACCCGACCGTACCGGCCGGCCCGTTCCAGTTCGTCGCTGAGACGGGCAAGCAGCGCCTGCCGGCTGAGGACGCCGGTGAGCTGATCGATCGTCGCCAGCCTCCACGTCGCGGCCAGGCGCGCGGCGAGCGCATCGAGACTCGCCCGCAGGGCGGGGTCGTGGATCCCTCGATGATCGACGAGGACGTCGGGGTTGTCGGCCCGAGCCAGCCGGCGAAGGAGCAACGCCAACCGACGTGACTGGCGCCCGGAGACCAGCAAGGCGAAACCGGCTGTCCCGGCGAGCGCCCCGACGAGAGCGGCCAGGAGGATCGAGATCTGGGCGAGCATCGCCGGATCGACGCGCAATGGTGCTCCGTGGTCCAGACGGCCACGCGGCCGGCTGGGGAGAGTGTCCCCCGCGCTCACGGCAGGCGGCCATAGCGCCTTCGTCAGCGACCGCGGCGGGGTCGTCTGGTACCTCCCTGCGAGAGCCCGGTGCGCGGACGCACGTCCTGCCGACGCCGGCCCAAACGTCCCGGTTGAACCCTTCTGGATCAGCGCAGCCGGGCACGCAGCAACTCCAGGCCGTCGCTCGAACGCACCAGGCGGTGGCTCCACCCGGTGCCGTCCGGCCACGTTTCGGCGGCGAGGTCGTCCCCCTGTGCGGCTGACGCCGCGTACTCGAGCGCGTAATGGCGCGCCGTCCCGCGGACCTCCTCCGGCAGGGTCTCCTCCAGCCAGTCCATGTACGCCGCGTTGTTCACATGCCCCAGCGGATCCAGTTCGTGCGGGCGCACCCTGACGAGACTGCGCGACGCGCCGACCGGCGGCGCGCTCAGCTGGACGCGACCGAGGTTGTAGGTCGCGTGGGGCACCCGGAACACCTCGGCAAAGATCGGTGGCACCCGGACGAGGCGCCCGGCCCCGTCGACCAGCACCCAGTCCGTGTGCAGCCATGCCACGGTGGGGCCGGCGGGGCCATAGACATCCGCGCGACGACGGGCCCAGACCTTGCGCTGGCCGATGACGCGGGTCCGGATCCGGAGCGACTGGCCAAGTTCGATCGATCCCAGGATCTCCATCTCGACGGCACGGACCACCCAGGCCAGGTCCCGTTCCCGGTACCAGGCGCGATCGAACCCGCGCCGTTCCGAATCGAGCCAGGCCACGTCCTGGGCGTAGCGCAACAGGACCGATGGTCGCACGCGGCCATCGGGGCCGGCCTCATCGAATCGAACGCGGTAGGTGAAACTGGAGCCGTCGGCAGGCCCGACCGGTGGAGCCGCGGGATCGTCGGTTGTCACGGCAGGGCGCGATCGTGCCACTCGCCCGTGGCCAGGCGGTCGAGCGCCTCGAGTGAGATCAGGTGGGTGCCGGCGGACGGGGCCGTCTCGCGGGCCAGTCGAACCCGGCAGGACCGATCGGCGTCGAAGACCACGAGGCCAACGCGCAGCCGCGCGTCCTCGTCGCCGGCGTGGACCCGTGCGTCATCGAGCTGATGCAGGACATCGGCCTTGATCCCGCGAGCTCCCCACTTGCAGTCGAAGGCCTCCGCGGCTCCCGGAACCTCCACCGTGACGTCGTACGGGTGGATCTCGGAGCGGACACCGTCGAAGAGGATCCGTCGCTCGCGACGAACGGCGCCGCCCCCAGTGCGCCGGCTGAGGAGGCGCTCGGTCAACGCCTCGACGATGGCGCCTCGGATCTGGTCGCGGACTCGGTCGCCGCGGCCGGCAACCTCCAGGGCAACGGCCAGGAGCGCCTCGGACCTCGCGCGCGCGGAGCCTTCTGCCGAGTCCCCGCTGGCCGAGATCGGATCGAACAACCCCGGAAACATGGACCGCCACAGCGCCGCCTCGTCGGATTCCCCGTTCATGACGGCTCGGGCCAGCAGACGCTGCAGGAAGGTGGCCTCGGCCAGCAGGTCGGCCGCTCGGTGCACCACGCCTTCGGCCTAGATGGCCGCATAGACGACCGCCCGCGCGTCGGGAGCCGCGTCCTGGAATCTCATGGGACCTCACCCAGCGCAACGAGGACAACCTGCGGAAAGGTCGACAACCAGTCGATCGCTCGGTGGGGATCGGCGATCCGGGCGACCTCATCGATCGCGAGGTCCACGGCATGTGCCACCGTCCCGCTGGCCGGCTCGTCTCCACGGGTTGTCGCGACCTCTTCGAGCCGTGCCCGCCAGGCGGCCTCGATGTCGGCGACGTATGACCATTCGTCGTCCACATCCTCGCCGCGGACCGCCAGACCGGCCAGCGCATCGACGGCCGCTTCGACGAGGTCGCGAATCGTTCGGCTCACTCCGTTAGCCTAACGTCGCGCGCGCCAGGAGGGTCAGCGCGTCTGGGGGGAACCCTTGAGAGCGCCGCGGTTGCTGTGCTCCGAGGTTGTCGCCGGTCTGGCAGCGAGGCGGTCCAATTCGGCGATCAGGCGGTCGAGACGGTGCAGGGTGCGCGCGTCCCATGCCCGTGAGTACGCGTTCGTCGCTTCCCGCCTGATCCGCCCGGCTGCGCGACGCAGACCACGCGATTCCAGGACGGCGATACCATCGAGGATCGTCCGGTACCTCGTTGGTAGTACTTCGGCCGGAGCAGGGACGTCCACGCTCAGAGCTTCCCCCGAGCGACCTCGATCATGAATAGCCCGCTCGTCCGGGCTCGGGCGGCCGAAGGTCAGTCGCCACCGTGCGCATAGGAGCGGATGCGGAACCCGTCGGTGTCGCCCACGGCGACGGACCAGACCTCGTCGATGACATCGACGCGTGCAGCGCCCGGACCCGCGCGCAGGTCGACAAGGAATCGGTCGAGCATCGGCCGCGGACCCTCGACAACACAGCGGACGGCGCCATCGGGAAGATTGGCCACCCAGCCCGTCAGGCCCAGCGCGGTCGCCGCCTGGGCCGCGAAGACACGGAACCCGACCGCCTGCACACGACCGCGGATCGTCGCGTCGAGTCGCGCGGGATCGGCCGTCACGCCTCAGGCCGCCGAGCGGACTCGCCAGTGGACGGCGATCGTGTCCAGGATCAGTTCGGGGCCGACGTTCGAATCGAGCAACTCGCCGGCGCGCACGAGCCGCTCAAGGAAGGCGGTCGCCACGGGCAACGGGAGGCGCGTCCCGGTCGCGATGGAATCGTCCGCCAGATCCGGGTCGCGCAACCCACGCGCATCCCCAAGCGCGGCCAGGGCGAGGTCACGGACGAGATCGCGCCAGATCTCCAGTAGCTGACGGGCCGCCCGCCGGCGGTCGGCCGCAGTCGATCGAGGCTCCGCGTCGCCGTCCGGGTTGAGTTCGATCCCGGAATCTCCGTTCGACGCCGCAACCGAGCCGGCGCCGCGCCCGGAGCGTGCCTTCGACCGGTCGCGCGTCGGAGCGCGAGAGCCGGAGGCGCTCGGAGGTTCAAGACCCGCGGCAAGTTCCCGATGCAGATCCGCTGCCCGCGCCAGGAGGTCGCGAACGCCGGTCAGTCGCGCGGCTGTGCCGACGTGCATCAGATCGAGGAGGCTCCTGCCCAGCTCCGCACGAATCACCGTCGCATGGGGCGACCGCGCATAGGTGAGCGCGACCCCGGGGCGACCTCCCGAGATCCGCGCCAGCCGTGCGGCCGTCGGGGCATCGGCGGCTCCGAGCTTGGTCAGCAGGCGCTCGAGATCGCGGACGCCGAGCGGACCGAGCCGGACTCGTGCACACCGGGAGCGAACCGTCGGAAGGAGCCGTTCCTCGTCATCGACGCAGAGGATCAGCACGGTGCCCGAGGGTGGCTCCTCGAGCGTCTTGAGCAGCGCCGATTGGGCATCCTCGTTCAGTCGCTCCGCCGCCTCCACGATGGCCACCCGGTGTCCGCCCTCCACCGGCAGAAGCGCGAGAGCGAAAATGAGCGCGCGCACGGTCCCGGGGTCGGGATCCATCCGCTCTCCGATCCGGATCTGACCACCGGCCCCCGCCGGGGCAAGCCTGTGCAGGTCGGGGTGGTTGCCGGAATCGACCAGGCGGCAGGCACGGCAGGCTCGACATGGACGCATGCCGACGGGGTCGGTCGTGCAGAGCAGCCCGGATGCCAGATCGATGGCAAGCGTCGTCTTGCCGACCCCGGCTGGGCCGGCGAGCAGGACGGCGTGGGGCGTCCGACCCGTGATCATCCCGCGAACGGCCTGCAGCGCGGCTGGCTGGCCGATCGTCCTCGCCCCGTCCATCGTGGCGCCAGGGTCAGGTCGGGTCGGTGGCCGACTTGCGGGGCGTTCGTCGCTTCGGGGCCGCAGAGGTGTCGCCGCTCGCCGCTTCCGCGACGCTGGCGCCGCCGGTGCTGCTCGCTCGCGCCCGCCGCTTTGGTGCCTCGCTTGCCGGCGTGGCCGAATCGGCCCCCTCGGCCTGCCCTGAGGCCGCCTTGCGGGTGGTTCGGCGCCTCGGAGCCGGCCCGTCACCGGTCGCCCGGTCCGTTGCCCGACCTGCTCCGGCTGCGCTTGTGCGCGTCCGTCCACTGGGTGGTGCGGTCGCCTCGGCCGAGTCGCCGACCGGCGCCCCTGCGTTCGCATCCGTCGCCGCCGGCTTGCGCGCGGTTCGTCGCCTCGGAGCTGCCGCCGACTCGTCGGGCCCGGTTCCGGTCATTCCGCCTGTTCCGGTCACTCCAGCAGCCGCTGTCAGAGTGGCCCCGGCGCCCCCGGACGCTGCCACTGGAGGCGCCGGACGCGCCGGACGCGGGCGGTTCGCGACCTGGGCCCGAAGCAGCGCCTCGAGCTCCGGCGGCACCTCGGACCAGGGATCGCCGTTCCTGCTTCGCGGCGCCGGTCGCGGAGTCCGATCGCCCTCGAAGTCGCGCTCACGAGGACGGATGTCCGGGTAGCGATTGATGCCGCCACCTCCGCCACCTCCGCCGCCGCGCCCGAATCGCTCGCGGTCGACGGCGGCGCTGTACCCACTGCGGGCGACGCGCCCACCGCGACCACCGCGGCCCTGATCGCTTCGCACGCCCTGCTCGCGAGACCGTCGCTCGGCGATCAGGTACTCGGGAATCTCCGGTTCATCGAAGTCCTCGGGATCCGCGAGGGGACGGGGCGGACCCGACGTCGGCACACCGAGCTGTGAGTCCCAGACCGATCCGAACGCCGCCGAACGCGGGGGTCGCGCCGTCACGGGACGCTCATCGACAGTGGCGTCGTCCTCATCCTCATCGGCATCGGGCTCGGGGCCGTCGGCGACGACCGACTCGATCAGCGTGCCCTCGCCGCGGCCGCGGCCGCGTCCACGACCGCCGCGGCGGCGGCGGCGCCGAGGGCCGCCGGCCTCGAGCTCCTCATCGTCCTCGCCGCCGGGGCGATCGACGGCGTCTGCGACCGCCACCACGGGTTGCACCACGTTGCTCGTCACGTTGCTCGTCGCGCGCGACAGTTTCTCGCCCGGAAGCGCGATCAGCGGCATCCCACTGGAGGTCACCGCGGTGACGGGTTCCGTTTCAGCAGAGCGCGATCGCGATCGTGTGGCAGCGGCCGGTCGATCGTCCCGGGTGCGACCACGTCCGCGCCCGCGCGAGCGCTCGCCGGTGCCGTCGGTCTGCTTGTCGGGGACTTCGGTCATCGACAGGTCGCCGTCGTCGGTGGCGACGCGTCGCCCCGATCGCGATGACCCCTTTTCGACCTTGGCCAGCTGGGTGATGTCGGTGAAGATGTCGGCAACGTCGATCAGGTCCGAGCTCGTGTTGCCCCGGAAGCTGATCACTTCGACCCGGACGCCCTGCTCCTGGACGGCCCGAATGGCCGGCGCGAAGTCGCCGTCGCCGGAGACCACGATGGCAATGTCCAGGTTGCGCGCCGTCTTCATCATGTCGACGACGAGTTCGATGTCGAGGTTCGCCTTGACCTTGCCATCGCCGTACTTGCGGATGTCCTTGCTGACGACCTTGTAACCGCTCCGGCGCAGGAAGTCATGGAAGTTGCGCTGGTTCTCATTGTCCGGGTCCAACCCGGTATAGGCGTATGCGCGGACGAGGTCGCGACCCGCGCTGGCCGACTTCAGCAACGTGACGTAATCGATGTCCACGCCGGCCGCCTTGGCCGCGTAAAAGACATTTGCCACGTCGACGAAGACAGCTACGTTCTTGCTCACACTGGCTCCTTGATCTGGTGGATTGGCATCGTGCCGGCGCGTTCTCGCTGCTCGGCCTTCGCGTTCATCGGTTGGTTCTCGCGGTGGTGCCGACGACCGTCACGCGCCGCTCGAGGAGCATGCCGGCCTCGATGAACCCCTGTCGCTCGAGGCGACCGAGGGCGACCGCGTCCTGGGGTCGAGCAACCTCGACCACGGCGCAGCCCTTGTTTCGCGCGGAACGGACGATCTCCTCGAGGAGGCTCTCGGTGATCCGGTCCACGTCCGCGTGCGGGTCCACAACGATCAGGTCGACCGTTCCGACGAATCCGCCGGCCCGGACCGACGGGCGGAGGGCCAGTACGGCCCCGCCCACGACCTCGCGTTGTGACTCCGCGACGAAGATGCTCGCCTGCGGAAGATAGACGAGCTGGCGAAGCAGGTCTGCCGAGCCGAGCGGGCCGTCGCCGAGGCGCATCGGATCGCCGGCGTCGCTCAGCGCGACGAGGCGATCGATGTCCGTGATGCGGGCCGCTCGGACCTGGTATTCCACGCCGACAGGTCGGTACCTCATTCGGGCGGCGCCCCCTGCACGACGACCAGTCAGGGCCGATCATGGATCGGGCTGGCTTCGCTGACCGCTCGGGCGGGAACCACGACGAATCGTTGGATGTGCCCGGGTCGCGCGGCCGGTCTTGCATTCGGTGCGCCAGTCGCTATCATACGGCATCGCATCGGCGGCCACCTGCGCGGCCGCCCGTGTCCTGGCTCAGCACCGCCGTCCGTTCGGCACCGACACGCGATCCCTCCAGGAACCGCACGCAGCGGTCGAATGACGAGGACGCTCAACGGGTCCCGGACGGCGACGTGAGCTAGGTGCGGGAGGACGGCAGGCGCAGCCGACCGAGATCGCTGAGGATGGCCCCGGCGATCCATACAAGGAGGAGACTGCATGAAACTGACCAAGGTAGGGGCAATGGCGGCCGCGGCATTGTTCGCGTTCACGGCGTGCAGCACGCCAGGGGCGTCGGCTCCCCCCGGCGATGGCGGCGGCGGCACCACACCGGAGGCCTGTGCCAACAAGAAGGGCACGAGTTCCAACCAGATCAACGTCTACTCGGCATTGCCGCGCCAGGGGTCGAACACCGCCTCGACCGACGCGCTGGTCGAGTCGATCCGGGGGCTCCTCGACGGCAAGAAGGTCGGGGACTTCACCATCAAGTACACGGACCTCGACGACTCCTCGGCCGCCAACAACGGCGACTGGGACGGCGCCGTGGCCCAGCAGAACGCGACGACGGCCGCCAACGATCCGGATGCGATGGTCTTCATCGGCCACTTCAACTCCGGCGCCGCCAAGCTCACCATCCCGATCCTCAACGCGGCCTGCCTCGTGATGATCAGTCCCGCGAACACGTATCCGGGTCTGACCACCTCGGTCGAGGGCGTCACCGAGCCGGGCGAGCCCGGCAGCTACTACCCCAGCGGGTATCGCAACTACAGCCGGGTCATCTCGACCGATGACAAGCAGGGCGGCGCCGGTGCCGCGTGGGCCAAGGAGCTCGGCGCGACGAAGGCCTACGTCCTCGACGACACCCAAGTTTACGGCAAGGGCCTCGCCCGCGCCTGGGCGCTGTTCGCCACGCAGCTCGGCATCGAGGTCGTGAGTGCCGACGGCACGAGCGAAGGATTCGACGCCAAGGCCACGGACTACGCGGCCCTGGCCCAGAAGATCAAGGCCTCGGGTGCCGACTTCATCTACATCGGCTCCATCACCGGCCAGAACACCGGCAAGCTCTGGAAGGACATCCGGGCCGCAATGCCGGACATCAAGATCATGTCCGGCGACGGCGTGTTCGAGGCCTCGTTCTACGAGGGAACCGGGGAGGCCGGCAACGGCACCTACCTGACCTTCGGCGGCGTCGGTCCGAACGAGCAGACATCGGACGCCGGCAAGCAGTGGGTCGCCGACTACAAGACGGCCCACGGTGGCGAGGATCCGCCCGTCTACGCCATCTACGGCGCCGCTGCCGCGCAGCTCGCCCTGGATGCCATCACGCGAGCCGGAACCAATGATCGCTACGAGGTCCTCAAGGCTGTCTTCGGGACCAAGGACTTCCAGTCCTACCTCGGGACGTTCTCCATCAAGGAGGACGGCGACACGACACTGGCTGAAGCGACCGGCTACCAGATCGTCGACAGCTGGCCGCCCACGTTCGAGAAGGTGCTGGCGGCCCCCGAGTGAGCTGATCGCACTGCGACACTGATGCGTCGAGGGCGGACCTGCCCGGTCCGCCCTCGCTCGTTACCTGCCAGCGAACCACGGAGACTGCGCCTCCATGGATGAACAGGTCCTGCAGACCGTCATCATCGGTCTGTCGAATGGGCTCATCTACGCGCTCGTTGCCCTCGGTTACACCCTCGTCTACGGGATCCTCCAGCTGATCAACTTCGCCCACGGCGAAGTGTTCATGCTCGGCTCGATGATCGCGTTGACCCTGTTGATGGCGCTCGGCGTCACCCCGGGCATGGACATCGTCACGACCATCGTGCTGATCGTCGTCGTGCTGCTCATCACGATGACCATCTCGGCCATCCTGAACGTGTCGATCGAGCGGGTCGCCTATCGGCCGCTGCGCAACGCGCCCAAACTCGCGCCACTCATCTCCGCCATCGGCATGAGCTTCATCCTCCAGAACGTCGGCCTGCTGTGGAAGGGTCCCACCAGCCTCGGGTTCCTGGACATCATCCCGAATACCAACGTGCTGACCACCATCTTCGGGCTCGACACCGTGGTGGCGGTCTCGTACAAGCAGCTGTTCGTGGCGGCGGTGACCATCCCGCTGCTCATCGTCCTGAGCTGGTTCGTGAGCAAGACCCGGCAGGGCAAGGCGATGCGCGCCACGGCGCAGGATCCGGACACGGCCGGCCTGATGGGCATCGACGTCAACCGGACGATCGCGATCACGTTCGTCATCGCGGGAGCCCTGGCCGGCGCCGCCGGCCTCGTCCAGATCCTGTACAACAACACGACGGTCTGGAGCCTCGGTTTCCGCTTCGGCCTGAACGCCTTCACCTCGGCCGTCCTGGGCGGCATCGGCAACCTCCAGGGCGCCGTGCTCGGCGGGATCGTCCTGGGCCTGATCAATGCGTTCAGCGACCGGTATCTCGCAGCCCAATGGACGAACGCGATCGTCTTCGGGGTGCTGATCGCCGTCCTCGTCTTCCGGCCCAGCGGCCTCCTCGGACAGCAAGCGGCGGACCGGGCATGAACACCCTCACCACCCCGGTCCAGGTCGGCCACACGGGCGGTCTGCGTGCGTGGCTGCGCCAGATGGCGTCGGCGGCTAGGGGCTGGCCCGCGACCTACCGGATGGCGCTCGAGCGTCGTCGCGGCCGGACCGTGCTCCTGACACTCCTGATCGTGCTTTTGGTGGCCTACCCGGTGCTCTACCAGACGGTCCTTGCGCCAGTCGTGCGCATCCTGCCCCTGCCGAGCGCGACGGTCATGGTGTTCATGCTGATCTTCGCGATCATGGCCATCGGCCTCAACATCGTGATCGGCTTCGCCGGTTTGCTGGACCTCGGCTACGTGGCCTTCTATGCACTGGGTGCGTATACCACGGCGTTCCTCACCTCACCGCACTGGGGTGGCGTCTCCGTGGTGCTCTTCGCGAGCGTCCCGGAAGGGTCCCCCGGAATCCACCTGCCGTTCATGCTGGTCGTGATCCTGGCCGCGGGAGTGGCGGCCACCTTCGGCGTCCTCCTGGGTGCCCCGACGCTGCGACTGCGCGGCGACTACCTGGCCATCGTCACCCTGGGCTTCGGCGAGATCGTCCCGATCTTCTTCAAGAACCTCGTGAACGTCACCTTCTCCTTCGGTCCGATCCAGCTGGTCAACGCCAACCTGACGGGCGGTCCGCTGGGGATCAACCCGATCGACCCACCGAGCTTCTTCGGGTTCAAGTTCGGGGTCATCAGCGGATTCAACGCCGTGTACCTGGGCCTGATCCTGATCATCGTCGCCATCGTCATCGCCCGGAACCTGGAACGGTCCAGGATGGGCCGGGCGTGGATGGCCGTCCGCGAAGACGAGATCGCCGCCGAGATGATGGGCGTCAACACCGTCCGGACCAAGTTGCTCGCGTTCGGCCTGGGCGCCGCGTTCGCCGGCATTGCCGGCGCGTACCAGGCGTCGTACCAGGGCGCGACGACCTCCGACTTCTTCCAGTTCTCGACGTCGATCCTGGTCGTCGTGATGATCATCCTAGGCGGCATCGGGAACATCTGGGGTGTCATCGCGGGTGCGGTGGTCGTCCAGTACGTGGACAAGACGCTGCTGCCGTGGGCCGGACAGCGCCTCACCGACATCGGCAACGTCACCGGCAACCCGGCGCTCGGCGATATCAACCCGTCCACGTTCAGCTTCCTCCTGTTCGGCATCGCGCTGGTCGCGATGATGCGGTTCCGGCCGGAGGGCTTCGTGCCGAGTCGCCAGCGAGCCGCGGAGATGCACACCGCCCCGCCGGGCCAGGCTCTCGGCTCGATCGGCCTCATCGAGAAGGAGGGCCTCGTGCCGCAACTGGATCCAACGGAGCCCGGCGGCGAGGCGGATCCCGGGTCGGCCGAGATGTCCGTCGAGGGGCCGGCCGGCGAGACCAAGGCGGAACACCGTGTTGATGTGACCGACGAGGAGATGCCGCGATGACCGTCGGTGGCACCGATGCCCAGGCCGCGGCGCCGCTGACCGGGCAGGTCCCGGAGGACCAGCTGCTCGTCCGGGCCCGGGCCGTGACGAAGCGCTTCGGCGGCCTCGTGGCGGTCAACTCGGTCGACTTCGACATCCCGCGCGGCAGCATCGTCTCGCTCATCGGGCCCAACGGCGCCGGCAAGACGACGTTCTTCAACATGATCACGGGCGCCTACGCCCCGACGAGCGGCGACATCTCGTTCGACGGCCGCGCGATCGTGACCACGAAGGGCAGCAGGGTCCGGTCGCTCAAGCCGCACCAGGTGACGGCGCTTGGCATCGGTCGGACGTTCCAGAACATCCGCCTGTTCGGGACGATGTCCGCCCTGGACAATGTCCTCGTCGGCCAGCACGCCCACCTGCGTTGCCGCTGGTGGGACGCGGTCCTGCGCACGCCGCGCAACAACGCCGAGGAGGCGGCCAGCGCCGCCCGGGCCCATGAGCTTCTCGAGTTCGTGGGCCTCGGCCAGCGGCCGCATGCGTGGGCGCGCAACCTGCCCTACGGGGACCAGCGCCGCCTGGAGATCGCGCGAGCCCTGGCCACGAGCCCCAAGCTGCTCCTGCTCGATGAGCCCACGGCCGGCATGAACGCATCGGAGACCCGGGACCTGACCGAATTCATCCGCCGTCTGCGATCCGAACTCGGCCTGGCCGTCCTGCTCATCGAGCACGACATGCGGGTCGTCATGGGCATCAGCGACCGGGTCACCGTGCTCGACCACGGAGAAGTCCTCGCCGAGGGCAGCCCGGCCGAGGTCCGCGCCAATCCCCGGGTCATCGAGGCGTACCTGGGCCGCGGCGCGGCTGGGGAGGCTTGACCGTGGCGCTACTCGAGCTCGAGGACGTCCACACGTACTACGGCGCGATCCACGCGCTCCGCGGCGTCAGCCTCAAGGTCGAGGAGGGCGAGATCGTCACCCTGATCGGCTCCAACGGCGCCGGAAAGTCGACGACCCTGCGCACGATCTCCGGCCTGCTTCGACCGCGACAGGGAGAGATCCGCCTGCGCGGCAAGCGGATCGACGGGCACAAGCCGCATGAGATCGTCGAGATGGGGGTCAGCCAGAGCCCGGAGGGGCGCCGGGTGTTCGCTCGGATGAACATCCAGGAGAACCTCGAGATGGGAGCGTTCGCCCGGAAGGACCGGGGCGGCCTGGCCGCCGAGTACGACCGGATCTACGACCTCTTTCCGCGCCTCCGCGAGCGCAGGCTGCAGAACGCCGGCACGCTGTCCGGCGGTGAGCAGCAGATGCTCGCGATCGGGCGGGCGCTGATGGCCGCTCCGCGGGTTCTGCTCCTCGACGAGCCGTCGATGGGCCTCGCGCCGATCCTCGTCGAGCAGATCTTCGACATCATCCGCACGATCAACGAGCGGGGGACGACGGTGCTCCTCGTGGAGCAGAACGCGCTCATGGCCCTCGGCATCGCGCGGCGCGGCTACATCCTCCAGACCGGCGAGGTGGTCCTGAGCGACAGCGCCGCCAAACTGCGCACCGACCCAGCCGTGCGCAAGGCGTACCTCGGAGAGGACTGACCGGCAGGGGCGAGTGACCGAGCTCACCCGGGTCCCGGCACCGGGCTCGCCGTTCGGCCGCTGGTCGGCCGCATTCGGCGGACTGCTGGTGGTCGCGGTCGTGGCGCTTGCGACCGAACCGTGGGGCAACACCCGGACCCCCGCCGACCCAACGGCCTCGCCGTACCAGGCGCGTTCGAGTTCGATCCGGACCGCCCCCGGCCAGGGCACCGCCGGGCCGACGCTCGCGGTCCGTACGTACCGGCCCGATGCCTTCGGTCCCATGCCACCCGGACCGGCCTGGGCGATCCGGACCCCCGAGCGGGTCACGCCGGTGCCATCGGTCGACCTGGACGACCCGGTCGATGTAGCCAGCGGACCGGTGGTCGACCTCGGGACGGCGGACGAATTCGATGCGATCGTGATCAGTGGGCCGCCCGGCGCGACACTGGTCACGATCCGGCTCTGGCGGTTCAACGAGCGGGGTCCCCCGGAACGCCAGGACCTCGCGCGCCTGGCATCGCCGTGGCCGAACGCCTCGGCGTGGGCCGTGGGCCTGCGCTTGCCTGGGACTCCAGCGGGCCAGGTCTTGGCATGGAAGTCGGGCCTCTACCGCCTGGACCTGCTCGTCGGACCGGCCGGGCGCATCCGCATGGTCATGCTCTCCGTGCGCTCGGTCGGGGAGCCGGACCTCACGGTCGCGCTCGGGCCGAGCGATACGGACCGATTGGCGGACAGCGGCTTCCGAAACTCCATCCTGCGCCGACTGCCGGCGGCGGCCAACCTGTGGACCGTCGGGGAGATCCTCACCGGGTGGGCGCGTCCGTCGGCCGCCGGCGATTGCCAGGTGGCCCAGATCTGGCGCGCACGAGATCCGGATGCGGACTGCTGGCCGGTCCCGATCGGCCCGACGACCGCACTCGGTGTCAACCTGCCGGTCGGTCAGCGGATCACGGCCATCACGCTCACGGAAGTGGACCCGTTGCCCGGCCCGGTCGCGTTGCGCTCGGACCTCGCGGTCGGGGGTCGTCCAGGTCTGGCGGCGCTCCAGATCCCCGGCGGTCGGTTGCCCGACGGGATCTACCGGTTGACGGTCCGGGTCGCCGTCGGGAGCGATCGGCACTGGTATGTGGAAGTCGGTCCCGAGGGCCGCCGCGCGGCCGCCATCAACGCCTTCGTCACCGGATCTCAGCGGTAGAGCGGCTCGCCACGCATCTGGTAGACGGCTCGCGCCAGGATCGACAGGCCAAGGCCGGCGAACCACAGTCCCGGGCCGTCGGTGAAGACCTCGGCCGGCTCGCCGAAGGCGAAGGCGCCCGACAGCAGCAGGTCGAGTACCCGCGCGCCGAGTCCCAGCCAGCCGACGACGGCGAGGAAGGCATACAACAGCCAGCGGTCGATCCCCGTCGGTCGGTCGCCGACGGCATAGGGCAGGGTGACCAGGGCGAGCGTCACGATGCCGACGACGAAGACAACGATCCCGATCGCCTCGAACGCATTGCCGGAGATCGGGGGGATCCCATCGCCACCGCCCAGCTGCCACCAGGGCAATACACAGCCCACCAGGATGATGAGCGCCCCGAGCACCGCGAGGAGGCGGCCGCGGCCTACCGGCCGCCGCATCATCGTCATTCGGAGCTCGCGTACACCTCTGGGCGCAGGACGCCCACGAAGCGCAGGTTGCGGTACAGCTCGCCGTAGTCCAACCCGTAGCCCACGACGAACTGATCCGGGATCGTGAACCCGGTGTAGTCGACGGGGATCTCGACGAGCCGGCGAGCCGGCTTGTCCAGCAGGGTGCAGATGCGCAACGAGCGCGGCTTCTTGCCGCGCAGGTAACGGAGCAGGTAGTTGAGGGTCAGGCCGGTATCGATGATGTCCTCGACGATCAGGACGTCCTCGTCCTCGATCGAGGCCGACAGGTCCTTGAGGATCCGTACCAGGCCGGATGATTCGGTGGTCGCCCCGCCGTACGACGAGACCTCCATCAGGTCGATTCGGAGCGGCAGCTCGATCGACCGCATGAGATCGGCCATGAACGGCAGCGAACCCTTGAGGACGCTCACGAGGGTGGGCTGCCGGCCCGCATAGTCAGCCGTGACCTGGGCGCCCAGTTCGGCGATCCGTGTCCGGAGCTGCTCCTCGGACAGGAGAATCTCGGCGACGTCGGCCGTGAGTTCGGTCGTCCTGGTCATCGTTCGATCGGTGCCTCCGGAACGCGGCCTGGGTCGATGGTCGCGCCGGCGGACTCGGCCGTGGGCCGCAGGCCGGCCCGACGGTGGCGGCGCGTGGCGGTCGACGGCCGGGAGGCGTTCGGCGACGCGTCGGGCGCAGCCTCGGGACCCGCGGCCGTGCCCAACGGGACGATGGCCGTGGCAAGCCGCGCAAGCACTGCGAGCTCGTCGGCGGACGCGGCAGGCAAGCGCTTCGAGGGCACCTGACCCGACGTACCCGACAGGGAGGCGGTCAGACCGGCCCGGCCGTATTTGAGCATCAACGCGCGGAAGTCCCGGGCGTAGAAGAGCTTGACCCGGATGTCGGGGTACAGGCTGCGGAGCCGCCGCAGCTTGCGGTTCTTCTTGCGCACGAGGCTCTGCTTCAGCGTGGTCATCTCGAGGTACAGATCGAGATCGGGCAGGTAGAAGTCCGGGGAGAAGCTCTCGACGACCGTGCCTGCCAGGTTCCAGAGGACCGGGAAGGTGTCCGGCTCGTAGAGCCAGCGAACCTCGTAGAAGTCGAGGATCCGGGCCATCTCGGCCTCGCTCGCGTGGGCGAATGTCGGCGCCGCCGACGGCTGCGGGTCAGTCACCTGGCGACGACCGATCCGGTCGGCGCCGGACGGGATCGCTGACGTACCCAGATTCTCATCGGCTCCCAGTCTAGCGGGTCGGGGCGAGCCGGGCGGCCGCCGGGAACGGACGGAACCCGCGCAGCGGTGAACACCTCGAGTTGAGCGACGTGTTGCCACGAAATACCCCTGGGGGGTATCATCGGCGGGCCGGCGTCCCGCGGGCCGCCCCGGATCCACACGGGACAGAGGGGAACACGCCAAACGATGCCACCAGCCGCACGCGGAGGAGCCGCCGCCGTTCCGGCCCACGATCACTTCCGCCACAGCTACTCCAAGGACAAGGCCAACCTCGTCCGCCGCCTGTCGAGGATGGAGGGGCAGGTCCGGGGAGTCGCCCGGATGATCGAGCGCGAGGAGTATTGCGTCGACATCCTGCAACAAACGGCCGCGCTTCGGGCCGCCGTCGACTCCCTGTCGATCCTGATCCTGGAGGACCACGTTCAGGGCTGCGTGCGATCGGCGGCCGAGCGCGGCGAGGCCGACCAGTACGTCGACGAGGTCATCGACGTCGTGCGGCGGACCCTCGGCCGGCCTGTCCGAGGCGCGGCACGATCCGGCTGAGCCAGGAGTCGCGTCGAGCGGCCCCGTCTCTGTTTCATGTCGGAGGACTTATCCACGACTTCGCCCGGTGTCGGGCAGTTGGTGGATAACCTCGTTGACACCGCCTCCGGCCACTCGTAGCGTCCGACATCCGCACGTGGGCAGGCAGGCGGCAGGCATCGTTCAGGAGGGGTTCGGGGAGACCCGACCGCGAACCGAGCGGATGGTGCGACACCGAACGGCCGGTCGTGGTGCGACGAACGAGCACGCCGGGAGTGGCTCCCTCCGTCGGTTGGGTTTGGCCCGCAGTGGCTGACCCGAACCGTCCACGGGAACCGCTCCCGACGCGTGTCGACGGCCTTCCCGAACTTCCTCACGGGTACCACGAAGCCGTCGAGGCCGGACTCCGCGATCTCGCGATCGAGCTCACCCCGGCTGCGCGGACTGCCGTGGACGGTCACGTCCGCCTGCTCCTGGCTTGGACGGCCGCGATCAATCTCACGGCCATCCGGGACCCGATCGACGTCGCGCTCCTTCACGTCATCGACAGCCTCGCCGGGCTGGCTGCGCTCGGCTCGGCATCGCCGGAGCGCATCCTGGACCTCGGCAGCGGCGGAGGTTACCCGGGCATCCCGCTCGCCGTGGCGCTGCCTGCCGCGCAGGTTGTCCTCGTGGACTCGATCGCCAAAAAGGTCACGTTCCTCGAGACCGCCATCCATGCGATCGGGCTGTCGGGGCGCGTTCGGCCCGTGGCGGCACGTGCCGAAGCACTTGCCGTCGATCGTGAACACCGCGTGGCATACGACGTCGTGGTCGTGCGCGCCGTCGCCCCGCTGGCGGAGCTGGTCGAGCTGGCCATGCCGCTGCTCGCCACGGGCGGGCGCCTCGTCGCCTGGAAACGAGGGTCGATCGAGGACGAGCTCACCACGGCGCGGGGGGCGGTCGCCAGCCTTGGGGGAGGAGCGGTCGAGGTGACTCCGATCGGCGCAGCGGGCCTCGTCGACCACCTCCTGGTGACCGTTCACAAGGTCGGCCCGACACCGAGCGGATTTCCACGTGACCCCTCGACGCGACGCCGGCATCCGCTCTAGGAGTGCCACTGCTACCCTGTCGCGCGTGCGTGTCGCCGTCCTCTCGGACATCCATTCCAACAGCGTCGCGCTGGACGCGGTGCTCGCCACGTTCGATCGCGTCGACGCGGTCTGGCACCTCGGCGACGTGGTGGGCTACGGGCCCGACCCCAACGGCGTCATCGACCGGCTCCGTGCGATCGACGCCAGCGGCGTTCAGGGCAACCACGACGCCGCGGCCATCGGCGGGAAGGAGATCGATTGGTTCAATCCTGTTGCGCGGACGGCGATGATCTGGACCCGTGACGAGATCGACGACGCGTCGCGAGCCTGGCTCGCCGAACTCCCGGTACGCCGGGAGACCTCGGACGTGACGCTTGTCCACGGCAGTCCGCGCGACCCAACCTGGGAGTACGTGACCTCGGTCGAGATCGCGCGGGACAACTTCGCGATCATCGAGACGACGCACGTGCTCTACGGCCATACCCATCGGCCGATGGCGTACGTGGAACGAGATGGAACGGTCCGTCCTCTCACGCCGGATGACGGTTCCACGGTGTCCCTCGACACCGGTCGGGCCATGCTCAATCCGGGGAGCGTCGGCCAGCCCCGCGACGGGTCGCCGGACGCAAGCTATCTCGTCCTCGACACCGACGGGCGGACGTGTACCTGGCACCGCGTGCAGTACGACGTTGAGCGGGTCCAGGCCGCGATGCGCACGGCCGGTCTGCCGCGATCGCTGGTCGACCGATTGACGGTGGGCGCGTGACGCGCCGCGAGCCATGATCGGCGGACGTCGTCCGCTGCCGGGCCGCAAGCTGGGCGACCGACGGGTGCGCGTGGAGCGGCCACACGCGCCGTACTTCCGCTGGAGCGGGGCCGGCCAGCTGACGGCGCGGGCGGCGGCCAGCCGGCCGACGACGGCCTCGGGCCGCTGGTGGGCGGCGGTCAGGGCCCTGTTCCTGGGCCGCCCACTTGCCTCGGATGAGGAGGCGGGCGAACGGCTCAGCAAGAAGAAGGCGCTGGCCATCTTCAGCTCGGACGCCATCTCGTCGTCCGCCTACGCGACCGAGGAGATCCTGCGCGTCCTGGTGATCGGCGGGGCCGTCTTCCTGGCCTTCGGGCTGCAGATCGCGATCGCGATCGCGATCTTGCTGGCCATTGTCGCGTTCAGCTACCGCCAGGTCTGCCTCGCCTATCCCACCGGCGGCGGCTCGTACTCCGTCTCGAAGGTCAACTTCGGCCGTCGAGCCTCGTTGATCGCCGCGTCCGCGCTCCTCATCGACTACGTGATGACCGTCGCCGTGTCCATCTCGTCGGCGGTCGAGCAGATCACGGCGGCTCTTCCGGTGCTGCTCCCGGAAAAGGTCCTCATCGGTGTCATCGCCATCGCGCTCGTCACGCTGGGCAACCTGCGCGGTCTGCGCGAGGCCGGCAACATCTTCGCCGTTCCGACCTACCTCTTCGTCGGCTCCGCGCTCCTCATGATCGCGATCGGCACGTTCCGGATCGTGATCCTGGGCGAGCACGGCGACTTCCCACGCCAGCTCGCCGACCAGACGATCGCGACAACCCAGTCCGCCGTCGCCCTGCTCCTGCTGCGAGCTTTTGCGGCGGGTGCCGTGGCCCTGACCGGCACGGAAGCGATTGCCACGGGGGTCCCTGCGTTCAAGCCACCGGAGGCACGCAACGCCGCGACGACCCTCGCGGTCATGGCCGGGCTTCTCGGCGTTTTGTTCGTGGGAATCACGTTCCTCGCCGTGAACTACGGGGCGGTCAACGTGGGCGGAGCGGACGGTCAGACCGTGATCGCCCAGGTTGCCCGCCGCGTCTACGGGGACAATTCGATCCCGTTCTTCCTGTTCCAGGGGTTCACTGCCGTGCTCCTGGTCCTGGCCGCGAACACCAGCTTCAACGCCTTCCCGCGACTGCTCGCGATCCTTGCCCAGGACGGGTTCGCGCCGCGGCAGTTCGGTTTCCGTGGCGATCGCCTCGCGTTTTCCTACGGGATCGTGATCCTGGCCGTCGTCGCCGGCTCGCTGGTGGTGGCCTTCAACGGCGAGACCCACCTGCTGATCCCGCTGTACGCGGTGGGCGTGTTCATCGACTTCACGATCAGCCAGTCCGGGATGGTTCGCCACTGGTTGCGGGAACGCCCCCCGGGCTTTGTCCAACGCCTCGCGATCAACGCGGTCGGTGCGCTCCTCACCGGCGTCGTGGCGATCGTCGTGGCGATCGCGAAGGCTCCGACGTCGTTCATCGTGCTGATCCTGATGGCGGTCCTCTTCGGGGTCATGTCATTCGTCCGGCGACAGTACGACCAGCAGGCCGCCGAGCTCGAGGTGCGGGAGGACGTCGTGTTCGATCGCCCACACCGAGAGCAGCGCGTCGTCGTCCCGGTCAACGGGATCAACCGAACGGTCGTTCAGGCCGTCACGTTTGCCAGGACCCTCGCAGCCGACGTCCGGGCGGTCTATGTCACCGAGGATCCCGACGACGGTGAGGCGCTCCGACAGCGTTGGCAACGGCAGCTGCCGGGCGTGCCCCTGGTCATCGTCGAATCGCCATATCGGGCAATCATTTCCCCGGTCATCGCCTATCTCGACGTTCTCGACAAGGCCTGGCCTCCCGACAAGGAGGCGCCCATCACGATCGTCGTCCTCCCCGAGTATGTGGCTCGCCACTGGTGGGACCGCGTGCTGTACAACCAGACGGCGCGTCGACTCAGGCGAGCGCTCCTGGGCCGTGAGCACACGGTGATCGCCGACGTTCCGTATCGCCGAGGCGCCTGACTGGGCGGTTCCGCGGTGGTATCGTGACCGGCGCATTGTCGGAGAGCGCGACGAGCCGCCAGGAGCGGTTCGTCCCCAACCTGAGGCATCCGTGTCCGAGGCCAGAGTCCCTCCCTTTCGGCGTGCCGTGATCGCCCTGAGCGGCCATCCCGGCAACGACCGGATCGTCCGCATCGTGAGTCAGCTCGCCCAGGCCTCGAAGGCCGAGCTCGTGGGCGTCCATGTCGTCGAGGTGGACTGGTCGCAGCCACTCGACGCCGACATCGCTGGCCGATCCGAGGTCGCCCAACGCATCCTCGATCGGGCCGAGGAGGTCGCCGAGGGGCAGGGCGCGGCGCTCGATGCGATCCTGCTCCAGGCGCGCGACGTCGGGGCCGCGATCGTCGACGAGGCGATCGAACGGGAGGCCGACCTGCTCGTGCTGGGCCTGGCCTATCGCATGCGCTTCGGCGGCGACTTCGCCATCGGCCGGACCATTCCCTACGTCCTGAAAAACGCCCCATGTGCCGTGTGGGTCGTGCGCGAACCGATTCCCGAGGAGGCATCGTGAAAACCGTGATCGTTGGCTGCGGCCGGGTGGGCGCGGTCCTCGCCGACACGCTCGATCGGGCAGGCCACGAGGTCATCGTGGTCGACACCTCGACGGCCGCGTTCGACCGGCTCCCGGCGTCGTTCGGGGGGAACGCGGTCCGCGGCGACGGAACGGACGAAGGGGTCCTGCGCCGAGCGGGCGCCGCGGATGCCGATCTGTTCCTCGCGCTGACCGAGGGCGACAACCGCAACGTGATCATGGCCCAGCTGGCCACCGAGGAGCTCGGGGCCCGCCGCATCGTCGCCAAGGTCAACGACCCGGTCCGCGCGGCGGCCTATGCCGACCTCGGCCTGGCCACGATCTGCCGGACGACCCTGATGGCCGATGCCATCGCCGGTTTCCTCGGGTTGCCGATGTCCGGGATGCCCTCCGTGCTGCCGCCGGGCGATCTCCACCATGCGCGGGCCCACCGCGCGTCGGACGATGCCCCGGTGCCTCCCGACGCAGCCGCACCCCAGGAGGCCTGACCATGTTCGTGCTCGTCGTGGGCGGAGGCAAGGTCGGGTACTACCTGGCCAAGGAACTGATCGAGAGCGGCCACGAGGTCGTGCTGATGGAGAAGGACCGTGGCCGGGCCGAGCAGATCGCCGATGAGCTTGGATCGATCGTCGTCGCGCACGACGGCTGCGAAGGACGCTACCTCGGTGAAGCCGGGGCCAATCGCGCCGACATCGTCACGGCCGTGACCGGCGATGACGAGGACAACCTCGTCATCTGCCAGATGGCAAAGCACCACTTCGACGTTCGAAGGACGATCGCGCGTGTCAATAACCCGAGGAACGAGGCGCTCTTCCGGCACCTCGGCGTCGACGAGATCATCAGCCCGACCAGGATGGTCCTCGGATCGATCGAACAGGACATCCCGGTCCACGAATTGCTCCATCTGGCCGCGCTTGGCGGCGGCGAACTCGAGATTATCGAAGCGCATCTCCAGGTGGACTCGCCGGCGGTCGGGCGAACGCCCGGGGACCTGACGATCCCCGAGGGGTGCAGCCTGTTCGCGGTCGTTCGCGATGGGAATCCCCTGCCGCTTCGTCCCGACCACGTGTTCCGGACCGGGGACAAGGTGATCGCGATCGGTCGAACCGAGTGCGAGGAGCTCCTCCACGAGCAGCTGATCGGCAGCAGCAGCTAGGGACGCCCCTGGAGCCGGGGGCGCGGCGAGGGCTTGCCGGCTGGGCGGCCGATGGCTGGTATCGAACACCACCCACGCGTGATCCGATAAGAATCAAGAAACCGTAGTCGTCTACTATCTTGACAATGACATTGTCAAGGTTCTAGCATGCTGCTGGTCCCATCGGTCGCGGCTTGGTGGGCGTTTCGAGTTCAATCGCGTCCTGAATAGACAGTGGAGATGCCACGTGATGACGATCGTGCGCCGTCCCTCGCCCTTCGGCGAGCTGCTTTCGCGCGCAGGCGTCCGACCGCAACGAGTCCTGATCGCGTGACCACCGGCCGGCCAGACCGAGACCCGACGCGACCCGTCTACGTCATCAGCGTTGCGGCGAGTATCGTCAGCGTGCATCCGCGCACATTGCGGATCTACGAGGACGAGGGCCTCGTCTGTCCGGCCCGGACACCCACCAACATCCGCCTGTATAGCGAGAATGACGTCCGGCGGGTTCTCTGGATCCGTCATCTGACCCAGAACCTGGGCGTGAACCTCGCCGGGGTCCGGATCCTGTTCGAGCTGGAGTCTCGACTCGGGACCCGAATCCTCGAACGGCTCTACGACGAGGGCAATCCGAAGTCGACGGCCGAACGAGCGCCGGCCTCGGCCGAGGCAGCGACGACCGGTACTCGCGGTTGAAACAACCGCGGATGAAGCGATGACCACGCAGCGCGGCCGGCGGCCGCGACGCACAGATCCGATTGCGGCCCCAATACAGGAGACCCCGATGGCGAAGCGCACCTCCAAGACCGGCGACAAGACCACGGCCACCGGCCCTCGCGAGCTGCCGCTCGTCGCCCTGCGCGAGACCGTGATCTTCCCCGAGATGATCGTCCCGCTGCAGGTCGGTCGAGAGAAGAGCGTCAACGCGCTCAACGCGGCAGTCGCCTCGGGCGGTCCGATCGCGCTCGTCACGCAGCGCCAGGCCGAGCAGGAGGAGATCGTCGATCCCTCCGAGCTGTACGAGATCGGTACCCTGGCCAAGATCGCCCAGGTCGTCCAGCTCCAGGATGGGACGGTGCGGGCCATCGTCCAGGGTCAGGGCCGCATCCGCGTGCACGGGTTCAAGGACGCCTCGCCGTACATCCTCGCGACCGTCGAGGACATCCCGGACGCCAAGGGCGGCGGTGTCAAGGTCGAGGCGCTGATGCGCACCGTCCAGGGCCAGATGGAGCAATACGTGGCCAGCGGCGCACCGGTGCCGCCCGAGGCCGCCGTCGCCGCTCGCAACATCAGCGAGCCCGGCCTGCTCGCCGACATGGTCGCGTACAGCCCGGACATGACCACGGAGCAGCGCCAGGAACTGCTCGAGACGATCGATGTCGTCGCTCGCCTGGAGCTGGTCAGTGGATTCCTCGCCCGCCAGATCGAGATCCTGGAGCTCAAGGGCAAGATCCAGTCCGAGGTCAAGTCCGAGATGGACAAGACTCAGCGCGAGTACATCCTGCGCGAGCAGTTGAAGGCGATCCAGCGCGAGCTCGGCGAGGACGACCCGCAGCAGGCCGAAATCAACGAGCTGCGCGAAAAAGTCGAAGCCGCCGGGATGCCGGAAGAGATCAAGGCGCGCGCCCTGAAGGAAGTCGATCGGATGAGCCGGATCCCTTCCGCCTCCCCGGAGGTTGGCGTGATCCGGACCTACGTCGACTGGCTCGTGGGCCTGCCCTGGAACACGTCGACCGAGGATCTCCTCGACATCAAGGAGGCCGCTCGGATCCTCGAGGAGGACCACTACGGCCTCGACAAGATCAAGGAACGCATCCTCGAGTACCTGGCCGTGCGCTCCCTGGCCGACACGATCCGCAGCCCCATCCTGGCCCTGATCGGCCCGCCCGGTGTCGGCAAGACCTCGCTCGGCAAGAGCGTGGCCCGGGCGATGGGCCGCAAATTCGTCCGGATGAGCCTCGGCGGCATCCACGACGAGGCGGAGATCCGCGGGCACCGCAGGACCTACATCGGGGCCCTGCCCGGTCGGATCATCCAGAACATCAAGACGGCGGGAACCAACAACCCGGTGTTCATGCTCGACGAGATCGACAAGATCGGGATGGACTTCCGGGGCGATCCGAGCTCGGCCCTCCTCGAGGTGCTCGACCCGGAACAGAACAACACCTTCCAGGACAACTACCTCGAGGTGCCGTTCGACCTGTCCAGGGTGATGTTCATCGCGACCGGCAACCTCATGGACCCGATCCCGGCTGCCCTGCGCGACCGGATGGAGGTGGTCCAGGTGCCCGGCTACACGCAGCGGGAGAAGATCGAGATCGGGAAGCGCTTCCTCGTGCCGAAGCAGATGGGCAATCACGGCCTGCGGCCCAAGCACATCGAGATCACCGAAGAGGCGATGGTCGAGCTGGTCCAGGCCTACACCCACGAGGCAGGCGTTCGAAATCTCGAGCGCGAGATCGCCAATGTGATGCGCAAGGTCGCGCGCACGGTGGCGGAGGGACGGAAGCGGCGGACGGTCGTCGACATCAAGAAGCTCGTCCAGTACCTCGGTCCGCCGCGCTTCGAATACGGCGAGCTGGAGGCCGAGGACCAGACCGGCGCAGCCACCGGCCTCGTCGTCACCGAGGTCGGCGGCGACATCGTCGCGGTCGAGGTCACCAAGATGGAGGGCAAGGAAGACTTCATCCTCACCGGTCAGCTCGGCGAGGTCATGCGCGAGTCGGCTCGCGCGGGTCTGTCCTGGACGCGGGCGCACGCCGCTGAACTGGGCATCGAGCGAGAGGTCTTCGAGAAGCACACGCTGCACATCCACGTGCCGGCGGGAGCCATCCCCAAGGACGGCCCGTCGGCCGGGGTGACCATGGCCACCGCGATCGTCTCGGCGCTCACCGGGATCCCCGTTCGCAAGGACGTGGCGATGACCGGGGAGATCACGCTGCGCGGCCGCGTCCTGCCGATCGGCGGACTCAAGTCGAAGATCCTGGCGGCGCACCTGTCGGGCGCCGGCATGGTCATCCTGCCCAGGAAGAACGAGAAGGACCTGCGAGATATCCCCGAGGAGATCCGCAAGTCGATCAAGCTCGTTCTCGTCGACTCGATGGACCAGGTCCTCGAAGCCGCGCTGCGACGCAAGCCGCGGCCGCTGCCGACCACGCCCGTTGAGCCCAAGCCCAAGCCAAGGGACGAGAGTTCGTCCGCGCCGGCCCGCGTGACCCGGCCCGGATACCCGCCCACCGATCAGCCCCCGGTCGTGGTCCGGGGTCGCTGACCGGGGCGTGACGGGGCAGGCAGGTTCGAGCGATGGAGTTCCAGGACTACTACAAGACCCTGGGTGTCCAGCGCTCGGCCACGCCCGCAGAAATCAAGAAGGCCTATCGGAAACTCGCTCGTGTGAACCACCCCGACGCTCGGCCCGGCGACGCCGGCGCCGAGTCGCGCTTCAAGGCGATCAATGAAGCCCAGGCTGTCCTGACCGACCCCGACAAACGCAAGCGCTACGACACGCTCGGCAAGGACTGGGACAAGTACGCTTCGGCGGGGAGCGGCGCCCCGTCCGGCGCGGGCGGACCGTTCGCCGGCGGCGGGGCACGAGGCGGCCACGTCCGCTACGAATTCCGGTCCGATGGCGACGCCTCCGGGTTCAGCGACTTCTTCCGGATGATGTTCGGTGCCGGGGCCGAGGGCCCTGCACGACGCGGCGGTGGGCCAGCCTCCGCGAGCGGCGGCCAGAGCTACGAGGACATCCTCGGCTCGATCGGTGGGTCGGGAGGAGCCGGGAGCGCGACGCGTGGCTCGATGGAGGCGACCGCCGAACTGACCCTCGAGGAAGCGTTCCACGGCACGACCCGCCTGGTCGAGATCGGCGGCAAGCGCCTCGAGGTCACGATCCCGCGCGGCGCGGACAGCGGTTCACGGATCAAGCTCTCGGGCAAGGCCGGCGCCGGGCGCGATCTCGTGGTCGCCATCCGCGTGCGGCCGCACCCGATCTTCACGCGACGGGGGCCGGACCTTGAGCGCGAGGTTCCGATCACGCTGCGCGAGGCGCTGCTCGGCGGGGACGTTCCCGTGGCGACCCTGAAGGGCCGTGTCCTGCTGACCGTCCCGCCGGCGACGCAATCGGGACGCACCTTCCGCTTGACCGGCCAGGGAATGCCCCGCTTCAACGCGACCGGGTCCGGCGACCTCTACGTTCGGGTCAAGGTCGTCCTCCCGCCGGCCCTCGACGGGGACGCGCGGACCGCCGCGACCCGCTTCCTCGACCTCGTCGACCAACCCGATCCACGCGCCGGCTGACGGCGCCGGCACCCGGAGATCCGAACCAATGAACCTCGACCGATTCACCCAGAAGGCGCAGGAGGCGATCGTTGCCGCCCAGGGTCTCGCCCAGCGTCTCGAGAGCCCGGTCCTCGATGCCGAGCATCTCCTCTCCGCCCTCGTCGAGCCCGACGACTCCGTACCCTCCGAGACGCTGCGGCGCCTCGGGGTCGACCTGCCGGCGTTCCGCGGAGAGCTGGCGGCGATCCTCGCCAAGCGCGCCCGCCAGCAGGGCGGATCGATGGGCCTCGACCCGCGAGCCAAGCGGGTCCTGGACCATGCCGCCGACGAGGCGCGCCGGCTGGGCGACGAATACACCTCCACGGAGCACCTGCTGCTGGGTGTCGTCGAGGCCGGCGGCGAGGGACGCCGGCTGCTCGACACCCACGGTGCGGGGCGCGAGGCGATCCTCGCGGCGCTCCAGAGCGTCCGCGGTGGGCAACGCGTGACCTCGCCCAACCCCGAGGGAACATACGCCGCGCTCGAGAAGTACGGCCGCGACCTGACGGCCGAGGCCCGCGCCGGCAAGCTCGATCCGGTCATCGGGCGCGATGAGGAGATCCGCCGGGTCATCCAGGTCCTGTCACGCCGCACGAAGAACAACCCCGTCCTCATCGGCGAGCCCGGGGTCGGCAAGACGGCCATCGCCGAGGGGCTCGCCCAGCGGATCGTGCGCGGTGACGTGCCCGAGACGCTCAAGGACAAGCGGGTGGTGTCCCTCGACCTGGGCGCGCTCATTGCCGGCGCGAAGTTCCGCGGCGAGTTCGAGGAGCGCCTCAAGGCCGTCCTCAAGGAGATCAAGGACGCCGAGGGGCGCGTCGTCCTGTTCATCGACGAACTCCACACGGTCGTCGGCGCGGGCGCCGCCGAGGGTGCGATGGACGCGTCGAACCTCCTGAAGCCGATGCTCGCCCGCGGCGAGCTGCACACGATCGGCGCGACGACCCTCGACGAGTACCGCAAGCACATCGAGAAGGACGCGGCCCTGGAGCGGCGATTCCAGCCGGTGCTCGTCGATCAGCCGACGGTCGAGGAGACGATCTCGATCCTGCGCGGTCTGCGCGAGCGCTACGAGGTCCATCACGGGGTCCGGATCACGGACTCTGCGCTCGTTGCGGCGGCGACCCTCTCGGACCGCTATATCACCGAACGGTTCCTGCCCGACAAGGCGATCGACCTCGTCGACGAGTCGGCCAGCCGGCTGCGGATGGAGATCGACTCGATGCCGATCGAACTCGACGAGCTCGAGCGTCGAAGAATCCAGCTGGAGATCGAGCGCGAGGCGCTGCGCAAGGAATCCGACGATGCCTCGAAGGCGCGTCTGGAAGCCCTCGAGAAGGATCTCGGCGAGCTGGCCGAAGAAGCCGGCGGGATGAAGCAACGCTGGGAGGCCGAGAAGACGGCCATCGCGGCGATCGGCGCTACCCGCTCGGAGCTGGAATCGCTCGCGACGCGGATCGAACAGGCCGAACGCGAGACCGACTACGCGACGGCCGCGCAGCTGAAGTACGGGACCCACAAGGAGCTGACTGATCGCCTTGCCGAACAGGAAGCCACCCTCGAGACGCTCCAGGGCCCCGGATCGCTGCTCAAGGAGGAGGTCACCTCCGACGACATCGCCGAGATCGTCGGGTCCTGGACCGGGATCCCCGTGTCGAAGCTCATGGAAGGCGAGACGGCCAAGCTGGTCCACATGGAGGAGCGCCTGCACGAGCGGGTCGTCGGCCAGGACGAGGCGGTCGAGGCCGTGTCGGACGCGGTCCGACGGGCTCGGGCCGGGCTCAAGGATCCGCGCCGTCCCATCGGATCCTTCCTGTTCCTGGGTCCCACCGGGGTGGGCAAGACCGAACTCGCGCGGGCGCTCGCCAACTTCCTGTTCGACGACGACGCGGCCATGGTCCGGATCGACATGAGCGAGTACATGGAGAAGTTCTCCGTGTCACGCCTCGTGGGAGCGCCCCCCGGCTATGTCGGCTACGACGAGGGCGGGCAGCTGACCGAGGCCGTCCGGCGGCGGCCGTACCAGGTCATCCTGCTCGACGAGATCGAGAAGGCGCACCCCGACGTGTTCAACGTCCTCCTCCAGGTCCTCGACGACGGCCGGCTGACGGACGGCCAGGGCCGGACGGTTGACTTCAAGAACACGGTCGTGATCATGACCAGCAACGTCGGCTCATCGGTGATTGCCGCCTCGGCCGACCGGAGCGGCGACCCGGACGCGTACGGGGCGATGAAGCGCCAGGTCACCGAGTCCCTCCGTGCGCAGTTCCGCCCCGAGTTCCTCAACCGGGTCGACGAGATCATCGTGTTCCATGCGCTGACCGACGCCGATCTGGAGGCGATCGTCGGGCTGCTGCTTGAGGACCTCGGTCGACGACTGGCGGCCCAGGACTTCACCCTGACGCTCACCCCGGCGGCGCGCGCACTCATCCTGCGCGAGGGCACGGATCCGGCCTACGGAGCGCGGCCGCTCAAGCGGACAATCCAGCGCCTGGTGGAGAACCCGTTCGCGCGGGCGCTCGTCGCGGGCCACTTCCGTGCCGGCGATCACGTGATGGGCGACGCGGATCCCGTGGGTGGCACGTTGCTCTTCACGACCGAGGGCGCGACCGTGGTGAGCGAGGCCTCGGACCGCCGCGATGCGCGCGGCGAGGGCGCGCACGAGCGGCAGGGGGTCGGTGCAGGCGCTGATTCCGGAGCCGGCGACCACCGCAAGAGTGCATTCGACCTGCCCGATGCCGAACCGCGCAAGCGCGACGGCGACGACCTGGTGAACTGACCCTCCTCTCGCCGCGGCGCCCGATCCGTGGCACGCTTCAGCACGTGATCGTTCGCTACGCCGACGCCGTCGATCGGCTGATGCGGCTGCCTCCCGTCCTCCCGCCGCCCCCGGACGAGCTCATGCCGGTCCGCCTGGATGGCCTCGGCTGGCGCGGGCCGGAGACGCCCGACGAAGCCGATGCGCGGCCGGCGGCGGTGCTCGTCCTGATCGTCCCCGGGGACGACGGCGAGGCACTCGTCGTCCTCACCGAGCGAGCTCGCCGCGGAGGGCATCACTCCGGCGAGGTGAGCTTCCCCGGCGGCAAGGCCGAGCCGGACGACGCCGACATCGTGGCGACGGCGCTGCGCGAGGCGGCGGAGGAGGTCGGCCTGGACGCGGTCGCCGCCGGCGTGCGCATCGTGGGGGTGCTCGAACGATTCTGGATCCCGGTGTCGAGCTTCAAGGTCACGCCGGTGCTGGCGATCGCCGACCGGCGACCCGTGCTCGTTCCGGCGCCGGACGAAGTGGCGCGGATCGTCGAGGCCCCGCTCCGCCATTTCGTCCCCGGCGCGCCGATCCGAATCGTGGATCGAACGATCCGCTCGATCCCGCTGCGGTACGGGACATATCCCGTGGACGGCCTGGCGATCTGGGGCGCGACGGCACGCGTGCTCGGGCAGCTGGGCGCGCTGCTCGCCGACTGACGGAGGGAGTCATGCCCGACGACCGTCCGGCGCCCGGCTCAGCCCAGCCGGAGCTCCGGCAGGACCTCGCGACCGAAGACATCGATGAACTCGGCCTGGTTGCGGCCCACGTTGTGCAGGTGGATCTCGTCGAAGC
>CAKKPP010000032.1 GCA_919901745.1 Chloroflexota bacterium | reverse complement strand
GTCGCCTCTGTACTTTTCGTGGCGATCTCTCTGCACCTTTGGTGCTCTCTCACACTCAGGGTTCGCTGCAGACATCGCACAACGGGACTGATACCTGGCCGAGCATCTTTTCCACATCACGGCAGCACCGGTCCGCCGACAAGGGCGGGGAGGACCCAACGGTTCGCTTCATCCACACCGCGGATCTCCAGCTTGGGATGACCCGGCGCTTCCTCGACGAGGACGCGCAGGCAAGATACGCCCAAGCGCGGATCGATGGCCTGACCGCGATCGGCCGGATCGCGGCCGCCGAGCAGGCCGAGTTCGTGGTGGTGGCTGGCGACGTCTTCGAGACGAACCGCGTACGACCCAGGACGGTCGGCCGGGCTCTCCAGGCGATGGCCTCCATCCCGGTGCCGGTCTACCTCCTTCCCGGCAACCACGACCCGCTCGATGCCGCGACGGTATATCGCTCGCCGACCTTTCTCCGCTCCGTCCCTCCGAACGTGGTCGTCCTGGACAGCCCCGACCCGGTGGACGTTCGAGATGGTGTCCAGATTGTCGGCGCGCCGTGGATGACGAAGCGGCCGCTGCTCGATCTGGTCGGGGCCGCCTGCGACCCACTCGTCGCCGACCCGGCCTGCGTGCGGATTGTCGTCGGCCACGGGGCCGTCGACTACATGGGTGAGTTTCACGACCCTTCGACCATCCGCCTTGGTGCCGCCGAGGCCGCAATCGCCGACGGCAAGGTGCAATACATCGCGCTCGGCGACCGGCACTCGACGACGCAAGTGGGTGAGACCGGGAGGATCTGGTACGCGGGCGCGCCCGAACCGACCGCCCATGACGAGACGGACGCGGGGAATGTCCTGCTCGTCGAATTGGGGGACGGCACCTGCACGGTGACCCCACGACCGATCGGGACGTGGCGGTTCGTGGGCGAAACGCTGGAACTCGACGCGGCGTCGGGCCCCGAAACGCTGCTCGACCGTCTCGACCGTCTGCCGGCCAAGGATCGGTCGATCGTCCGGTTGACCCTGCTGGGCGTGCTCTCGCTGACGCAATACACGCGGCTCCAGGAGATCATCGAGGAGGCGCGCGAGGTCTTCGGATCTATCGAGGAGTGGGAGCCCACAAGCCGGTTGCTCGTCCGCCCCGAGGACGACGACTTCGCCGAACTTGGCCTCAGTGGCTTCGCCAAGACCGCCGTCGCTCGACTTCGGGCCGAGGCTGCAAGCGGCGACCCCGATGCCGAGACGGCCCGTGATGCGCTGTCGCTCCTGGTGCGCCTCGTGCACGGGCGTGGGGCGGGCGCATGAGGATCCTCAGGATCGCACTCCGCAACTATCGCGGTGTCAGTGACCGCACGGTGGAGTTCGCTCCCAGTGGCGTCACGATCGTCGAAGGGCCGAACGAGATCGGCAAGTCGAGCATCGCCGAAGCCATCGACCGGATCATCGAAGACCTGGACTCGACGTCCAAACAGCGAATCCAGGCGGTCAAGCCCGTCGACCGGGATGTTGGACCCGAGGTCACGATCGAGGCCGAAACCGGTCCGTTCGCCTTTCGCTACAAGAAGCGGTTCCTCCGAGACCGGGTCACGGAACTGGAGATCACTCGGCCGCGGCCGGAGAACCACACGGGTCGAGAGGCGCACGAGCGAGTCCAGACCATCCTGTCGGAGACCGTGGACATGGCGCTATGGAAAGCGCTGCGCATGCAGCAGGGAGACGTCGTCGGTCAGGCAGCGCTCACCGACCAAACCTCGCTCTCCGCCGCCCTCGATCGCTCGGCGGGGGAGTCGCCCGCCGGTGATGAGGAGGTGACGCTGTTCGGGCTTGCCCACGCCGAGTACCTGCAGTACTGGACGGAAACCGGTCGGCGAAAGCAGGTGGTCGCAGAGATGGAGCGAACGATCGAAGGTGCAGCGCAGAGGATCGCCGGGATCGAGGACGCCATCCGTGCGATCGAGGCCGACGTCGAGGCAAGCGTCCGCCTGGAGGGTGAGGCGCGTCGACTGGTCGAGCGAGGGGCGGAGCAACGGTCGAGACTAGGCGAACACCAGGCGCGCGTCGACGCGCTTGCGAAGCTCGAGGCCGGGGTCGAGACGATCCAGGCCAAATTCGGCTCGGCGCAGCTCGCAACCAATGAGGCCAGGCGCGTCGAGAAGGCGCGCCAGGACGCGATCTCGGCCGTCGCGACCGCCAAGTCCGACCAGGAACGGCTCGACGCTGCGGTACGGGAAGACGGCCCGCAGCTCGAGGTCGCCCAGGCCCGTGTCGCAGCCGCCGATACGGCGGTGGCCGCAGCCCGGCTGGAGCGAGAGGTGGCGAAGTCCCTGGCCGACGAGCGACAGGCTCGTCTCTCGCAGCTGCGGGACGCAGCCGATCTGGCATCACTGCTGGAACGCAGCGAGCGCGTCAAGGCGGCCCTCGTGGCGCTGGAGGCGGCCGCGGCGGACGCCGCACTCCCGGTTGACACGGCTCTCCTGGCATCCATCCGGGAGCAGCATCGGACCGTCGAGCTTGCACGCGCTCGGCTCGAGGCGACCCGCCCGCTCGTCCGCGTGGAGGCGTTCACTGATCTCGTCGGCCTCGTTGACGGACTCGAGTTGAAACTGCCCGCGGGCACCCGGCTGGAACGTCGCGTGGATCAGTCGATCGAGCTCACTCTTCCCGACATCGCGTCCGTCTCGGTCGAGGTGGGAGCAGCGGGCGACATGACCAGCACGGAGCTCGAGGCGGCCGAGGGCCAGCTGGGGGATCTGCTCCGGGCAGCAGGTGCAACCGATCTCGCAGAAGCAGAGCGCCTGCATAAGTCGCGTGAGGACGCGGGCCGGACGGTGACCGAGCAGAAGCGCGTTTTGCGAGAGAACCTTCGCGATCTCACGTTGGAAGCTCTCGAGGAGCGGATCGCAAGCCTGCGCGGGCGGATGCCAGAGGCCGAGGAGTCGCACACCGGCGCCGGAGGCGGAAACGAGGATGACGTCCGCCGTTCCGCGGAAGAGGCCCAACGGGCCCTCAGCGAGACAGAGCCGTCCGCCAGGGCCGCCGAACAGGAATGGGAAGGGGCACGTACCAGACTCGCTGAGATCGAGATCGCTCGCAGCGAGCGCAACACTGAGCTTCGACTGGCGACCGAGGAATTCGAACGACGCGAGGCCGCACTTGCCGCGGAGCGCGCCGCGGCCTCGGACGAGTCCCTTGCGAAGAGTCTGCGGATGGCCGAGGGAGCCGAGGAAACTCTCGGGGCGGAGCTCGAAGGAGCCAGGACCGAACTGGCACGAGAGGGCGCGGACCAGGCTCGCGAGATGCTCGACAATGCCAGGCGGGCCCTGGAGCGCGTGGATGCCGAGACCAGGCAGGTCCAGGACGAGTTGCTGCAAGTCACGACCAGGCTCCGCGACCACGGCGAAGACGGTCTCGCCGAGGATCTCCAGGAAGCGCAGGCGGACAAGGACCAGGCCGAGCCCGATCTGCGACGCTACCAGGCCCACGCGGCGGCCCGGAAGCTGCTCTTCGAGACGCTCCGCTCGGAACGCGAAGCGGCCCGGCGATCCTATGTGGCGCCGCTCCGGCGAGAGATCGAGAACCTCGGGAAGATCGTGTTTGGCCCCGACTTTGCGGTGGAGCTCGACGACCTGAACCTGTCGGTCGTCAGTCGAACGCTTCAGGGTCGGACGATCCCGTACGGGAGTCTGAGCGTCGGCGCCCAAGAGCAGATCGCGCTGATCTCGAGGCTCGCGTGCGCGACGATCGTGGCTCCTGATGGCGGTGTCCCCGTCATCGTTGACGACGCGCTCGGGAACTCCGACCCGCAGCGACTCGAAGCCATGGGGGCTGTCCTGGCCGTCGCGGGCCGCCAAAGCCAGATCATCGTCCTCACCTGCCAGCCGGACCGGTACGAACACGTCGGAGGGGCACACGTCGTGCGGCTGTCCTGAGGAGATCGAAGTTCTGGACTTCGAGCTGACGCTCGGAGTGCGCGTCGATCCGGAGCGACGGCCCGGCGGGCTCGATGACGAGATCCCTTTCCTGGCCACGTGCGGCCGCCGGCTGGCTACGTGTCGTTCGACGCTCCCAGGACCGCCACGAAGAGCTGGGCCTGCCACACCTCTCCTGCGAGCGCATCGACGATCGGGATGGTCTGCCCGGCGAAGTCGAGGAACAGCTTCTCGCCGGCGCGGTGGTCGTGGCGGAGGACGAGGTCCAGGCGTCCGGCGTACGCGCGGTACCGCTCGGTGAACCAGGTGTACCCGAAGCCGTCGGGGCAGCTCGCCCGGTATTCAGCCCATGTCAAGGCGAGCGTGACGCTCTTGCGCCGGAGCTCGCGGTGGACGAGGGGCCGGCGTAGAGAACGCGTCGAAGACCTCGCTCACCTGCTGGCGATCGATCTGGGAGAAGTCGTCGGTGGTGGTAAGCCCCTGCAACCGCGAATGATGGTCGAGGACCGCGGCGAACCAAGCACGCCACGAGGCCGCATCAAGCCCCTTCTCCCGGAGGCTGCCATCGCCGTCCGGGTGCTGGTCGAACGGCGAGACCCGGAGCCCATCGTGACGAAGCGCACGGACGCAGAAGTCCACGGGGAGCTCGATGTCCATCGACCAATACCAGTGATCGGATGAGCCTGCAAGATGCACCGCGACCTCCAGCCGTCGTTGGCCGCGATTGTCACAACGGCACCGGCCTCTCGTCCAGTCGGCAGTCGCCATCATCGCGTTCGGCCTTGGATTGCGCGCAGCCATCGGTTCGGTGGCGGCGCCCAAGCGTCGGTGCAAGATTGCGCCGACGGGAGCCCCTCCATGCCGGGTGCTACCATCCGGCGCATGCTCGATCACGAAGAGAAGTTCCTGTTCAAGGAGGAGATCCTCCACCTGGCAAACGCCGTCGCCGAGCCGGGCATCCTCGACAACGTCGAGGACCTGCTGACCGACGTCATCACCAGCCCGCGCTTCGATTCCGAGGTGTTCACCCTCGAGCGCAGCCTCCAGGTCATGCTCGGCCCACGGGCCGGCACCACGCTGGTCGGGCTCCTGACCGTGGCCCCCGAGGTCTTCGACGATGTCGCCGAAGTGCGCATCCCGTCGGAGCTCCACGAGCGTCTGGTGGCCTGGCGCGCCCGCTTCGGGTTGGCGATCGACAACGCCCTGAACTTCCTCAACAACCCCGACGGGATCCAGGGCCACAACTTCGCGACACAGGTCGCCCACGTCGAGGAGCGGCGCGTTCTCCAGGGCCGGCTGACCCTGGTCCGCTACAACAACGAGCCGCAGTTCTTCGTGGCCGACGCGAGCGTCTTCATGGGTCTCGTCGTCGACACCATGGAGCGGCTCGGCCCGTACCTGGAGCCCGACGCCGTGGACGCCGATACCCTGTCGCGCCTCCGCGATGCGGTCCAGCTGATCGAGCGGAAGACGACCTCGCGCAGCTGACCGTCGCCGACCCGATGCGTCAGCTCTACCTCGCCGCCACCGGCCAGAACCGCGGCAAGACCACGGCGTCGCTGGGGCTCATGGACGGCTTCATGCGGCGCGGCCTCCGGACGGGCTTCCTGAAGCCCGTCGGGCAACGCACCGTCATCATGGACGGGCACCCGGCGGACGAGGACGCGGTTCTTGTCCGAACCGTGTTCGGGCTTCCCGAGCCGTATCCCCAGATGAGCCCGGTTCACATTCCGCGCGGGTTCACCAAGGCCTACATCGACGGTCGCGTGGTCGAGGACCTCGGGGCGAAGATCCGGGTGGCGCACGCCGCGTATCGCGATCACGACGTCCTGCTCATCGAGGGCACCGGGCACGCCGGCGTCGGCGCGGTCATCGGCCTCTCGAACGCCGTCGTGGCGGCGATGCTGGGGGCCCCGGCGATCATCGTCTCGGAAGGCGGCGTCGGACGTCCGATCGACGAGATCGTCCTCAACGCCTCGCTGTTCACGGCCCATGGGGTCCCCGTGGCCGGCGCAATCGTGAACAAGGTCGACCTCGATGCCCAACCGGGAATCGAGCGCGTGCTGGAGCGCGGACTCGCGAAGCACGGCATCGCCCTGCTCGGCGTCCTCCCCGTGCGGCCGATCCTGTCCAATCCGACCCTCGGGATGATCCTCGAGGGCGTTCACGGCGAGACGATCCATCCCGGCCCGGATCTTGATCGGGTGATTGACGACGTGGCGATCGGCGCGATGGAGCCGTTCCACATGCTGTCCCACGTCGGCCCGGGAACGCTCGTCATCGTTCCCGGGGATCGCGACGATGTCATCACGACCCTCACGGATGCCCATGCCGACGAGCTGGACCGACGCAGCGTGGGCCTGGTCCTGACGGGCGGCTACCGGCCGCCGATCGAGGTCCTCGACCAGATCCGCCGCGTGGACCTGTTCGCCACGCTCGTGGCCGAGGACACGTACTCCGTCGCGTCCGAGATCCACGATCTGCTGGTCAAGACCCACGCCGCGGACCGCGAGAAGATCGATCTGATCAAGTCGGTCGTGGCGGAGAACCTGTCGATCGATCGCGTCCTGGGCGTCGCGGGAACGGCGCCGACCAGCTAGCTCGGATCGATGAGTTCGTTGTCGATGAGCCGGGTGGACCCGAAGCGCACGGCCACGGAGAGCAGCGCCGGCGTGCTGAGCCGATCGAGTTCGGCCAGGGTTGAGGCGTCGGCGGCGGACACGTAGTCGACCACAGCGAGCGGCTCCTCGGACAGGACCGAGCGCATCGCGGAACGGATCGGGTCGGCGGAGCGCTCAGCGCGGTCCCAGGCGGCCCGTCCCGCCATGAGCGCGCGATGGATGACCGGGGCTGCCGCCCGCTCCTCACTCGACAGGTGGACGTTGCGCGAAGACAGGGCGAGGCCGTCCGGCTCTCGAATGGTCGGGCAGGCCACGACCTCCGTCGGGATCGCGAGGTCGCCGGCCATCTGGCGGATCACCATGACCTGCTGGGCGTCCTTCTGCCCGAAGTAGGCGCGATCCGCCTTGACGAGGCCGAACAGGATGGCCACGACCGTCGCGACGCCGTCGAAGTGCCCGGGTCGCGCGGCCCCTTCGAGGGGGCGACCAACGGCGCCGACATGGACGATCGTGTCGAAGCCCGTCGGGTACACCTCGTCGACCGACGGCGCGAAGACGAGGTCGACACCTTCGTCACGGCACATCGTGAGGTCCCGCGCCTCATTCCGGGGATACTGCGTGTAGTCCGCCGCCTCGTTGAACTGGCGCGGATTGACGAAGATCGTCGCCACGGACGAGGCGTTCTCGGCTCGGGCGCGGGCGAAGAGCGAACGATGACCCTCGTGGAGCCAGCCCATCGTCGGCACGAGGCCCACCGGACGCCGGCTGTCCGCAAGGGCGGCACGCAGCTCGCGGCGCGTGCGCAGGACGCGAGTCAACGGGTCAGAGGTCGCGGTCGAGCGGGATCCCACCGGAGGGCAGTCCCCGTCCGGATCCGTCGTCGGCGACGTCGTCAGTGGCTCGCCCCAGGACCTGCTCGAGGACGGCGTCGTCCATCCGGGTCGACTCCTCGGGTCCGGGGAACGTCCCCGCGGCGACGTCCTGTGCGTACCGCCGAGCTGCGTCCGCGATCGCCTCGCGGACCGCTGCGTACGGTCGGGCGTGGCGCGGGACGAAGTCGCCCAGGCCGATGAGGTCGGTGACGACCTGGACCTGGCCGCTGCAACCGGCCCCGGCGCCGATGCCGATCGTCGGGATCCGCAGCCGCTCGGTGATCGCGGCCGCGAGCTGCTCCGGAACGAGCTCCACGACGATCGAGAAGGCGCCGGCCTCCTGGATCGCCAGCGCGTCGGCGAGGAGGGCGCGTGCCTGCTCCCGGGTCCGCCCCTGGACGCGGACCTTGCCGATCTGGTTGATCGACTGCGGCGTGAGGCCGATGTGGCCCTGCACCGCGATCCCGGCCCCGACGAGTGTCTCGACGATCCGCGCGCTGCGCCGGCCGCCTTCGATCTTCACCGCCTGGGCTCCGCCTTCGCGCAGGAACCGCCCGGCATTCGCCAGGGCGTCCTTCGGGGTCGCGTACGAGAGGAACGGCATGTCCCCGATCACGAGGGCCCGCCGCGCTGCTCGAGCCACGGCGCGCGTGTGGTGGAGCATGTCGTCCATCGTCACCGAGATGGTCGTGTCGTAGCCGAGCATGACCTGGCCGAGCGAATCGCCGACGAGCAGCAGTGGGATGCCGGCGTCGTCGAGGATCCGGGCGGTCGGGAAGTCGTACGCCGTGAGCATGGGGATCCGCCCGCCATCGGCGTGCATCCGGGCGATGTCGGTGACCGTGAGACGGCGGACCGGGGACACGTCGGGAACCGGGGCGGACTCGGTGCTCATCGCTGGGACTCCTGTTCGATCGGTTCAGTCTGCCCCATGGTGTCGCGCTCGTCCAACGCCCGGACCACGCGGTCGAGGATCCGGTCGGCGACGTCCCGTTTCGGGAGGAGCGGCCATGCCTCGCGATCGCCGTCGCGGTCGAAGACCGTGACCCGGTTCGTCTCGGACCCAAACCCGGATCCGGGCTCGGCGACGTCGTTGGCCACGAGCAGGTCGAGGCCCTTGCGCTGGAGCTTTCCGGCCGCCCGGTCGAGCGACCCCGTCTCGGCCGCGAAGCCGACGATGATCGGGCGAGGGGAGAGGGGCCGCCGGCTGGCACCGGCGGAGTCGAGGCCGGCCGCGATCCTGACGACTTCCGCAACGAGATCCGGCGTGGGCGCCAGGTCCAGGCGCAGGCCCGCGCCGCGCGCGAGCTTGGTGTCGGCCGGCGCGATGGGCGTGAAGTCCGCGACGGCCGCGGCCATCACGAGGGCGTCGAATCCGGCTCGACCGTCGGCGCCACCCAGCGCGGACAGGAGCGCGGCCCGGAGCTGGGCGGTGGTCTCCGCGGCGACGATGGCGGCGCCGGCAGGCAGGTCGACGCTCACGCCGGCCGCGATCAGGGTGACCTCGGCTCCACGGGCCAGGGCCGCTTCCGCGACGGCGACCCCCATCCGCCCGGTCGAGCGATTGCCGATGAACCGGACGGGATCGATGGGCTCCCGCGTCCCGCCGGCGGTGACCACGACGTGCCGTCCCGCGAGATCGGCCGGCCGCGGCGCCGCAACCCGGGCGGGCCGGACCGCCGGGTCGGCCGTCCGGACCGGCCGATCGCCGATCGCTGCGACCACCGCGGCGACGATCGTCGGGAGGGCCGCGAGGCGGCCCACGCCCAGCTGACCCGAGGCAAGCGGACCCTCCTCCGGCTCCACGATCCGGTAGCCGAATGTGTCGCGCAACCTGGCAACATTGGCCGTCGTGGCCGGATGCGCGTACATCTCGCCGTCCATGGCCGGCGCGACGACGACCGGAGCCGAGCTCGCCAGGCAGGTTGCCGTCACCACGTCGCCGGCCAGACCGTTGGCCATCGCGCCCAGCCAGCTCGCCGTCGCGGGCGCCACCACGACTGCATCGCACGTGTCGGCGATCACGATGTGGCCGATTCGGCCGTCCGGCAGCAACGCCAGGACGTCGCTCTCGACGGCGTGGCCGGACAGGGCTTCGAGCGCAAGCGGGGCCACGAACCGCGTGGCCGACGGCGTGAGCATGACGACGACGTCCGCGCCCTCGGCCGCGAGCAGACGGATCAGCTCGGTGGCCTTGTAGGCCGCGATCGACCCGGTCACCCCGAGCGCGATCAGCCTCCCTCCGAGGCGACCGTCGACGGTCACGCCAGCCCCAGTTCCAGGGGCGTGCCCCCGGACACCTCCGCGTGGAGGATCGCCAACCCCTTGAGGGTCAGATCGGGATCGATCGTATCGATGCCCGGCAGGGCGCTTGCCCACGGCGCGGCCGAAAGGCCGCCGGTGAGGACGGCCTTGACCGCCTCGGGGGTAATGCCGGCACTGTCAGCGAGTTCGCGGCGGACGCGTTCCAGGAGGCCGCTGGCCAGCGCCTGGTAGCCGAAGATCGTTCCCGACTGCATCGCCGACACGGTGTCGCGGCCGATGGCACGGTCCGGCGTCCGGAGTTCGATGCGCGGGAGCTTGGCGGTCCGCGCGGCCAGGGCCTCGAGGCCGAGCTCCAGGCCGGGCGCGATCGCGCCTCCGACATAGGCGCCGTCGGGAGCCACGCAATCGAGCGTCGTCGCCGTGCCGAAGTCGACCACGATGGCGGGAGCGCCGTGGATCCGTTGCACGGCCAGCGCGTTGACCAGTCGGTCCGGCCCGACCTCTCCCGGCCGATCGACGCGAACCGGAATGGGGACGGTCCCCGCGGTGGCCACGAGCAGCGGGCGCTCGCGACGAGCGGCAACGGCCTCGATCCCGGCCGTCAGGGCCGGCACGACCGAACAGCAGGCGATCGATTCGACATCCCCAAACGACAGGTCGTCGAGCCGAAGGAGCGCATCGAGCTGGAGTTCCAGCTCATCGGCCGTGGCGCGCTGCACCGTCGCCGCCCGACGGGTTGCGATGAGGACACCGGCGCGCACGAGACCGAGTGTCAGATTGGTGTTGCCGATGTCGAGGGCCAGCAGCATGGACGGATCATACGCGGGCGCCCGCGCAGATCGGGCTTCCCGCTGCTTGCGTGCCGCGCTACCATCCGGGAGGTCAGCGATCGCGCAACGTCCCGGTCCCGTTGCCACAGCAGGAGTCGAGAGCCCTGGTGCCCAGCGACCCGCACGCGAAGTTCTTCGTCAACGCCGGCGTCGTGACCAGCCGCATCGACATGCAGCACGTCCTCCGACCGATCCTCAAGCAGACGGTCACCTACCGCTACCTGCGAGGCCGGGAGCTGGTCACGCACGGCACCGGCTGGGTCGAGCGCCTGGTCGTCGATCAGCCCGATATCTCGACCTTTTTCACCCCGATCGCGATCACGATCAACATCGACTCCTTCGAACACCTCGAGTTCGAGACGCGCCCCGACCAGCTGCTCGTGTATCAGCTGGTCAACGGCGACGAGCGGATCGTTCTCGAGTTTGCCCCGGTCGGCGCGGTGGACGATGAGTCGCCGATGGCGCCGCGGCAGCTGGCGTTCGATACCAGCGGCTTTGTCCAGATGGAGCTGCTCGGCCTCGACCGGGTCGAGGAGGAGTAGGGGAGGAACGGGGGGCGGGGGAGTGGAGACGGAGCGATCGGGCGACCGATCGCGACGTGGAGGGTAAGGCGACCGACCCACTCGAGGCCGGCGTCGGAAACGGGAGAAGGAGGAGAGGCGCCCGTGATTGCGGCCTATTTCAAGTTTGCGGAGCGAGGGACCGACCTCGTCACCGAGATCAGAGCCGGGGCCACGACCTTCATGGTCATGGCCTACATCATCTTCCTGAACCCGGCGATCCTCGGGGCGGCCGGCGTCGACCCGGTCGCCACCGCGGCGGCGACCGCGCTCATCGCCGGGATCATGACGATCGCGATGGGCGTGTTCGGGAACTTCCCCATCGCCATCGCGGCCGGCCTCGGGATCAATGCCGTCGTGGCGTTCGGCCTGGTCCTCGGCCGTGGCCTGTCCTTCGAGGGCGCGATGGGCGTCATCTTCTGGGAAGGCCTGATCGTCACGCTGCTGGTCGTCCTGGGCCTGCGCGAGGCGGTGATGAACGCGATCCCCGGATCGCTCAAGCGGGCGATCGCCGTGGGCATCGGCCTGTTCATCCTGTTCATCGGGTTCGTCAATGCCGGCCTGATCGCGGGTGGCGAGGGTGCACCGCCGGTGCACTTCATCTTCCCGGTCGACAACGGCCCGTTCGTCGCGCTCGCCGGGCTGATCATCACGATCGTCCTGTGGGTCCGCAAGATCCCGGGTGCGTTGATCCTCAGCATCGTCATCACGACCGCGATCGCACTCGCCGTCGGAGTGGCCACGGTCCCGACGTCGTTCACGTCGGACGCGACGTTCTCGACGATCGGCAAGCTCAGCTTCACCGAGGTGTTCGAGAAACTGGGGATCGTCGTTGCGGTCGCCGTGATCTTCTCCATCGCGATCATCGACTTCTTCGACACGATGGGGACGGTCACCGCCGTCGGGAACCAGGCCGGCCTGACCGACGATGAGGGTCGGGTGCCCGGTCTGCGCAACATCCTGCTGGTCGACTCGGTCGCGGCGATCGCCGGCGGCTTCGGTGGCACGAGCTCGAACACGAGCTACATCGAGAGTTCCGCGGGCGTGGGCGAAGGCGGCCGAACCGGCTTCACGTCGGTCGTGACCGGCGTGCTCTTCCTCGTTTCGATCATCCTGGCCCCGCTGGCCCTCATGATCCCGGCCGTGGCGACCGCTCCGGCCCTGATCATTGTCGGCTACCTGCTCTTCGAGCAGGTCGGCGGGATCGACGTCGGGGATGTCGAGGAAGGCCTTCCGGCCCTTCTCGCGATGATCCTCATGCCCCTGACCTACGACATCGCCGTCGGCATCGGCGCCGGGTTCATCGCGTGGACCCTCATCAAGCTCGTTCGGGGCAAGCTCGGCGAGATCCATCCGCTGATGTGGGTGGTCACCGTCATGTTCGTCCTGTTCTTCCTCCTGCCCTGGCTGGAGCCGATCATCGCCGGCTGACACCGGGCCATCCGATCCGTAGCGCGCCCCGGCCGACGGCCGGGGCGCGCTACTGATTCCTGTACCATCCCGGCGATGTTCGAACGTACCGCCCTGCCCTCGGGACCGCGGGTCATCAGCTCCCGCCTGCCCGCTTCCCGCTCCGTGTCCATTGCCGCGTACGTCCTGGCCGGTTCTCGCCTGGAGTCGCCCGAGCAGGCCGGCGTCGCCCACTTCATGGAACACATCACGTTCAAGGGCACGGCGGCGTTTCCCACGACGCGCGCGATCAGCGAAGCGATCGAGGGTGTCGGCGGATCGTTCAACGCGGCCACCGACCGCGAGTCGACCGTCTACTGGGTCCGGGTCCCGCGCCGCGAGGCGGCCGTCGCGATGGACGTCCTCGGCGAGCTGATCATCCGGCCCACCCTGGCCGATGCCGAGATCAACCACGAGCGGGCCATCGTCATCGAGGAGATTCGCGGCTATCTCGACGATCCGACTGAGTACGCCCAGATCCTGTTCCAGCAATCGATGTTCGGCGACGGCCCGCTGGGCCGCGAGATCTGTGGTGACGAGGCGGGGATCCGCGCGCTGCCCGAGGCGACGATCCACGAGTTCTGGCGGACGGCCTATCGCCCATCGAACACCGTGGTTGCCGTGGCCGGCGACATTCCTCACGAGACGGCCGTCGACCTGGCCGATCGCGCATTCGGGAGCGGCAACGGCATGCTTCCAGCCTTCGCTCCGGCACCGCTCCTCCCGGCCGGCGAGCGGGTCCTGGTCGGGCGGCGGTCGACCTCCCAGGCCCAGCTCGTCATCGGCGTTCCGGCCCTCCATCGTGACCACGCGGACGCCTGGCCCCTCGCGGTGCTCAATACCGTGCTTGGTGACGGGATGAGCAGTCGCCTCTTCCTGTCGGTCCGGGAGGATCGGGCCCTTGCCTACGACGTCAGCTCGGGCGTGATGGAGTACGCCGACGCCGGTGTCCTCGAGGTCTCGGCCGGGGTCGATCCACCCGGCCTTGCGGCGGCGCTGGAGGCGATCCTGCGCGAGTTTGCCCGCCTGCGCGACGAAGCGGTGCCCGACGAAGAGCTGAGCAAGGCTCGTTCGTACCTGGCCGGTGGGATCGAGCTGCGGATGGACGAGACGCGCCACGTCGCGTCGTGGATCGGCGGGCAGGAGGCGCTCCACGACCGGGTCATGACCATCGACGACGCGCTCGTTGCCATTGCGGCAGTCACGGCCGAGGACATCCAGCGCCTTGCGCGAGACCTTCTGATCGAGGACGCGCTGCGCATGGCCGTGGTTGCGCCGGCGCGCCACCTGCGAGGGTTGGAGCGCCACCTGCGGATCCCTGGATGAGCCGGCGGGCCGCAGCCCCTCCGGTGGACACGGTCGCGGACGCTCGGCGGACCGACCTGCGGCTGGCCCGCCTGCATCTGCGGATGCGCTTGCTTCCCCTGGCGCGCGCCGAGTTCGAAACACTTGCGGCCACCGGCCCCCTCGATCCCGGAGCGCTGGGCGACCTGGCGGAGGTGCGCTGGAGGAGCGGCGATCTCGCCGGGGCCGGAGACGCGGCCGCGGCGCATCTCGAGAGCGGCGGCGGCGAGGGACGGGCGCTCGCGATCGCGGCGGAAGCGGCCGCCGCGATCGGGCGAACCGCCGAGGCCGGCCGTCTCGCGACGCGCGCGCTGGACCGCCTCGACGGGTCGCTCGACGACCTGTTCGCCGGGATGCCGAAGCGTGCCGTCTGGCCGATTGCGTCGACTCGGGTCGCCGTGGCCGCAGTGCTGCGGGAGCCGATGGAGGAACTCGAGGCCGCCCGGGTCGCCCTCGCGGAGGGCCGGTCGGCCTCGGCCGCGATCCGCCTCGCCCTCGTCCTGCGCATGGAGCCCAGCCTCGCCCCGGCCATTCTCGACCTGATCGCCGACCGGTCCGGTCCGGCGTTCGGCGTCGTGCGTGGCGACGCCTATCGCATCGTCGGGCGCGAGGTCCAGGCGCAGGAGGCGTTCGCGGCGGTCGGCGTCCTGCTCGACGACGAGGCTCCGGGTGCTGGCGCCGACCCGGCAGCCGGGTAATGCTGCTGGAACGCGGCGCGGTGCGGTAAGGTTCGCGCCGAACCCCATCCCTCCGCAGATTGGTGTCAACTCGTGAACGAACGGACGCTTGTCCTGGTCAAACCGGATGCCGTACAACGGCTCCTCGTCGGTCGCATCATCGGCCGCTTCGAAGAGCGCGGCCTCAAGATCGTTGGAATGAAGCTCGTCCGCGTCGATCGGTCGCAGGCCGAGCGTCACTACGAGGTCCATCGCGAGCGCCCGTTCTTCGCCGGCCTCGTGGACTTCATCACCTCGAGTCCGCTCGTCGCCGTGGCCCTCGAGGGGCCCAACGCGATCGCCGTGGTCCGATCGATGGTCGGGGCGACGCGCCCGCACGAGGCCGCTCCGGGCACGATCCGCGGCGATCATGCGCTCGAGACCGCCCAGAATCTCATCCATGCGTCGGATGGTCCGGAGACGGCCGCCGCCGAGCTCGCCCTCTGGTTCGAGTCGCACGAACTCGTCGACTACGATCGGGACATCGACCGCTGGGCGTTCGCCCCCGCCGACTGACCCGCGCCGCGCCACGAGTGCGCTCGGCGCAAGCCTGACCCGTGCAGCGACCTACGGGCTGGCCACCGGCTCGAACGACGGGGCCGGGTTGGCGTTCGGGGCCTGGTCGGTCGGCAGGCCCGACGCCACCGGCGATGCTCCCGCCGGCTCGACGTTCGGCGAGCCGGCATCCTGTGTCGAGGCGGGCGATGCCCCGACCGGCGATGGCGGAACGCTGGCGCTGGATCCAGGCGACGCGCCTCCGGAATCGAGTGGCGCCGATGGTTCGCCGGGTCCACCGGGCAGGAACGACTCGACCGGCCCGCTGCCGGGAGCCGCTTCGGCGGCGGCCGGCAGCGCTCCGAGACCGCCGGCCGATACGGTGATCGCGAGCCAGGCCATGACGAACACGATCGCAGCCGCGATCGGCGATCGATTGGCCCGCCACGCCGCGGGGAGTGCCCTGAGCAGCGCGATCGGCGTCGCCTCTCGGAGCGGTGATCTCGCCCCCGAAGGGGCTGTCTCCTGGACCGCGTTCTCGCCTGCCACTCGCGTCTCGCGATCGGGGGCGAGCCGCGTGGCCCGCGCCGCCCCATCCGCCGCCGTGGCGGCACCATCCGCCGTGGCGGCACGATCCGCCGTGCGATCCGGCGCGATCCTCGCTGAGCCTCGCTGGATTGCCCTCGCCGCGGCCCGAAGGCCGGCGCCGCCGACGCGTGCCGCCGCGTCGGCCAGGCGCGTCGCGCGGCCTTGCAACAGGCGCGGTCCCGGCCATGTCGGCCGCGGGCCCGGGGCCGTCCGGACAAAGGCGCTGGGTCGCCCGAAGCCGGTCACGAGCAACCGACCGAGATAGCCGATCGGGGAGAGGCCGCCGACGACGAACAGGGCCAGGACCGGACCGTCGGCAACGAGGTCGATCAGGGACGCCCGTGCATCGAACGCGGCGAGGCCGGGCAGCCCGACGGCGGCGACGAGGATGACCACGAACGACGCGGCGAGAACGGGTGACTGCCTGGCCCACCCACTGAGCTCACTGACCCGCCTGGTCCCGAACGTGTGTCGAGCGGCCGCGGCCCACGCAGCGAGCGCCGACTTGACGGCGATCACCGCGAGAATCCACACGCGGACCGATTCCCAGGCGGCCGGATCGAGCGCGGCCACCGCGAGGAGAATGACGCCGGCGTCCTGGACGAGCGAGTACGCGACGACGTGTTCGACATCGTCGTGCAACCAGGCCGCGACGGCGCCCAGCAGCAGGCTCGCGCCGGCCACCACCAGCACGATCCAGCGCTCGACGGCGAGCGGCTCGCCCAGCGTGCCGACCGACCCGTCGAGCCAGGCGATGACCACGACCGCAAACGCAGCCGGCCCGATGGCCAGGATCGCGGGCAGGCCGACCGGCGGGGTCGCCTCCGCGATCCGCGCAGCCCATCCGTGGAACGGGATCGCCGCCGTCCGGATCGCCACGCCGCAGGCGGCGGCAAGGTAGGCAAGGCCCACGAGCCCCGCCCCGAACGAGCGACCCACCTCGTCCACGGTCTCAATGCCGGGGACCGATAGGCCGCGGGCGGCAGCTCCGAGCCAGATGATCCCGCCGGCCACGAACAGACCGGCCAGCACGGTCGCCCGAAGCGCCCGTGCCGCCACCGTGATCCGCGGTCCGCTGCGCCGGTCGGCAACGACGACCGCGGCAGCCACCGAGCCCGCAGTCGATGCCATGATCGCGATGATCGGGTCGGGTGTCCCCAGGGCGAGGCCGCCGCCGGCAAGCGCCAGAAGCGCCACACCTCCCAGGCTCGTGGATCCCCCCACCACCGACCCGAGCAGGACGAGGAGGGTTGCGGCCGCCCCGCCGAGGACGAGGTAGAACCGCAGGTAGAGCGATCCCGTGATCGCGGTGCCGCCAACGGGCAACGTCTCGTCCGGACGGATCGAGAGCGCCACAGCGGTCATGCCGAGCAGTCCGACCAGGGCGACCATGGTGCCGAGCCGCGACCGCCGTTCGAACAGCAAGGTGACCATCCCGGCGACGGCGGCGATGCCGATCGCGGCAACCACGGTCATCGAGGTCCGTCACCGTCGGTGTCGTCGTCCTGCCATGGTCGATCGACCGGGGTCGGCCGCCGCCCGCGGATCGGCGATGGCACGTGAGACAGGGCCAGCCCTCCACCCGACGCCGCGGCACCGAGGCACACGACCGCCGTCCCAGCCGCAATGGATGCCAGTGCCGCCGCGACGACGATGTGCTCAAGCCCTCCGCCGGACCCCAGCAGGGCCGTGCGGACCACGCTGAATCCATTGACCGCCAGGAGCAGGCCGACGCCGAGGCGCAATCCATCGCGGGCCGACACGATCGGCTCCACCGCCAGCACGATCGCCACCGCTCCCGCCGCCACGGCAACGGCCGCCGCCGTGACGCCGTCCGGTGTGCCGCTGCTGCCAGCGCCCCCCGGGATCGATCCGGCCTCCATGGCGATCCCGAGCCCGATGGCCCCGGCCCCGACCGCCTGGAGCACCTGGACGGGCCAGCCGAGGTGCGTTCCCAGGGTCAGGACCGCGCCGGAACGCAACGCCGCCCGGATGAGGTAGGCGGCGAGGATCGCGCCCGTGAGGCGGACGGCCAGGCCGATGACCGAGGGAAGTGGATCGGCGACGAGCGGCGCGGCGACCAGCGCCACCGCGAGGCCGATCACCGCCAGGCGACTCTCGCGGGCCGAGACGGCCACGACGGCGCCGATGACCAGCGCCAAGGCCGCCGCGACGACGACGGGGCTCACGGGACGGCGATCTGGAGTCCCGGATAGGTTGGGCTGTCGAGAATCCCGAAGACGCCGAAGGGCCAGTAGCGCAACCAGGCCCGTCCCACGACGGAGTCCACGGGGATCGGGCCGAACGCCCGGGAGTCGGCCGAGTGCGAGCGATGGTCGCCCATGACAAACAGCTCGCCGGCCGGGACCTCCCAGCGCGGCGGATCGATCGTGGTCGTGGTCGGCTCGGGACCGGCGGTCCCGGTGTACAGATACGGCTCGTCGATGGCGACGTCGTTCACGTGGACCCGTCCGTCCACGATCTCGATGCTGTCGCCACCGATCCCGACGATCCGCTTGATGAACGGCGTGCCATCATCGGGCGACCAGTCGGGTGGCGGGGTGAACACGATGATCGATCCTCGCTCGTACGCGCTGAATCGGGGCGTGAGCTTGTCGACGAGCACGTACTCGTTCGGCTCCAGCGTCCGCTCCATCGACTGCTGCTTCACCTGGTACGGCTGGGCGACGAAGTTCTGGATCACGAAGAAGATGACAAGGGTGAGAACGAGCGTCTCGACGATCTCGAAGAGACACCCGAGCGCGGGTCGTTGGGTCACAAGTCCGGCAGTATAGGGGCTGCGCCATGGTCCCGCCGATGGCGCGGGATGGCAGCATGGAGGCATGGTTGCGTCGCCTGATCTCGCTCGGCAGCATCGCCGTCGCGATCGTCGTCCTCGGTTTGGTGCTGTACAACGCCACGCTCGTCGACCGGCGCGCGCCGACGGTGAGCGAGGTGCGGCTGAGCGCAACGGTCGGCGGAGCCGAACGGCTCGCGCAAACAGTCACCGCGATCGACATCACCTTCAGTGAGGCAGTGGACCACGCGTCGGCCGAGTCGAGGATCCTCATCGTCCCCAGTGTCTCCGGCGTCGTTACCTGGGATGGCCAGACGGCGATCTTCACGCCCGCCGAGCGCCTGCCCATCGATGTCGCGTTCGAGGTCAGTGTCGCGCCCGGATTCAGCGATCTGGCCGGCAACGTGGCAACGAGCGGACTCGAACCGTGGGCCTTTCGCTCGGTCGGCGCACCAACCGTCGTCGCCGTTGAACCCGCCGACGGCTCGACCGAGCTGAGCGTCGACACGGCCATCGTCGTCCGATTTGATCGGCTCATGGATACGGCGTCGGTCGAGCGCTCGATCCGACTGGAACCACCCGTCCCGACCCGGCCGTCGTGGTCCGGTGAGACCCTGACCCTGACATCGGTTGCCCCATTCAGGTTCGGGACGACCTACTCGATCTCGATCGGCGGCCAGGCGGCGGACACCGGCGGAAACCGGCTCGGCGCTCCGTTCACCTCGCGGTTCTCGACCGTCCGGGCAGGCGTCGCGGTGAAGGCCACCGTGCCGGCAGACACGGTCTCGGGCATCGGCGTCCGGACCCCGATCGCCGTGATCTTCGACGCACCGATCGACCCCGCGACCGTTGGTCGCGCACTGACGATCGATCCCCCGATCGATGGCTCCCTGCAGGTCGTCGCGTTACCGTCGGACCTGGAACCGACCGAGGAGGGAGCGGCACCCGATCCCGCACGCCAGCGGGTCCTGCTGTTCAGCCCATCGGCTCCCCTCGCCGAACACACGACGTACCGGGTGACGCTTGCCCCGGAGGTCGCCCGCCTGGGCGACCCGGGTCGTGTCGCGCCGGGTCGCTCGTGGGTCTTCACGACCGGCTCGCCGACCGTTTCGGCCCAGAACCAGGTCGCGTTCCTGAGCGCGCGCGGCGGGACCCGCGGCGTCTGGCTCATGAACCCGGACGGCACCAACCAGCGACAGCTCACGACGACGCTCGCCCCGATCTCGGGATTTGACGTGTCATCCGATGGGTCGCTGATCGCGTTCGCTGCGGCGGGGGTCGTGTCGACGATGGCAATCGACGGCTCCAGCCAGACGGCCGTCACGCAGCCGGGGCAGGTCGAGGCTGCCCCGAAGTTCACGCCCGATGGGCGGTCGCTCGTCGTCGGCCGTCGCGACGCCAGCGGCGCCGACCGTGGGTACTGGCGGGTACCTGCGCCGGGCACCCTGGTGGGCGGGCTGCCGACACGCCAGCTGCTCCCCGACGGGGCCCCACCGCTGGGATCGGTCGCGCTCACGGGTGACGGCGATCCCGGCGGCCCGGGGACGTCGGTGTGGAGCACACGTGCCGCATTCGATCCCACGGGCCGGTGGCTGCTGTTGGCCACGGGGAGCGGCGACGTCCGGCTGATGGACCTGGACCCCGGCTTTGGGCTGGAACCCGTCACGACCGACGTCGGGCTGGTGGCCGACGCCGCACCGGTCTGGGTCGCCACCCGAGGCGGTTTCGCCGTCGTCGCCCGTGAGCCGTCCAGCCAGGCCATCGCCGCGTGGATCGTGCGGCCCGACGGGGCTCGCACGTCGCTCGGGCCTGCCGCCGGATCGGTTGCTGCCGGCAGCGACGGCAGCCTCGCCTTCGTCGAGTCGGACCCGCCGACCGGGACAACCCGAGTCGTGCTCCTCCGAGCATCCGGCGAGCGGGTGGCCATCACGACAGCGCGTCCGGGCAGTGACGATCGCTGGCCGCGCTTCGCGCCCGGCGGGGGATCCATCGTGTTCGGACGTGTCAGCGCCGGCGGCGCCGGGGCTGCCGACGGGTCCGACGGCATCTGGACGGTCCGCGTCTCGACAGGTGTGGTGGCCAGATTGACGGCCGACGGCGTCCAGCCCGGCTGGCTGCCCTGACCCCGCCGTCGCCGGCGCCGTTTGACCCCGAGTTTCGCCGCTTGCTACACTCCGCGCTGGCCTGAACGGGCCGCTCCGGGTCGCCCGAGGTGGTCCCCGGCCGTTTTCTTTCCCGTGGACAAACCGCCTGCGGGCGGTGCGCGCCTCGCGCCCCGGTACCTGACCCGACTGAGGAGGATCTGCAGCCCTGATGAGCGCTGAAACGCTCCAATTGATCGTTCCCGTGGCGGGTATCGTCGCGGTCCTGTTCGCGTTCTACCTGGCACGCGACGTCCTTTCCCGCGACACCGGCACGCAGGCCATGGTCGACGTGGGCGACATGATCCGCGAGGGCGCCGATGCCTTCGTGAAGCGCCAGTACACGACGATCGCCCTGCTCGCCCTCGGTGGTGCCGTGATCATCGGTGTCGTCATCGCGCTCGTCGAGACGAAGGACGTCGCCGACGTGCCCGCGCTCGCGGGTGCTCCCATCGGCATCATGACCGGGCTCGCCTTCCTCGTGGGGGCGAGCGCGTCGATGTTGTCGGGCATCATCGGGATGACGATCAGCGTCCGTTCCAACGTCCGCACGGCGGCCGCGGCACGCCGCAGCCTCGTCGAGGCGGTCCAGGTCGCGATGCGCGGCGGCGCCGTCTCAGGCTTCCTCGTCGTCGCCCTCTCGTTGCTCGGCGTGTGGGGCATCTTCACCGCCTACGAGACGTTCATCGCCGACGTCACCGTTGCCGAGGCGCCGTTCCTCATCGTCGGGTTCGGGTTCGGGGCGTCGTTCGTCGCGCTGTTCGCCCAGCTCGGCGGCGGCATCTATACGAAGGCCGCGGACGTCGGGTCGGACCTTGTCGGCAAGATCGAGGCCGGCATCCCCGAGGATGACCCCCGCAACGCGGGCGTCATCGCCGATCTCGTCGGCGACAACGTCGGCGACTGTGCCGGTCGAGGCGCCGATCTGTTCGAGTCCACCGCCGCCGAGAACATCGGCGCGATGATCCTGGGCGTCGCTGCATTCGCGATCGCCGAGTCGGCCGGATGGCCCAGCCCGGAAGCCTGGATCTTCTTCCCGCTCGTCGTCCGGGCCTTCGGGCTCCTGGCCACGATCGTCGCGATGTTCTTCATCCGCGGCACCGAGACCGAGAACCCGATGAACATCCTCAACCGCGGCTACTGGGTCACGACGATCCTGTCCGTGGTGGGCCTCGCGATCACGACGAACATCATGATGAATACCGGCGGCTCCACGTCGAACGGCCTGCCGGTCTGGCTCTGGTTCTTCTTCGCCGGGATCGTCGGCCTGGCGACCTCCGTCGTCTTCGTCTACATCACCCAGTACTACACGGCCGGAACGTTCCGTCCCGTCCGTGAGATCGCGGAGGCGTCCCGGACCGGGCCTGCGACGAACATCATCAGTGGCACCGCGGTCGGCTATGAGACGACCCTCGTGACCGCCGTCACGATCGGCCTGGCCATCATCGCGTCCCACTGGCTGGGCGCTCAGGCCGGCCTCACGAACGCCGCCGGCCACGATGTCGGCGGGATCTTCGGCACCGCCGTCGCCACGATGGGCATGCTCATGACCACGGCCTACATCCTGGCGATGGACACCTTTGGCCCGATCACCGACAACGCCGGCGGCGTCGCCGAGTTCAGTCGTGCGGAGGCCGGTGCGCGGGAGATCACCGACCGCCTCGATGCGGTCGGCAACACGACGAAGGCCCTGACGAAGGGCTATGCGATCGCCTCCGCGGCGCTCGCGGCGTTCCTCCTGTTCAGCGCGTACATCGACAAGGTCAACCTCATCCAGACCAACCGTGGCGGCGAGCTGCTCGAGTCGGTGAACCTCGCCGATGTCAACGTCTTCGTCGCCGCTCTCATGGGCGCGATGCTCGTCTACTTCTTCAGCTCGCTGGCCATCCGGGCCGTGGGCAAGACGGCCCAGGCGATCATCGTGGAAGTCCGTCGCCAGTTCCGGGAGATGCCCGGGATCATGGACTTCAGTCAGCGCCCGGACTACGCCCGGGTCGTGGACATCACCACCGCCGCCGCCCTCCGCGAGATGGTCCTGCCGGGCCTGGTCGCGGTCGCGGCCCCGATCACCGTCGGCATCCTGCTCGGCCACGAGGCCGTGGCGGGCATGCTCATGGTCGGAACGATCGCCGGGGTCATGCTCGCGACCGTCCTCAACAACGGCGGTGGGGCGTGGGACAACGCCAAGAAGTACATCGAAGCGGGCAATCTCAAGGACGAGAACGGGAACGTTCTCGGCAAGAAGTCCGACGCTCACGCGGCGGCAGTCGTCGGCGACACGGTCGGCGATCCGTTCAAGGACACGGCGGGCCCGTCCCTCCACGTCCTCGTCAAGCTGCTGGCGACGATCACCCTCGTCCTGGCACCGCTGTTCATCCGCTAGTGCGTTCGGGGAGCGGCCGGCGTCCCGCCGGCCGCTGACCAGGCCGCATGGACACCCTTGTTCAGGCGCTCGTCATGGGGCTCGTGCAGGGCCTCACCGAGTTCCTGCCCATCTCCAGTTCCGGCCACCTGATCGCCGTTCCGATACTCCTTGGCTGGGACGATCCATTCATCGGCTCGCTCGCCTTCAGCGTCATGCTTCATCTGGGCACGCTGGGCGCGCTCCTCGTCTACTTTCGGGCCGACTGGCTGCGCCTCGTGCCGGCCGGCCTGGCGGCGCTCCGCGATCGTTCGTTCGCCGGGAGTCCGGATCGCCGCCTGGCCTGGATGCTCGTCCTCGCGACGGTGCCCGCGATCGCGGGAGGGCTGCTGCTCAACGACCTCGCCGAGACGACGTTTCGTTCGATCACCCTTGTCGCGATCACGCTCATCATCGGCGCTGCCATCCTGTGGCTGGCCGACCGACGCGGCAGCCGAACCCGATCCGTTTCCGACGTGACATTCCCGATCGCCATCGCCATCGGGGTCGCCCAGGTCGCCGCACTCGTGCCGGGAATCAGTCGGTCCGGCATCTCCATCTCGGCGGGCCTCTTCGCCGGCCTCGATCGATCGTCGGCCGCGCGATTCAGCTTCCTCCTGGCCACGCCGGTGACCGCGCTCGCCGGCGGCTATGAGGCGCTGCGGCTCGTGACCGGGGAGGCCGGGTTCGATGCCTCGAGCCAGGCCGGCGTCCTTGCCGTGGGCATGGTTGCTGCATTCCTGGCCGGCATCGCCGCAATCGCCGGCCTGCTGCGCTTCCTCCGTACCCAGCCCACCACCGTCTTCGTCGCCTACCGGATCGTGTTCGCCGCGGTCATCCTGATCTGGTGGCTCGGCCTGGGGCGCTAGGATGCGAGCGGGAGTCAAACCGTGGACGTCATGAAGGCACTTCGCCAGCGGGCCATCCGCGACCTTGTCGGCCGGCGCCACATTCGGACCCAGCAGGAACTCGCGGCGGCCATCCGCGAGCGTGGCATCCGGGCCACCCAGGCGACGATCAGTCGCGACGTCGCCGAGCTCGGCCTCGTGAAGGTCTCGCTGGGTGGGGTACGAGCCTATGCCCTGCCGGCGCGTCTGGCCGAAGCCGAGGCGTCTGGAGAGGATCGCCTGCGCAGCCTTCTGCGTGACCTCCCCGTCGAGGTCGGGCAATCGGGACTGACGCTGGTCGTGCGGACGCTGCCCGGGTCGGCGCACGCGATCGCGGCCGCCCTTGATCGAGCGCGCTGGAGCGAGGTGGCCGGGTCGATCGCCGGCGACGACACGCTGTTCGTGGCCTGTCGCACCCGCGACGGAATGAGTCGCGTCAAGGCGCGCCTGGCGGCCCTGGCCTCGTCTCCCTGACGGCCTCGTCTCCCTGACGGCCTCGTCTCCCTGACGGCCCACGACGCCCCGCTTTGACACCCTGACGGGCCCGCGGTAGGCTACCGACCGGCTCGAACTTCAGGCGCGCGAACGGAACGCGACGGCCTGGAGTTCTTCTATTATCCGACACCCCTACGGGGAGCGCTGACGTGAACAACAAACCCACCTACCTGTCGCGCGAAGGCCTCAAGAAGCTCCGTGAGGAGCTCGAGGAAATGGTCACCGCCAAGCGAACCGAGGTCGCGCAGCGGATTCACGATGCCAAGGAGCACGGCGACCTGTCCGAGAACGCCGAATACGAGGACGCCAAGAACGAGCAGGCGTTCGTCGAAGGTCGAATCCAGACCCTGGAGGCGCTCATCAAGAACGCGACGCTCATCGACGAGCACCACTCGACGGACTTCGTCCAGATCGGCTCGACGGTCAAGGTCAAGTCCGACGACGGGACCGAGACGTACACGATCGTCGGCTCGGCCGAGGCAGATCCGGCGCAGGGCAAGATCAGCAACGAGAGCCCGGTCGGGCGATCCCTGCTCGGCAGGAAGAAGGGCGACAGGATCGTCGTCACGGTCCCGGCCGGGGACGACACCTACACGATCGTCACGATCACCTGACGGCGCGTCGCGGAAGCGAAGGCAGCCGATGGACTGGGCCCACGAGCTGACGACCCGGGTGAGCGGCCCACAGGTCGTCAACGATTCCAAGACGCCGTCGGGGACCGTCCACGTGGGCAGCCTGCGCGGACCCGTCATCCTCGACACCATCGTGCGCGCGCTTCGCGCCGACGGCATCGAAACCACGCTGCTCTACGGCGTCGACGACTTCGACCCGATGGATGCCCAGGCCCTCTTGACGCCCGACGCGGTCGAGCGCTACATGGGCGTGCCGCTGGCCCACGTCCCGGACCAGGCTGGTGACGGCCACGCCAGCTACGCGCGCCATCACGCGCAGGTCTTCATCGATACCTTTGCCGGGCTCGGCATCCACCCGGATCGCTACTACTGGATGAGCGAGATCTACCCGACCGGGGCGATGGACGGGTACATCCGGACGGCCCTCGATCGTGCCGCCCAGGTCCGCGAGATCTACCGGCGAGTGGCCAATGTCCAGCATCCGGACGCCTGGCACCCGATCAGCGTCATCTGCGAGCGCTGCGGCAAGGTGGGAACGACGATCGTGACCGACTGGGACGGCGAGCGGGCCTTCTACGAATGCCGGCCCGACCTCGTCGCCTGGGCCAACGGGTGCGGGATGAGCGGCTGGGTGACGCCGTTCGCCGGGCGAGCCAAGCTTCCCTGGAATCTGGAGTGGGCGGCCCAGTGGAGCCTGTTCGGCGTGACGATCGAACCCTGCGGCAAGGACCTGGCCACGGCGGGCGGGTCGCGCGACCGCGCCGACGCGATCGCCCGGGAGGTCTTCGAACGCGAGCCGCCACTCAAGGTCCCGTACGAGTTCGTCAACATCGGCGGGCGCAAGATGTCGACCTCGAAGGGACATGGTGCGCCGGCCCACCAGATCGTCGAGGTGGTCCCACCCGAACAGCTTCGACTGCTGTTCCTGCGTCCGCGCCCCAACCATGCCATCGACTTCGACCCCGACGGGACCGATGCCATCCCCCGGCTGTTCGATGAGTTCGACCGGCTGGCCGCGGCGACGGCCGGGCACGAGGTCAAGGGCGAGCTCCCGGCCGGCTTCGAGTCGATCTTCAGCTACTCCCTGCGGGACGCCGCTGCGGACGTGGAGGCCGAGGCGGTGGCGTTCCGACCACCGTTCGCCCACCTTGCCCTGCTCAGCCAGGTACCCGGGGTCGACGTGGCGGCGCTCGTCGAGGCGGAGAAGGGGAGCCCACTCGACGATCGAGAACGGGCGATCTTCGAGCAGCGCCTGGCCGCCGTGACCGGTTGGCTCGAGGCGTATGCGCCGGAGCGCGCGCGGATCTCCGTCGCGGAGGAGGGTCTCCCTCCCGAGGCGGCCGCCCTCGACGACGATCAGCGCGCGTTCCTGGTCGCGCTCCTGCCGGCGGCCGACCAGACGGCCGGGGCAAGCAACGGGGAGGGATGGCAGGAGGCGATCTTTCGTGCCGCCGAGGCGCGCGGGCTGCCGGCCGGTCGCGCGTTCCAGGCGTTGTACGTCGCGTTCCTCGGCCGGCAGAACGGGCCGCGCGCGGGCTGGCTGCTCGCGAGCCTGGACCGCGCGTTCGTCGCGCGCCGTCTTGCCGAGGCCGCTGCTACGATCGATCGGTGAGCGTTGGGCTGCCCCGGCTGCGCGAGGAGCCGGATCGGATCCGCCAGGGAGCGATCGACAAGGGCGAGGACCCCTCGATCGTCGATGAGGCGCTGACCGCCGACGAGCGACGACGCGCCCTGCTCGGCGAGGGTGATCGGCTCAAGTCCGAGCGGAACGCGGCGTCGAAACGGATCGGCGAGGCGATCAAGGGTGGCGCCCGCCCCGATGGCCCGGAAGTGGCCGGCCTCCGCGCTGCATCGACTGCCCTGGGCGAACGGATTACCGCGATCGATGCCGACCTGGCGGAGGTCGAAGCGCGTGTGGAGGATCTGCTCCTGCGCATCCCGAACCCCGCGGATCCTGATGTTCCCGTCGGCGGCGAGGACGCCAACGTCACCGTGCGGACGTGGGGTGAGCTGCTGCCCCGTCGACAGCCCCATGTCGGCGAGACAGGGGCCGACGCCGTCCCCGGCGACGCCAGCTGGGAGCGTCGCCCGCACTGGGAGATTGCCGAGGAACTCGGGATCATCGACCTGGCCCGTGGCGCGAAGATCGCCGGTTCCGGGTTCCCGGTCTATCGCGGCGCGGGCGCGGCCCTCCAGCGCGCCCTCATCATGTGGTTCCTCGACGTCCATACCCGCGAGAACGGGTTCACCGAGATCTGGCCGCCGATCGTCGTCAACGCGGACTCCGCCAGGGGGACCGGCCAGATTCCCGACAAGGAAGACCAGATGTACGTCGTCACCCGCGACGACCTGTACCTGGTTCCCACGGCCGAGGTCCCGGTGACGAACCTGCACCGCGACGAGATCCTCGAGGCGACGGAGCTCCCGGTCCGCTACGCCGCCTACACCCCCTGCTTCCGGCGTGAGGCCGGCGCCGCCGGAAAGGACACCCGGGGCATCCTCCGGGTGCACCAGTTCGACAAGGTCGAAATGGTGCTCTTCGAACGGCCCGAAGAGTCGGCAGCGGCCCTGGAATGGATGACCGGTCGCGCTGAGGACCTGATTCAGCGCCTCGGGCTGGCCTACCGCGTGGTCCTCATGGCAACCCGCGAGATGGGCTTCGTCCAGGCGCGCAAGTACGATCTCGACGTCTGGGGCCCCGGCGTCGAGCGCTGGCTCGAGGTGAGCTCCTGCTCGAACTTCGGGGACTACCAGGCCCGCCGGATGGCCGTCCGCTACCGTCCCGAAGCGGGCGCGAAGCCGGAACTGGTGCACACGCTCAACGGGTCCGGCCTGGCGTTGGCCCGCATCGTGGCCGCGATCCTCGAGACGTACCAGGAGGCCGACGGCTCCGTGCGCATCCCGGATGTCCTCCGCCCGTACATGGCCTCGGAGCGGATCGCCGTCCCGACCTGAGATCCTGCGCCCCGGCAGCGACCCGGCACCGGCCCCGGCAGCGACCCAGACCCGGATGGTCGCGAGTGGTGACCGAACAGGACCATTGGCGGGTGGACCAGGCGGACGGAGACCCTACTGTTCCCACCATGAGTGCACAGGCGCATCCTGCGGCGCCTTCGACGCATTTCGGCGTGGGTCGGCGCCCCCCGAAGCCGACGCTGCTGATCATCGTCTTCGGCCTGCTCCTCGTCGTCGTCGGCGTGACGGCGGTGGCTCAGGCCGTGCTCGTCAGCGTCCACGTCTCCACCGCGAGCGTGAACGCCACGCTCGGCAGCGATGCCGCGACCGTGCGCACGTTCGTGAACAGCCTGGTGAGCCCGGAGGACCTGGCGGGCGACTCGACGGCCGATCGCATCGCGACGGTCCAGGCAAGCCTGGCGCTGATCGTCGAGCGGGGCGAGATCCTCCGTTTCGAGATCCGCGACCCGGAGGGCGTGGTGCGCCTGTCCAGTGAGCCCCTGGCGGTCGGTGCGCGCGCGTCGCCGAGCAACGCCTTCGCGCTGGCGCTCGGGGGGACGGTCGACGCCGTCATCGTCAGCGGGTCGGATTCCGGGGCCGTCAGCCCCGCGATCCCCGGCGACGACCTCCTGCGTGAGTATTTCCCGCTCGTCGGCACCGACGGTTCCGTCCATGGCGTGGCCGCGATCTGGCGCGATGCGTCGCCGATCCTCGCCGCGATTGACCAGGTGCGAGGTGACGTCGTCCTCGTCGTCCTGTCTGCCGCCGCGGTCGTCGCGCTGCTGCTGTTCCTGACCTTCCGGGCGGCACAGCGACGGATCACGCGTCAGACGGAGCAGCTCCTCGACTCAACGCGTCTCGACGCGCTGACGGCGCTGACGAACCACGGCACGCTCGTCGGAGAGCTGGCCCTGGCGATCGATTGGGCTCGGACCGATGGGTCGCCCATCATCGTGGCCCTGATCGATATCGACAACTTCAAGCTGGTCAACGACACATACGGTCACGACGCCGGCGACACGGCGCTCCTCCAGGTCGCTCGCAATCTGCGGGACCTCCTGTCCGATCGGGTGCTGATGGGGCGCTATGGGCCCGATGAGTTCCTGGTCGTCGCCGGCGGTGGCGACATTGTCGGCATCGAGCCGGCGATCGAGACCCTTCGCCGGCGCCTCGTGGACCAGAGCCTTGCGATCGATGCCGTTGAGCGCCTGCCGATCTCGATCAGCGCAGGGATTGCGACGTACCCGGAGACCGCCACGTCGGTCACCGGGCTCCTCTCGATGGTCGCGATCGCTGTCGCGGAGGCCAAGGCGAGCGGGGGCGATGCCACGCGGATCGCGGGCCAGATCCCCGAGGTGACCGAGGAGACCCGGAGTTTCGACGTCTTTCACGGCCTCGTGCTCGCGATCGACACCAAGGACCGTTACACGAAGCGTCACTCCGAGGATGTCGCCCGGTATGGCGTGTTCCTCGCACACCAGATCGGGCTCGACGCGGAGTTCATCGACGGTCTCACGACCGCGGGGCTGCTGCACGACGTCGGCAAGATCGGCATCCCCGATGCGATCCTGCGCAAGCCGGCTCGGCTGACGGACGAGGAGTATGCGATCGTCAAGCAGCACGTGGCGCTCGGCGATTCGATCGTTCGAAACATCGGCAACGTCGAGTTCGTGCGCGCCGGCATCCGGCATCATCACGAGCGCTGGGACGGCCGGGGGTATCTCCACGCGCTTGCCGGTGAGGATATCCCGCTGGTGGCACGGATCCTGGCGGTCGGAGATGCGTTCTCCGCGATGACGACCACCCGGCCGTATCGCAAGGCGCTTTCCGTCGACGAGGCCCTGCGACGACTCGGGGACGCCGCCGGCACCCAGCTCGACGAGCGACTGGTTGCGGCGTTCATCCGCGGGATCGAGACGGTCCCCAACGCGCCGATCCCGGGCGCCGACCCGGGGAGGGGCCCGCTGTGGGTGCCCCGCGCGCACGTCGCGTGACGTCGAATCCCGCTACCAGGTTGCCGTTCAGAACGCGGCAGCAGTTCGCGGCTTTTGCGCTCGTCGCGCTCGTCGCCCAGCTCGTCGTCCCCTCGGCGGCATTGGCCGTCCAGTCGTGGTCCGTCTCGAGTGACACCTCGAGCCTCGGTTTCTATGTCCCGACCGACGTGACGATCACCGCGACGAACACGTCGACGACCACCTCCGCGGCAGAAGCCATCGGCTGCGTGACGATCGTCCTGCCCGCCAAGTTCACGGTCAGCAGCGCGGTCGTCCAGTCGGTTTCGAGCGGCTCCACCTGGACCGTTGGCGTCGCCACAGGCGGGTCGAACACGGTGAGCGCGGTCGCCGCCTCCGACGGCGACCGTCTCTTCGGGTCGCCGCTCACCGACCAGCTCGTGTTGCGGATCCGGGTGATGGCCACGCAGATCGGCACCTTCAACTGGACCGCGCGCCAGTTCAACACGATCGACTGCGCCTCGGGGCTCGGTAGTCCCGTCGGGCTCCCGGTCACGGTGACCGTGGGCAGCAACAACTCGCCCGTCGCGGTCGCGGATTCGGCGAGCGTGAGCCACGATCGGGTCCTCACCGTCGGGGTGCCGGGCGTCCTGTCCAACGACTCCGACCCGGATGGCCACGCACTCAGCGCGGTCCTCGATTCGGGGCCCGGTGGCGGGTCCCTGTTCCTGAACGCCGACGGAAGCTACCAGTACACCCCATCGGCGGGGTTCGTCGGCAACGATTCGTTCGCGTATCACGCGTTCGATGGTGCAGCCTCGAGCTCCACCGTCGCGGTCACCATCAGCGTGACCAACACCCCCCCCGCGGCCGTCGCCGACGCGACCGCCGTTCAGAAGAACGTTGCCGCGGTGGTCTCGGCGCCGGGCGTCCTCGTCAACGACACCGACGCGGACGCCGACAGCCTCACGGCGGCCGTCCTGACCGGTCCCTCGAATGGCGGCCTGTCGCTTGCGCCGGATGGATCGTTCACCTATGCGCCGGCCGCCGGATTCGCCGGCACGGACTCCTTCACCTACACGGCATCGGACGGTATCGCCACGAGCATCGGAACGGTCACGCTGACCGTATCGAATACCGCCCCGTCGGCGGCAGATGACGGCTATGCGACCGGGAGGAATGTGCAGCTCGTCGTCCTTGCCGTGTCGGGCGTCCTGGCCAACGATACCGACGGGAACGGCGATTCGCTCTCCGCCACCGTCTCGAGCGGACCGTCGAGCGGCAGCCTCACCCTCGCCCTCGACGGCTCGCTCTCGTACGTCCCGACGGCCGGCTTCACCGGGCTCGATGCGTTCACGTACACCGCGTCCGACGGCGCGCTGAGCTCCAGCGTCGCGACGGTCACGATCGCCGTCTCGAACCGCGCGCCGTCGGCGTCCGACCTGGCGTACCAGGTCGTCCACGATCGGACCCTTTCGAAGTCGGTCGGAGCCGGGATTCTCGCGGCGGCCAGCGATGCGGACGGCGATGCGCTCAGTGCCGCGCTCGTCTCAGGGCCGCTCCACGGCACGCTGGCGCTGGCGTCGGACGGATCCTTCGTCTACGTCCCGGATGCGTACTACGTCGGACCCGACGGGTTTTCAGCGTCCGTCTCCGATGGCCTCGAGGGCGTCACGGTATCGGTCGCGCTGAACGTGACCAACGCTGCGCCCACGGCGACGAGTGGAGCGGCGTCCGTGGCGGCGGACACGACGCTGCGCGTTCCGACCCCTGGGCTGCTGGGGGGCGTGAGCGACGCCGATGGGGACGGCGTGACGGTCGTCGTCACGGCCCCTCCGATCCACGGATCGCTCACGGTCATGGCCGACGGGTCATGGACCTATGCCCCGGACCCGGGGTACAGCGGGCCCGATTCGTTCACGTTCGTCGGGTTCGATGGTCTCGCGACCTCGGCCGCGGAGACGATGACGATCAGCGTCGTCCCGCCAGCACCCACGCCGACGCCCAACCCGACCTCGTTGCAGCCCGCGGAGTCGACGGCCCCAACCTCGCCGGAGCCGAGCGTGGCCCCGAGTCCGACCCCGGGATCCGCGACGGCCCCACCCTCGCCGGACCCGAACCCCGGCGCGACACCCGGCGGGGGTGGCGGATCCGGACCCGCGAACCTGCCGCCCGATGGCCCCCCGGGGGACACGTTCTCGATCCCGGGAGCCGGCCCGGGCAGCATCGACTTCGAAGATCTCGACCTCGGCATGGCGTTGCTCGGGAGGCTCGGGGCGTTCGCCTGGGCCGTCCCCGGGCTCGCCCTGTCCGTGTCCGGTCTCGTCGTGTTCCTCACGATCCTGGCCCAGGTACTCGGCGGCGGACTGTGGATCCCACTGGTCCGGCGCAAGATCGGCTCGTTCGGGATCGCCGATCGGCCCGCCACGAGGACGTAACGCCTTCCCGCGCGGAGCCGCGTGGGCATCGTTTGCGTGCCCGCGGTCGCGCGGGCCACGGCTTCGCGCTGAGGCCCGATCGCCGCGCTGGTATCCTCGCCCGCGGAGAGGTGGCAGAGCGGCCGATTGCGGCGGTCTTGAAAACCGCTGGGCGAGAGCCCCGTGGGTTCGAATCCCACCCTCTCCGCCATCCCGCGTTTCACGGCCTGCGAGTACAGTGGCGCCATGGATCTCGTCAAGCGCGCCATCAACATCGCACCTGCCGTCGCAGCCACATGTGAACACCTGCCCGCCGCAATCGCCGAGCCGCGCTCGATGACCTGCGAGGGATGCGGGAGCAACTACAACCTTCGCCTGTGCACGACCTGCGGCCACGTGGGTTGCTGCGAGTCGCAGGCCGGGCATGCGGCGGCCCACGCCAAGGGTGAGGATCACCCGGTGATCATGTCGATGCCCGTCGGGCGCGGCTTCACGTGGTGCTACCCGGAGCGCCGCTACCTCTGATCGCGTCGGCGCACCGTCGCGTACGCCACACGGGCCGGCGCCTCGGAAGCTTGACGGGTCGGCGCGGGCGCGCCTAGACTCCCGGCCACATCACGAATATTCGGGCTATGAACGGGACGAGTACCCGTCGTGCGTCGGCAGAGAGACCCGGTGGCTGGTGGAAACCGGGGTGACGATGGCAGGGAATGGACCCGGGAGCCTCCGGACCGAACGCGGGGCGTCGAACCGACCATCAGGCCGGCGGCGCGGACGATCAGTAGGCTCCGGCGCAGGGCGCCAGCGTTAGCGGGCAGCGCCGATCGGCGGCAGACGCCGTCCCGTCGGTCAGGAGAGTGCGGCATCGCCGAATGAGGGTGGCACCGCGGAAGGCACGACCTTTCGTCCCGGGGACGAAGGTCGTTTTCGTTTTCTTCAATGCCCCGGAGGCGTCGCACCCGACATGACAGGTCCATCACGATGACCGGCAGCGAACCCATCAGTCTCGGCCAGGCCAAGCGGCTCGTGGGCAATGCGGACACGATCCTGCTGCGGGCCACCCGCGACGCCGACCTCGAGACGCCGATCGGGGCATTCCTGCGCCTCGACGACGGGAACCCGGCCTACCTCCTCGAGTCCGTCGAGGGCGGGGAGCGGTTGGGCCGCTACTCGTTCCTCGGCGTCGGACCTCGGCGGCTCCTCGAGGTCCGCGATGGGATCGCCCGGATTCAGACCCGGCCGGTGACCGTCCCCACGTACGCTCCGGACCTCCCCGTGGAGAGCCTGGAAGCGCCCGACCCGCTGGCGGCCATCCGCGCGTTCGTGCCGAAGCGCCGGGTGGAGCCGCGCGACGGCATGCCACGCTTCACCGGTGGTGCCGTTGGGGCCCTCGCCTACGACGCGATCTCCGCGTTCGAGCCGTCGGTCCCCACGCCGGAGCGGGACCCGGTCGGAGTGCCGACCGCAGCCTTCATCGAGACCGATCTCGTCCTGGTCTTCGACCACCTCACCCACACCCTGTCGGCGATCGCCTCGCTCCACACGGATGCGCCGGATCTCGAGGGTCGCTACCGGATCGCCGAGACGGCGATCTTCGAGGCCCTTGAGCGCACCGCGCGACCATCCACAGCCGAACTTGCCGCGGCGTCGGGCGGCGCCGTCGCGTCGTCCGCGGCCGCACCCGCACCACCGGCCCCGGTTGAGACAAGCCTCGGGCGCGATGAGTACATCCGGGCCGTCGAGGTGGCCAAGGACGCCATCGCCGCCGGCGAGGCGATCCAGGTCGTCCTCGCCCGGCGCCAGTCGTTCGACCTGCCGGCACTCCCCGGAGATGGACGGCCGCTCGACGGGATCGCCCTCTATCGGGCGCTGCGGCGGGTCAATCCATCGCCGTACCTGTTCTTCGTTCGGACGCCGTCCTTCGAGGTCGTCGGTGCGTCCCCGGAACTCCTCGTTCAGGTCGACGGATCGAAGCTGACCACGCATCCGATCGCTGGTACACGCCCCCGAGGCGCGTCGCTCGCGGAGGACCAGGTCCTTGCCGAGCAGCTCCAGCGCGATCCCAAGGAGCGCGCCGAGCACGTGATGCTCGTCGACCTCGGCCGGAACGACCTTGGCCGCGTGGCCCGTCCTGGGACGGTGGCCGTGACCAAGTACATGGAGGTCGAACGCTACAGCCACGTTCTCCACCTGGTCTCGCACGTGGAGGCGCGTCTGCGGCCGGAGCTGGATGCCCTCGACGCGCTGCGCGCCGTGTTCCCCGCCGGGACGCTGTCCGGCGCGCCGAAGGTGCGGGCGATGCAGCTGATCGCAGCGGCCGAGGGCGAGCGGCGTGGGCTGTACGGCGGCGCCGTGGGCTATCTCGGCTACGACGGCAACATGGACACGGCGATCACGATCCGCAGCGCGGTCCTCAGGGACGGACAGGCCCACATCCACACCGGGGCCGGAATCGTCGCCGCCAGCGTCCCCGAGTCGGAATTCGCCGAGACCGAGCACAAGGCCGCGGCGCTGCGGAGGGCGATCGAACTCGCGGCCGGCGTGCCGGAGGCGCGCGCCGTCGATCGCGACGACGACGCGGGCTCGAGCCACAGCGAGGCGACCCCGTGATCCTCGTCATCGACAACTACGACAGCTTCACGTTCAACCTCGTGCAGGCGCTCCAGGCTGCGGGGGCGAACGTGACGGTCCTGCGCAACGACGCGATCGATCGGGCGGGTGTCGAGGCCCTGGCCGATGACGCCGCGTCCGAACTGCGCGGGATCGTCATCTCGCCGGGACCCGGCGATCCCGACGACGCCGGGGTGTCGATCGATGCGATCAAGGTTGCGGCGCAGCGCCAGATCCCCGTCCTCGGCGTCTGCCTCGGGATGCAATCGATGGCCGCCGCCTTCGGGGCAGCGATCGTGCGAGCACCGACGCTCGTCCACGGCGAGGCCTCGGAGGTCACCCACGACGGCGCAGGACTCCTCGAGGGCATGCCGCCGTCGTTCATGGCCGCGCGCTACCACTCGCTGTGCATCGATCCGGCAACGCTGCCGGCCGACTTCCGGGTGACGGCGACGAGCGAGGTCGATCGCGTGATCATGGGCATCCGCCATCTCACGCTCCCGCTCGAAGGCGTCCAGTTCCACCCGGAGTCGGTGCTCACGCCGCAGGGTCCTCACCTGCTCGCGAACTTCCTGCGGCAGACCGGGGAGGGCGAGGCATCCATCCTCGACGACGCGACCGGCACGTTCGCGACCCACGGTATTGCCGAGCCTGCCGGGTCCGGCGATTCGATCTCGGGCGAGGCCGCACGATGAGCGACGCGGTTCGCGCGGCCCTGGCCGCGGTCGTCGACGGCGAGACGCTGTCGATGGAAACCGCGCGAGGCGCGATGGGTTCGATCATGGATGGGGAGGCGACCCAGGCGCAGCTGGCCGCGCTCCTCGTCGCCCTCCGGATGCGCGGCGAGACGATCGAGGAGCTGGCGGGGTTCGCGGCCGCGATGCGCGAGCGCGTGGTGCGCGTGGAGGCGCCCGAGGGCGCCATCGATGTCGTCGGGACGGGCGGAGACGGCAGCGGCACGTTCAACATTTCGACGGCGTCGGCGCTGGTCGTTGCTGCGGCCGGGGTCCCGGTGGCGAAGCACGGCAACCGGGCGATCACGTCGAAGGCCGGATCGGCCGACGTCCTCGACGCGCTGGGGATCCGGATCGACCACGATGCGGCGTCGGCATCGGCGGCGCTTCGGGAGCTCGGGTTCGCGTTCATGTTCGCCCCGAACTTCCACCCGGCGATGCGTCATGCCGGGCCGACGCGGCGCGAGATCGGCGTGCGCACGGCGTTCAATCTCCTCGGTCCGCTGACCAACCCTGCCGGAACGCGACGGCAGCTGCTCGGGGTAGGCGACCCCGCCGTTGCCGAGCGTATGGCTGAGGTGGCGCGCCTGCTGGGGACCGAGCGGACGTTCGTGATCCATGGGGCCGGCGTGGACGAGCTGCCGCTCGACGGGAGCGGCGTGCTCTACGACGTGACCGCCGACGGCATCGAGCGACGGACGGTGGACGCGGCCACACTCGGGCTCCAGCGGGTATCGACGACGCGGCTGGGCGGCGGCGACGCGGCCGAGAACGCCCGGATGATCGAGGCGCTCCTTCGCGGTGAGAGCGGGTCGCGGCGTGACGTCGTGCTGCTCAACGCCGGGGCGGCCCTCGAGGTCGCGGGCGCGGTCGCATCGCTGGACGAGGGGGTCGAGGTGGCGGCCCTGACGATCGACGCCGGGCAGGCCGCAGAACTGCTCGGACGGCTGCGCGCTGAGCGACGCGCGGCCGAAGCCGCCGGTCCGCCGGCGCCGACGGCATGAGCGCGGGCACGTGACCGCCCGCGGGGTCGTCGCCGAGATCGCCGCCCGGCGCCGCTCGGACGTGCATGCCGAGCTCGCCGGCCTGGACCGCGGCGCGCTGCGTCGACGCCTTGCGGCGGCCCCTGTGCCCCGACCCGTGGCGGAACGGCTGGCCGCCCCCGGCCTCCATGTCATCGCCGAGCTGAAGCGAGCCTCGCCGTCGGCCGGGTCGATAGCCGTGGACGGCGAGGACATCGTGGCGCGGGCCCGGGCCTACGAATCGGGCGGCGCGACGGCGATCTCCGTGCTATGCGAGCCGCACTGGTTCGCCGGTTCCGTGGCGGACATGACCGCGGTGCGAGCTGCGGTCCGGATCCCGGTCCTTGCCAAGGAGTTCGTCGTCGAGTCGCGCCAGCTCGAGCTTCTCCGTGCCGCGGGCGCGGACCTCGCGCTCCTGCTCGCGGTCCTCCACCCGCGTCGCCGCCTGGCGCGCCTCGTCGATCAGGCACGGGACCTCGGTCTCGAGCCGCTGGTCGAAGCACACGACGAGCGCGAGCTCGACGACGCGCTCAACACGACCGCGCGCCTGATCGGCATCAACAATCGCGATCTGCGGACGCTCACCGTCGACCCGGAGCGGGCGATCCGCCTGCGAGATCGAGTGCCCGACGACCGACTCGCGATCGCGGAGTCCGGCGTGCGCGACAGCGCGACGATCGCCGCCTTACGAAGCGTGGGCTACGACGCCGCGCTCGTTGGGGAGACCCTCGTCCGCGCCGCGGACCCGGTCGCTCTCGTTCGCTCGTTCGTCGCCGCGGGCGCGCTCCCGACCGACCCGGCCAACCTCGCTCGACGCCCCTTCGTGAAGATCTGTGCCGTGACGGACGCGAACGGGATCCGCGCCGCGGTCCGCTCCGGCGCCGACGCGATCGGTCTCAACCTCGTCCCGGGCACCCCTCGTGAGCTGGGCCTCTCCGAGGCGGCGTCACTCGCCGAGCTTCTTCGCGAGATCGCCCCGCCGGCCACACGCCCCGCGGTGGTCGCGATCACGGTCGACCGATCGGTGGCCGACCTTCGGGAGATCGGCGCCGCACTCCAGGCCGACGCGATCCAGCTCAACGGGAGCGAGCCGCCCGACGTCGCGAGGGCGCTCGATCGTCCGGCCTGGAAGGTCCTCCATCTCCCGGCCGAGGGAATCGACGGATCGACAGGCGACCCCGTCGCGGTGGCCGCCGCAGCGCACGCGGTCGTCGTCCAGGCGCGCGCGCACCTCGCGGCCGGGGTCCAGCGCCTCTTCCTGGATACCGCCGGCGGACCGCACCCGGGCGGCACGGGCATCCGCGCCGCCGTCGCCCTCGCGGCCGCCGTGGCCCGCGAGGTCCCGGTGATCCTCGCCGGTGGCCTCGACCCATCGTCCGTCGCGAGTGCTCTGCGCGAGGTGCCGGCGGTCGGTGTCGACGTGGCGTCCGGGACGGAAGCTCCCCGCGTCCCCGGGGAGCGGCCGGTCAAGGATCCGCTGCGCGTCGCGCTCTTCGTCAAGCGGGCCCGCCAGGCCCGCCTCGATCGCCCGAATACGCCGGTCCGACCGACGCCGATCCATCCCGGGCTCCTCGATGCCGACGTCCGGGGCCGCTGGGGGACCGACCGCGAATTCGGCGGCCGCTACGTCCCCGAGACGCTCATCGCGGCGCTCGAGCAGCTCGAGCACGCGTACGCCGCCCTCCGCCACGACCCGCGGTTCTGGGCCGAGTTCCGCGAGCTTCTGGCCAGATTCGCCGGCCGACCGACGCCGCTGTACCGGGCCGCGGGCCTCGAAGCGGAGGTCCGAGCCGAAGCCGCGCGCCTCGCGACCGAAGCCGCGCGCCTCGCGACCGGCCGCAGGTCCAGCGTCACCGGCCGTTCGTCCCTCGCGACCACTGCCGACATCCCGGGCCTCCGCCTCTACCTCAAGCGCGAGGACGTCGCCCACACCGGCGCCCACAAGATCAACAACGCGCTCGGCCAGGCACTGCTCACGCGGCGGCTCGGCAAGACGCGGGTCATCGCCGAGACCGGCGCCGGGCAGCACGGCGTTGCGACGGCCACCGCCTGTGCGCTCCTCGACCTGCCCTGCGTCGTGTTCATGGGCGCGGAGGACATCGAGCGTCAGAAACCGAACGTCGAGCGGATGCACGCGCTCGGCGCGGAGGTCCGCCCGGTGACGTCGGGCACGGCCACGCTCAAGGACGCGGTGAACGACGCGATGCGCGACTGGGTGACCAACGTCGAGACGACGCACTACGTCCTGGGCTCGGCGATGGGCCCGCACCCGTATCCCACGATCGTCCGTGACCTCCAGCGAACGATCGGCGACGAGGCGGCCGCCCAGCTCGAGGCCGTCGAGGGTCGCCTGCCGAACCTTGCGCTCGCCTGCGTCGGCGGGGGCTCGAACGCGATCGGGCTGCTGTCGCGGTTCATCGGCGAACCCTCGGTGCGTCTCGCGGTCGCTGAGGCCGCCGGCGACGGCGTCGCCACCGGTCGCCACGCCGCGGCGCTCATCGGCGGCACGCCCGGGATCCTCCACGGCAGCCGCTCGCTCATGCTCCAGGACCGCGATGGTCAGGTGGTGGAGGCCCACTCGGCTTCCGCCGGCCTCGATTACCCGGGCGTCGGGCCCCAGATCGCGGCGCTCTACGCCGCCGGTCGCCTCGAGGTCGCGACCGCCACCGACCGCGAGGCGATCGCCGCGATGCGCACCGTGACTCGAGCGGAGGGGATCCTCCCCGCCCTGGAGACGGCCCACGCGATCGCCGCGCTGCCGAAATTGCTGGCCGACATCGAAGGCGCCGGCTCGAGCGGCTCCGGCTCCCGACACGGCCCACGATGGCCCGCCGAGACGCTCGTGTTGCTCGGCTTTTCCGGCCGCGGCGACAAGGACATGGCCGCGCTCGAGCGCTTCGCCGACGTCGCGCCGTGGGCAGGGATCAGATGAGCTCCCCCGCGGCGCCCGGCACGTACGCGCACACGAACGACACCCCTGGCGCCCTGCGGATCGCGGCGTCATTCGCCAGGGCCCGTGCGGCCGGCCGCGCCGCCCTGGTCCCGTACGTGGTTGCCGGCTACCCGGACGCGGAGACCAGTCTCCGAGCCGCGGTCGCGGCCATCGACGCGGGCGCCGACCTGCTCGAGGTGGGCCTCCCGTACTCGGACCCGCTGGCGGACGGCGCCACGCTCCAGCGCGCGTCCAGCGTCGCCCTCGGCAATGGCGCCAGCCTCGAGCGGTCGCTCGACCTGGTTCGGCAGATCGCCGCCGCCCGCCCGGATACGCCCGTCGTTGTCATGGGCTACGCCAACCAGATCATCGGGGGAGGGGATGGAGCCGAGACGGCGGGCCGCCTCGCGGGATCGGGCGTCGCGGGCCTCATCATCGCCGACCTCACCCCGGATGAAGGCCGACCTTTCGAGGCGATCGCGGCGGCCTCCGGCATTGCCCTGGTCTACCTCGTCGCTCCGACGACCGCGCCCGCCCGTCGCGCGATGATCGCCGCTCGATCCGGCGGCTTCCTCTACTGCGTGTCGCTTGTCGGCGTGACCGGCGCCCGAACCAGCCTGCCGCGGACCGTGGCCCGCCTGGTCCGAGACGTTCGGGCGGTCTCGCCGGTCCCCGTCGCCGTTGGATTCGGTGTCTCCCGTCCCGCCCACGCCCGTGCGCTCGCCCGTGCCGGGGCGGACGGGATCATCGTCGCGTCCGCCCTGGTTGATGCGCTGGGTCCTGATGGAACCAACGTTGCCGCGATGGCACGGCTGGTACGGGCACTCGCAACCGCAACGACCGATCGATGACGCTGCTCCTCGCGATCGCCATCGAGGCAACGCCCAAGAAGACCTTCGGCTCGGCGATCGATTGGCCGGGTCTGGCCCGGTCCGCCAAGACCGAGGAGCTCGCGCTCGACGCCCTCCTCGCCGCACTGCCACGGTACGCCCGCGCGCTCGACCGCGCGGGCCATGCTCTCGCCGGATCCTCGCGATCGTTCCGCTTGCCCGAAGTCATCCTGCAGGTCGCCGAAAACGAGACAGGTTCCTCGGGGACGGAGTTCGGCGTCCCGAGTCGCATCACGACAGCCGACCACCGTACGCTGGGCGCTGCGGAGGCAACACGCCGGGCCGCGATCGTCGCCGCTGCCTGGGCGGAGTTCGACGCGGTCGTAGCCGTGGCGCCCGCCGAGCTGCGCAAGGGTCCCCGCGGCGGCGGACGCGACCGCGACAGGATCGTCGCCCACGTCACGGAGTCCGACCACGCGTATGCCCGCGAGATGGGGATTCGCGTCAGAGCGCCGGCCCCCGACGATCCCGGCGCGATCGCCGCGATGCGCGAGGCGGTGCTCACGGTCCTTCGCGCGCCCTCCGATGGATCGCCGCTTGCCGGCCGTCGCTGGACCGCCCGTTACGCGGCGCACCGGATCGCCTGGCACGCCCTCGATCACGCCTGGGAGATCGAGGACCGGACCGAACCGCCTTCCGACGAAGATTGAACCGAACCGCGCCCCCCGGCCACTACCTTCCATGGAGGCTGTCCTGGATTCGACCGCCAAGCCGACACTCGCCCCGCTTGTCGCGGCGGCTCGCTCAGGGGACCGTGATGCGTTTGGTCGGCTGGTCGAGCCCCATCTCTCCGACGCGGTCGGGGCGGCCAGGATCGTCACCGGCACGACTGCCGACGCGGCCGACGCCGTCCAGGAGGCGCTGCTATCGGCCTGGCAGGGCATCGAGGACCTTCGCGATCCCGAGGCCTTCCCATCCTGGTTCCGCCGGCAGGTCGTCCGCGCCGCGCTGCGGATCGCCAAGCGGCGCCGGCGGCTCGTGGAGCTCGACATCGAGGACTTGGGACCGGACGGCCAGCTCGATCGGGCAGTCGAACAGCGCACCTTGGCCAGGGCGTTCGAGCGCCTCGACGCCCGCGATCGGCTGCTCCTGACCCTGCACCACTACTGGGGCCTGCCGGTCGCCGAGACAGCCGCCCACCTCGGCGTCCCCGAGGGAACCGTCAAGTCGCGTGTCCACCATGCGCTGAAGCGGCTGCGGGCGGCCTACGACGCCGAGGATCGACGATGAGCGACGACTTCGAATCCCTGCTCGAGCGCTGGCTTCGCGACCGAGGTCGCACGGACCGCGACGTGCTCGCCGCGCTCGCCGGGCACGTCGCGGTGCTGCCACCGAGGCGCCGCCGCCGCGGACCCTCGCTGGTACGCGCTGCCGCGATCGTTCTCGCGGTTGGACTCGGCGCGGCCTACATCGGAACCGTTGCCCGCCCGTCGTCCGATGAGCCCGCCGGCGCGAGTGGGTTCCCTTCGCCGGGTTCCGGTGGGACGGTCGCTCCTTCGCCGACGCTCGACCCAACTGTCGTGGCGTCGCCCGCGGACCTCGAGGCACCCGACTGGGCACGTGACCTCATCGGGCAGCTCGAGTGCGATGCCGAGCCGGCGCCGATCGGATACGAGCGTGGCGAGGGTCCCCGCGTCGGACGCGAAGGAACGGCCTCGCCCTCCATCTGGTTGTACGGCGTCCAGGACGTCGACCTCCCGCTCAGCGGTTGGCGCATCGAGCCCACGACCCCGTGGGAGGATGGACTCTCGCATTTCACCCGCCACGTCGCCACGGTGGACGGCCGGCTCAAGGCGATCATCCTCATGGAGGGCAAGAGCACGCAGGGAGGTCCAGGTTCGTGGTACGTCACCGCATTTCGGGCCTGCCCGGCCGTCGAGTTTGACCCATCCGCCGGTCGGACGAGCGACAACGCGCCGTGGTTCGATGCAACCGGCGTTCCGACCAGTACCGTCCGCACGAGCACCGGTCCCGGCCACTGTGGTTGGGAGTCAACCGTCTGGCTGTGGATGGGCGACCAGCTGTTCCTGCGTGACCCGCTGGGGATCTTCGCAGGCAAGACGATCGGTCGATACCGCGAGGAGACGCAGTTGCCGCAGGACGCCGTCCAGACGGGGTATCGCAACTTGCGCTGGCATCTCTATCGCTCGGCGGACCAGGACACCCTCCTGATGCTCACCCCGACCGGCGGTGTCGAAGTGTGGCCCCGTTCGAGCGATCCGTTCATCGGTTGCGTGTGATCGATCAGCTCCGGAGATCGATGTCCAGGGCGGCCCGCGCGCGCAGATCGTCCGGTCTCGCGCCGACTGCCCGAAGCTCCCGGACACTCGTGTCTCGATCGGCCTTCGAGAGCTTCGTCCCGTCGGAGCGCAGGATCAGGGGGTGGTGGAGGAACAACGGCGGCCCGGCTCGTCCCAGGAGTCGGCCGAGCCGGATCTGGTCGGGTGTGGCGTCGAGGAGATCCTGACCGCGGATGACGAGGTCGATCCGCTGCCGCAGGTCGTCGACCACGACCGAGAAGCCGTAGGTCCAGTCGCCGTGGCGGTCCCGCGCCGGCGGATCGCCGGCGACCCCGACCGGCCCGGACCGCGGTCCCAGCAGCACGTCGTCCCACCGTTCCTCGCCATCGCCGAGGACCAGCCGGATCACCCGTCCCGGCCGGTCAGCGAGCCCGCGTTCGCGACACCTCCCGGGACAGCCCGGGCCCGCCCAGGACCGACCATGCCTGGCCACCCAGCGAGCGAACGTCGAGCGCGTGCAATCGCAGGCGTACACCAGCCCATCGGTCCCGAGTCGCAGCAGGGCGGTGGCATAGGGCTCATCGTCATCGGACTGCCGGATCGGGCCTTCGTCAGCCGCGCATCCCAGCCACGCGAGGTCCTCGAGGATCGCCGCATCGTACTCCGGACGGCAGCGCTGCCGATCGTGATCCTCGATCCGGAGGAGCACACGACCCTCGACGGCCCGCGCGATGCCCCACACGTAGATGGCATTCGCGACGTGGCCAAGGTGCAGGTAGCCCGTCGGAGCGGGCGCAAACCGCGTGATCGCGCCGCGCGGGATGCCGGAAAGGTCGATCGAGGGCCGACCGGCGCCTGGCGGGGACGGTCGGTCAGTCGCCGTCGCCGGCCTCGCCGTCCGCGAGCCGCTCACGATCGCGTGCTTCGAGCGCCCGCGTCGCCGCCATGAGCCGTCGGTAGATCGCCAGGAGATCGGCCTGCGGGATCGGACCGGCGTTGGCCATCGAGACCCGGAGCAGGACTTCACGCTCGCGCTCCGCGTCGCGGATCCGACGGCGTCCGTTCGCCTCCTTCTCTCGGCCCACCGCCCGGCCCTTGTCGGCCCGTTCGTTGAGCAACTGCACGATCTTGCGGTCGAGGGCGTCGATCTCGCGCCGGAGTCGACGCATCTCGGGGGATTCACGCTCAGCCATGGCCGGCCACGTTCTCCGCGATGAACTCGAGTGCGAGGTGATAGCCGGGCGCACCCTGACCCACGATCGAGGTGAGCGCGATGTCGGCGAGGAAGTTGACCTGGCGGAACGCCTCCCGCGTCGACGGATCGGACAGATGGACCTCGACGAACGGCCGCTCGACGCCGAGGAGCGCGTCACGGAGCGAGACGGACGTGTGGGTCAGCCCGCCGGCGTTGACGATCGCGACGTCGAAGTCCTTGCGATGCAACCGATCGATCAGCGCCCCTTCGTGGTTCGACTGGAAGAAGGCGACCTCGAGTCCCAGTTCGGTCGCTCGCTGAGCGATCCCCGCGTGGATCTCGTCGAGCGATTGGCGCCCATAGATCTCCGGCTCGCGGGTACCGAGCAGGTTGAGGTTGGGACCCTGGAGGACGAGGACTCGGGTCATCGCTCCGCGCTCCCAACGGAGGCGGCGAGGAGCTCGTCGACGATCCGTCGGACGACCTCGTCCGGCACGTCGTCGCGGACCTCGTGACCGCCCGCCGTGGGCAGCACCCAGCGCAGGCGACCGGATGCGTGCTTCTTGTCGACCGCGAGCCGGCCCAGCACATCGTCCGCGCCAAGCGCGGGCTGCTCCGTGGCGAGCCCCAGGGCATCGAGAAGGCGCTCGATCCTCTCGGCGCGGTCCGCGGGTGTCACGCCGTGGGCGACCCCGATCCGGCACGCGGCCCGGAGGCCGTGGGCGACCGCCTCGCCGTGCCGAATCTCGGAGAATCCGGCCGCGGCCTCGATCGCGTGGCCCACTGAGTGCCCGAGGTTGAGGGCGATCCGGCCGGCTGCCTCGCGCTCGTCGGCGAGCACCACCTCCACCTTGGCCCACGCCGCACGCTCCACGAGTTCGGCCACGGCACCGGTCTCGGAGGCGGCCGGGTCGCCCCGGGCGATCGCCTCGCCGCCGATCTCGAGGAGTTCGAACAGGCGCTCATCGCCGAGCGCGGCCATCTTCACCGCTTCGCCGAGGGCTGCCCGGCGCTCGCGTTCCGGGAGCGTTCGCAGGGCAGCCGTGTCGATGACCACGGCCGCCGGCTGGTGATACGCCCCGACGAGGTTCTTGCCGGCGTCGAGGTCCACCCCGGTCTTGCCCCCGATGGACGAGTCGATCTGCGCGACCAGGGTCGTGGGGACGTGGATGACGGGAATGCCCCGGAGATAGGTCGCAGCCAGGAATCCGGCCGCGTCACCGACGGCCCCACCACCGATCGCGACGATCGGTTCACCGCGTTCGACGCGCAGTGCCGCCAGGTCGCCTGCAGCCCTCTCGACGACCGACAGGCGTTTGGCCGCCTCGCCCTGGGGGAGCATGACGCGCGCGGTCGTGAGGCCGCCTCTCTCGAGGGCGCCGGCCAGTGCCTCGCCGAAGGCCGACCATGCGCCGGGCTCCGACACGAGGATTGCGCGCCGCGCCCCCAGCCGCACAAGTGCCGCCGCAACTTCGCTTGCCGCGATGCCCTCTCCGAGCACGATCGACCCGATCGCGGTGTCGGCGCGCAGCAGCACGTGTCCGCCAGCGCTCGCCGACCCATGGGTGGCGATGATCTCATCGACGCGCTCGATGACCCTGCCGACCTCCGCGACGCCGCGAACGCGGATCGCCGCACCGTAGAACCGCTCTCGTTTGCGACCGAGATCGCGGATCGATCCGATCGGGTCGCGCCCGGCGACGAGCGGGCGCACATTGGTGCTTCGCCGCAGGCGCTGGGCCAGGACTTCCGGTCGGCCGTCCAGCCAGATCGGCAGGCGGCCGCGATACAGGTGCCACCGGTTGCGCGGGTCGACGATCGTTCCGCCACCCGTCGCGACCACCCGCTTGATCGCCGGATCGCGATCGGCGTGACCCAACGCGACCACGGCCGCCCGTTCCCGCGCGCGAAAGCCTGCTTCACCCTCGTCCTCGAAGAGCTGCGGGATGGTGCGGCCCGCCGCGGCCTCGATCCGCTCGTCGAGGTCGATGAACGCGGCGTCGTGACGATGCGCGACGCGCCGGCCGATCACGCTCTTTCCGCTGCCGGGCAATCCGACCAGGACGACGTCCATCGCCGACTCAGTCGTCGCCGCCGGAGCCGGCCACGTCCGTGCCGGTCGTCTGTCCGTGGGCGGGCGTCGCGGCCCGAGTCCCGCCCACCGCGGGGGCCGGGACCGGGCGTTCGAGGCGTTCCTGGTAGCGCCGCAGGTTGTCGCGCGTCTCATCGAGGGAGTCGCCGCCGAACTTGGCCAGCACGGCATCGAGGAGCGCGACGAGGACCATCGCCTCGGCGACCACCCCGGCGGCCGGCACGACGCTGATGTCGCTGCGCTCGTAGTGCGCCTTGTCGACGGCCTCGCCGGTGATCAGATCGGCCGAGGGGAGGGGGCGGGCCAAGGTCGAGATCGGCTTCACAGCGCCGCGGACGACGAGTGGTTCGCCGTTGGTCACGCCGCCGGTCAGCCCCCCGGCGTTGTTCGAACGATGGACCCACCGGCCACCGTCGCTGCGGCCCTCGATGACGTCGTGCACCGCCGACCCGAACCGCCGGGTCTGCTCGAACCCGAGGCCAAACTCCACGCCCTTGACGATGTTGATGCTCATCACAGCGGCAGCAATGGCCGCGTCGAGGCGGCGATCCCAGTGGACATAGGAGCCGATTCCAATCGGCAGGCCATGAACCACGACCTCGAACACGCCGCCGACGGTGTCGCCGTTGGCACGGGCCTCGTCGATCCTCGCGATCATCCGGTCCTCGGCGCCCGGATCGGGGCAGCGGAGCGGCGACGCGTCTGCCTCCGCACGGCTGCGGGTACAGGCTGCCGGATCGACGGCGACGCCGCCCACCTCGGCCGTGAACGACCAGGCCTCGACCCCCAGTTCGGCGAGGAACGCGCGCGCCACGGCTCCGGCGGCGACCCGCGCGGCCGTTTCCCGCGCGGACGCCCGCTCGAGGACATTGCGGACGTCGCTGAACCCGTATTTCAGCGCGCCCGCCAGGTCCGCGTGCCCTGGTCTCACCCGAGTGACCGGTGTCGCCCGCTTGTTGCCTCCCTCGGACAGTGCGGCCAGCTCCGCGGCCTCCTCCTCGGAGAGTGGCGCCACCTGCATGACCCGGGTCCAGTTCTCCCAGTCGCGGTTTGCGACGAGGAGCAGGATCGGCGAGCCGAGCGTCAAACCGTGGCGGACGCCGGACACGATCTCGGCGCGGTCCTGCTCGATCGCCTGGCGTGCGCCCCGGCCGTAACCACGCTGGCGACGGGCCAGGTCGACGGCGATGACATCCGCGCTCAGCGCCAGCCCGGCCGGGACGCCCTCCAGGGTGACTCCCAGCATCCGGCCGTGCGACTCACCGGCCGTGAGAAAGCGAAACGATCCCACCACGCCCGTCCCGAGTGGGGCTACTCTCCCGCCGCGACCGCGGCCGGCGTTCCGGTCGCGTCGTCGGCGGGTGTCTCGCCGGGCGCACCGGTGGGCTCGCCCTCTGCCGATCGCAGCCCCACGGCACGAGCCGCTGCCAACGCCGCCTGCATCACGTCGAGCGGGGCCGCCTGCCCCGTCCAGAGCGTGAACGCGGCCGCGCCCTGGTGGAGCAGCATCGACTCGCCGTCCTGCGTCCGCGACCCCGTCGCCTCGGCAGCGCGAAGCAGGGCGGTCGTCCGGTAGATCAGGTCCAGGACGAGGAGATCCGCGGGGAGGATCTCGGCGGGGACCGGGATGTCGTCGCCCACGAGTCCGATCGACGTGGCGTTCACCAGCACCTTCGTCTTGTCCAGCTCGGCCTCGATGATCGAATCGTGCCAGGGCATGGCCTTCAGTTCCATGTGCGCGGCACTCCGCGAGAAGTGCCGGACCAGCCCCTCGGCGCGATGCAGGTGCCGATTGAAGACGATGATCCGCTGGAATCCTTCGGTGATCAGACCGTGGACCACCGCCCGTGCGCCGCCGCCCGCGCCCAGCACGACCGCCTGGCGGGGCATCTTCTGCTTGCCGACCAACTGGTCGAGAGCGAACTTGAAGCCTGCGACATCGGTGTTGTGGCCGATCAGCCGTTTCCCCTCGCGCGTGATCGTGTTGACGGCGCCGGTTGCCTGGGCGTCGTCGGTCTGGCGGTCGATCATCGGGACGACCCGCTCCTTGTGCGGGATCGTCACGTTGGCGCCGAGGAATTCGCCGCTCCGAAGTTCACTGATGGCATCGGCGAGCGCGACCGGGGCGCGGTCCCAGAGCTCATACGTGGCGCCGATCCCGAGGGCGTCGAACGCCGCCTGCTGCATCGCCCCGGAGAGCGAGTGGGCGACGGGGTGGCCGATGAGGACGACACGCTTGGTCATGAGCCGATCCTTTCGAGATCCACGAAGAACGCTGGATAGGAGACCGCGGCACTGGATGATCGAGCGACCGCGGTCGACCCGGTCGCGATGAGGCCCGCGACCGCAAAGGTCATCGCCAGGCGGTGATCGTCGAGGCTGTCCGTCGCCGCGCCCCGAAGCGGCGTCGGTCCGTCGATGGTGATGTCGTCGCCGTCCACCGAGATCCGCGCCCCGAGCGCCGCCAGACCGGCGGCAATCCCGGCGATCCGGTCCGACTCCTTGTGGCGCAACTCGCCGGCGCCCCGGATTCGTGTGGTGCCCCGCGCCTGCGTCGCGGCAAGACACAGGATCGGAATTTCGTCGATGGCCGCGGCAACGTCGGCTGGACCGACATCGATGGCGCGAAGCTCCGCGGACCGGACCGTCAGATCGGCCGCGGGCTCCCCGACGCCATCGTCCTCGGACGAACCCTTGCGGCCGTTCGCGCGCTCGTCGATGACCGCACCCATCGCCCGAAGGAGGTCGACGATGGCCCGGCGGGTCGGGTTCAGGCCGACTCCGGCGATGGTCAACTGGGCATCGGGATGGATGGAGCCCGCGACCAGCCAGAACGCAGCGGCGGAGACATCCCCCGGCACCCGCTCGTCGATGGCCTGCACGTCCGCCCCTCCCTCGAGTCCGACCTTCACCGCGCCGTCCGGTGCGACGTCGCGACGAACCGGCACGCCGCGCGCCCGGAGCATCCGCTCCGTGTGGTCGCGCGTGGCGACCGATTCGCTGACGCTCGTCCAGCCCTCGGCTCGCAACCCCGCCAGGAGGATGGCCGACTTGACCTGGGCGCTCGGCACGCGGGCGACGTGATCGATTCCCCGAAGCGGGGAACGGCCCACCACGGTCAGGGGCGGACGGGAATCGCCGTCACGGGCGCGGAGCACTGCGCCCATCGAGCGCAGCGGTTCGATGATACGGGCGACCGGGCGCCGTCGCAACGATTCGTCGCCATCGAGGACGCTCGTCAGGGGCAAACCGGCCAGGATCCCCGCGAAGAGGCGCAGGCTGGTGCCCGAGTTGCCGCAGTCCAGCGTGGTTGCCGGCTGGCGGAGGCCGTCGGCGCCGGGCGAGACCACCCGGTAGTCCGCCGTTCCGTCGTCGTTCAGCGAACGCTCCACGGTCGCCCCCAATGCCGCGGCAATCGCGGCGCTCGAGCGCACATCGCCGCCGTCCCCGGCGCGCGCGATCCGGCTTTCCCCCCGCGCCAGCATCGCCAGCATCAGGGCCCGATGGCTGATCGACTTGTCGCCGGGCAGGGTGAGCGAACCGCGAAGGCGCGCGGCGGGCGCGACGAGGGCGTCGCGCGGTGTGATGGTTCCGGCGTCGCCTGCGGCTGTGACGCCCGGTTCGAGGCCGTTCACACTGCTAGTGCCGGCTCAGGGCGTCGTCGCCGCCGGCCGTCGCGGACGCAGAATCGACCGGGTTGTGCGGCTGGTCGCGAAGATACCCGTGGACCACGCCGACGGACACCATCATGTCGGCGAACTGCGGGATCGTCAGCTGCTGCTCGGCGTCGGACAGCGCCTCGTCCGGGCGTGGGTGGACCTCGACCATGACGCCGTCAGCGCCCACCGCCACGCCGCCGAGCGCGAGTGGCTTCACCAGCCAGCGCTTGCCGGTCGCATGCGACGGGTCGACGATGACCGGCAGGTGGGTCAGGCTGTGGACGACGGGCACGGCCGACAGGTCCATCGTGTTCCGGGTGTACGTCTCGAACGTCCGGATTCCGCGCTCGCACAGGATCACGTTCGGATTGCCCGAGCTGATGATGTACTCCGCGGCCATGAGCCACTCCTCGACCGTGGCCCCGTAGCCGCGCTTGAGCATCACCGGCCGGGCTACGCGACCCACCGCGGTCAGCAGCGAGTAGTTCTGCATGTTCCGCGTGCCGATCTGGAGGATGTCGGCGTACTCGGCGACGATGTCGACCTGGTTCGGCTCCATGACCTCGGTGATCACCGGAAGGCCGAACGCCTCGCGTGCCTCGGCGAGGTAGCGGAGCGCTTCGACCCCGAGACCCTGGAACGAGTACGGGCTGGTCCGCGGCTTGAACGCACCGCCGCGCAGGATCGTGGCACCGGCGGCCTTGACCCCGGCAGCCGTCTCGAACAACTGGTCACGACTCTCGACTGAGCACGGGCCCGCCATCACGGTCAGGCCACCGTCGCCGACGACGGCATCGAGGACGCGGATCACCGTGTCCTCCGGCTGGAACTCGCGCGACGCCAGTTTGAACGGTCGATTGATCGGGGTCACCGACGCGACGCCCGACAGCGCGGCGAGACGCTCGATGAGGGCGGCCTTGCGCTTCCCGATCTCGCCGACGATGGCAATCGCGATTCGATCGGGACCGGCGTGCTCGTACGGGCTGAGACCCTCGGCCAGGATGACGCTCTTGACGCCGAGCAGCTCTGCCTCGCTTGCCGCTGGAGCCATGACCACGAACATCGTGTCGTCGATCCTTCCTGTCAGTCGGTCAGTCGGTCAGTCGATCCTGCGATCGGTAGCCGCTCGTACCACCGTCATCGTCACGCATCGTCCCATCGCCGACCGGATTGTGCTGGCGGCCCGCTCGCGTTGACGAGCAACAAAAAAGCAGAGGTTTTGCGCCTCTGCTCTCCCGGCACGAACCGTGCTCCCCGGTCCTTACGGACCTGGGGCCTTCATGCCGGGCGTCGAAAGTAGAACCAGTGCTTCATGTGCGTGGGCGGACGGTAGCCCACCGGTGGTTCGGTGTCAACGCGGGCCCGAACGGTGTTTGGTCCGCAAGACGTCCGGACCCGGAATCGCCAGGCGGGCACCGCGCGACCCAACCATCTGCCCGTTCCATCTGCGCGTTCCATCTGCGCGTTCACCAGCTGTAGGAGTGCCGGAGCACCGATCGCCGCTCTCGGGCATCGCGGCACCCGTACTCCGCGTAAACCGGACGGATCCGGTCGCCCGACGCGGCTTCCAGTGCGCTACCACTCCCATACCGAGTAGGCGGTGGGCGGAGTAGGCGGTGCGCGTCCAGCCTGCGGCTGCCGGTGCCGGTCGACAGTCGTCCTCCGGGGTGGATCGAGATGGATCGGGAGGTTCGCCCGAGCCCGGATGGTAGAATGCCGCCCGCTGCGCGACGGAGAGGTCGCATAGAGGCCTAGTGCGGCGGTTTGCTAAACCGCTGAGTGGGGTAACCTGCTCCGAGGGTTCGAATCCCTCCCTCTCCGCCAGCCTCGATGCAGCCACATGTGCGCCCGTAGCTCAGCGGATAGAGCGTCAGGTTGCGGACCTGAAGGTCGTGGGTTCGAGTCCCGCCGGGCGCGCCACACTCCCCAACTTGCGGCCAGCAGCCACGTGCGGCCAGCAGCCCGTTGACACTCTATCCACATTGGATATAGTAGGGGAGTGCAAACGGGCAACGCACCCCTCCCTCCGGCCGCGATCCACATCCTCCTCGCCATCGGCCCCGAGGAGCGCCATGGGTACGCGATCATGTCGGAGGTGGCGGCACAGAGCGACGGTGCCGTTCGCCTGGCAGCGGGCACGCTCTACACGAACATCAAACGGCTCGTGGACCGCGGCTTGATCGAAGAGAGCGACGAGAGGCCGGACCCCGAACGTGACGATGAGCGCAGGCGCTACTACCGGCTGACGGCGACCGGTCATCGGGTCGTCGCCGGCGAGGTCGCCCGAATGGAGGCCCACGTCGCACGGGCCCGTCCATGGATCCGCGAGTTCGGGCCATGACGCGCCATGAGGTCCTCTTTCGCGGGCTTCTGCGCCTGTACCCGCGCGCGTTTCGCGACCGCTACGGATCCGAGATGACCCGCGTGTTCGGCGAGCAGGCACGCGACGCCGCGGCGTCGGGCGACCCCTTGTCTCTCGCATCCCTGTGGGCTCGCAGCATCATCGATGTCGCTGTCACAGCCCCCGGCCACCATCTTCGAAAGGAGCAGTACGTGCCGCAACCCGTCGACATGCCGCCTGACGGATTCGTGCCCGAGATCGCCACACGCACGTCCCATGCCCCGCGGATGGTCCTGGCGTTTCTGCCCCTCTGGATCTTGCTGTTTCAGCTGTTCGCGGTTCCCGGGTTCATGGACCCCGTGTTGGCGAGCCCACCGGGTATCGCGGGGTTACCCGCAGGCATCGGCTTCCTGGCGATCGCGTTGCTCCTCACTGGCCTGGGCGCCTGGGCGCTTCGCCGAACGTCCTCCCGCGCGGCAGCGATCCTGGCACTCGCCTTCCTCACCCTGCCCGCTGCCGCCATCGTGATCCTGGCGCCTGCGGCCGTCTTGATCGTGCAGAACCTCGCGAAGTGACGCCGCCCCGTCCCGGCGACCTCAGCACCACGTCGGCGGCAGTGTCTCGAACCAGGTGCACAACGCCGGGATGGGCTTGCTCGCGTCCCTCATCAGGGCGAGGTAGTCACCCCAGGGACCGGCGTCATCGGACTGGCCGGGAGCGGCCCGAACGAGGAGAAAGTCCTCGCCGGGCACCCCTCGGATCGTGTAGGCCTGACGGTCGGCGAACTGCTCCGGGAACGTGAATCGTTCGACCAATGCATACGGCTTCAGGTCGTCCTCGCTGACGGCGATGCCGCGCGCGACCGTCACGAGGTAGGTCTGGCCGTTCACGACCGCGGTCGGGGCGGGATCTCCGGTCCCGCATCCCCCTGGAAGCGCCACGGTCGCCGAGAGAAGGAGCAGGAGTACCAGGCGTCGCCGCATCGTGCCGTCAGCGTCCTGCCCTGGCACGCCCACGTCAAGGTGCAGCGCCACCGGCGCCGCTACCATTCCCGCTCGTGACCCAGACGACGCAACCCGCATCGCCGCGCCTCGACCGCTCCTACCGCGCCCTCCTGGCCGTCCCGACCCTGCGTCGGATCCTCGTGGCGATGCAGGTCGCCCGGGTGTCCCAGTCGATGGTGAGCATCGCCCTCGTCCTGTTCACCTTGACCGAGTACGGCTCGCCGGCCCTGGCCGGCCTCGTGACGTTTGCCAGCGTCTTTCCCGGCCTCGTCGTCAGTCCCGTCGCCGGGGCACTCCTCGATCGCCACGGCCGGGTCCGCCTGATCACGATCGACTACATCGTCGCTCTCGTGGCGATGCTCCTTCTCGGCGCGCTCGCGCTCGCCGACGCGCTCCCCGCCTGGCTGCTCGTCCTGATCGCCGCGATCTCGTCGCTCACCGGGATCCTGAGCCACACGGGCCTGCGCAGCCTGTTTCCGATCCTCGTCCCGAAACACCTGTGGGAGCGCGTCAACGCGGTGGATGCGAACGGCTACGTCGTGGCCACGATCCTCGGGCCGCCGATCGCGGCGACGCTCGTCGCGCTGTTTGGCGGACCCGTCGCGCTCCTCGCGATCGGCCTCGCCTTCGGCCTGGCGGCCATCTCGCTTCGCGGCGTCCCCGACCCGCCGTTCGAGAGCGCCTCCACCGGCCGCCTCTTCGTCGACGCCTGGGCCGGCATGCTCTATACGTGGCGGAACCGGACACTGCGCGGCCTCGGGTTTGCGATCTCCGTCACCAACCTTTCCGGTGGCATGGTCACGATCGTCGTCCCCCTGATCGTGCTGAACCGTCTCGGCGCGAGCGAGATCACCGTGGGCCTCGTGTTCGCGGTTTCCGGAATCACCGGGATGGTCTCGGCCTTCCTCAGTGGGCGACTCGATACCCATCGGCGCGAGTGGTCGATGATCGTGATCTCGCTCGCCGCCTTCGCGCCGGCCGCAGCGCTGCTCCTGCCCGCCAGCACATCGACAGCCGGAGCGACCGGAGACCCGGCGGCCTTCGCCGCGGGCCTGGGACTGGTCGTCCTCTCGTCCGCGCTGCTCGGCCTGGCCAACGGGCCCCTCGACGTGGCGATGTTCACCATCCGCCAGCGCCGGACGGAGACGGCGTGGATGGGGAGGGCGTTCGCCGTTTCGATGGCGTTCAACTTCGTCGGTTACCCGATCGGCGCGGCACTTGCCGGTGTCCTCGCCTCGATCTCGCTGCAGGCATCGATCCTGGTCGGCGTCCTTGCCTGCCTCGTCGGCGCCGCACTCGCGGCGACGATGATCCCGCGCCACGTCGAAGAGGCTGCGCGCTCATCGGGGTCGAAGGCTCCGGTACCCTAGTCGCCATGTCGACGACCGAACCGATGCCGCCAACGCACACCGAAGCCGCCCGAACGGACGGCCTGACCGAGGCGTTGGAGCGCGTGCTCCCCGGTCTCGAATCCTTCCTTCGATTCGAACAGAACAGCGGCGCCGCGCGGCGCTCGGTCTGGTTGCCCCAGATCGAGGAGCCGCTGCCGGCCGAGGGTGTCGGCGCGGACGAGGTCCTTCGCCTCCTCGACGAGGTCGTCATCGCCAACGGCCTGCCGATCGGCCATCCCGGGTTCACGGGTTGGGTGACCGTGGCGCCGACGACGATCACTGCGACCGCAGCGCTGGTCGGCGCGTTCACTGCGCCCCAGCGCTGGTGGGTCCACCCCGCGAACTCGATCGAGGACCTCGCGACCCGCTGGCTGCGCGACCTGCTCACCCTCCCGCCGAACTTCCAGGGCGTCTTCGTGAGCGGTGGCGCCGTCGCGAACCTCGTCGGGCTCGCGGCCGCGCGCCAGCACGCCGGGGAGCGGCTGGGGATCGACATCTCCCGTGACGGCATCGGCGCGGTGCCATCGCCCCGGATCTACGCGACCACCCAGGTCCACGACGTCATCGGTCGCGCCGCGGGCATCCTTGGGATCGGCCGCGACAACGTCCACTACGTCGACGTGGACGACGCTCGCCGCCCGAACCTCGATGCCCTGCGCCAGGCCATCGACGAGGACATTGCTGCCGGTCGAACGCCGGTCGCCGTCGTCGCCTCCGCCGGCGATGTGAACACGGGACTCGTGGACCCGATCGATGAGATGCGAACCATCGCCCACGACCGCGGAATCTGGTTCCACGCCGACGGCGCCTACGGAGCCCTCGGCATCCTCGACGAGCGCGTCCGCCACCTCTACGGCGACTTCGCGCAGATCGACTCGCTGGCGGTCGATCCGCACAAGTGGCTGGCCACGCCGGTCGGCACGGGTGCAGCGTTCGTCCGCGATGCCGATATCCTGGGCCGGGCGCTCACCGTCCACCGCGGCGACTACGCGCAGTTCCAGCCGACGACCGGGCCCGACCCGGGGTCACCGTTCGACGAGCTCGGCGTCGGTTCGCCGGACTTCGGCGTCGACTTTTCGACGCCGAGCCGCGGACTCGCGGTCTGGGCGCTGCTCAAGGAGGTCGGGGCATCCGGGATCCGTGCGCGGATCGGCAAGGACCTCGACTGCGCCCGCCGGGTTGCCGACCACGCCCGTCGCGAACCGGACCTCGAACTGCTGGCCGAGCCGGTTCTGTCGATCTGCTGCTTCCGCTTCCGGCCCGATGGTTGGGCGGACGACGCGGCGATCGATGCCCTGAACGACGACATCGTGCACGCGGTGCGAGCGCGTGGCCGCGCCATCCCATCCACGACGCGCGTCCGTGGACACAACGCGATCCGGCCGTGCTTCATCAACCCGCGCGGAGGCCTCATCGACGCCGACGCCCTCGTCGACGAAGTGCTGACCGTCGGGCGTGCCCTCGTCCGCGACGGAAGGACGGGTTAGTGGCCGAACCGGTCGACCACGTCGCGTTCCTCGGCCTCGGGACCATGGGTGCGGCAATGGCCGCCAACCTGGCCGCAGCCGGTTTCGCGGTTCACGCGTGGAACCGGACCAGGCGACCCTTCGACGAGCTCGGGGCCGCCGGCGTGGACATCGCCCTCACCCCGGCCCAGGCGGTCGCGACCGCCGACGTCACGGTCGTCTGCGTGTCCGATACCCCGGACGTCGAGGCCGTCCTGTTCGGACCCGGCGGTGCCGCGGAGGCCCTTCGGCCCGGCAGCCTGGTGATCGACTGCTCGACGATCTCGCCCTCGGCCACCCGTGCGTTTGCCGACCGCCTCGCCGAGCGCAGCGTGGCGATGGTCGACGCCCCGGTCTCCGGCGGCAGCGAGGGCGCGCGCAAGGCCACCCTGACGATCTTCGTCGGCGGTCAGGCGGAAGCAGTCGAGCGGGCGCGGCCCATCCTCGCGGCGATGGGCCGGACGATCACCCACGTGGGCCCGATCGGTTCGGGGCAGGCGGTGAAGGCCGTCAACCAGGTGATCCTCGCCGGCGCCTACATCGGCGTGGCCGAGGGGATCGTCCTGGCCATGAAGGCCGGCCTCGACGTCGAGCAGGTCGTCGGGGCGCTGTCGGGCGGTGCGGCCCAGAGCTGGGTGCTGGCCAATCGGAGCGAGCGGATGATCGCCAACGAGTACCCGCTCGGCTTCAAGGTCGCCCTGCATCACAAGGACCTGGCCATCGCCCTGGAGTTGGCTCGCGACGTCGGCGCCCAGCTTCCGGTAACCGAACTGGCGGAGCGCCTGGAGGTCGAGCTCATGGAGCGCGGCCATGCCGACGACGATGTCTCCGCGCTGGCCCGCTCGATCCGCGGCCGGTCCGGTCTGCCCGACTAGCCCAGGGTCGCTTCGAGACCGACGAGGAGAATCGGGGCCCCGAGCTTGCCGTCGTAGCGCGGCCGGAAGCGCTCCTCGTTGTACATCGTTCGGACGTCCACGGTGCGCGGGCCCAAACCGGGCGGCGGGAGCTCAGTGTGGGCGTACCGCCCGTCCCGAACGGCAACCATCCGGCCGACGGTGCCCTCGACGATGAGATCCATGGCCACGTTGGCGAAGGTCGTGGCGACCATCTGGTCGATCGAATCCGGCTGGCCGCTGCGCAGGTCGTACGTCAGTTCGGAGGCGACGGCATCGATCCCCGTCCGTTCCCTGAGCTCTGCGGCCAGTGATTCACCGACGTTGCTCTTGTGGCGATGGCCGTACATGTCCGCTTCGCCGATGTCGGCGAGCCGCGCGCCATGCCACCTCGCCCCTTCCGCCGTGATGACGAACGCATAGCGGCTTGGATTGGACTCGTGGTCGAGGCGCAGGACCGACGCCAGGTGGTCCAGGTCGTAGGGCGCCTCGGGGATGACGCATCGACCGGATGTCACGTACGCCGTGAACAGGGCTGAAAACCCGGCGTCGCGTCCGAAGATGCGGAAGACGCCGATCCGTTCGTGGCTCCCGAGCGTCGTCCGCTGCCGATCGATCAGCTCCTTCGCCCGGGTGATCGCCGAGGAGAAGCCGATGCAGTACTCCGTGCCCTGGACGTCGTTGTCCATGGTCTTGGGGATCGCGACGAGGGGAACCCCGCGGTCGGTCAGCACACGCGAGAACGACAGCGTGTCGTCGCCGCCGATCGTGACGAGAACGTCCAGCTCGAGCGACGCGATGTTGCCGAGGACGAGGTCGGTGAGGTCGTGGACGCCCTCGTCGACCTGGGTCGCGGCGATCGTCGCGTCGTCGAGGCCGGGGGGCAGCGCCGAACGGCGCATTCGGCGCGGGTTGGTCCGCGACGTGTGGAGGATCGTGCCGCCCGTGCGATCGATCGTGCGCGTGTTCGACCGATCGAGCGCCCGCACGTACGTCGGATCGAGGTCCGGCCCGATCCGGACGTGGGTGAGGCCTTCCCATCCGCGGCGGATCCCCAGGACGTCGTACCCGAACTCGGACGCCCGGTAGACGACGCTCTTGATGACGCTGTTGAGCCCGGGGACGTCGCCGCCGCCCGTGAGAATCCCGATCCGCGGTCGTCGTGCCATCGCGCCGGCAATCCTAGCGCGGAGTCCGGCCCTGTATCATCGCGGCCAGATGAACTACGAATTGTTCATGAGCGAAGCCTTGGCCGAGGGCCGAGCCGCGCTGTCCCGAGGAGAGCGACCGCACGCGGCGGTGGCCGTCGTGAGCGACGCGATGGTCGCCCGCGCGCACGACCGGGTGGAGGAGACGGGCGACCCGACGGCCCACGCCGTGATCCTCGCCCTGCGCGAGGCCGCGCGCCGCCTCGGCCGGGAGCGGCTTGCCGATGCCACGATCTTCGTCACGGTCGAACCCTGCCCGATGTGTGTCGGCGCCCTGCTGGCGGCTGACGTCGAGGCGCTCGTCTATGCGCTCCCCAACGACACCGATGGGGCGGCGGGCACCGTCCTCCAGCTGGCGAATCACGGCTCCCTTTCCCGTCGCCTCCGCGTGGTGAGCGGGATTCGCCGCGACGAGGCCGAGGAATTGTTTGTCGGGCTCGCACGTTCATAGCGTCGGGGGGCGGTTCGTCGGCCGAAGGGCCTGGAGGGTCTCGCGTCGCGAGTTTGGTATCCTCGATCGCGGAGAGGTGTCCGAGTGGTTGATGGTGCCGCTCTCGAAAAGCGGTGTGCGAAAGCACCGCGGGTTCGAATCCCGCCCTCTCCGCCAGCCCTGATTCGACAGCCGGTCGGGAACGCCCCGACCGGATTGCGCCGTGCGGGGGAGAGGTCGCCTAGTGGACTATGGCGCCGCACTGGAAATGCGGTTCGGGGCAACCCGTCGCGGGTTCGAATCCCGCCCTCTCCGCCACCCCTGATAGACTTCCTGCGCCGTGCTAGGCGGGGAACTAGCGGTGCCCTGAACCTGCAATCCGCTCCAGCAGGGCTGAATTCCCTCCCGAGGTCTCCGCTCTCGAACGCTGCCACCTCGAGCGACGTTGAGGGTCGGGTCCCGCGCAGCGGCAACTCGCGAACCGTGTCAGGTCCGGAAGGAAGCAGCACTAAGCGAACCTTGCCGGGTGCCGCGGATCGGCCTGGCCCGAGCCGCACCTGGTGGTGGGCACGGAAGCGCCCAGATCGACGGAGGGTGCACGGCATTTCACCTCAGCCTGTTACGCCGCCTGCGGGAGCGCCGTGAACCAGTCCATCGCCCAGAAGTCCGCCACGCCGACCGCGCCGCATCAGGCCATCTATCGGCGTTGGCGCGCGCAGACGTTCGAGCAGATGGTCGGCCAGCAGGCTGTCGTCGAGACGCTGCGCAATGCCGTTCGCCTGGGCCAGGTTGCCCACGCCATCCTGTTTGTCGGGCCGCGTGGAACCGGCAAGACGTCGCTCGCGCGCATCCTCGCGAAGGCGCTGAACTGCACGGACCTGCGCGACGGCGACCCCTGCGATCGGTGCCCCGAGTGCGTCGTCATCCGGGAGGGCACCACCCTCGATGTGATCGAGATCGATGCGGCGTCGAATCGCGGCATCAACGAGATCAAGGAACTGCGCGACCGCCTCAATTACGCCCCGAGCCAGTTGCGCCGCAAGGTCTACATCCTCGATGAGGCCCATCAGATCACCAGGGACGCGTGGAACGCGCTGTTGAAGTCGCTCGAGGAACCGCCGGACTTTGTCGTCTTCATGTTCGCCTCGACCCACCCCCAGGACTTCCCGCCGGCGATCCTGTCGCGGCTCCAGCGGTACGACGTGCGGCGCCTGACGGTCCCCGAGATCGAGGGCAAGCTGCAGCGGATCCTCGCGGCGGAGGAGCGGCTGGCCGAGCCGCCGGCGATCCACCTGATCGCACGCCTCGCCGCGGGTGGCATGCGCGACGCGGAGTCGATGCTCGACCAGTTGCTTGCGTCGGCGCCCGACGGGCTTGCCGAGACGCATGTTCGCGAGCTCCTTGGGCTGGCCGAGGCCGAGGCGGTCGACGGGTTCATCCGTGCGCTCGTCGATGGCGATCCGCGAGTCGGCATCGACACGCTCGATGCACTCGAGGAACGTGGGCGAGACACCAGGGCGTTCCTGGACCAGGTCGTCGACGCACTGCGCGAGTCGATCGGCGCCGCGCTCGCCGATCCCGATCGCGGTGCGCCGGCCGACGGGGCGTCTCCGCACGATGTCGCGCGCCTTGCGACTGCCGCGCGACGCCTCGCGGCGATCGACCCGAACCGTGCCGGCATCGGTGGGCTGCGGCTGCAACTCGAGCTGGCACTCCTGTCGGCCGCGTCCGAGATCGTCCCCGGGTCGCCAACTCGCGACAGTACGGCGATGAACGCCCGACGCTCGCCGGCCCAACCACCGTCTCGTGCCCGTCCCGCCACTGGAGAGCCACGAACGTCGGCGTTGGCGACGGAGGCGCCGCCCGAAAACCATGCGCCCAGCACGAGTTCTCCGATGGAGTCGCCCAAGGTCGAACCGGCCACGACCGAGCCGCCTGGGCCGGCAGTTGCAGCCGAACCAGCCCGAATCGCGCCCTCGCCGCGGCCGGCCCGCACACGGGCGACGACTGGCCCGGTCGCCGTCCCGGAGGCAACGGTCGGCGATGCCAGGGCCGCGGCGGATCCAGCTTCGCCGCCCACCGGGCCCGCCGCTCCCGCCGCGAACGAACCCGCCGCACCCGCCGCGAACGAACCCGCCGCACCCGCCGCGAACGAACCCGCCGCACCCGCCGCGAACGAACCCGCCCCGATCAGCCCAGACGGCGATCTGGAACGGCTGCGCGACCTGTGGCCGAGCATCGTGGCCCACATCAGCCAGCACCCGCCCACCAAACCACTGATCGCGGTCTGTCGCCCGATCGCGGTGGAGGGCAACGTGGTGACCCTCGGCTTTCCCGAAGATCAGGCCTTCCTGCGAGAGGTCGCGACGCGTCGGCGCCCGAACCTGGAGGACGGCATCGGCCAGTTCCTCGGGCACTCGGTGTCCGTCAGGTGTGTCGCGACCAATCTCGACCGCGTAGCCCCCGTCCGCGCCGACGCGGATGCGGAGTTCGTCCTTGCCGAGGCTCGCCGCATCTTTGCCGACGAGCCGGCCGACGTCGGGGAGGTCGGCTGAGGTCGGGGCGGCCCGTCGACGAGCAGTCACGGCTGCACGCCGGCAGGCAATCGCGCAGACTTGACACAACCACAGGGAGGAGGCAGCGCACCCGATGGGCATGGCGAACCTGCAGAAGATGGCTCAACAGATGCAGCAGCAGATGTTGCGAGTCCAGGACGAACTTGGCTCGGCCACGGTCGACGGGTCGGCGGGTGGTGGCGTCGTCAGCGCCACGGTGACGGGCAAGCAAGAGCTGGTGAGCGTGACGATCGATCCATCAGCGGTCGATCCGGGCGATGTCGAAATGCTCCAGGACCTTGTCGTTGCGGCGGTGAACGATGCCCTCCGAGCCTCGCGTGAACTGGCCGAGCAGAAGATGGCCGCCGTGACCGGCGGGCTGCGCATCCCCGGCCTCTAGGGCCGTCCGACGTGGCAAGTCCGGTCATTGAACCCGTCGCGCGACTCATCGAGGCCTTCGCGCGCCTGCCCGGCATCGGACCGAAGACCGCTCAGCGACTGACCTTCCATATCCTGAGAGCGCCCGACGCCGAGGCGCGGACCCTGGCCGCCGCCCTCATCGCCGTTCGAGATCAGGTCGTGTTCTGCACGCAGTGCTTCAACATCAGCGACGCGGATCTCTGTCCCCTCTGCCGCGACCCTGGACGCGATCAGCGCCGGTTGTGTGTGGTCGAGGAGCCACTCGACGTCCTCGCGCTGGAGCGGACGGCGGAGTTCAAGGGCCTGTATCACGTCCTCCACGGCGCCATTTCGCCCATCGACGGCGTGGGTCCTGACCGGCTCAGGATCCGGGAACTGCTGGCGCGGGCCGACGCCGCCAAACGTGATGGTGCTCCGTTCGAGGAGATCATCATGGCGACGAATCCAACGCTCGAGGGCGAAGCGACCGCCATGTACCTGGCCGAACGCCTCGGGTCGGTAGTCGGCAGCGTGACCCGGATCGCCCGCGGCATCCCTGTCGGCGGAGACCTCGAGTACGCCGACGAGATCACGCTCATCCGGGCGCTGCAGGGTCGTCGGGCGGTCTGATCGATCGTGTCCAACCTGGTTGCCGAAGTCCTGCTCCGGCTCGCCAAGGTCGTTGCCGCAACGGTCGTCGGCCTTCTTGTCTACGGCCTGCTGGTCGTTGTCGGCGGGGCAGCACCCACGACGGAGTTGGCCGTGCTGGCCTGGCTCGCCGGCGCGGCCTGCGTCCTGCTGGTGGAGAGCAGCCCGATCTGACCACGGTCCGGCGTTGGCGGGCGTCGTTCGCCCTCGTGCGCTTCTTCTCGCATGGATCTCCGTCGAGCCGGCCGCGTCGGCGTTTGACAGGCTTCCCGAGGCTCACCTATCCTTCGCCCTCGTGCCGCCTCCGGGGAGGCGCCACCGCCGACCGCGATGCGATCCCGGCGCCTGTGCCCGTTTGACACCTTGAACGCAACGCTCCATCATTGGAACTCTGCGCCGGTGGCACGCTGTGCCTCGAACGTTGCACCTTAACAATTGAAGAGTGACAGGAAATCCGGGTAAAGGATGTGCGAGCGGTCAGACCCTTTTGACCAAGTCGCAGCCGCAAGGCTGCGCAAACTGTCGGAGAGTTTGATCCTGGCTCAGGATTAACGCTGGCGGCGTGCATGAGACATGCAAGTCGAACGGACGATCGAGGCTTGCTTCGATCGTTAGTGGCGGACGGCTGAGTAACGCGTAGGTGACCTGCCCCGAAGTGGGGAATAACTGCCCGAAAGGGTGGCTAATACCGCATGTGGTGGTGCGTGCATTCGCACCAGTAAAGCCGCAAGGCGCTTCGGGAGGGGCCTGCGTCCGATTAGCTCGTTGGTGGGGTAACGGCTCACCAAGGCGACGATCGGTAGGTGGTCTGAGAGGACGATCACCCAGACTGGGACTGAGACACGGCCCAGACTCCTACGGGAGGCAGCAGTCGGGAATTTTGCGCAATGGGCGAAAGCCTGACGCAGCAACGCCGCGTGAGGGATGAAGGCCTTCGGGTTGTAAACCTCTTTTGTCAGGGAAGATAATGACGGTACCTGGCGAATAAGCCACGGCTAACTACGTGCCAGCAGCCGCGGTAATACGTAGGTGGCAAGCGTTGTCCGGATTTACTGGGCGTAAAGAGCGCGCAGGCGGTCGTTCAAGTCGAGTGTGAAAGCCCCCGGCTCAACTGGGGAGGGTCACTCGATACTGATCGACTCGAAGGCAGGAGAGGGAAGTGGAATTCCCGGTGTAGTGGTGAAATGCGTAGATATCGGGAGGAACACCAGTGGCGAAGGCGACTTCCTGGCCTGTTCTTGACGCTGAGGCGCGAAAGCTAGGGGAGCAAACGGGATTAGATACCCCGGTAGTCCTAGCCGTAAACGATGGACACTAGGTGTTGGCGGTATCAACCCCGCCAGTGCCGAAGCTAACGCATTAAGTGTTCCGCCTGGGGAGTACGGCCGCAAGGCTAAAACTCAAAGGAATTGACGGGGGCC
>CAKKPP010000031.1 GCA_919901745.1 Chloroflexota bacterium | reverse complement strand
GGGTCCACCTCTTCGACCCCCACCACCCCTACGCGGCCCCGGGGGGGGCGGGCCGTTCGTGTGTGCGGAGTGAGCGGGCGGCGGGTGCCGCCCAACGATCGGCCTAGTTGCCGCCCGCGGTGACCTCCACGCTACCCTTCGTGAACGTCTCGCCCTTCACGTCCATCGCCGCATCGATGCCGGCGAGGGCTTCCTTCCAGATGTCGGTGACGTACGGCGCGAGGCCCGGGTCGGTCTTGATGATCCCGGTCGTGAGCGACACCTTGACGGTGTCCGCCCAGCTGATCGGGTCGACCGAGCCGATGCCGGCCGGTGACGGCCAGATCAGGGCGTTGATCTCGTTCATCATCCAGGCCTGGTGACCGGAACCGAGCGTGCTGCCCGCGTCGACCGTGTACTGGATGCAGTCGTCCGGCTTGTCCCGGCAGTAGATCCAGCCATTGAGCGACGCACGCACGAAGCGGACGGCGATGTCCCGATTGCCGGGAGCGTCGAGCCAGGCCTGGCGGACGAACAGCGCGTCCTGGAGCATGCCGACGCGATAGTCGTTCCAGTTGATGACGCTGAGATCCGACGGCTGGTAGAGGTTGCCCGTGGCCGGGTTGATCGCCTCGAGGACCTGGGCGTATTCGTTGTAGATCATCGCCTCGGCCACGTCGATCTGCCGGTTGAGCAGAAGCGACATGTCGAACGGCTGGATGACCTTCTCGTAGTCGGTCCCGGCGACGAATCCCTCGGTGAGGGCGCCGGCCGTGACCTCGAACTCGTTGCCGAAGTCCCAGACGCCGATCTTCTTGCCCTTGAAGTCCGCCGGACCACCGATCCCGGAGTCGGCCCACGACACGGACAGGGTGCCCGAGCGCTGGAAGATCTGGGCAATGTTCACGAGGTCGGAGCCCTGCTCGCGCGCCTCGAGAACCTTTGGAACCCAGCTGATCGTGAACTCGGGGCCGTCGGGCGCGGAACCCGCAACCTGCGGGATCACGTCCGGACCACCCGGGATGATGTTGACCGTGAGCCCCTCGGCGGCGAAGTAGCCCTGCCTCTCTGCTGCAAAATAGCCTGCGAACTGGGCCTGCGGGACCCACTGGAGTTGCAGGCGGACGGTCGCCGCGGCCGGCGTGCTCGGCGCCGGGGTATCGCCCGGGGCCGTTGATGCCGGAGGCGTCGCGACAGGCGTCGCGGGCGCCGGCGTCGCGGCGCCGGAACACGCGGCGAACGCGATCGACGCAGTCGCGGCGAGCCCAAGAATGGATCTGATCTTCATCGGTTCCTCTTTCGTGCGTCAATCCCCGACGATGTCGGGGCTCCTCCTACCATCGGCCCGCGGGCCGGACTGGCGGAACGATACCGCCAATTGGCGTAGCCCACCACCGTTTTTCGGGCAATCGGTGCAACGTCGGCCGGTTGCGCTCGATGTGGCGGTGATCGCGTCAGCGCGAATCGATGCCTCGGACGGAGCTGTGCCACGGGATCGCCAGGCGTTCGATGACGCTGATCGCCAGATACAGCGCGATGCCGGTGCCGGCCATGAGGAAGATTGCGGCCCATGTGACGTCGTAGCGCAGGGCGCTTGCGCTCTGGACGACGATCCGCCCAAGGACGAACGAGGCCCCGCCGAAATACTCCCCGACCACGGCGCCGATCAGGCTGAGAGTCGTGCCGAGCCGGAGTGCCGTGAAGAAGTAGGGCAGCGCGTTGGGGATGCGGACCTTGCGCAGGATGGTCCACTCGCTGGCCGCGTAGGAACGCATGAGTTCAACGGCAGCCGGCGGGACCTGGACCAGGCCCCTGATCACGTTCGCCATGACCGGAAAGAACACGAGCACAGCGGCCATCATCGCCTTCGACAGCGGGTTCAGCACCCCGAACCAGTTATTGAACAGCGGAGCGAACGCGATGATCGGGATCGCGCCGGCGGCCACGGCGATCGGCAGGAGCACGCCACGGGCCGTCACCCAGCGGGACGAGATGAACGCAACCACGACGCCCACGACCGTCCCGATGGCGAGCCCGCCCAGCGCCTCGAGCAGCGTCGCCGCGGCGGATGTCGAGAGGGCGAACCGACCGCCGGCAGCCCAGTTGTCGCGAAGCGCCGCGAGGATCGCCGATGGTTGCGGGAGGATGAATGCCTTGAGCGCGAGGGCGCCGACGATGAGCTCCCAGGCGACCAGCACGCCGACGAAGACAACGGCAGCCGGCAACAGATCGATGGCGCGCCCGCGCCAGCGCCCTCCACCCGCGGCCCGCGGACCCATCCGATCGCCTGCACCGGCGGTCGTCACGGTCACCCGACGCCATCCTCGGCCCGAACCCGGTCCAGGCTACCCGTTCCACTCCCACCGGCGGACGCGCCATCCCGACCAGCCTGACCGTCGCGAAGTGCCTCGCGGACGTCGGTCACCAACGCGAAGTAGTGCGTCGACTCGCGGGTCTCCTCGTTTCTCGGCCGGGGCAGATCCACGTCGATGATCCTGGTGATGCGCCCCGGGCGAGCGCTCATGACGACGACCCGTGACGACAGGAACACCGCCTCGGGGATCGAGTGGGTGACGAACACAACGGACGTCCCGGTCCGCTCCCAGATGTCCAGGACCTCGGAGTTCATCCGCTCGCGCGTCATCTCATCGAGCGCTCCGAACGGCTCGTCCATCAGGAGGATCGATGGCTCGAACGCGAGCGCCCGGGCGATCGCCACCCGTTGCTGCATGCCACCCGACAGCTGGTACGGGTAGTGCTTGAGGAAGTCGCCGAGCTCCACGAGATCGAGCATCTCGCGGGCCTTTGACGTCCGCCGGGCGGCGTCCCAGCCCATGATCTCGAGCGGCAGCCTGACGTTGTCCTCCACCGTGCGCCAATCGAACAGGACGGGCGCCTGGAAGACCATCCCGTAGTCGCGGGCCCGGCGCGCATCGCCGGCCGTCTTCCCGCCGATCGCAACCTCGCCACCCGACGGATCGATCAGGTCGGCGATGATCCGGAGGAGCGTGCTCTTGCCGCATCCGGACGGCCCGATGAGCGAAACGAACTCGCCTCGTCGGATCTCCAGGTCGATCCCGGTCAGCGCCGTCGTCGTCTGGTCGCCCACGTGGAAGACCTTGTCGACGCCGGTCAGGCGAACGACGGCTGGGGCTTGCGCAGAGGTCATCGGTTGCGGTTCTCCCTCACGTGGACTCAGCCCTGGGCGTCTGCGGGCCGGTCGCGCATGAGCAGCACCTCCGCGCCGCGGACGAGCGCGAAGAAGCCGATCCCGAGCGCGGCTGACACGACGATCGCCGCCCACAACTTCTCTGGACCGGTGATGTAGTACTGGTTGAAGGTGATGATCGCCCGGCCCAGACCGTCGTTGATCCCGCCCGGACCCTCGCCGATGATCGCGCCGACGATACTCGCCGTGGCTGCGATCTTGAGCGCGGTAAACAGGTACGGAAGCGATGCCGGAAGGCGCAGCTTCCAGAAGATCTCCGAGCGAGAGGCGGCGTAGGACTGCATCAGCTCCATGGCCCTCGGATCGAACGCGCGCAGGCCGCGGATCATGGCGATCGTGACGGGGAAGAAGGTCAGATAGGTGGCCACGATGACCACCGCGGCCACCGAAGGGCCGACGGCAAAGACGATCATGGGGGCGAGGGCGACGATCGGGACGGTCTGGCTGGCAACGACGTACGGCACGACCGCCCGCTCGAGCAGGCGCGAATGGACGAAGAGGGTCGCCAGGAAGAGGCCCAACGCGGCCCCGAGCAGGAACCCCAGCGCCGCCTCACGCCAGGTGTACAGCGCGGTTCCGATGAGGTACTGGGCGACGTTCTGATCCGCGTTGCGCTGCCACGGCTCGAAGAACGTGAGGACGATGTTCCAGACGTGCGGCAGGTTCAGGTCGTTGGCAAACTGCCAGCGGAACGGCGGGTCGTGGAGCACCGGCGCACCAGGCAGGGCCAGCGGTTCCCGCCAGGGGACCCCGCCGAGGAACTTGACGCCCTCCCACACCAGCGCCACCCCGAGCAGGACGATGCCGCCGACGACGACTCCCCGGACCCAGCTCGGTCTCGCTCCGTCCCCCGTCGAAGGCGGCCGCGTTGCAACGGTCGCCATCGGTCAGGTCTTGACCGCCTGGTCTGCGATGTCGAGGGCGCGGTCGATGATGTCGAAGCCCTCGGCAAGCTGCGCATCGGTGATGCACAGCGGTGGGTTGGTGTGAATCGAGTTGTTGGCGATGAACGTGTAGAGGCCGTTCTTCCGGAAGAACGCACCGACCGCCTTCATCTCGTCGCTCGTCCCGTTGAACGGCGTCATCGGTGTCCACGGATCCTGGCTGCGAACGAGGTCGAGGATTCCGAACAGGCCGAGGTTGCGATGCGCCCCCACCGATGGGTGCTTCGCGGCCAGGCGCTCGTGATGGGCCCGCATCACCGGCCCAAGGCGGGCCGCGTTCTGGATGAGGCCGTCGTCTTCGTAGACCTGGATCGTCGCCAGGGCTGCGGCCAGGCTCACCGGATGACTGCTGTAGGTGAGGCCTCCGTAGAACATCTTCGTCTCGAACGCCTCGGCGATGTGATGACGCATCGCCACCGCCCCGAGCGGCAGGTACGAGGAGGTCAATCCCTTGGCCATCGTCATGAGGTCGGGGACGACGTCCCAGTGGTCGACGGCGAACCAGCGGCCCGTGCGACCGAAGCCGGCCATGACCTCGTCGCAGACCATCAGGATTCCGTGCCGGTCGCACAGCTCCCGGACGCCCTTGAGATAGCCGTCGGGCGGGATGAGGATGCCGTTCGTGCCGACGATCGTCTCGAGGAAGATCGCGGCGATCGTATGCGGCCCCTCGTACCGGATGACGTCCTCGAGGCCCTGGAGCGCCTCGGCCGCCGGGAGCGGTTCCTTCTCGCCCCAACGGTGCGTGTCCGGGTAGCGCACGACGCCCACGAGCCCCGGCTCGTTCGCCCAGCGGCGCGGGTCGCCGGTCAGCGTCATCGCCCCCATCGTGGCCCCGTGATAGGCGCGGTACCGCGCCAGAACCTTCGTCCGGCCGGTGAAGTGGCGGGCGAACTTGATCGCGTTCTCGATGGCCTCGGCGCCACCCAGGGTAAAGAACACCTTGTCGAGGTCGCCGGGCATGATCTCGGCGAGCTTTGCTCCGAGCCGCGCTCGTGGCTCCGTCGTGAAGCCCGGGTAGACGAACTGGAGGCGGGTCGCCTGTTCGGTGATCGCTCGGACCACCCGTTGGTCGCCGTGGCCGATGTTCACGGACATCAGCTGACTGTTGAAGTCGAGGATCCGTTCGCCTTCGGGGGTGTAGAGGTACACGCCCTCGGCACGGTCGATGGCGATCGGGTCGAGCGCCCCCTGGACGGACCACGAGAAGAACGTGTGGGCGCGCGAGAGGGCGACGATCTCGGCGCTCGACATCGCAGTAGAAGGTTCGACGGCCATGCTGGGCTCCAGTTCGGATCGATCGGATGTGTCGGCGATTGTGGCAGATGGGACCCCTCGTTGGCCACCGGGATCCGCCCCGCTGCCGCGCGATTGGCACCCGGTGTACCCTCTGCCTTCTGAACATCGAGACACGTTGAGAGGGACACGATGCCGCGAATCGTTCGAGGGGCGCTCCTGCAGGCCACCTGGACCGGCGACAAGGAGTCGATGATCCAGAAGCACGAGTCGGCTGCCCACGACGCCGCCAGGCAGGGCGCCCAGGTCATGCTGTTCCAGGAGTTGTTCTACGGCCCCTATTTCTGCCAGGTCCAGGATCCGCAGTACTACAGCTATACCGAGTTGATCCCGGACGGCCCCACGACGAAGCGGATGCAGGATCTGGCGAAGCAGACGGGCATGGTCCTGGTGGTGCCGATGTACGAGGAGGACGCCCAGGCCTCCGGGATCTACTACAACACTGCCGCGGTCATCGATGCCGACGGGTCGTATCTCGGCAAGTACCGCAAGACGCACATCCCGCATGTCAAGGGGTTCTGGGAGAAGTTCTACTTCCGCCCGGGGAACATGGGCTATCCCGTGTTCGAGACGGCGGTCGGCAAGGTCGGCGTCTACATCTGCTACGACCGGCACTTTCCGGAGGGAGCTCGAGCGCTCGGCCTGAACGGAGCCGAGATGGTGTTCATCCCGTCGGCGACGTCACGGGGCCTGTCGGAGTACCTCTGGCGGATCGAGCAGGTCAGCCACGCGGTCGCGAACGGGTATTTCGTCGGAACGATCAACCGGGTCGGAATCGAAGCCGACATCGGCGACGACGACTTCTACGGCCAGAGCTACTTCTGCGACCCGCGTGGCCAGTTCATCGGAAGCGTCGGCGATCCGTACAAGGAGGAGCTGATCCTGCGCGACATGGATCTCGACGTGGTCTCGCAGGTCCGCCAGACCTGGCAGTTCTATCGGGACCGTCGACCCGATGCCTACGGGGATCTGGTCCGGCCGTAGCCAAACCGTTGGGTCGGCCGCTTGGAGGAGGGCGGCCGAACCAACCGGTTACGGCGGCGATCGACGATCGCGGCGGACCCGATCCAGGAGGTTCCACCGATGCAGTTCGGATTCACGATCAAGCCGGATCACGCGATCGAACGAACGGTCGCTCTCGCGGTGCAGGCCGAGTCTGCCGGTTTCGACTACGGCTGGGTCTTCGACTCCCACGTGCTGTGGCGCGATCCGTATCCCCTCCTGACGCTGATGGCCCAGGCGACCACGACACTGCGCTTCGGAACATGCGTGACAAATCCCGCCACGCGCGAGCCGTCGGTCACCGCGTCCACCCTGGCCGTCCTCGATGAGCTGTCCGGCGGTCGGATGGACCTGGGGATCGGCCGCGGCGACAGCGCCCGGCGAGTACTCGGCAAGCCACCGACCACGATGGCCACGCTCGAGGAGGCGATCGGCGTGATCCGGGACCTCGTGGAGGGCCGGACCACGACCTACGAGGGCACGGAGCTCTCCCTCCCGTGGACCGGCAAGTGGAAGCTCCCCGTGTGGGTAGCCGGCTACGGGCCGATGGCCCTCAAGATGACCGGCCGGATCGCCGACGGGGTGATCCTCCAGCTGGCCGACCCGGATCTCATCCGCTGGTTCGTCGGCCAGGTCCGCGAGGCCGAGGCGGCAGCCGGACGTCCTGCCGGATCGGTCAAGGTACAAGCAGCAGCGCCGGCCCACATCGGCGAGATCGGTGACTGCCGCGACCGAACCCGCTGGTTCCCGGCGCTCGTCAGCAATCACGTCGTGGACCTGGTGAACAAGTATCCCCGCGATGAGCTGCCGGAATCGCTCACCGGATATGTCCGCGACCGGACCGGGTACGACTATCTCCACCATGCCGAGGTCGGCTCGTCCAACGCCGGCTTCGTCGGCGATGACGTGACCGACCGGTTGTGCGTTCTCGGCTCCGTCGACGATCACCTCGTGAAGCTGCGCGACCTGGCCGCGGCGGGCGTCGACCAGTTCAACATCTACCTCATGAACGGTGACGAGGAGCAGGTGCTCGAGATCTACGCACGCGACATCATCCCGAAGCTGCGCAACGTGGCCGCGGCGACCACCCCGGGGTGAGCTCAGAACGCCGACTGAACGCCCGCTGATCGCCGCATCCGCCACAATGGAAACGACGACCCCGACGCCTCATCAGGAGGACCGATGCGCACCCTGATCACGAACGGCACGATCGTCACCGCCGACGGGTCGTATGACGCCGATGTCCTGATCGACGGCGAGACGATTGCCCAGATCGGCCGCGACCTCGCGGGTGCCGGCCCAGGCGCCATCGCCGACGACACGATCGACGCATCGGGCAAGTACGTCATCCCCGGGGGTATCGACGTGCACACCCACATGGAGCTGCCATTCGGCGGCACGTCGGCCAAGGACACGTTCGAGACCGGCACGCGGGCAGCCGCGTTCGGCGGGACCACCTCGATCGTCGATTTCGCCGTGCAGTCGCGCGGCAAGTCGTTGCGCGAGGGGCTCGACGCCTGGCACGCCAAGGCCGAGGGCAACGCGGTCGCGGATTACGGCTTCCACATGATCATGAGCGACGTCAACGACGACACGCTCGCCGAGATGGACGGCCTGGTCGCCGAGGGCGTGCCGGACTTCAAGCTCTTCACGGCCTACCCGGGCGTCTTCTTCAGCGACGACGGCGCCATCTTCCGCGCCATGCAGCGGACCGCGAGGAACGGCGGCCTGATCATGATGCACGCCGAGAACGGCCTCGCGATCGACGTGATCGCCCAGGACACGATCAATGCCGGGATCACCGACCCGATCGGTCATGGTCTGGCCCGTTACTCCGTGCTGGAGGGCGAGGCGACAAACCGGGTCATTCGGCTGGCCCAGGCGGCCGGCGTCCCGGTGTACATCGTCCACCTCTCGGCACGGGAGGCCATGAACGCCGTCCGCCAGGCGCGCGACGAAGGCCTGCCCGCGTTCGCCGAGACGTGCCCGCAGTACCTGTTCCTGTCGCTCGACGACATGGGCAACGGGTTCGAGGGTGCGAAGTACGTCTGTTCGCCGCCTCTGCGCCCCGCCGACCACCAGGTGGAGCTCTGGCGCGGTCTGGTCAAGGACGACCTCCAGGTCGTCTCGACGGACCACTGCCCGTTCGACTTCGAGGGCCAGAAGGATCTCGGCCGCGGCGACTTCCGCAAGGTCCCGAACGGGCTACCCGGCGTCGAGGACCGGATGGACCTGCTCCACGATGGCGGGGTGGTGGCCGGGCGGATCACCAGGGAACGCTGGGTGGCGATCACCTCGACGGCCCCGGCCAAGCTGTTCGGGATGTACCCGCACAAGGGTGCCGTGGCGGTCGGCTCCGATGCCGATCTGGTGATCTACGACCCGAACCGCAAGCGGACCATCTCGGCGGCGTCGCACCATATGAACGTCGACTATTCGTGCTACGAGGGCCGCGTCGTGCAGGGCGCATCCGACGTCGTGCTGTCGCGCGGCTCGGTCATCGTCCGCGACGGCCAGTTCACCGGCAAGAAGGGCCACGGCAAGTTCATCAAGCGAGCGACGGCCGACTTTGCGCGAATGGCCTGACCGGCCGGCCACCGTGCCGGGCGCGGCCACCGTGCCGGGCGCGGCCGCGATCCGAGCGGCCACCGTGCCGGGCGCGGCCGCGATCCGAGCGGCCGGTGCGGGTCGCCCCGACATCGTCATCCTCGATGGCGGGCTGGCCACCGAACTCGCTGCGCGAGGCCATGACCTGACCCACCGGCTGTGGTCGGCACGACTGCTGATGGACGAGCCGCAGGCGATCGAGGATGTCCACCTCGCCTACTTCCAGGCCGGCGCGCGGGTGGCCACCACGGCCAGCTACCAGGCCACCATCCCCGGGTTCGCGACGGCCGGGATGGATCGCGCAGCTGCGCTGGGGGCGATCCGGCGCAGCGTGGAGCTTGCCGGTCGGGCCGCAGACCGACACGCGTCCCTGGCCGGACTGGACCGCACCTCCCTGGTCGTCGCGGGCTCGGTGGGCCCGTACGGGGCGATGCTGGCGGACGGATCCGAGTACCGAGGCGACTACGATCCGGGGCGCGCCGTCCTGCGCGACTTCCACGCGCCGCGGATGGAGGCGCTGCTCGAGGCCGGGGCCGACCTGCTGGCGCTCGAGACGATCCCCACGGTACGTGAGGCCGAGGTGCTGGCGGGCCTGGTGATCGAGTTCGGCGCCCGGGCATGGCTCTCGTTCCAGTGCCGCGACGGCCGTTCGACGGCCGCCGGCGAACCGATCGCCGAAGCGATGGCCTCCGCGACCGGGCCGGCGTTTGTCGCGGTCGGGGTCAATTGCACCGCGCCCCGCCACCTGGTAGCGCTGCTCGAGGCGGCAGCGTCGGCTACCGATCGGCCCCTCATCGCCTACCCGAACGGCGGCGACCGGTGGGACGCCCAGGCGCGGGCCTGGGTCAGCGACGCTCCGCACGGCCCGCCGCTCGACGATGCGCCGGACTGGGCCGCGGCAGGTGCGAAATGGATCGGCGGCTGCTGCGGAACGGGACCGGCCGACATCCGCAGTCTGGCGACGCTTCTCGACGATTCGCGCTGATCGGCGCTGAGTCGCGCCGATTCGCGACGATTCGCGACGAGGTTCGCTCCGCCAGACGCCTGCCATCACGGTCGAGTGCCGGGGATTGCCGAGCCCGGACCCGGCGTCATCCCGTCATCGACGGCGCCAGGCGAAGATCCGCGTCGCAGCGACATCGCACCACACCAGACCGAGCTCACTCGGTGGTTCGCGTCCAGCGCTGAGCGAGCGAACCCAGTGCTCGCTCGATGCCGGGAAGCGGGCCCCGAACACCTCCGGGTAGCGCGCGACCAGCGCTCGATTGCGGGTCGTGGCGCGCACGACCCAACATGACGCCACCAGGTACGGTCGGTCCCCGCCGAATACCAGGGCCAGATCGGCGGCCTCCGCCAGTTTCCGGTTCGTGCTCCGCACCGCGGCGCCAAGGTCGCCGATCGTGTTCCAGCACTCGACCAGGAGAAGCCGCCGCTGGACATCACTCCGAAGGCCAACGTCGGCGGAGCGAGACGGATCGGCCGGGCGGGTCGCCAACTCGAACCCTCCGCGGTACCCCGCGATCCGGCCGATTCCGAGGACCAGTTCCTGGATGCGGAGATGTGCGGCGTCGGCGGGTCCTTCCGCCGGGTCCCGCGTAACGTCAAGCATGAGCCGGCGGTCGACGACGGCAAGCGCTCGCTGCCAGACATCCACGGAGAGGTTGGCTCCCCGACCTCGCTCCATCATGCTGATCGTCGATTGGACCACGCCGACAACGGCACCGACCTGCGCCTGTGTCAGGCGCCGTCGCCTTCGCGAAGACCTGAGCTCCCCGCCCAGGCGTGCCAGGTGCTCGAGGTTGCGTCGGGCGGCCTCCGCGACCAGTTCCGGGCGCCTGATCCTGCTCATATCGCTCCCATGATTGCCGGGAGCGCTTCACCCGCGATTAGCCGGCGGTGCGGCACGCTTATGGGCCACAGACCCGTGTGGCATGCATGGGAGCGATCGATCGACGGATAGCGCGAGAGAGTTGGCGTCCAATGCCCATCCCTGTGCGCACGGCAGCGATGGGAGCGATGCGGTCGCTGGTTGAGGCGATGCGCCGCCCAGGACCCCGCCCCTACCGCGCTGCGTCACGGGTTGCGCGCTGCGGCGCCGCCCAGGACCCCGCCCCTCCCGCGCTGCGTCAGGGGCCGCCCCTACCCGCGCTGCGGCGCGGCGCCGCGCCGCCCCCACCGCGCTGCGGCGCACCCCGCCCCCTACCGCGTGCGCGGGAAGCCCAGGTCCACCTTCGACGTGGCGGGGTCGGGCCAGCGCGAGGTCACGACCTTGCCGCGGGTGTAGAAGTTGATCCCTTCCGGCCCGTACATGTGGGTATCACCGAACAGGGACGACTTCCAACCACCGAAGCTGTAGTACGCGACCGGCACCGGGATCGGTACGTTGATCCCGACCATGCCCGCGTTCACCTCGAACTGGAACTGGCGGGCGACCCCGCCGTCCCGGGTGAAGATCGAGGTGCCGTTGCCGTACGGGTTGTCATTGATGATCGCGACGGCGTCGGGATACGTCGGGACCCGGACGATCTCGAGCACCGGCCCGAAGATCTCGTTGCGGTAGCACTCCATGTCCGGTGTGACGTGGTCCAGCAGCGAGACCCCCAGGAAGAATCCCTGGCCATCCTGGTACAGGACGTGCTGCCGCCCATCGACGACGAGATCGGCGCCGGCCGCCTGCCCGCTCGCGATGAACGAGGCAACCCTGTCGCGATGCTCGCGCGTGATGAGCGGGCCCATCTCAGCTTCGGGATCCGAGCCGGGGCCCACCTTGACCTTGGGGAGTCGGGCGCTGATCGCCTCGACCAGGGGGTCGGCAACGTCGCCGACGGCCACGACGACGGAGATTGCCATGCAGCGCTCCCCCGCAGATCCGTAGGCAGCGGACACCGCGGCATCGGCCGCCATCCCGATGTCGGCATCGGGCAACACGATCATGTGGTTCTTCGCCCCGCCCAACGCCTGGACGCGCTTGCCGTTCCGGGTCCCGGTCTCGTAGATGTACCGAGCGACCGCCGTGGAGCCCACGAACGACACCGCGGCAATGTCGGGGTGTTCAAGAATCCGATCCACTGCGACCTTGTCGCCGTGGACGACATTGAAGACGCCGTCCGGGACACCGGCCTCCTTGAGGAGTTCGGCCAGGTAGTTCGAGGCCGATGGATCCTTCTCGGACGGCTTCAGGATGAAGGTATTTCCGCAGGCGATCGCGTTCGCGAACATCCACATCGGGACCATGGCCGGGAAGTTGAACGGGGTGATGCCGGCAACGACGCCGAGCGGCTGGCGGATCGAGTAAACGTCGATTCCGGTCGAGGCCTGTTCGGTGAAGCCGCCCTTCAGCAGCTGCGGGATCCCGCAGGCGAACTCGATATTCTCCAGGCCGCGGGCGACCTCGCCGAGTGCGTCCGATGGGACCTTGCCGTGCTCGGCGGTGAGGTGCGCCGCGATGTCCTTGCGATGCGCGTCGGCCAGGTTCCGGATTCGGAACATGATCTCGGCCCGCTTGCCGATCGAGGTCGCCCGCCACGCGGGGAAGGCATCGGCGGCGGCACGAACGGCACGATCGACCTCTTCGACCGAGGCGAAGTCGACCGAACGGGTCTGCCGGCCCGTGGCCGGATCGAACACCGGTCCGGATCGCCCGGACGTGCCTGCGACGAGACCCCCACCGATCCAGTGATTGACCCGCGGGTAGGTCGTGGGTGCCGGGCCGGTGCCGGCCCGTGGTTCAGCAGTCTGGGTCATCGTGGTCCTCTCATCCGCGTCGTGCGCTCGACATGCTACCGCGTCACCCGGTCCGCGATCAGAATCTCGGCCGACTCGCCGGGTCTGGCCAATCGGGCTCGAGGGTGTCGCCGACGCCCTGCCTTGCTGCTGCTCCGCGCTCAAGCCGGTCGGCAATCGAGCGACCCGCCACCAGGACGAGCGCGCACCCGAAGGCGGTGGCGATGGCGATGACCTGCGCCGCATTGAGCCCGGCCCAAACCGGTGCGTCCCGCCAGGTGACGGCAACGGCCACGCGCACGATCGCCCAGAGACCGATCGCCACTGCAAGGACCCGACCGTCGCGGCTCGCGAACGCCCCGCCGGCGAGCATCCCGCCGAGGACGACCAGCACCACGGCAACGAGCACCGCCTCATAGACCTGCGCGGGGTGGGACGGCAGCGACGGCGCCAGCGACCCCCACGGACCCGGCCCGACGTAGCTCGTTGCCCACGACAGGTCGGTCGGCTGCCCCTGTCCGTCGCCGCTCAGCACCTGCGCCACTCGGCCCCCGGCCAGCGCCAGCAGCGTCGGCAGCGCGGCAACGTGCGCCCATCGACCGATCGGTGCCTCGAGCAACCTCGTGACAAAGGCTCCGCTGGCGATCCCGCCGACGACGGCCAGCCCGAGCCCGAGACCTCCCTGGCCGGGATCGACAATCGCTCCGGTCGTGGCCAGGTAGTAGTCGAGGTGGGTGAGGACGTACTCGACCCGCCCGCCGATGACGGCTCCGGGCACGACCCCGAGCACGATGAACAGCAGGTCGTCGAGTCGGAGATGACCACGATGGGCAAACGGACCCGGATCGGAGCCGTGCGCCGGCGTGGTGGCCGCGATCCGTGCCGCCAGCAGCAGGGCGCCCGCCACAACAGCCGCGAGGACGAGCGTGGACATTCGCACCGAGGCGTCGCCGGCACGAACCAGTGGATCGAAGTCGAGGATGAGGACGGCAGTTGGCACGGTGAGCGGCAGTGTAGCGAGTGTCGCCTTGCAGACATGCATCCTGTCCACTGGGCGAATGACCGTGGGGGCCAATCTGGGCACGATGAGGTCCGCCGACGTGACTGCTTGGGGGCAGACATCGTCTCGAGGTCGTGGGGAATCGTCGAGACCGGCTACTCGCCGGCGATCGGGCCACGGGGGGACGGGCCGATCGCCGGCGCGCGCATCGAGGGGTGCGCCACGAGGCGATTGATGAGGCAGACGCGGATCTCGGTCCGGTTGTTTGGCCGGATCGAGGCGACCAACGGGAACATCGTCGTGCGGCTGCCCGGCCGGCAGACCCAGGCGCTGTTCGCCCTGCTCTGCCTCGATCGTCGGCCTCGTTCGCGCGAGGCCCTCGCCGCGGATCTCTGGCCCGAGGCATCGAGTTCATCGTCGGCGTCGCTTCGCCAGGCGCTGTGGCTCATCCGCAGCGGGCTTCTCTCGGCCGGCGTCGACCCGGACGAGGTCCTTGACATCGACCTCGACACGATCGCCGTCCGCAGCGCGGCCATCGACGTCGACGTCGACCGGTTCGATCGTCACGTGCGTGCAACACCCCGCTGTCCCGAGGCCGCGGTCGCGCTGTACCGGGGGGACCTCGTCGAGGGGCTCGGACATGACGTCTTTGCCACGGAGCGCGAGCGACTCGCCGATGACTTCGAAGACATGCTGTCCCTTGCCGCCCGGCAGCAACTCGCCGACAACAACATCGAGGCGGCACGGGAGACCGCGCAGCATCTCCTGGCCCGCGACGGCTTGCGCGAGGAGGCGCACGAGGTGCTCATCGCGGTCCACGGCGCGACCGGGACGCGCTCCCAGGTGGTGCGCCAATATCGCCACCTCGTGGACATCCTTCGTCGGGAACTGGATGTCGAGCCGCTCCCGGAGACCGTCGCGGTGTACCGGGCGGCGCTCGCCCGAACCGTCGCCCGCTCGATGGACGCGGCGATCCTCGACGACTACGAGCCGAGCCGGCCGATCCTCGTCGCAACCGGCTGAGCGCAGGACGTCGCCGGGTCGGCAGCGCGTCCGGGTCGGCAGCGCGTCGCTGCGGCGCCAACCGGCCGCGACCTCCCGGGGCCGAGACGGGCGAAGCCCCGGCCAATGCCAGGGCTTCGCTGCTGCTGTTCAGGCCCGTTCGGGGCCCGTGTCACCGACCGAACGTCAGCCCGGATTAGGGGCCAAAACCTGGATTACAGGCCAAAGTCGGCGAGCCAGTCGAGGTCGTCGGCGCGATCCACGCGATACACGCCGCCGGTCCCGGCGCAGTTGCCGTTGATCCCGAACGATGTGACCCCACCGACGACGTTGGACCTGCCGACGAAGTTCGGCCCGCCCGAGTCGCCAAAGCAGGTGCCGCCGGTATTTGCGTTGTTGGACAACAGGAGCGAGAAGTCGCCCGTGAAGCCGGGGACGTTGATCTGGTCCAGCTTGGGATAGGCAACCATGCGAACGCGGACGTTGTGCTCCTTCCACGCTGCGGCGTCAGGAAAGGCCATCTGCAGCCCGTAGCCGACGGCGGTGAATGTCGTGTTTTGCGTGCCGCGGCGGGTCTTGAGCGCGTCGAGCTGGTTGAGTGTCGGCAGGGCGCCGTACTCGCTCATCACGATCGGGGAGTCGAGGACGACCACGCCGAGGTCAAAGAGGAAGAACGCGTCCGGGTTGAACTGGGGATGGATGTACGTCGTGCCTCCGACATCGCCGGTGAAGGGATAGCCGTTGGCCGGGATCCCGCTCTCGACGTCCGCGGCGAACCAGATCTGGGCACGCGCGGCGGGCGCCTCGGTGCAGTGGCCCGCGGTCAGGAACACGGTCGACGACATCAGCGTGCCGCTGCACCGCCAGAGCGGCGTGCCGCTGGCGTCCTGCGCGACCATCAGGCCGACGTACGGATGGCCCGATCCATCGAGGGTGCCGTCGGTGATGGCGGCCGCAGGACCGGCGAGCGCACCGACCAGGAGCAGAGACGTCACGACCATCGCCACGGTGGCTCGTGACCTCGAGAAGAAGCGCATGTGTCTTGATCCTCCGCCCGGCGTCGATTCGGGATCCGCGCGAGCGGTCGGCCGGGCCACCTCGGGCGCAGGTTGGACGGGGCCGTCTGGGGCGACACCCGTCAGACGACGATGCTACGAGGTGCCGGCGGATCTGTCTCGCACCGAGCCAGCGCAGACAGGATTGGTGGTGACCGAGCGCACCGCGTTATCAGTCGCCGAGCTTGCCGACGAGTTCTCGCACGGCGGCGGCAGAGCGGTCAAACGAAGCCTGTTCCTCGTCCGTCAGGTTCACCTCGAGGACGCGTTCCAGGCCGCCCGAACCCAGGACCGCGGGTACTCCAACGAACAGCCCCGTCGTCCTGAACTCCCCCTGGAGCAGGATTGCGCAGGGCAGGATGCGTTTCCGGTCGCGGAGGATGGCGTCGACCATCTCGAACGTCGACGCGGCGGGAGCATAGAACGCCGACCCGGTCTTGAGCAGGGCCACGACCTCCGCCCCGCCGTTCGCGGTACGTTGGCTGAGCGCTGCCACGCGTTCCGGCGACAGGAGCTCCGTGATCGGGATCCCGGCGACCGTGGAGTAGCGGGGCAGCGGCACCATCGTGTCGCCGTGGCCGCCCAGCACGAAGGCATGGGTGTCCTCGACCGACACCCCGAGCTCCTGGGCGATGAACGTCCGGAAGCGGGCCGAGTCGAGCACGCCGGCCATCCCGAGGACGCGCTCGCGCGGGAAGCCGGACGCCTGCATCGCGACATGGCACATCGCGTCGAGCGGGTTGGTGACGATGATCAGGATGCAGTCGGGGCTGTGGCGCACGGCCTGCTCGACGACGGCCCGAACGATTCCGGCGTTCTTCGCCAGGAGATCGTCCCGGCTCATCCCTGGCTGGCGGGCAAGCCCGGAGGTGACGACGACGATGTCCGACCCGGCCGTAGCGGCGTAGTCGTTGGTGCCAACGATTCGCGCGTCGTGGCCAACGACCGGTGCGGCCTCGGCAAGGTCGAGTGCCTTGCCCTGGGGCAGGCCCTCGACGATATCGACGAGCACCACGTCGGCCAGCCCGGCCTCGGCGATGCGCTGTGCCGTGGTGGCGCCGACATTGCCGGCGCCGATGACGGTGACCTTGTTGCGGGCCATGCTCGAACCGCTCCTTTCGGGATCGAAGGTGGTGGGTCTATTCGACTCGGGGGCCTGCCGACCGAACCGCGGCCGACACCCCGTCGGCGTAGCCGGCGAAGTTGTCGGCGAACATCCGCGCGAGTCGCGCGGCCATCTCGTCATACGCTGCCGGGTCCGCCCAGGTGGTGCGCGGTCGCAGGACCTTGTCGGGTACGCCGGGAACCTCCGCCGGCACCTCGACGCCGAAGATCGGGTCGGTCCAGGTCGGGATGTGGTCGAGGTCGCCGTTGATTGCCGCGCGGACCATTGTTCGCGTGTGGTTGATGTTCATCCGCTCGCCGGTCCCGTACGGACCGCCGGTCCAGCCGGTGTTCACGAGCCAGACCGGGACGTCGTGCCGCGCCAGTCGCTCGGTCAGCATGGCGGCATATTCGCCGGGGTGGCGGGGCATGAACGGCGCCCCGAAACATGCCGAGAACGTGGCCTTCGGCTCCCGCACCCCGATCTCCGTGCCGGCCAGCTTGGCGGTGTAGCCGCTGATGAAGTGATACGCGGCCTGGTCCGCGCTGAGCTTGCTGATGGGCGGCAGGATCCCGAATGCGTCGGCGGTCAGGAAGACCACGTTCTTGGGCTGGCCCGCGATCCCCGTCGCGTCGGCATTGCCGATGAAGTTGAGCGGGTAGGCGCCCCGCGTGTTCTCCGTGATCCGCTCCGAATCGAGGTCCAGCTGGCGGGTGACCGGATCCACCTCGACGTTCTCGAGGATCGTCCCGAAGCGCTTCGTCGTCGCGAAGATGTCCGGCTCGTACATCGGGGAGAGGCGAATGGTCTTGGCGTAGCAGCCACCCTCGAAGTTGAAGACGCCGTTGTGGTCCCAGCCATGTTCGTCGTCGCCGATCAGGCTCCGCGTGGGATCCGCGGACAGCGTCGTCTTGCCGGTCCCCGAGAGGCCGAAGAAGATGACCGAGTCGCCTTCGGCGCCGACGTTCACGGCGGAGTGCATCGGCAGCGCACCCTCGTCGGGCAACAGGTAGTTCATGACCGTGAACGCGCTCTTCTTGATCTCGCCCGCGTACTCGGTCCCGACGATGATGATCTCCATTCGCCGCAGGTGGACGAGGATCGCGGTCTCGCTCCGCGTCCCCTCGTGCGCGGGGTCCGCCTTGAACGACGGCACGTCGATGATCGTGAAGTTCGGCTTGAAGGCACGCAGGTCGCGAGCGGTGGGCCGGCGGAAGAGATTGCGGGCGAAGATGCTCGCCCAGGCGGTCTCGGTGTACACACGCAGCGAGCGGCGATGCGCCGGGGCGGCCCCGATGAAGCAATCCTGGGCGTACATCGGGCGGTCGGCAACGTAAGCCATGAGCCGCGCCCGGAGCCGGTCGTAGTACGCCTCCGAGATGGGCCGGTTGACCTCGCCCCACCAGATGCGGTCGTGGCTCCAGGGCTCATCGACGAAGAACTTGTCCTGCGGCGAGCGGCCGGTGTGCTTGCCGGTCCGCACGACGAGCGGGCCGTCGGCGGCGATGACGCCCTCCCCCGCACGAACCGCGTCCTCGTACAGCGCGGCGGTCGACAGATTCACCCGGAGTGGCGTCCCCAGCGTGGCTGCCGGTGCGCTCGTGGCTGACGGCTCGGAGGTGGGTGACTGGGTCATCGTGCGGACTCCTGGGCGCGGCGATCTTCGATCGACCGGCCGCGCGTACCGCCGGGTCGAGAGGGATCCCGGGCGGAGTCGGCTTTCGCAGTCAGGTGCCGTCTATCGTACCACCGGGCCTCTGTCGAGGGTTGCGGTTCGGTATCGAAGCGAGCCGGGTCCGTGCCTCGTCCAGGTTCGCGTCAGGGTCCAGGTTCGCGTCAGGCCTGTTCGAGCGCCTGGGCGATGTCGGCGATGAGGTCGTCGATGCCCTCGATGCCGACCGACAGGCGGACCAGCGCGGGATCGACCTCGAGGGCCGACTCGGCAACCGACGCGTGCGTCATGACCGCCGGGACTTCGACCAAGGATTCGACGCCGCCGAGCGACTCGGCAAGCGTGAACACCCGCGTGGCCTCGCAGAACGCCACCGCCCGCTCCGCGCCCGGCCGGCCGAGGGGACCGCCGTCGCCGAGAACAAACGACACCATTCCGCCGCCGCTCGCCATCTGTCGCGCCGCAACAGCAGCGCCCGGATGAGCATGTGCGCCATCGGCCAGGCCCGGGTAGATGACCCGTGCCACGTCGGGCCTGCCGGCAAGGAACCGGGCGACTGCGGCAGCGTTGGCGGCGTGGCGTTCCACCCGCAGGTGAAGCGTCCTGAGGCCGCGCAGGACGAGGAAGCAGTCCAGGGGTCCAGGCACGGCGCCCATCGCGTTCTGGAGGAACCGGAGGCGCGCAGCGACCGCCTCATCGCTGGTCACGGCGACGCCGACCACGGTGTCGGAGTGGCCGGCCAGGTACTTCGTCGCCGAGTGAAAGACGATGTCGGCCCCGAGCGCCAGGGGGCGCTGGATGGCCGGCGAGGCGAAGGTGTTGTCGACGACGATCAGGGGCCGGCGTCCGCCCTCTGCCGCTCGGCGCGCGACCGTTGCAGCCACGGCCGCGATGTCGACGATCTTGAGCCGCGGGTTCGTCGGCGTCTCGAACCAGACGAGGCGCGTCCGCTCCGAGAGCGCCTCCCAGAGCGCATCCTGGCCCGATGCCAGATCGACGTACGTCGCCTGGACACCGCTCGATGCGTGGACCTGTTCCAGGTACCTGAACGTGCCCCCGTAGACATCGTCGCCGACGACAACGTTGTCTCCCGGCTGCGCGAGCTGGGCAATCGCCGCTGTCGCGGCCGAGCCGGAGGCAAACGCAAACCCATGCCGCGCGCCCTCGAGCGTCGCGACGGCTCGCTCGAGGCGCTCCCGCGTGGGGTTCTGCGAGCGCGCGTATTCGTAGCCGCGGGTCGGTCGCCCGACCGCCTCCTGGCGATAGGTCGACGTCTGGTAGATGGGAGGCGAGACGGCGCCCGTCAGCTCGTCCGGTTCCTGCCCGGCATGGACGGCGAGGGTGTCGAAGGAGCGTTCGGGGCGGGGATCGACGTTGTCTTGCGGCATGCGTCCATCATCGCCGACCCGGAGCGGTCTTGACAGCACCAACGGGCGGCGAGATCACATCCGCGCCGCGGGCGCCCAGGTCCGATGGGTTGCGCCTTACCCTCGGCGGCGGGCGAGGAACTCCAGCAGGTCCAGCTTCGTGACGACGCCGGTCGCACGGGTCGCACCCAAGACCACCACCGCGGGAGCCCCGTCGCGCAGGAGTTCAAAGGCCTCGTCCAGGGCAGCCGTCTCGGCGATCGTCGGGAGCGGGCGATCCATGACCTCGCCCACGGTCCGCTCCACGACCGTCGGGTCGCGGTAGGCGCGCTCCAGCAGCCCCTTCTCGCTGATCGAACCGACGATCGATGCGACGGCGTCGTCGGGACCCTCGCTGACGGGCATCTGGCTGATCCCGTACCGCTCGAGCGTCTCGATCGCAGCGGCCACGCTGTCGGTGGTTCGGGCGAGGACGACCGGCGGGATCTCGGCGCCGTGGCGGGCCGTGAGAACCGCCCGCACACGATCCGGTTCGGTTGCCGAACCGAGGAGGCCGTTGGCGCGCATCCATTCATCGTTGTAGAGCTTCGAGAGGTAGTTTCGGCCGCTGTCCGGCAGGATCACGACCATCACCGCAGCGTGGGCAGGCGGCCCGCCCGACGACTCCAGGGCCATGATCCGGCGACTCTCGTCGAGCGCGGCCACGACCGCCGTCCCGCACGACTCCCCGGCCAGGATCCCCTCCTCGCGGGTGATCCGGCGGGCCATGGCAAACGCGTCACGGTCCGAGACGCGCACCCAACGATCCACGACGGACGCGTCGTAGGTACCTGGGAAGAAGTCCTCCCCCACCCCTTCGGTCAGATACGGCCGCGCGACATCGCCCGACAGGACACTGCCCTCGGGATCGGCCCCGACGATCTGGATGGCCTGGTTCCTTGCCTTCAGGACCCGCCCGATGCCGGAGATCGTCCCGCCGGTGCCGGCGCTCGCCACGAAGTGGGTGATCCGACCCGCCGTCTGCTCCCAGATCTCGGGACCGGTCGTGGCCTCGTGGGCCCGGGGGTTTTCCATGTTCCAGTACTGGTCGGGCTTGAACGCGCCGGGAATGTCGCGGGCCAGCCGGGCCGCCACGGAGTAGTAGGACTCCGGCGACGCGGGGTCCACGTTCGTGGGACACAGGACGACCTCGGCGCCATACGCCCGGAGGAGCGATTGCTTCTCGCTCGATTGCTTGTCGGCCATCACGAAGATGCAGCGGTAGCCCTTGAGTGCGGCCGCAATCGCCAGCCCGTGGCCGGTGTTGCCCGACGTCGGCTCGATGATCGTCCCGCCCGGCTTGAGCAGACCCGCCTGTTCCGCGGCCTCGATCATCGGCAGGCCGATCCGGTCCTTCACCGAACCACCCGGGTTCATCGTCTCGAGCTTCGCGAGGATGAGCGGCTGCCCCTCTTCCGGCCCGAGGTCGCGCGTCACCCGGGTGAGGCGGACGAGGGGCGTGCGGCCGACGAGATCGAGGATCGATTCCGCGTAATCCATCTGTCGCGAGGATAGCGTCCCTGCCGATCCCTCGGGCCCCGCCCGGGTGGAACTTGGCGCGGCGGGTCCGCGCTCGCCGGGAAAACACTCCCAGTCATGAGATCTGGCGATAGCAAGCGTGACGGGTCGCTGATCCTGACGTTCCAGGTGCCGTGCCACGCTGGCCCTGGTCAGATTCGATTACCCGGGGTAATGGTGTGCGTGGACGCGGCGGCGATACCGGTACGGATCGCTGCCGGAACACATCGGCGCTAGTGAAAGAGCCGGGTGAGTCCCTTCCAGACCCTTCGGTTGCCGGCCATCCGCTCCGCATCGCGACACGCGGCCGCGACCGCCTCGATGGTCAGCGCGTGGAGACCCAGCGTCACCCGGCGTGCGACATCGCGTTCGTCCGGGCTGCCCGGCTGGGGCGTCGGTGCGTCCGGCGGCTCCCCGGCCAGGTCGCGCCAGGATGTCGCCGGCAGCACTCGAAGGAGGATCCGGCGACCCAGGTACAGCTCGTGGGCGCCGCCGAGGACGAGGGGGACGAGCGGAGCCTCGCTCCGCACGGCGATGTAGCCGATGCCGCCACCGAGCGGCCGCGCCCGATCCACGGGCACCGCCGGTCCGACCTCGGGAAAGAGGGCGAATACCCCGTCTGCCGCGAGGATCCGTCCGGCTGCGTCAAAGTGCGCGTCGACCGCCTGGCGTCGACCGCCCGGCCAGATCGGCACGACGCCACCCACCAGCGCGAAGGCCCAGCGTCGCCACCGGCTGCGAAACATGGCCCGCCCGTCGCCGAACCAGGAAACGCGGGGCTGGAGCGGCAGGGCCAGCGTGACCACGAACGGATCGATCCACGTGCGGTGTGGCAGCCCCGCGGCGATCCAGCCCCCTGCGGGGCGACCGTCGGCGGTTCGCGGCAGATGCTCGGTCCCCTCGACGCGGATCCGGATGCCGAGGGCGGCGGCGATCAGGCGGCAGCCGCCGAGCAGGATGCGGAACGCGGCAGTGGCGCGCACCACCGGCGCGCCATCGGCTGCGGGTCGTCCCGCCGAAGCGGCCCACGAGCCCTCGTTTGGATCTCGAAGGCCGGCCATCGTCAGTCGGTCGTCGCGCGATCCAGCCGGCCGGGACGGAGCAGCAGCCAGGTGAGGCGGCGACGGAGGCGCCGAGGATGGTCCGGCGGGTCCAGCGTTCCGGGGTGAAGCTCCTCGACGACGGGCCCGATCCGAGCAGCCAGCGCAGCAACGACGGACCTGGCGAGGTCCAGCTCCTCCCTCGAACCGGTGGCCGGCAGCCGGCCGTCCCAGTGCGGGCCGAGCAGATCGGCTGCGGTCGTCGGTGGCAGCACCCGGGCGGCCATCCGTTTCCCGAGATACAGGTCCTCGGTGCCGGCCATCGCCAGCGGCACGATCGCCGCCCCGGTGCGCAGCGCAATCAATCCGGCGCCGCTCCGGAAGGGCCCGATCCGACCCGGAGGCCCGCTGACCGTCCCTTCAGGCATCTGCACGAAGACCGCGCCGGCGGCCAGGACGGCCTGGGCTGAGGCAACGTGTCCGTCGATCCCGACCCCGCCCCGCCAGACCGGGAGCAGGCCGCCGAGGCGTCGGATCAGCCACTCGCGCCACGCTGCCGTGAATGTCGACGGGCCGCTGCCGAGGAACCACGCCCTTGGCGAGACCGGCAAGGCGTGGACGGCGACAAACGGATCCATCCAGCCCCGATGCGCCGCGGCAACGAGCAGGTAGCCACCGGGCGGCAGCAGCTCGCGTCCCTGGACCGTGACGCGGAAGCGAAACCCGCCGAAGATCACGAATCGGACCATCAGCCGCACGACTCGATAGAACCACGACGCCGCAGCCTCGGGTGGGCGACCGAGCCAGGCCAGGCCCTCGAGCACGCCGCCGCGCGCGTCGGCCATGGCCTGCGGCGACAGCCTCCCGGCCGGAATTCGGGACGGACGCTCCGGCGCCGCCTCGGGCATGTCAGGACCGGACGTCGGACTCGTCGGCAGGCCCGGGATCGGGGTCGGTGGCAACGCGCATCTCGAGCCCGTCGGCGTCGGACCGATCGGCCGGCCGGCCCGGGCGATGGCGCAGCGCGAAGGCGAGGAGCGCGCCGCCGATGAAGACGAGCGACGCCAGCTGCGCCGTCGGAATGCCGCCGACCAGCCAGTTGTCGGAGCGCAGGGGCTCGAGCAGGAAGCGCACGATTCCATACCACACGAAGAAGGTGATGATCAGGTCGCCCGGCCGGAGCCGGTCACGGAATCGACGCCCGATCCACAGGAGTGTCACGGCTCCGATCAACCCGGACAGAGACTCGTACAGGAACAGCGGCTGGAAGGCGGTCGACGCGAACGGATAGAGATCGCACGGGTAGGCCGGAATCCGATTCTGGCACTCGATGGCGACACCCCACGGCAACGTCGTCGGCGTCCCGTACAGCTCCTGGTTGAAGAAGTTGCCGAGCCGCCCGATCGCCTGCATCACGAACAGGGCCGGCGCAACGATGTCCGCCCAGGTCCAGAACGGCAATTCCTTCCAGCGGGTGTAGAGCACGACGGCCAGGAGCCCGGTGGCGAGACCGCCGTAGACGCCCAGGCCGGAGTACGGCGGCAGGACGATCCGCAGGAGGTCGTCCTGGTAGAGCGCCCACTGGTCGATCACGTGGTAGGCGCGACCGCCGATAAGCGCAGCGATCGCCACGACGATCATCCCGTTCCCGGCGATGTTGGGGTCTTGGCCCATCCGTTTCGCCTCGCGGACGAGCACAGCGTAGGCAGCGGCGAGACCGAGGGCATAACCGATGCCGTACCAGTACACGGGCAGCGGGCCGAGCTGGATCGCGATCGGATCGGGGGTGAAGGTGATCATGGCCGGCTGAGTGTATCCGTGTCTGTCGGTGGGCGAGCGCACAGCGCGGTGACCCCTCCGACGCAGAGCCCTCGGCGATCCGGCCCGAGGCGAGTCGGATGCCCTAGACTGGCCCGCGCATGGCTCCCATTCTCCTCACCTGTGCCGCGCGCGCCCCGGGATGATCGCGGAGTTCGACTGGTGGCTGCTCTTCGTCGGCCTGGTCGTCGGCGCGGGCCTCACCTGGCTGGTCGTTGCCGAATCGCGGCGCCGGGACATCGATCTCGACGAGGCGGAGCGGGCGAGTGAGGCAGCCTGGATCGCGGAACGCCTGACGGCGCCGCGACGGCGCGTGGACGTCGCCCTGGTCGAGCAGGTTCTGGCCGAGCACCGTGGCTACCTGGCCGGTCCACCGCCGGATCCGGCGCCCATGCCGCCCCGATCCTCCGGGACAGTCGAGGAGCGCCGCGACGTCTCAGAAGACGCCACTGAGGACGGGATCGTCAACTAGCGACGGGCCATTGGCGTCGACGAGCGAGATTCCGAACCGGCTGCCCGGCTGGACTTCGGCCAGCGCCTCGACCGGGCCGGCCCAGTAAGCCAATCCCCCTCCGAAGAACATTCGCCCCACCGCCCGACGACTGCCCGACACGTCCATCCAGCAGCGGTACTCCTTGCCGGCCGGCGGTTCGGCGAGATCCGACACGACCACGACCAGATCGCCGGTGCTCCGGGCAAAGAGGATCGTGCCGTGCGCGGGCTGGCCTGAATCACCGCGAAGCACGACCCACGACGCGTCGGACTCGGCACCGACCCGCATCGACCACGACGAAACGCGCGCGAGGGCGGCGACGGCCTGGTTGGCGCGCTCGATCGCGGCCGCCTGGCGGACCAGTTCTTCGTCCCGCTGCGCCGACACCGCGATCGCGGTCCCGATGACCGCGATGAGCACGGCCGCAATCGCTCCGAGGGTGCGCAGCGACCGCCGGGGCCGGGTGGCCGGCCCGATCCGGTGCTGTGCGGCGAGTCCGCCGGTGGGCGCGCCCGGGGCCGCGCCGGCGACCGCCGGATCGCCGGCCTGGGCATGGCCGGCATCATCGCCGCGGGGCCGACCGACCGCCGCCACACGCGTGAGGGTCCGTTCGCGAAGGTCCGCCGACGGCAGGTCGCGAACGGCCTCGCCGACAAGATCGGCAAGGCGGCGGGCCCGAATCAGCTCGACGGCGCACGGACCGCACTCCGCAAGATGGCCGGCCAGGCGCGCGGCCTCCGCGGTGTCGCCGGCCATGAGCCGTTCGAAGCCGCCGGGCTCGACAACCGCCAGCTCGATGATCTCCCGCGCTTCAGCGTGGTCCATCGATCATCTCGTCACGTCCTCGGGAATGGGCAGCGGTGCGGCGGCGGCCACGTCGGGCGTGCCGAGAATCGGGCGGAGGGCTTCGCGGAGACTTGCCAGGGCACGCCGTGTCCGCGTCTTCACCGTCCCCAATGGCCACCCGAGCCGCGTGGCAATTTCGGACTGCGACAGCTCGTCGCGGTAGGCAAGCTCGATCACCGTGCGCTCCGCTGCCGGCATCGCGCCGAGGGCGCGAGCAACGGCGTCGCGGGCCTCGGCCGCCTCTGCGGCTGCCTCCGGCCCGGGTTCCGCGCGGGCACCGCCCACGACGGTGCCGGATTCGACGGTCCGCTCGAGCACGAGCGTCGGATCGGCGCCATCGTCGCCCACGGAGGACAGCGGAACCAGCGCCGGCCGTCGGCCCGCCGCACGGAGCCGATCGATGGTTCGATTTCGGGCGATGGCGTGGAGCCACGTTGCGAGGGACGCGACAGTCGGATCGAACAATTCCGCGCGGTTCCACAGGGCAAGGAACGTCTCCTGCACCACCTCTTCGGCGATCTGGCGATCCGAGGTCATCCGGCGGGCAAGCGCGTGGATCGCGATTGCATGCCGGTCGTAGAGGCTGGCGAGCGCATCGTGGGACCCTGCTGCCACCTGGGTCACCAGCGCAGCCTCGGCCTCGCGTTCTGTTCGTCCCTCCGTCACGGGTTACGCCTTTTCGGTCCCATCGGTTTCGCGGACCAGGTGGAGCGGCCGCCCTTCGAAGGCCGTCGAGAACACGACGTCGGTCTCGGTCGTGAAGACGTGCTGGGTCGACTGTACCTTGCGGATCACACGCTCCAGGTCGAGGTTGTTGCGCGCCCGGATCTTCAGGATGTAATCGGCCTGGCCGGCGATGTGATGGCACTCCTCGATCTCCGGGATCGTGGCGAAGTCAGCCGTCAGGTCCGCTGCCGCCGTTCCGGGCGCCATCGTGATCCAGGTGAAGGCGACCACGCCGTACCCGACGGCGTCCGGATCGACGCGGGCGCCATAGCCGGTGATCACGCCGCGCGCCTCGAGCTTCTTGATCCGCTCGTGCGCAGAGGGTCCGCTGATCCCGATCTGCGCGCCGACCTGGGCGTACGTCCGTCGGCCGTCCCTCTGCAGGATCTCGAGGATCCGCGAATCGAGCTGGCCGCTTCGATCACGCTCACCACGTTCGCTCACCGAGGATCGTCCATGCCGTCTGGACTCATGGTCTGTTAGGCCTCACGCCGTTGACGAGCCGATCTGTTAGGCAGTATGATGCTCGAACAGGTCAACGATTGTCGGGCCGGTCGCATCGGGCGACGGGATCCAGCGGGATCCGCGGCAGTCGCGCGCAACAGGTACACCATGATCGCCAACGGCTTTGGGCTCCTCGCACTGTTCTCGCTGATCGGACTGCTGTTCGGCGACGACCGGCGCTCGGCGTCCGATCCTCGCAACAGCCTCGAATTCTGGACTCGCGACGGGTACGGCGCCCGCCGCTGACGGCACGACGCGAACCCAGCCTACTCCACGAAGCCTCCCGATCACGGGGGGCTTCGTGGCTCCCGGCGCATCACCAGGTTTCTGCAGGACGACGAGCAACGGCGGGTACGGCGCCAGCCGGCAGGTGCGCCTCGAGACAGGTCACGCCGCCCGTGCCGACGACGGCATCGTGTCGGGTCCCGGCCGGAAGGTCCAGGCGATCGCCAGGGACGAGCGCAAGGGTGTCGCCCGATCCTGGCACGCCGAATCGAATCGATCCGGCGGCACAGACGATCACCTTGTCGTAGGCGTGATCGTGCGCCGCGTACCGATCACCCGAGCCGTTCGACCATGGCCTCGGGTCGAGGCCTTCGGAGCGGAGCCGATCGGTGAGCGTCGCCCCGAAGTCGACCGTCACCGCATATCCTCGTCGTCGCCGGGCGAATGCGCGTCGAGCGGGCCGGCCTCCGGTTCGGCGAGATCGGGCGCCGCCGAACGCCAGGCCTCGTCGGCCTCGCGCGGATCGCGGGCGAGCGACCCGGCCGTCACGAGAACGGTGATGGCGAGGAGGACCGCGGCCCCGAGCGCCGCCGGAACCGGCCAGCGGAACCACAGGAGCAGATACGCGGCCAGGCCGACCCCAACCGTCCCCGCGATGATCACGTCGCGCCACGTCGTCGCCATGGGTCAGCCGATGGTGACGCCGATCAGGCGTCCAACCACGTACGTGACGGCCGCAGCGCCGAGCCCGATCCCGACCTGACGCAGTCCCGAATACATCGTGCTTCGGCCGGTCAGGAGACTGACGCCGGCGCCGACGGCGAACAGTGCGGCAAGGCTCAACCCGAGCGACGCCGCGAACACGAGGGCACCGCCCTGGCCCGTGAGATAGGGCACGACCGGGATCGCGGCACCGATCGCGAACGCCAGGAACGAACCGCCCGCCGCACCCCACGGCGAACCAAGCTCATTGGGATCAAGGCCGAGTTCCTCGCGGACGAGCGTGTCGAGGGCCTTCTCGGGATCCCGGAAGATCCGGGCAGCGATGGCTGCGGCTTCGTCGTGGGTGAACCCCTTGGAGCGGTAGACGGCCGCCAGCTCGGCCTGCTCTTCCTCGGGCATTGCCTCCATCTCGGCACGTTCCAGCTCGATCTGGCGGGTGAACAGCTCGCGCTGCGATTGCATCGAGACGTACTCGCCGGCGGCCATGCTGAAGGCACCCGCGAGGAGCCCGGCAATCCCCGCCAGGAGGACGAACCGGGGAGCGTCGGTGGTCGCCCCGGCCACGCCCATGACCAGCGCGAGGTTCGAGACCAGCCCGTCAGACACGCCGAAGATGACCGCCCGAAGCGTGCCCGACCGGCTGGATCGGTGCCACCGTTCACGGTCGCCGATATCCGTGGGCCGGGTCGTCCGCTCGGCCTCGGCGACGCCGTCGCGGCCCTCGAGGTGTTCGAGCGGGAAAATCGGGGCGGCGGCGCGGTCGCGTTCGAACGAGCGTTCGCGTTCGGCGGCGCGGTCGCGTTCGGCGGATCGCTCGCGCTCCGACGAGAGCCGGCGCCAGATCTGGGCGTGCTCCCGCTCATCGGCGGCGATGGCTGCAACCTCCGGCGACGTCTGACGCTCGTAGATCGCCTCCTCGTCGCCCTCCAGGGCCTGGACGAGCTCGGTCACCGCGTGGGTCCCGAAGAGCCGGGCCATCAGGATGATGAAGCGGACACGGAGCCCCGGCGCGCTCGGGCGTGGGACCAGCACGCCCCGCTCGCGGAGCTTCGCCGCCCAGACCTCGGCGTGGCGCCGCTCGTTGGCGGCGATCTGGCGGAAGGCCGAAGCGCGACGTTCGTCGGTCTCGAGACCGGCGAGCCCTTCGTACAGGACGATCGCGTCGCGCTCCAGCTTCAGGTTCTTGAGACTGGTCACCGGGTCGACCAGGTTCTGACGCGCACGGGCGGACTTGGAGGTCGTCATCCCCAGCATCGTAGCCGAGCCCGCGCGATGGGTTGAAACGGGGACCGACGGGCGGACCCGACGCTACACTCCGACGATGCTCGCCATGCTGGTCAGGTGACTTCTCTGCCGCCTCTTCGCTACCTGACCGGCGACGACGTGCGCGCCGCGATGCCGCCGATCGAGGAGCGATTGGCTCACGCCGAACGGACGCTGGTGGCGCTGGCGACGCCGGGCGGCTCACAGCTACCGCCCAAGATCGGCATCTACCCGCGCCCGGAGGCTGCGTTCGTGCACGCGATGCCGGCCCACCTGCGCGGTACGGACAGCGGGGACGACTTGGTCGGGATGAAGTGGGTCGCCGGATTCTCGACGAACAACGCGATCGGCATCCCGTCGATCCATGGCATCGTCGTCCTCAACGACCCGCAGACCGGGGTACCGACGGCCATCCTCGACGGCGGGCCGATCACGGCCGAGCGGACGGCGGCCGTCTCGGGCGTCGCGATCCGGCGGTTCGCGCCTCGGCGGTCCGGCGCTACAGTCGTCGCCCTCGTCGGGGCCGGCGTCCAGGGGCACAGCCACGTCCCGGTGCTCGGGCACGTGCTGCCGGGGCTTCACCTGCGGATCCACGATCCGAGCGCCGACCGAGCCGTGTCGCTCGCGGCCTTCGCGCGGGCAACCGAGGGGATCGCCGACGTCACGACCACCGACTCCGCTCGGGACGCCATCGAGGGCGCTGACGTCGTCGTCACGGCGGCGTCGTTCACCACGCCCGAGCGACGCCAATCGATGACGAACGACTGGCTCGGCCCCGAAACGCTGGTCGTGCCGATCGATTACGCGACCTACTGCGCCGCCGAGGTTGCTCGGGACGCCGCGCTCTTCCTCGTCGACGACCGTGCCCAGTTCCTCTACAACCGCGACGCGGGACAGTTCGACGGCTATCCGGACCCCGGCGCGATGCTCGGCGAGGCGATGATCGCCGGCACGGCTCGACCGGCCGGGCGGGTCGTCGTCACCCACCTCGGCGTCGGCCTCGCGGACGTCGTGTTCGCAGATGCGATCCTTCGTCGGGCTGCCGAGCGCGGGCTTGGCATCGACCTTCCCCGCTGACGCGGACCGAAGATCGCCGGTCACGCGCCCGCGAACCCTGTTTTATCTGCGTGGGAAGTTAGGCCGTGATGTGCCACACGAGGTG
>CAKKPP010000030.1 GCA_919901745.1 Chloroflexota bacterium | reverse complement strand
TGGCCACCGTGGGCGATCGCCGCGATTCTCGCGGCACGGTTGATGTCGATCCCGACAAGGCTTCCGCCGGCCATCGTTGCCTCGCCCGCCCCGATGCCCATGCGCACCCGGACCGTCACACCGTCGGGCCACGTTTCGGCGGCCAGGTCGCGCTGGGCGCGAACGGCGGCCTGGACGGCGCCGCGAGCCGACGGAAACACGACGAAGAACGAATCGCCCTCCGTCCCGTGCTCGACGCCGCCGAACGCCCCAAAGGCGGCGCGCAGGATTGCACGCTGGCGCTCGCGGATGGTGGCATAGCGTGCCGACCCGAGCTCCTCCTCGAGCCGCGTCGACCCCTCGATGTCGCTGAACAGGAAGGTCGCGGTCCCTGCCGGCGCGCTGCTTGCGCCCGAGTCGGGACGATCGGGATCGGCGATGGCGGACATGGGTTCGGCTAGGAGCGGTGCGATTCCGCCACGGCCCGCATGCGCCGAGCCAGTCCCCGCAGGATCGCCAGCGTGAGCTCCGGCTGGTCGAGCAGGACGCGCTCGAATTCCCAGGACGCGAGAGCAAGGCATCGCGTCGGCTGGTCGGCCACGACCTGGGCGTTGCGCGGCATCTGGTCCAGCACCGAGAGCTCGCCGAAGAACTCGCCCGGCCCGAGGCGGGCGACAACCTTCCCGTCCTGGATCACGTTCACGCCGCCCTCGACGACCACGAAGAACCCGGTGCCGATCTCGCCGTTGCGGACGATGACCGCGCCGGGTCGGTAGTCGACTTCCGCGGCTCGCTCGGCCAGCGTCGCCAGTCCCTCGGGCCCGACGCCGGCGAACAGCGGACACGCGGCAAGGAGGTCCGCCCGTCCATCGTGGGTGAGTGTCATCTGGTGGTGTCCTCGATTGCGATCCAACCATGCTGCTCCGGCACTGGAGCGGCGTCAACTCGGGCGGACATCATGCCCGACGGGTTACTCGGGTAGGAAAGAGCTTGACAGGCCAACACACGATGGCTAGATTAGCCAGATGAAGACTGCGACGATCACCGAGGTCAAGAACGGTCTGAGCGCGCTCATCGACCAGGTCAGGGCCGGCGAGAGCATCCTCATCACGGACCGTGGTCTGGTGGTCGCCCGGCTGGAGCCCGTCACGACGACACCCGACCCGACTGGCCGGCTGCGCCGTCTGGAGCGGGCCGGGATCGTCCGGCTCGGGGGTGCGGCCTCGCCCCTCGAGCGACTTCGCAGACCGGCGCGACGACTGCCGACCGGCACGAGCGCGGTCCGGGCCATCATCGACGAGCGGCGTTCGGGACGGTGAGGTTCTGGGACAGTTCCGCGATCGTCCCGATGCTCGTTGCCGAGTCATCGAGCGTCGCGGTGATGGCCGAGTATGAGCGCGATCCCGATCTCGTCGTCTGGTGGGCGACCGATGTGGAGTGCGTCTCCGCACTCGCTCGATTGGAACGGGACGGGATCCTCGACGGACCGTCCATGGTCGACGCCCTCGAGCGGCTCGACGCACTCGGGCAAGCGTGGCAGGAAGTCCAGCCGATCGCTCGGATCCGCCAGACGGCCATCCGTCTGCTCCGCGTCCACGGATTGCGTGCGGCGGACGCCATCCAGCTCGGAGCGGCCCTGACGGTCGCTGAGGGTCAGCCCGCATCGCTCGAGGTCGTGACCCTTGACGAGCGACTCGGGCAGGCCGCACAACGCGAAGGCTTCAGGGTCGTGGTCCCGGACCAGAGCTGACGAGCGCCAGACGGGGTTCTCGGCGTCAGACGCGGCTCTCGGCGTCGACGCTGGTGACATACTGGCACGCGAGCCCGCCCCCCGAGCCAGCCCGACCATGACGTGGAGGATTCAGCCGCGATGGCCACCCGCGACGAGATCGTTGAATCGCTTGCCGGCATGACCCTCTTTGCCGACCTGTCGGCCCCCCAGCTCCAGGGCGTTGCCGGTCGGATGGACGAGGCCTTCTTCGCCGACGGTGAACGAATCCTTCGCCAGGGCCTGACCGGGTCGGGGTTCTACGTCATCCTCGACGGCGAGGTCGGGGTGGTCGTCGATGGTCGGCAGATCAACACTCTCGGGCGGGGCGAGTTCTTCGGCGAGATCTCGATCCTGCTCCAGAAGCCACCGGTCGCGGACATTGTCGCCCTGCGGCCGATGCGCTGTCTCGTCCTCGCCGGTCCGGCCGTCGAGCCATTCCTGCTGGACCATCCGCGGGTGATGTACCGGATGCTTCAGGCGCTGGGGCGTCGATTGACCGGCGCGAACCGTGCACGGAGCTAGAGGCCGCGCGTCCCGTCGGAGGACGAGGTGATGAGCGCCGCCGACGAACGACCGTTCCCGCCGGGCGACTATCCCGTCGTCGTGGTGGGAAGCGGGCCCGGGGCGATCCAGCTGAGCTACGAGCTGGAGCGGCTGGGGATCGATCACGCGACGATCAGCGCCGATGAGGCTCCGGGCGGGATGTTCCGTCGCTGGCCGTTCTTCCAGCGACTCCTGTCGTGGACGAAGCCGTACGCGCCGGAGGAGCGCACCACCCGGGCGTTCGAGCGGTGGGACTGGAACAGCATGATCGCGGAGCGACCCGAACATCGGGCGCTCCAGGCCGAGTACATGGACGGGACGTCGGACTTCCCCTCGCGACCCGAGATGGAGCAGAGCCTGACCGCGTTCACCGAGCGGACCGGGACACGGATCCGCTACGGCTGCCGCTGGACGGCGACCCGCCGCGAACCGGGACCGGACGGCGATCGGTTCGTGGTCGAGACGACCGACGGCGAATACCGCTGCCGGATCGCGATCGTCGCCGTCGGTGTCGCCGAGCCGTGGAGTCCGTCGACGCCGGGCATCGAGCTGACCGCCCACTACGCCGACACGCGGTCCGCGGAGACGTACGCCGGCAAGCGGGTCTTCATCATCGGCAAGCAGAACTCGGGCTTCGAGCTGGCCTCCGGGTTGCTTCAATGGGCCGCCAGGATCACGCTCGCGTCACCGTCGCCGGCGAGGCTGTCGGTCGTGGTCAACTCGCTCAACGGCGTGCGGGCCCGCTACGTCCAGCCGTTCGAGGACAGCGCCCTGGGCTTCGGCGTGGACATCCTCAACGCCTCGATCGAACGGATCACCCGCTCGGGCAATGCGTTCCACGTCGACCTGCGCCAGACCGTCGACGGGTCGGCGCTCATGCTCGAAGCCGACGAGGTCATTTCCGCCACCGGATTCACCTGCCCGCTGCTCGACCTGCCCGAGCTGGGCGTGGCCACGTTCGGACAGGCGAAGCTGCCGGCGCAGACCGCGTTCTGGGAGAGTGCGACGGTCCCGGGGATCTACTTCGCCGGCACGATCACCCAGGGCGCCGCGGGTCTCAAGAAGCACGGGATGCCGGCCTTCTCGGGTGCGGTCCAGGGTCATCGGTACAACGCCCGGATCCTCGCCCGGCACCTGGGCGAGCGTCACTTCGGCATGGACCGCGATCGTCCGGCCATCCGGCCGCGAGATCTCCTCGACTACCTGCTCGACGAGGCCACCGGCGGTCCCGAGCTGTGGCACCAGAAGGGGTATCTCGCGCGCGTCGTGTCGCTCGGCTCCGACGGACCGCGGGACGAAGGGATCCTGCCGCTGACCCACGCGCTCGACGACGGTGACGGCGACTCGCTGATTCTCACGGTCGAGGCGGACGGAGCGGGAGCGATCTATCCGGTGTTGTACGTGCGCCACGACGGGCGTACGGAGGAGCACGCACTCGATTCGCACCCGCTCCTCGACTTCCGGACGACGGCGCACCGGCGACAGCTTGCCGACATGCTCAAGCGTGTTGTGCCCGGCGTCGCCTGATCCGCGCAGTTCGTCGTTTCCGTCTACCTGACTCGACAGTAGCCGTTGACGTCAACCTCTCCGAACGCTAGCGTGCGCGCATGGCCGACTCCGGACGTGGGATCGTGATCTTCGGCGACGTGCTCGACTCGCGGGCCGATGCGGTCGGATCCGCGGCGTGGCTGCGTCATCTCTCGGGCGACCTGGATGCCGTCTACGGGCCGGCGCGGCAAGCCGAGTTCGGGTTCACCCAGGGCGACGAACTCCAGGGGCTGCTCGACGAGGGCGCCGATCCACTCCTCGCCGTCCTGCGCGCCGCCCTCGACCCGGGAGCGCGCCCGATGCGCTGGGCCATCGTGGCCGGGGCGGTGAATCCCGGCGCCGGACCGGCGACGGAGCGAACGGGGGCGGCCTTCCTCCAGGCTCGGGCCGCCGTGACGAAGGCTCGCGCCGAGCGCGATGGGCTCGTGCTTGCCAGCGGCGACCCCGCCAGCGACGCGGTTCTCAGCGACCTCGGGCCCGTCCTCGCCGTCCTGCTCGCCGACCTGACCGAGCGACAGCGGGAGATCGTGCGCGGCATCGTCGTCGAGGGGCTGCGCCAGGCCGACGTCGCCGACCGACTCGGGATCAGTCGGCCGACCGTCTCCGTGGCCGTCGGGCGGGCTCGACTGCGCGAGATCGTCCGCCTGGCGGCCGCGATTCGGACGCTGTTCGGTCGCGGGGTGGCGGCTGCGGGCGGCGGCCCGTCGTGATGGCCGACCCGACGCTGACGGTGGCCTGGCTGGTCCTCGCTCACCTGCTGGCCGACTTCGTGTTCCAGACCGATCGAATCGCGTTCGCCAAGGCCGCCCCCGGGTTCCGGGCCTGGTACGGGCTCGCTGCTCATGGCGCGGTCGTCGCGACGCTGCTGGTGCCGTTCGCGCTGGCATTCGGCGTGCCCGGCGCATCCGTGCTCCTCGTGACCGGCGTCAGCCACGTCATCGTCGACCGCTCCAAGATCCTTCTGTCGCGGCGGGCCGAGGCCCGTGCGCTCCGGGTCGCTCGCCGGATGCACGAGAGTCCCGTGAGTGGGATCCTCGGAACCGGCTGGACCCCGGTGCCGGCAGCCCTGTTCGTCCTGGACCAGGTGGTTCACCTGGCGATCGCCGGACTGGTCTGGGCGATCTGGCTCTCGGGCGTCGCGCCGACGGCGGGCTGGCGTGAGGCGGTCGACGGGCTCCTCGGCGCGTGGGATCGCGAGGTCGTGCATGCCGTGGTGCTCAGCGCGGTCGTCGTGTCCTCCCTGGCGATCGCCAACATCCGGGGAGCGGCGTTCTTCGTCGAGGCCCTGGTCCACCCGCGCCAGACCGCCGCGTCGATGTCGGGGATTCCGGCCGAAGCGCACCAGCTCGGCGGCGATTCGCCACCGGTGGCCGCCCCGCCTCTGGCGCCGCCGCGGATGCCGGGGTCGGACGTCCCACCACCCCGCTCCGTCTCGACGACCCTCGTGACGCGCCCGCCCTCGCCGGAGCGGGTCGGGGCGACCATCGGCGTGCTGGAGCGGCTCCTCATCGTGACGTTCATCCTGACCAACAACCAGGTCGCGATCGGGTTCGTCATCGCGGCCAAGACGATCGCCAGGTTCAAGCAACTCGACGATCGCGACTTCGCCGAGTACTACCTGCTGGGCACGCTGGCCAGTGTGTCGGCGGCGATTGCCACCGGGCTCCTGGCCGCGGCGGCACTCGGCACGATCCCGCGATAACGTGCGGTGATGGCCGCTGCCATGGGCGGCTCGTTCCTGGCCGGGGTCGTGGCCGGTTACGCCATTGCGATCCCGGTCGGGGCCATCGCCGTCCTCATCGTGGAACAGGGGCTGCGCCGAGGGTTCCGGGCCGGTTTCGCGGCCGGGGCCGGTGCGGCCACGGCCGACGGCCTGTATGCGGCCCTCGCGATGGTGGCCGGCGTTGCGGTGTCGGCGGCTCTCGCGCCGATCGAGACGCCGCTCCGGTTGATCGCCGGGCTCGTGCTGCTGGGCATTGCCGGCCGTGGAATCCTGAGCTTGATCCGGGACCGGAGCCGCCCGTCGGCGGCCCTCGATCCATCCACCCGCGGGTGGACCATCTACGTTCGGTTCACCGGCCTGACCCTGCTCAACCCGCAGACGGTGATCTACTTCGCCGCGCTGATCCTGGGCCTGCCTCAGATCGGCGCCGACCCGGCGTCCCGCGTCGCCTTCGTGAGCGGCGCATTCCTGGCCTCCTTCTCGTGGCAGACGGTGCTGGCGCTCGTCGGAGCCGTGGCACATCGCCGCTTGCCGCCCGGCTTCCGGACCGTCCTCGGTGCGCTCGGCAGTGTCGTCATCGCGGGATTCGCGATCGCGATCCTCGTCGGGCCTCGTTGAACAGCGTCAGACCAGGCGACGGGGGAGCGACTCGTCCCAGGTGCGCTCGAAGAAGGAATCGCCGTCGAGCGTCACGTGCAGGGTTCCTTCGATTCGGAACGCCGCTCGGTCCGACGAAGTGCGCCCGGTGACGAGGACGTCGACGGCATGTCCGTCCTGGCGTAGTCGATAGACGACCTCGCTCGCCATCGTCGCGTGGGCCGGATCCTGGTCCGACGCCGTCAGGTCGTGCGCCTCGGAGGAATAGAGCGTCGTCCCGTCCGGTGCGATCGACTCCCCGCCGTCGAAGATGCGCACGGTCGTGGTTCCCGCGATGACATCCTGGCTCACCCGCCACGTCGGGGGATCCTCCGAACCGGCGCCAACGTCGGGAAGATCGAGCCGAGTCGTCTTGAATCCCGGATCCGCCGTGTCGACCGAGGGCACCACCGGCAGGACGAGGCGCGCGACGGACGCGTCGGAGCCTGCGCCACGCGCCCCGCCGCGGAGGAGCTCGTGGTCGGCCGGATCCGGCGACGGCCAGATCACCGGCCAGTAGGCGGACGCGACTGTCAGTCGGACACGATGTCCCGCGCGGAACCGATAGCCGGCTGCCCGCATCGGGATCTCCACGACCGCAGTCGCCCCGGGCTCCAGCGGTCGCGGATCGTGGTGCCCGTTCCGGTGCGTCAGGTTCAGGACGCCGGCGGTCACCTGCGTCGGCGTTCCGTCGGGAGCCACGTCGAGCAACCGAACCACGGCCGTGGCGACCGTGACCGGCGATCGCCAGGCAAGCACGGCGGTCGGAAAGCCGCAGATGTCGAGCGGCTCGTCCAGGGGATCGGAGGTGTAGGCCGGGACGAGGCCATCCTCGGCTCGCGGATCCGTCCACAGCCCGTTGGGAGCTGATCCCGCACCCCATGAGAGTGACGCCCAGGTCCCATGCGTCGCCCGGTGGCGAAGGATGTCGATCCCGGCGCCGCTGGGCGGCGTGTCGACGAGCCGGCCGCGGAGCGGTTCGGACCCGGCGTCCAGGAAGAACGTGCGCAGGTGGGTCCCGGCGATCGGAAACGCATCGGCCGTCTGCCAGGCCCCGGGCCAGGATGCCGGGAACGGCTCGGGTGCTGCCCACTCGCGACGGAACCAGGCCAGGGGTGCGTCGTCCGGCACGCCGTTCGGAACCCCCTTCAGCCAGTGATCCAGGAACCGGAGCATCTCGTGGAGCCAGTCCATGTTGGGGCCGGGGTACGCGTCGTCGGGGAAGCTGTGGACCCAGTTGCCGACGATCGCCCGGCGCGGGGCGGTGCACCGCTCGAGCATCCGGAGGGCCGGGTTCACGTACCCGTCCATCCAGCCGGCGAACAGGAGGATCGGCACCTCGATGGCGTCGTAGTCGGGGGCCAGCGATCCCTGCCGCCAGTACGGCCCGTCGGCCTGCCGGCGCAGCCACTCGATGAGCCACACGGGAGTCAGCTCGAGGCGCTCGCGCCACTCGTCGAGCCAGCGCTCGCCGCGGTACGAAGGCCGCGGCGGCAGCGCGTTCATCCCGACCATGCTCACCGCGTACTGGCTCAACTCCGAGGCGGTGACAGCGCCGCCGACGTAGTGGACGTCGTCCGTGTAGCGGTCGTCCGTGGCGTACATCGGCACGATCGCCCGGAGGTGCGGCGGACGGAGCATCGCGACCTGGATCGCGGTGAAGCCGCCGTAGCTGATGCCCCACATCGCCACGTTGCCGTTGCACCATGGTTGGGCCGCGAGCCACTCGACCGCGTCGTAGCCGTCGGTGGTCTCTTCGGCGGTGTACTCGTCGCGGGCGATGCCGGGAGACGAGCCCGTGCCGCGGATGTCGAGCCGGCAGAAGGCGTAGCCGCGCGCGGCCCACCACGTCCCGCGGCCGGCGTCGCCCGACGCGCGCCAGTCGTCCTTTCGGTACGGGATCATCTCGAGGATGACCGGAACGCCGGCGGCGGTCTCGGCTGCGTCATCAACGGCGCCGACCGGGAGCCACAGGTTCGCCGACAGCTCCAGGCCGTCACGAACCGGGACACGAAGATCGCGACGAACGGCCACCCCGTGGGTCGGGTCGGAAGCCGGGCTCGGGGCACGCTCTGCGGACATTCGACCGAGTGTAGGACCCGAGCTCACCCCACCATCCACGCGGACCGGGCGGCGGGACGGGCCGCTACGATGGGCGGCGTGGTCGACGAGACGGACGTGGAACGCAGCACGCCGGGTTGGCAACGAACGTCGCGCCGGGTGGCGTACAAGAACGCCTGGATCACGGTCTATCACGACGAGGTGACGCGACCGGATGGCGAGGCCGGGATCTACGGTGTCGTGCACTTCGCCAACGTGGCCGTCGGCGTAGTCGCCATCGACGATGAGGACCGGGTGATCCTGGTCGAACAGGATCGGTACACGCTGGGTCGCCGCTCGCTCGAGATCCCCGAGGGCGGCTCGCCGCACGGCGAAACGCCCATCGACGGCGCACGCCGGGAGCTCCGCGAGGAGACCGGCGTGATGGCCGGCTCGTGGCGGGAGCTTGCGCGCCCCGACCTCTCCAACTCCGTCACGGACGAGACGGCGATCATCTACCTGGCGACCGACCTGTCACACGGCGAGGCCGATCCCGAGGGGACCGAGGAGCTGTCCGTTTCGTGGGTCCCGTTCGGCGAGGCGCTGGCGATGACCCTCGACGGGCGGATCACCGACGCACTCTCGATCATGGCCATCCAGCGGGTCGCGCTGGAGCGAGCGGGGGTCGAATGATCCGGGACTGGGACGTTGTCGTCATCGGCCTCGGCGGCTTCGGGTCCGCGGCGACGTACTGGCTGTCGAGACGATTTCGCGACCGCGTCCTCGGTCTCGAGCAGTTCGAGCTGGGCCACGTCCGCGGTGCGTCGCAGGACCATTCGCGGATCATCCGGCTGTCGTACCACCGACCCGACTACGTTCGGCTGGCTCGCCGCGCCTACGAATCGTGGGGGATCGTCGAGGGCGAGGCCGGCGTGCAGATCGTGACGAGAACCGGCGGACTCGACCTCTTTCCGGCCGGTGGCGCCATCCCCGAGGCGGACTATGCCGAGAGCATGGCTGCCGAGGGTGTCTCGTTCGAACGCCTGGACGCCGCCGACGCGATGCGTCGGTGGCCCCAGTGGCGGCTCGACGACGACACGATCGTCGTCCACCAGGCCGAGTCCGGGTTGGCGGATCCGAACCGCGGCAATGCGGCGCACCAGCGGCAGGCCGTGGCCAACGGCGCCACACTGCGTGATCGGACCCGGGTCGTCGCCCTGCGCGGGTCGGGCCGGGACATCGAGATCGAGACCGAGGCCGGTGATCGGATCGAGACCGGCCATGTGGTGATCGCGGCCGACGCGTGGACGAACCCGCTCCTCCGTGCCTTCGATCGACAGCTGCCACTGGCCGTCACGAAGGAGCAGGTCACCTATGTCGCGTCGCCGGATCCCGCGGCCTTCAGCCCCGATCGCTTCCCGATCTGGATCTGGATGGACGACCCGTGCTACTACGGGTTCCCGACGTACGGCGAACCCGGGCCGAAGGTCGCCCAGGACGTCGGCGGCGAGCTCGTGGATCCGGACACGAGGGATTTCGATCGGGACGACGCCGCGTTTGAACGGGCGATGTCCTTCGTGGAGCGCCGGCTCCCCACGATGGCCGGGCAGCCGCTGCTCACCAAGACGTGCCTCTACACCCTGACCCCGGACCGCGACTTCGTCCTGGATCGGCTGCCCGACGAGCCCCGCGTCCACGTCGCCCTGGGAGCGGCCCACGGGTTCAAGTTCGCGTCGCTGTTCGGGCGGATCCTGGCGGAACGGATCGCCGACGGGTCGAGCCCATCGGACCCCGACCTCGAGCGGTTCCGGATCGACCGGCCCATTCTCCTCGAACGTGACCCCGCCACGAGCTATATGGTCTGACCATGACAGACCCGCGCGACCCCGTTCCGAAGCCGCCCCGGCTGCGTGCCGGGGACACCGTGGCGATCGTGGCCCCGGCGAGTCCGTGGGCGAATCGGAGCGAGCTCGAACGCGCGGTCGGCGGGCTGGAAGGGTGGGGGCTCCGGGTGCGCCTCGGCGCACACATCGGCGACCGTCATGGGTATCTCGCCGGCCACGACGTCGATCGTGCGGCGGACCTTCATGCCGCCCTGGCGGACCCCGCCATCCGGGCCGTCTTCGGGTTCCAGGGCGGCTACGGCACCCCGCGCCTGATCCCCCTCCTCGACGAGCGCGTGTTCGCGACGAGCCGAAGCGCCTTCTGCGGCTACAGCGACCTGACCACGATCCATCTCGCACGGCAGCGCTGGAGCGGGGGGATCTCGTTCTATTCGAACGGGGCGTCCGGCGTCGGCGACCCGGAGACGTCCGCCTTCTCGAAGGCGACCCTGCAGCGGGCCCTGTTCAGCGACGAACCGTACGGACCGATCCCGCGCGACCCGGACGATCCGTACGTGCGGACGCTCGCGCCCGGGCGCGCCACCGGCCGCCTCACCGGCGGGTGCGTGGGCCTCGTGGCCTCGACGATCGGGACGCGGATCCAGATCGACGCCCGTGACCGGATCCTGGTCCTCGAGGACATCCCGGTCGAGCCGGAACTGCTTGACGGTTCGCTCACCCATCTCCGGAACGCGGGAATCCTCGAGCAGGCGGCCGGCATCGTGCTGCCGCATATCCAGCAGAGACCGTCCGAGTACACCCGCTCCCTGTCGATCGAGGACGTTCTCGAGGAGTTGCTTCAGCCGCTGGGAATCCCGGTGCTTGTCGGCTTGCCCATCGGCCACGGGAAGCACCATGCCACGGTGCCGTTCGGTGCTCTGGCAACGCTGGATGCCGGCGCCGGCACCCTCGAGGTCGAAGAGGTCGTGACCTCGGCCGAATGATCGCGGACGCTCGCCGGCCGGCCCGAGGTGCGCCATATGCGCCCGCGGGTTGCGCCGCACGCTCGATGGGTGTAAGAGTCCCCGGAGTGCCGGGTGGAGGACGTCCGTGGGCGGCGCGGTCCGTACTGGGCGGAACATCTCGAGGAGGACCAAGCATGCGTTCACCGATCCGCACGCGGGCGGCCAGGGTTCTGGTTGCCCTCGGACTTGTGCTGACGGCCGTCCTGCCGGTTGCCCGCCTGGCAACGGCCAGCAACCACCTGATCCTGAAGACCGGCACGGACCAGGACCTCCAGGTCCTGAACCCGTTCAGCTCGATCCTGGTCGTCGACTTCGAGATCTTCACCCTGAACTACGACCTGCTCCTCAATTTCGGCCAGGACCTGGAACCGGCCCCGGGATTCGCCGATTCGTGGTCAGCCTCCGACGATGGGTTGACGTGGACGTTCCACATCCGGGACGGGATGAAGTGGTCGGACGGGACGCCGGCAACCTCGGCCGACGCCCTCTACACCTACCAGCTCGTCATCGATGCGACCGCCAAGAGCGATGCGTCGGAGGACGGCTACTACCTGGGCGCCGGCTACCTCGAGGGCTATCTCACGAACGCCGGGATCAAGTCCGTGAGCGCCCCGGATGCATCGACGCTCGTGGTCGAGACCGAATTCGCCAATACGCTGCTCCTCAACGCCTACGTGCCGATCCTTCCCAGGCACATCTGGGAATCGCACACGCTCGATGAGATCGGCAGTGCCGAGGGCTCCACGCCGTTCCTGAACGAGCCGCCGGTCGTCGGCACCGGCCCGTACCAGGCCACGGAGTGGCAGCCGGGCGACCACATCACGTTCACCCGCAACCCCAACTACTGGGGCAAGCAGGGTGCTGCCGACCAGGTCGTCGTCCAGACGTTCCAGGCCATGGACACCGCGGTCCAGGCGCTCAAGAGCGGCGAGATCGACTACGTCCGCGGAATCCAGCCCGACCAGTTCACGGCGCTCCAGGGTGACCCGAACATCCAGGTGGTCGAGGGGATCTCCAACGGGTTTTCGGAGATCGCATTCAACACGTACAACCGCGGCCCGATCGAGGGCGGCGGGGCGTCCACCACGGCCCTCCAGGATCCCAAGTTCCGCGACGCGCTGGCCTGGGCGATCGATCAGCAGAAGCTTGTCGATGTGACGCTCGGTGGGTTCGGCGAGCCGGGCACCACGATCGTGCCTCCCTTCCACACCCGCTGGCACTCACCGCCCGACAACCCCCGAAGCTTCGACATCGCCGAAGCCAATCGGCGCCTGGACGCGGCCGGATATCCGCGCGACGCGAGCGGCAATCGTCTCGACAAGGAAGGCAAGGTCATCACGCTTCGGGTCACCTGGCCGGACTCCGAGGCGGAGCATGCCACCGACGCGCAGTTCATCAAGGAGTGGTGGTCCGAGCTCGGGGTCGGCGTCGACGCGTTCGTCACGGAAGAAGGCAAGCTCCTCGACGATCTTCTGCCGCCCGAGGGCGGCGGACTCGCCAACTTCGATATCGAGCTGTGGGGATGGGTGGGCGACCCCGATCCGACCTCCCTGCTCAACGTCCTGCGGGGCGAGGAGATCGGCAGCTTCAGCGACAGCTTCTACGACAACCCGCGCTACGACGAGCTCTTCCTGCTCCAGCGCGCCGAGTCTGACGAGGCCACGCGCTTCGCCCAGATCAAGGAGATGCAGAACCTCACCTACGACGAGGCGCCCTACATCATCCTGTACTACGACGCCGAGCTTCATGCCTACCGCACGGACCGTTTCGGTGGGTGGACCAATCAGCCGAGCGACGGCGGAACGCCACTCTTCGGGTACGGCTCCATCGGGTACACGCACCTGACCGACCTGTCGGCGGTTCCGGCTCCAACCCAGGAACCCGGCGCGACCGCCGGCCCAAGTGCCGCCCCGGGCGGCCCGGACGGAGGTTCCACGGGCTCCGATTCCACGCCGTTGATCCTCGGCATCGCGGCGCTCGTCGTGGTCATTGCCGGCGGCCTGCTGGTCATGCGTCGGCGCAGCGCAACCGCCGCTTCCGAAGAGGAATGACCCCGGCCCGCAAGGGTCGAACACCTGATGGGGTCGCCGTGAGGCGGCCCCATCTGCATCACGCCTGACGTGGGCGGCTCCTTCGTCGCACGTCGGCTGGGCCAGGCGGCGATCACGATCGTCGCCATCATCCTCATCAACTTCGTCCTCTTCCGGCTCATGCCGGGGTCGCCGGAGCGGGTCATCCTGCGCGGAACCCCGAACGTCACGCCCGAGCGGATCGAGGCGCTTCGCGAGCGCTGGGGGCTGAACGATCCGGTGTTCCCGGATCAACTCGTCGCGTACATCACGTCGACGCTCACCGGCGACCTCGGGTACTCCTTCATTGCCCGCGGCCAGACGGTCGTGGATGTCCTGGCCCAGCGGATCTGGCCGACGATTCTGCTGTTCGGCCTCGGGGAGATGGTCGCCATCGCCCTCGGCCTTGCCCTGGGCGCCTACAGCGGGTGGAGACGCGGCGGCCCCATCGACTACCTGGGCAACAGCGTGTCGCTGATCCTGTACTCGACGCCGTACTTCCTGCTGGGCATGGGATTCCTGCTTGTCTTCGCGTCGTCAATCAAGTGGCTGCCCACCTTCGGCATGCTCACGGCCGGCCGCGTGTACGGCAGCCCGTTCGAATTCCTGGCCGACCTCGGTGCGCACCTGGTCTTGCCGCTGGCGACCGTCTCGCTGGGGCTCGTGGGCCAGTACGCGATCGTGATGCGCTCCTCGATCATCGAGACGCTGTCCGAGGATTACGTCAACACGGCGCGTGCCATGGGTCTCAGCGAGGGCCGGATCCTGCGTCACCACGCCCTCCCCAATGCTCTCCTGCCGACGGTGACCCTGATCGCCATCAACCTTGGGTATGTCATCGCGGGAGCGATCACGGTCGAGGTCGTCTTCAACTGGCCCGGGCTCGGGACGTTGACCGTGCAGGCCCTGACCGCGCGCGACTACCCCGTCCTCCAGGGCGTGTTCCTGCTGCTGAGCGTGGCCGTCGTCCTGGCCAACCTGGTCGCCGACCTCGTCTACGGCGTGCTTGATCCGCGGGTGCGCACGTGACGGCCACACCGGGTCCCGTGGCCGGCGCCACACGAGGCCGGCGCAGCAGCGGAGCCGGCGACTTCGTCCGCAGGTTCAGCCGGCGCCGGGAGGGGATGGTCGGCCTGGCCATCCTGACGTTCTTTGCGATCCTCGCGGCGATTCCCGAGGTGCTCGTGGGTCCGCTGCAGACCGCGGTCACGTCGATCGGTCCGCGGCTGAGCCCCCCGATCGACGGATTCCCGCTGGGCACCGACGAACTGGGTCGCGACATCGTCAACCTCACGGTCCACGGCGCGCGGATCTCGATGACGATCGGGCTGCTGGCCACCGTCGTGACCGTGGCGATCGGCGTCCTCGTCGGGATCGTGAGCGGGTTCGTCGGCGGACGGATCGATGCCGTCCTCATGCGGATCACGGACTTCTTCCTGGTCATCCCGACGTTCGTCCTCGCGCTGATCCTCACGCCGATCATTCGCGACGTCGTCGGCTCGGCCACCACCGAGGTCTTCGGGATCCGGATGACCCTCATCGTCATCGTCGTCGTGATCGGGATCACGAGCTGGTCGTCGACCGCCCGGATCATCCGGTCGCAGACGTTGTCGATCAAGGAGCGCGCGTTCGTCGACCGGGCCCGGGTCGTCGGCGCCGGTCCGGGGTACATCATGCGCGTCCACATCCTGCCCAACGTCATCAACCTGATCGTTGCCAACGCGGTCCTGGTGTTCGCGGGGGCCGTGCTCACCGAGACGACCCTCTCGTTCGTGGGACTCGGCGATCCGTTCCAGCCGTCGTGGGGCCAGCTCCTCGAGGCCGCGCGCTCGGTGGGAGCCCCCGGACTTGGGGCGTGGTGGTATTTCGTCCCACCGGGTCTCGGGATCATCCTCGTCGTGTTCGCGTTCACGCTGTTCGGGAGCGCCCTGGACGACCTGCTGAACCCGCGCCGGGGAGGCCGCCGATGACCGCGGTGCGAGACCGGGAGCTACCCAGGCAGGCCGTTCCGGGTGCGCCCCTGCTGGAGGTGACGGACCTGCGGACCTACTTCTCCCTCGACGGCGCAACCGTCCGGGCGGTCGACGGGGTGAGCTTCCGACTCGAGCAGGGCGAGGCGCTGGGGATCGCCGGCGAATCCGGCTGCGGCAAGACCACGACGGCGCTGTCGCTCGTTCGCCTGTTGCCGCCCAACGCGCGGATCGAGGAGGGCTCGGTCAGGCTCTACGGGATCGACCTCGTCGAGAAGAGCCCAAACGCCCTGCGGCGCTACCGCTGGCGGGAGATCTCGATCGTCTTCCAGGGGGCGATGAATGCCCTCAACCCGGTGAACACGGTGGGCGACCAGATCGCCGAGCCGATCATCGAGCGACTCGGTCTCGATCGGAAAGCCGCCCTGCAACGAGCCGGCGAGCTCCTGGAGCTTGTCGGCATCCCGCGCAAGCGGGCCGACGCCTTCCCGCACGAACTGTCCGGGGGGATGCGTCAGCGGGCGATGATTGCCATGGCCCTCGCCTGCGACCCGGCCATCGTCATCGGTGACGAACCGACAACCGCCCTCGATGTCATGGTCCAGGCGCAGATTCTCGAGCTCCTGGAACGGCTTCGCCGCGATCTGGGGCTGTCCCTGATCCTCATCACCCACGACCTGTCGGTCATCGCCGAGACGTGCGATCGGGTGATGGTCATGTATGCGGGCCGGGTCGCCGAGGAGGGCCCGGTCGGGGAGGTCTTCGCGCGGCCGAAGCACCCGTACACGCAGAAGCTTCTCGCGGCGTTCCCCAATATCCACGCCGACCGGCGGACGCTCGAAGTGATCCCGGGGTCGCCGCCCGATCTCCGCGATCCGCCGCCGGGCTGCCGGTTTGCGCCGCGCTGCCAGTTCGCCATGGATGTCTGCCGGACCGACGTCCCGCCCGAGGTGACGTTCGGGGACGGCGTTCGGGTGGCGTGCCACCTCTACCCACAGGGCAGCGACGGTGTCCCGATCACGACACCACCCGACGCGAATGGAACACCGCCATGACGACCTCCGGCGCGAACCCGACCGCCGACGACGAACTGGTCCGACTCGAGGGTCTCGAGGTCCACTTTCCGATCCGTCACGGTTTCCTGGACACGCTGCTTCGGCGAGCGCACGGCGTCGTCCGGGCGGTCGACGGAATCGACCTCACCATCCGCCGCGGCGAGGTTCTCGGCCTGGTCGGCGAGTCGGGCAGCGGCAAGACCACCACGGGTCGGGTGCTCGTGAAGCTCACCCGCCAGACCGGCGGACGGATCGTCGTCGACGGCGAGGATGTCAGCGAATGGTGGGGTCAGCGCAAGCTCCGCGACTATCGGCGGCGGGTCCAGATCATCTTCCAGGACCCGTACGAAACGCTCGATCCAAAGCAATCGATCCACGACTTCGTGGCCGAGCCGCTCGTCGTCAACGGGCTCGGCGGATCGGCCGCCGAGCGAACCGTCAAGGTCCATGCGGCGCTCGAGGCGGCAGGCCTGCGTCCCGCCCAGGACTTTGCCCGGCGCTTCCCGCACGAGCTCTCCGGCGGCCAGCGTCAGAGGGTCGTCATCGCCGGCGCGCTCGTGATGGACCCGGAGCTCGTCATCGCGGACGAGCCGGTCAGCATGCTCGATGTATCGATCCGCACCGAACTCCTGCGGCTCATGCTGGACCTGCGCGGTGAACGCGGCCTGACCTACCTGTTCATCACCCACGATCTGTCGCTGGCCTGGGTCCTGGCGGACCGGATCGCGGTGATGTACCTGGGCAAGATCATGGAGATCGGCCCCGCCGAGCGGGTCATCCGCGACCCCCACAACCCGTACACGAAGGCGCTGGTCAGCGTGTCCCCCACACCGGATCCGCCGACACCGGGCGAGCGTGCCACGCGGATGATCCTGGTCGGTGAGACCCCCGACGCGGCGCATATCCCGTCGGGCTGCCGGTTTCATCCACGCTGTCCGTTGGCCTTCGACCGATGCAAGGTCGAGGAGCCGCCCCTGTTCGATATCGGAGGTGGACAGGAAGCGGCCTGCTGGCTGGTCGAGGGCGGTCGGAGCCTGCCGATCATGGCCGCCGCCTCGACGGCACCCGCCTCGACGGCGCCCGCGTCCGCGCCGGCGAGTGAACCGCCGCCGGTATCGGCCGGCACCGGCGGTTGAGGCCCCGACTGCCGTCCGACGGTCAGGTCAGCTCGCGATTTCCTCCGCCGCATCGACCAGGTCGTCGGCGGACTCCTCGTCCATCGTGTTGTCTTCGCTGGCCGCCACGTCCGTCGGCGGTTCGCCGTCGAGCGCGCGGTAGACGATCCAGCCGATGATCGCCCCGAGGAACGGCGCGGTGAGGTAGATCCAGATCGAACTCAGATCGGCCCCGACCAGGGCCGGTGCGAGGGAGCGGGCCGGATTGACCGAGGCCCCGCTGAACGGGATGCCGGCAAAGTGGATCACGACGAGGGTGAGCGGGATGATGAAGCCCGCCTGGCCGCCGTTGCGCTTGGTGGTGGTGAGGATCACCGCGAGGAACACCGCGGTGAGCAGGACCTCGGCGATGAACGCCAGGATGTCCGTGCCTCCCGGGACGGTGCGGGTCGCGCCGACGGCCTCCTGGCTGACCGCGCCGAGAATGAGCCCGGACGCGGCCACGGCGCCGACCAGCTGGGCAACGACGTATCCGACCGCCTCACCGGGTTCGATGCGCCGGTCGAGGAAGGCGCCGAGCGTGACGGCCGGGTTGAAGTGCCCACCCGACGCATGGCCGGCGACGGCGATCGCCGCAAGCAGGCCGAGCCCGAACCCAAACGGGGCAATGAGCAGGACCGGGACCTGCGAGATCGTCGCCGCCAGGATCGACATCGATCCCACCCCGACCAGAATGAAGGTACCGACGGCCTCGGCAAGCAGCTTCCGCGTGTCCATCCTGTCTCCCTCGTTGAACCTTGCGACGTTGACGGCGCGTGACGCACCAGTGGGCGCGCCCAGTATCGCCGCTCGCGGTCAAGCGCGGAAGCGTCGCCAGCTCTTGAGGAGACGCGGGTCAGGCGGCGGCAGGCAGGGACTCGGGCGGGTCCGGCATCATCGGCTCGGACACGGCACACTGCGGGCACATGAACCGTCCGTCAGCGCCGTCCGTCAGCGTGGCGACGGTTTCGCGGCACCAGGGGCATTCGATCGTGATCATCGGTGGGTCTCCAGCGGCATCGACCGGATCGGTCGTGGCCCGAGCATCGGGCGTGGCCGTGACAGCTCTGCTGTCACAACGACGGCTCTCCGCATGAGCACGACGGTTCCCGTGATTGCCACGAGCGGGCTGCGCAAGCGCTATGGGCGCACGGAGGCCCTGCGCGACCTCACGATGGACGTCGGCCACGGCGAGGCGTTCGGGTTCCTCGGGCCGAACGGGGCCGGCAAGACCACGGCGGTCAAGCTCCTGCTCGGCCTGGCCCGCCCCAGCGGCGGCGGGGGCACCGTGCTGGGACGTCCACTCGGCGATCGCGAGGCCCGTCGCCGGATCGGCTACCTGCCCGAGCTGTTTCGGTATCAACCCTGGCTGCGCGCCCGCGAGGTCCTCACGCTGCACGCGGACCTGCTCGGGATGGCCGGCGGCGCCGCCCGCGCCAGGGCCATCGATGACACGCTCGGGCTGGTCGGACTGTCCGATCGCGGCGACGATCTCGTCGGCGGCTATTCGAAGGGCATGCAGCAGCGGCTCGGCCTCGGCGTGGCGCTCCTCGGCGATCCGTCGATCGTGTTTCTCGACGAACCCACGTCGGCCCTCGACCCGCTCGGCCGGATCGACGTCCGCGAGATCATCCGGACGGTTCGCGCGCGGGGAACCTCGGTCTTCCTGAACTCGCACCTCCTGTCCGAGGTGGAACAGATCTGCGACCGCGTGGCGATCATCGATCACGGCAGGGTCCTCGCCGTCGGCGGCCTCGATGAGCTCCTCGGTGAACCCGAGGTTCGCGTCCGCGTGACGAACCTCGACGAGCAGGCTCGGGCCGCGATGGCACCCTTCGGCGCGGCGACCCACGTCGGCGAATGGTTGACGATCCGCCCGATCGACCCCGACCGCGTGCCGGACCTTGTAGCCGCGATCGTCGGGGCCGGCGGGCGGGTCCACGGGGTCGACGTCGGCCGAATCTCGCTCGAGGATCGGTTCCGCGGTCTCGTGGGCGCTGCCACGGCAGCCGGCAGCGGAGCGGAGCCGGCGGCGGCGGGTGCGCCCGTCCCGGCCGGCAGCGAACAAGCCGCACCGACCACGGTCCACTGGCGATGATCGTCCTGGCCCGTCTCACCGTCCGCGAGGCGCTCCGGCGGCGCCTGCTCTGGGTGCTCATCGGGCTGTCGCTGGTCAGCGTGGCGCTGGTCGGCTGGGGCGTCTCCGCCCTGGTGGCCCTTGCCCGCGAGTCGGGGACCGAGGAGGTGACGATCCAGCTCGGCGTGTCCCAGGTGCTCATCTTCATCGCGTTCATGTTCAGTTTCGTCCTCGCGATGACGGCGGCGTTTCTCGGCTCACCGGCGATCGCCGCCGACCTCGAGTCGGGCGTGGCGCTGGCCCTTCTGGCTCGACCGATTCGTCGCGCCGACCTCGTGCTCGGGCGCTGGCTCGGCCTGTCGCTGGTCATCGCCGGGTACGCGGCCGCGTCCGGCCTGCTGGCCATCGCCGTCGTGGGCGCCCTGTCCGGCTACACGCCCCCGAATCCGTTCGTCGCCGTGCTGTACCTCGCCGCCCAGGCGATCGTTCTCCTGACGCTGACCCTGCTCCTGAGTACCCGCTTCGCGTCGGTCGCCGGCGGAGCGATTGCGGTCGTCGCGTACGGCCTGGCCTGGATGGGCGGCGTCATGGGCGGCGTTGCGCGAGCGCTCGATGCCGCACCCCTCGCGTCGGCCGCCGACCTCAGCCGCTTCCTCCTTCCGTCCGACGGCCTGTGGCGCGGCGTCGTTCACGGCCTCGAGCCGGCCATCGTCGTCGCCGGCGTCGGTGGCAGCCCCGGGGCCGCGGCGAACCCGTTCTTCGCCGAGGATGCGCCGCCGGAGGTGTTCCTCGCGTGGTCGGTGGCCTGGGTCGCCGGGGTGGTCGCCCTCGCCGTTGTTTCGCTCCGTCGGCGCGAACTCTGAGGACCGGCTGGTCGGTCAGCCCGCGTAGCGGAAGCAGCCCGGCAGGTGATCGTCGACCAGGCCCACGCTCTGCATGAACGCGTAGACGATCGTCGACCCGACGAACTTGAAGCCGCGTGCCTTGAGGTCGCGCGACAGGGCATCCGATGACGGCGTCGTCGCGGGCAGGTCGGCCAGGGTGACGCCTGCGGCGAGTCGGGTCGGCGGCGCTGGAACCATCGAGGCCAGGTACCCGCTGAACGAGCCGAACTCGGCGGTCGTGGCCAGGAATGCGACCGCATTGCCGATGGCGGCGTCGATCTTCGCCCGATTTCGGACGATCGATCCGTCACCCAGCAGGCGCGCCCGATCATCGTCGCTGAAGCGCGCCACGACACCGGGATCGAATCCGCGGAAGGCGGTCCGGAAACCGTCGCGCTTGCGCAGGATCGTCGACCAGGACAGCCCGGCCTGGAAGCACTCGAGGATCAGCCGCTCGAAGAGCTCGACCTCGTCAGCGACGGGTACGCCCCACTCCGAGTCGTGGTACCTCGCCATGAGTTCGTCGCCCGGCGTCTCCCCGCCGGCCCACCAGCACCGCGCGAGCGCGTCATCGGTCGCCATCAGGCTCGGAGGATAGCCGGGCGACCCCGGCCGCGCGATCCCGGCCGCGCGACCCGGGCTGCGCGACCCCGGCCCGCGTCCGCATCGACGCTACCCTACGGTCATGGCGATCCGGATCGTGCTCGGCCACGGCGCGAGCGGCAACGCGGCGTCGATGGGTCACTACGTCGAGGGCCTGCGACGGCGCGGCATCGAGGCGCTCGCGATCGACCTGCCGGTCCGTCGCGCCGAGGATGCGATCGACGCGTTTCGCGGCCACGTCCCGGCGGACGGCGACACGGCCCTGGGTGGCCAGTCGTACGGTGGGCGGGTGGCGAGCCTGCTTGCGGCACAACCGACCGTCGACGGTGCCCCCGAGCCGCGTGCGCTCGTGCTCTTCAGCTATCCGCTGCACCGACCGGGGACACCCGACGGCGAGACGCGCGTCGCGCACTGGCCGGCGATCCGCTGTCCGGTCCTGCTGCTGTCGGGCGAGGCCGACCCATTCGCCAGGATCGACCTCCTGCGCCGCGCCGTCGATCGGCTGGCCGCCGCGGACCTGGTGACCTATCCGCGGCTCGGGCATACCCTGCGGCCGGTCTTCGACGACGCGCTCGACCGCACGGCCGCGTTCCTCGCCTCGATCGACGGCGCCGCGTAGGCGGGTCGCCTCCTCCGGCCCACGCCGGGAGACGTCGCGCAAGAACCGCTCTGCTCCGCACGCCTTGCCGACAGGTCGGTCCGTCTCGTATCCTGTCGGCTCCCGGCGATCGGTCGTGCTCACCGCACCGCTCCGGGGCCAAAAGGAACCTCATTGCCAGAGGCGCGCCGCCCTGGAGCGGCTCGTGTTGCCCTACTCGCCGCACTGCTCGTCGCCGGCCTTCTTGGCCCGGGGTCGATGGCCGCCCACGATCCGCCCGGGATCGACACGTTCATGGGCGCCCTCGGGGCCGTCGAATCGCGGGGACGATACGAGGCGGTCAACACCACGTCGGGCGCGTACGGGAAGTACCAGATCATGCCCTCGAACTGGCCATCCTGGGCGCTCCGCTACCTCGGCGACGCCAACGCCCCGTGGACCCCGGCCAACCAGGACACGGTGGCCCGAGGCAAGCTGTCGGCCCTCTTCCGCTGGCTCGGGTCGTGGGAGGCCGTCGCCCACTGGTGGCTCACCGGCGACGGGAGCACCGACGTGGCGACCTGGTCGTCGTCCTCCATCGGCTATGTCAACAGGGTGATGTCGGTCTACGGCGCTGGCGGCGTCGCGGTCCGCGCGGCGACCAGGCCGGCTCCGGCCGCCAAGCCGGCACCGGCCAAGCCCGCCGCCAACACGCTCGTCGTCGACGAGTCGGCTCGCGGCCTCACCTTCTCGGGCGGCTGGTCGCTGGCGGAGCACGCGCGCTACAACGACGGGCAGGTTCGCTACGCGATCGCCGAGGGCGCGACGATGTGGTTCACGTTCACCGGCTCCGCGATCGCCTGGGTCGGCCCGGCGGGGCCCACCCGGGGTGAGGCGGCGGTCTACCTGGACGAGGAATACGTCGGGAACGTCGACGTCTTCCGGCGGTCCTTCCGCGCCCGCAACGTCCTCTTCGAGAAGACGTTCGACCGGGTTGGAACCCACACGATTCTCATCGAGGTGCTTGGCACCCCGGGCCGCGAGGCCGTCGCCGTCGACGAGTTCATCGTCACGCAGTAGCGGCTCGGCCGCGGGGCGGCTCGGCCGCGGGGCGCCTCGGTCCGGGGCTCAGCGCGCGGCCACGACCTCGATCTCGATTCGGAACGTTGACGCGAGGCGGGTGACGCCGACGGTCGCTCGGGTCGGAGGCTCGGTCGGGAAGTACTCCCGGTAGATGTCGTTCATCGCGCCGAACTCATCGAAGTCGATCAGGTACACGGTCGCCTTGACCACGTCCCGGTAATCGAGGCCGACCGCTCGCAGGAGGCGCCCGACGTTGTCGAGCATCGCCCGCGTCTCGGCCTGGATGCCGCCCGGCACCGGGCCCGGCGTGCCCGGTACGTCGCCGACCTGACCGGCAAGGAACACGAATCCGTTCGCCTCGACGACCTGGCTGAAGGGGTAGGGTCCGGCGACGATGCCGGGGCGGTTCGGAACGGTCTTCGGCATGGATGCTCACTCCTTCGACGATGCGTACGAATCCAGTCTAGACAGGAGCGCGCGCCCGCCGCGGCTCGGGGACACCGTCGAAACGTCGAAGCCGTACCGCGGCGGCGCCCCGAGGCCGAGACGCGCATTGACTTCGGGTCGCGGCGCCATACACTGTCGGAAGTCATCAGACGACTGACGACTTCTGATCGAGATTCGAGGCCTGACCTACCGCGTGTATGCGATCGGGTGCGACGTCGGTTCGCAGAGCCTGAAGGGGATCCTGCTCGACCCCGATGGTCGTGTCGTGGCGCAGGCGAGCGCCGCCTACGATGTCGACTATCCGCGTCCGGCGTGGGCCCAGCAGGACGTCGCCGTGTGGCGGGCAGCCCTCGCCGACGTGATCGGGTCGCTCCTCCAGGGTGCCCGGATACCAGCCGGCGAGGTGGCGACCCTGGGACTCGCGTCGCAGGTCGACGGCGTTGTTGCGGTCGACCGAGACAACGAACCCCTGCACCCGGCCATCATCTGGCTGGATCGCCGAGCCACGGATCAGGCACGGTCGATGGGTCGGCGGGTGTCACCCGCGGAGATTCGACAGCGTACGGGCCTGAATCTCGATGCGTCCCACGTCGCGCCGAAGATCCTCTGGCTCCGCGACGAGCGCCAGGACGTCTTCGATCGGGCCGCCGGCCTGCTCCTCCCCGGCAGTGCCCTCGTTGCGTGGATGACCGGCGAGCGGGTGGTCGACCATGCGAACGCCTCGAGCAGCCTCCTGTACGACATCACGACCGGGACTTGGTCGCCGGACCTCCTGGGCGCCTTCGGGCTGGATGCGGGCCTGCTCGGTGACATCCGCGCGGCCGCCGACGTGGCCGGCCCACTGCGCCCCGCTGCCGCGGCGTCCCTCGGTCTGACGACCTCCACCCGCGTGGTCACCGGCACCGGTGACGAGCACGGCGCCTGCCTGGGCGCCGGGGGCATCGTCCCGGGGATCGTCATCGACATCACCGGCACGGCCGAGCCCGTGTGCGTTGCCGCCCGAACGCCCGTCATCGACGAGACGGGCCTTGTCGAGACGCACGGGCACGCCGATCCGCGGGTGTGGCTCGTGGAGAACCCGGGGTTCGTCTCGGGCGGCAGCGTCAGCTGGTTTCGCACGGCCGTCGGTGGAGGATCAGCCGCGGAGCTGGATGCCGAGGCGACGGCCGGCAGCTCACCGGGCGCCGACGGCGTCACGTTCCTGCCGACGCTGTCGGGCTCGACCACGCCGCGCTGGAACGACGAGGCACGGGGCGTCTTCGCCGGGCTCTCGCTCAATCACGGACGACCCCACCTGTATCGCGCGTTGCTCGAGGGCTGCACCTTCGCCCTTCGCGACATCGTCGACCGGCTGGAGGCGATGGGACTGGCCGGCGACGAGATCCGGGTCGTCGGCGGTGGGGCGCGCAGCCCGATGTGGCTCCAGATGAAGGCCGACGTGACCGGGCGGACGGTCCGCGTCCTCGAGACCGACGAGGCGACCGCAACCGGTGCGGCGATGCTCGCGTCCGTTGCCGCGGGGTTCGTCCGGGACCTCGACGAGGCCGTGGCCCAGGGCGTCCGCCTGGTCGATCGCGTCTACACCCCGGACCCGTCGACGGCCGCGGCCTACGGCGATGCCTACGGGCGGTATCGGCGACTGTTCGATGCCACGGAACCAACGTTCGGTGCGGGCGGATGACGGCGCCACGGACCCTGCCCGATCCGACCGACCTCGACGCTCTGCGCACCCGGCTGTCGGCCATGGGCCCGTCCACGGGTCCGGCAACGGGAGCGGCAGGCCTCCCCACGCGTCATCCGATCGGTCTTGGGGCGGTGCACATCGGGCCCACGGCCCTCGCCCGCCTCGTCGACACGGTCGCCGCCATCCGCCGAGATGGCCCCGTCGTCCTCGTGGTCGACGAAACTCCGATGCGGCGCGGCGCGGCGTCCCTCAAGGCTGGCGTCCTCGCCGACCTGTCCGCCCGGTTCGAGACGCGCGAGGCCATCATCCGGGCGACCGGCGTCGAACTCCACGCGGACGCCGACGCGCTCGCCCAGGCGGATGCGTTCATGCCGGGGGCGGGCTGTGTCGTGGTCGTGGGATCCGGGACCATCACGGACATCGCGAAGGACGCCACGATGCGTGCCGGCAACATCCCCCTCGTCGTCGTGCAGACGGCCGTGTCGGTCAACGCGTTCTCCGACGACATGGCCGTGCTCCTGCGCGACGGGGTGAAGCGCACCGTTCCCTCGCGCTGGCCGAACGTGCTCCTCGTCGACCTTGCGATCCTGGCCGATGCGCCCGTCGCCATGAACCGTGCGGGGTTCGGTGAGCTCTGCTCGATGTTCACCGCGCCCGCCGACTGGTACCTGGCGAACGCGGTCGGCATGGACGACAGCTACGACCCGGCCGTGGTCGCGCTGTTCCGGGACGGCGCCGACGGGCTGCTCGACGGGGCCGCGCGGATCCGTGCGAACGACCCGGCGATGCTCACGGAACTCGCCGCCCGGATGACCCTGACCGGGATCGCGATGGGCGTGTCGGGTCGAACGGCGCCGCTGTCGGGAACCGAGCACCTGCTCAGCCATCTCCTGGACATGGCGGCGGGTGCCGCCGGCCGGCCGCTGGCGTTCCACGGGGCCCAGGTCGGCGTGGCGAGCGTGCTCGCCGCAACGATCTGGCACGACACCCTCGAGCGCCTCGATCCCGGCACCCTTCGTACGGACGCCGCGTTCCCCGACCCGTCCGTGATCCATGGTCGGGTCCGGGCCGCATTCGACCCGATCGACGCGAGCGGCCGAATGGCCGACGAATGCTGGACCGATGTCGGGCAAAAGCTTGCTCGCTGGCACGCGGGGCGCGATCGGATCGAGGCCTTCGCCACCCGGTGGGATCGACACCGGGCAGCGCTGGCCGGCCTGGTCGCCGCTCCGGCCGTCCTTCGTGAGGCACTGACCAACGCGGGTGCTGCGGTGACGATCGCCGAGCTGGACCCGCCGACGACCGTGGACACCGCGAGCTGGGCCCTGCGCGCGCTCCCGTTCATGCGCGATCGGTTCACGGTCGCCGACCTCCGCCTGTTCTGCGGGACGTGGGACGAGGGGCGTGTCGGGGATCTCCTCGCGCGATCGGGGATCGTCGGTTCCGGCGAGAAGGTGCGGTGATGCAGGCGTCGCCCGCGGCCCTGCGTCGGCCGACCCGGCTGTTCGGCGGCTACGTCTTCGATCTCGACGGCACCCTCTACCTCGGCGAGACGCTCCTCCCTGGTGCGGCGGAGACCGTCCTGGCCATCCGCGACCACGGTGCACGCGTCGCCTTCCTGACGAACAAGCCCCTGGAGCGTTCCGCGGACTACGCGGCCAAGCTGGCCGATCTCGGCATCCCGGCCGATGCCGATGACGTGGTGTCCTCGACGGATGCGCTCCTTCGCTATCTGCGCGTCCATGCCGCCGGCGCGCGGATCCTGGCCGTCAGCGAACCGCTCGTCGAGGAGCTGCTCCACGAGGCCGGTTTCGAGACGGTTCCGCTGGGAAGACCGGAACGTGCCGACCTCGTCGTCGTGTCATGGGACCGGACGTTCGACTACGCCAAGCTCGTGGCGGCGTTCCGAGCGGTTCGTGCCGGCGCTCGGCTCGTCGCCACGAATCCCGATCCGTTCTGCCCGATGCCGGGCGGGGACCTGCCCGATTGCGCCGCGATGCTCGCCGCCATTGAGGCCTCGACCGGGATCCGGGCACAGGCGATCGTCGGCAAGCCGTCGGTCCACATGGCCGGTGCGCTCCTCGAGCGCCTGGCGCTGCCGCCCGACGACACGCTGCTCGTCGGCGATCGACTGGAGACCGACGTCCGGATGGCCCACGAGGCGGGGATGGCCTCGGCGCTCGTCCTCACCGGCGCGACCGCCGCCGCCGCGCTCCTGGATTCCCCGGTCACGCCCAACTACGTGCTCCGCGGTGTCGCGGACGTCCTGCCCCGGTCCCACCCGTCTGCCTGAGGAGTTCCGCCATGATCGAGTTCATCTTCATGCTCACCCGGAACGACCAGACCGTGCCCGACGCGATGGCGGTGTACGAGCAGATCCGCGACTCCGACCTTCGCTACGTCGGGTTCAAGGACATCGGACTGCCGACCAATCGCCTTCGTGAGCTTGCATCGGCAATGCGCGCCGACGGGCGCGAGGTGTTCCTCGAGGTCGTGTCCGAGCGGGCGGAGGACGAGCAGCGCTCGGTCGAGGCGGCGCTCGAGGTCGGTGTCGACTGGCTGCTCGGCGGAACGCACCCCGACACGGCACTCGCGATCCTCGACCGAGTCGGGCCGCCGGGCACGCCCGGCAGGCCGCGCTACTGCCCATTTCCGGGGCGGGTGGTCGGGCACCCGAGCGTCCTCGAGGGAACGATCGAGGAGATCGCGGCCAGCGCCCGGAATCTCACCTCCCGGCCCGGGATCGATGGACTGGACCTGCTGGCCTACCGCTGGCGTGGCGACGTGCCGGCCCTGGTTCGAGCCGTTGTTGACGCCTCGGCCGGTCCGGTGATCGCTGCCGGCAGCGTCGACTCGGCCCGCCGCATCGACGCCCTCGCAACCGCCGGCGCGTGGGCCTTCACCATCGGCGCCGCCATCTTCGACGGCAAGCTGCCGGCCGGTCCATCGGTCCGCGAACAACTTGACTGTGCCCTGGCGCTCACGCGCGCGGCGGCGGGGGAGGAGGTGGTGACCGACGACGCATGAACGGCGAGACGACCACCTCGAGACGACCACCTCGAGACGACCATGTCGGACGCCCCTCGTCCGACGCCAGGAGGAGCAACGATGACGAACGGACGTCACCCGGACGAACCCCGGGATGCAGACCTGATCACGCGGCTGGCGATCCGGCGCCGGATCTCCAGGCGCCACTTCCTCGCCGGGACCGGAGCCGGTCTTGGAGCCCTGGCGCTTGCCGGCTGCGCACCAGCCCCGGCCGGCTCGGCGACGCCGCCCGCCGGCGCCAACCTGGGCGACACGCTCAACCTGGCGACGTGGCCGAACTATCACAGCCAGGACGTCCTGGACAACTTCACGGCCGACACCGGGGTCGCCATCAACGTCGGGGTGTACGGCTCCACGGAGGAGATGGAGGCGAAGATCCGTGCCGGCAGCTCCGGCATCGACGTCGTCGTCCCGTCCAACTACGCGATCGAGGGCTGGGTCGCCGACAAGCTCATCGAGCCCCTTGACTACGCGAAGATGCCAACCTTCGTGAAGGCCGACTGGAACTCGCGGTTCATGGACCAGGCCTTCGATCCGGGCAACGAGTACTCGTTGCCGAAGAACTGGGGCACGACGGGGATCGCCTACCGCAGTTCGAAGGTGACCGAGGACATCACGACCTGGAAGCAGTTCTTCGACCTCTGTGCCAACAAGTACGCGGGTCGCGGGCTCATCGTCGACCATCAGATCAGCTCGTTCGGGTCGGCGGCCGTCGCGATGGGTTTCTCGCTGAACACCATCGATCCGAAGGAGATGGCCGAGGTGGAGGCGATGCTCATCGCCCTCAAGCCGAAGCTGTTCGCGATCTCCTCCGATGTCCAGCCACCGCTCAGGGCCCTCGACACCTGGCTCTCCGTGGCCTGGACCGGGGACGGCGTCCAGGTGGGGCGCGACAACGAGGACGCGCGCTACGTGGTGGCCGCGGACGGCGGCGAGCTCTGGATCGACAGCTACACCGTGGCGGCGGATGCGCCGCACAAGGACGCCGCCTACGCGTTCATCGATTACATCACGCAGCCCGCGCAAGCCGCCAAGGAGACGGAGTTCTGCCTGTTCCCGCACGCCAACGACAAGGCCACAGCGCTGCTGGCCGCCGAGGTCAGCGACAATCCGGTCATCTATCCAAGCGCCGAGTCACTCGTCAAGCTGGAGTACGCGGTGAACGCCACGTACAACAGCGCCGAGCGAGCGGAGGCATGGGCACGGATCAAGGCCTCGGCCTGACCCCCGCAGCGATCAAGACCATCGGAACGCGATGAAGGCCTCGAGCAGGGTGGCGGACGGCCGCTCGCGGCGACACGGTGTCGCCGCCCTGCTCGTGTTGCCCACCGCCCTGTGGTACGTGGGCTTCCTCGTCGCACCGCTGGTCGTGCTCATGGTGATGTCCTTCGGTGAGCGATCACCGAACGGCGGCTATGCCCCGGCTTTCACCCTGGAGCAATACGGCAACCTGACGACCCGCCTGACACCCTTGACGAACACGCTCGGCCTGGCCGCGCTGAACACGGTCATCTGCCTGCTGGTCGCGTTCCCGATCGCCTACACCCTCGCGCTCAAGGTCGTGGGCAGCTGGCGGCTCGTTCTCGTCGCGCTCGTCGTCGTGCCGTTCTGGACGAGCTTCCTCATCCGCACCTACGCGTGGATGACGCTCCTCGGCGCGAACGGCGTGCCGCGCATCCTCGGTTGGATCGGCTTGGGCGACATCCAGCTGCTCAACACCCCGTTCGCGGTCTCGCTCGGGATCGTCTACAACTACCTGCCGCTGATGGTCCTGCCGATCTTCGTCAGCCTGGAGCGGCTCGACCGCTCGCTCATCGAGGCGTCGCGGGACCTCGGCGCCGGCCCGGTGGCCACCATCCGCCAGGTAGTCCTGCCGCTGGCCGCACCGGGCATCCTGTCGGGCATCGTGCTCGTATTCATCCCGGTAATGGGGGAGTACCTGATCCCGATCCTGCTCGGCGGGGGCAAGACGTACTTCCTTGGCAATGCCCTCGCCGACCTCTTCCTGCAGAGCCGCAACTGGCCGTTCGGGTCGGCCCTCGCATCCGTCTTCGTGGTGGGAATGATCCTCCTCGTGGCGGGCTATCTCGCCCTCACCCGCAGGCTCGTCAGGGCCGGCCGCGAGACGAGCCTCCTATGAGCTCGACGACCGCGCTGATCGATCTCGAGGCCGGCCGTCGTGCCGCGCGTTTCGAGCGCCTCGGGGAACGCCTGACCCGGGCGTACACCGTGCTTGTCTATGCCTTCCTGTTCCTGCCGATCCTCATCGTCGTCATCTACAGCTTCAACGCCGGTCGCCACGTCACCGAGCTGACCGGCTTCTCGACGCAGTGGTACGCCTCGGCATGGTCGGACCGGTTCCTCATGAAGGCGCTCCGCACCAGCCTCTCGATTGCGGCCATCAGCGCCGTCCTGGCGACGCTGATGGGCACGGCCTCGGCACTTGCGATGGACCGCCTTCGCCCGCGTGTCAGCTCCTTCATCGAGCTGATGACCTACGTCGCGATCATCGTGCCCGGCATCGTCATCGGGATCGCGACGCTGATCTTCGTGGTGACCGCGCTCGACTGGCTGAATCCATGGCTCGCCTACGTGTCGGGCGGCGCGATGGCCCCGCTCGGGCTCGGCGCGGCAAGCATCATCGCTGCGCACACCCTCTTCACGATGGCGATCGTCAACGTCCTCGTCAGGACGCGGATGCGCGGGATGGACCGGACCCTCATCGAGGCCTCCGAGGACCTCTTCGCCACGCCGTGGCGCACGTTCGTCCAGGTGACCCTCCCGCAGCTCATGCCGGCCGTCGTGTCGGGCGCGCTGCTTGCGTTCACGTTCAGCTTCGATGACTTCATCATCGCGTTCTTCACGAGCGGGCAGGACCAGACGGTGCCCATCTACCTGTTCGCGTCGATCCGGCGCGGCGTGAACCCGCAGGTCAATGCCATCGCGACGGTGCTGCTCACCGTCACGATCCTCGCCATGGTGGTCGCCGGGCTGGTGTATCGCCGAGGACGGCGCCGGGCCACGACGGCGGCCACGGCTGCGCGGGCAGCGGCAGCGCCTGCAGCGGCGGCGCCGGCGGGCCGGCGGAGATGAAGGCGCGCCCGGTGGCCACCCGCGCGCTGCTCGCCGATGTGGTGCGCGACGGGCTGCGACGTGCGGTGATCACGGGAACCTACCCGCCCGGGTCCCAGCTGCCCAACGAGGATGCCCTCGCCGGGCGCTTCTCGGTCAGCCGGGCGACGATCCGCGAGGCCGTGCGCGGCCTGGTTGCAGAAGGCTATCTGTCGCGTCGCCACGGTTCGGGAACGTTCGTGACCTCGCGACCGCTTCTGCGCAACTCCCTCGACACGAATTTCAGCTACACGGCGTACCTCGAATCCACCGGCGTGCGTGCCGGCCGGCGCATCCTCGGCATTCGCACGATCGGTGCAACCGTGGCGGTCGCGGAGCACCTGCGGCTCGAACCCGGCCAGCCGGTCGTCGAGCTGCGGCGCGTCCGAACCGCGGATGACCGACCTGCGGTCTACTCCGTGGACCATCTCCCGGCCGAGATCGTCGATGCCGTCCGCGATCGCGAGTCGCTGGGCGGATCGATCTACGCGATGCTGGCGGACCTCGGCCACCCCGTCCGCCATGGGGAAGCGGTGGTCGCCCCGGCGAGCGCCGACTCCGAACTCGCCCAGGTCCTCGAAATCGCTCCCGGTACGCTGCTTCAGCACCTGGAACAGGTCGACGTCGACGGTGACGGGCGACGGGTCCTGTTCTCGCTGGAATGGCACGTGCCCGACGTCATCGAGCTGCGGGTCTACCGTCGCGGGCCCGGGACCTCCGAAGGCGCCGGAAGGTCCTAGACTCGCCAGTCGCCAGACGCCGCCCCAATGCCGGGCAGACGCCGGCTAGCGAACCCCGATCACCCGGTACTTGACCTCGCCGCGTGGCGTGCGAACGGTCACCACGTCTCCGGTACGTGCGCCGAGCAGGGCGCGCCCGACCGGCGAATCGGCCGAGATGCGACCGGCCGCGGGATCGGACTCCGACGCCCCGACAAGCGTGTACGTTGCCTCGTCCCCGTCCTGCTCGACATCGACCACGGAGCCGAGGTCAGCCCGGCCGCCGGCCGTGGCGGCCTCGACCACCACGGCGTCGCGCAGGCGCACCTCGATGGCCTGGACCCGACCCTCCAGAAACGACTGCTCCTCGCGAGCGGCGGTGTAGTCGGCGTTCTCCTTGAGGTCGCCGAGCTCCTTGGCCGCCCGGATCCGGCCGATCACCTCGGGCCGACGCACCCTGACCAGCTCGTGGAGCTCGGCCTGGAGGCGCACCTGGCCCTCGGCCGTCAGGGCGTTGGGTGCATGCTCGAGGCGCTCTTCCTGGGGCCGCGGCGGCGGTCGACGCGGGGATCTCGGCGTCGTGCCCGGAGCCCGCGGGGCCCGTCGCATGGTCCCGCCGGCGCGGATCGTCGGACGCGCTCCGTCCGCGTCACCGTCCGGCATGTCCACGACGCGCGTCGGCGGCGGGGCCGCCGCACGCTCCTCGGCCGGCAGCAGGGCGCCGGTGATCCCCAATTCGCGCCGCCGACCGCCGGGCGATCGGGTGTTGGCCCACGGCAGGGTCCCTGCCGGAACCCGCTCGGCGTAGGCATCGAGGAGCGCGTCGAGGTACTCCTCCGGGGCGTCGGTGCTGGCCCACCACACCCGCGTCGCGGCGAGGGTCGTCGGACGGAGCAGGTGCAGCCAGTGTCCGTCCGCGTGCGGGCGCCGTTCACCGGGAACATGGACTCGAAGCGCGGCGATCCGCCCACCGATCGACGAGGTCGTCGACCCTGCATACAGAACCGGCTGTCCTGCCGACCAGGCCGACGCGAGGACACCGGCGAGGACTCGCGATGTCGGTCGCTCGCCGTTCAGGCGGAGCTCAGGGACGTGCTCCAGCCACTTGCCGACGCGTGCCATCTCCAACGGCGCGGTCTCGGGGGGATCGGGCAGCTCAACAACGTAGATGCCCGGCCCTCGTGCCGGCGTGGGACGACCCCACGCGGCCGGTCCGTCGGCGAGCAGATCAACCGAGCGGAGCAGTGCGGCGGCGGTGAGACCGGCGTGCACCGGACTCACGAACGAGACCGGGGCTGGGGCGTAACGAGCACAGGGGGCCTCCAGTTGGGGGAACCGGGGTATCTTCGCACCATCGTGACGAGAAGGGTTGTCCTGGTGCCGCTTGCCGCTGCCGCGCTCGCCGTGGCAGGCCTGATGCTCGCGGCGACCATGGACGGAACGTTCCCGCCGGTGCGTCCCGCGGCGAGCCCGAACCAGGTTGCCGCGACGCCGGCACTGCCGACGCCGCGACCCGATGCGACGCCGACATCGAGCCCGGACCCGACGCCCGGGCCGATTGCCGTGAGGCCGACGGGTCCGACCGCCCATCCACGGATCATCATCCGGCTTCAGGAGCGTCTCGATCGACTACGGGACGAGCTCGGCATCCCCGGTGTCCAGGCCACGATCCTCTTTCCCGACGGCACATCATGGACCGGGGTGAGCGGGTTGGCCGATGTCGTGTCCGCGATGCCCGTGACTCCCGGGACCCCGTTCGCGATCGCCTCGATCAGCAAGTCCTTCACGGCGGCCGTTGTGCTCCAGCTCGTCGGCGAGGGCCGCATCGGCCTCGATGACACCGTGGCCGGTCACCTGCCCACTCTGAAGCTCGACCCGCGGATCACCGTGCGGCAGCTCCTCGACCACACGAGCGGCCTGAACGACTTCCTGATCAGCCGGGCCGTCGACAGCCAGCTGCGCGCAGAGCCGTCGGTGGCCTGGACCGAGAGCCGATCCATGGCCGCCGTCGGCAAGCCGTATTTCCGGCCCGGAGCGGGCTGGCACTACTCGAACACCAACTATGTCGTCCTCGGCCTGCTCGCCGAGTCCCTGACCGGAGAGACCCTGTCCGCCCTGGTCCGGGCCCGCGTGTTCCTGCCGCTCGACCTGACCAGTGCGATCTACCAGGGCGCGGAGGAGGCGACGTCACCCGTCGCACGGGCGTATCGATTTGCCGTCGGCCCGCCGGGCGGGGCGGCCATCGAGTGGATCGACGGGAGCGCGATCGTGCCCTTCACCGCGGTGGTCACGGCCACGGCCGGCGCGGGTTCGATCGCGGCGTCGTCGACGGACGTCGCCCGGTTCGCCCGTGCCATGTGGGGCGGTGACCTGATCCCGAAGCCCCTTCGCGATGAGTCGATCGCCGACGCGGCGCGGGTCTACCTGTTCCGCAATGCCCTGCCGTATGGTCTCGGCGCCCAGGTCTATCCGGTCGACGGGCGGCGCGCCGTGGGCCACTCGGGCCGGTTCAACGGCGCGCGTTCCATCGTTCGCTACCTGCCGGACGAGGACCTGACGATCGCGGTGTTGACCAACCAGAGCCGCGTCGACCCGGCGATCATCCTGAGCGACCTGCTGGCCATCGCCTCTCCGCCGTCGCGTTCCGGCCACGGCGCCATCCGCGACTGACGCCCGGCGCGATCCCCGGACGACGTTCCCGTGGTGCCTTCAGGAACCGCGATCCGCGTGTTCGGTACCACTGCCGCAGTTCCCCCGTACCGACGGGTCTGGCGGGCGTGCGGCGTGTGGACCACGCTGAACGGACGCCGAGGGACAGATGACACCGCCAGTCGAGGTCTACACCGCCGGAGGGATCGCCAGCGGCACGGTCGTGCCCGCCGGGGCGATCCACGCCCAGCTCGAACGGGGCGGCTCCCTGCGACTCGATGATGTGGGCTGGATCCCGATCGGCGGGCCGTCGGCACGGGCGGGCGGTCGAACCGTGATCGCCATCGACGACATCGTGCTCGCCCACGATCCAGGAGATGCGGAGCTGGCGATTCACGCCATGTGGCACCCCGTCCTGCTTGACGCGGGCCCCTATCGAATCCGTGGTGAGTTACCGACGCTCCCCGGCTTCGATCCCGGCCGAGCGCTCACACGGCCGTCGGGAACGTTCGTGCGGTTGCGCGATGTCCGGGTGGAACTCCGGGACCGCCCCGAGGCCGGCGCGACGGAGCGACCCGCGCTGTTCGTGAATCGATACGAAGTCGATCGGGTCCAGGCAGGGCCGATGCTCGGCTTCTTCTTCCCGGGGGCAATCATCGAAGAAGCCAGGGACGTCGAACCGGTCAACCACACCGCCGGCTGAGCGCTCTCAGCGCCGCCGGCGGCCGTCCCCGGCGTGGACCGGCTTGCGATGTGGGTGATGGCCGGTCGCCCCCTCGGTTCCGCGGCCCCGCCCGAGCGGTCGCGGTTCGGCATTCTTGTCCGGGATGAAGCCATCCTCGACCGCCCACGGGATGGCCACCTTGAGAAGCCGCTGGACGCCGCGCAGGAGGTCGGTCTCGTCGATGCAGACGAGGCTGATCGCGTCACCGGTCGCGCCGGCCCGCCCGGTTCGACCGATCCGATGGATGTAGTCCTGCGCCTGCCACGGCAGTTCGAAGTTGACGACGTGCGGGAGGTCCTCGATGTCGAGGCCGCGGGCGGCGACATCGGTCGCCACCAGCACGCGGATCTCGCCCTTCTTGAATCCTTCAAGGGCGCGCATCCGGTCCTGCTGCGAGCGGTCTGAATGGATCGCGACCGCGTCCAGGCCCTGCCGGTCCAGGATCGACGCCAACCGTGAGGCGGCCAGCTTCGTCCGGGTGAAGACGAGCACCTGGCGGAGGTCCTGCTTGCGGATGAGGTGGGCGAGGAGTGCTTCCTTGCGGTCGCGATCGACCGGGTAGACGATCTGGCGGACGTCCTCGGCCGCCGTGTTGCGCGGTGCGACCTCGACGGTCACGGGGTCGCGCAGGATCGTCGACGAGAGGCGCCGGATGTCCTCCGAGAACGTCGCCGAGAAGAGCAGGTTCTGGCGTTTGGCCGGCAACAGCTCGATGATCCGCCGGATGTCCGGCAGGAATCCCATGTCGAGCATCCGATCGCCCTCGTCGAGCACGAGGATCTCGGTCTGACCGAGGTTCACCGTTCGCTGGCCCACGTGGTCGAGCAGCCGTCCCGGAGTCGCGACGAGGATCTCGACGCCGGCGCGCAATGCCTGGATCTGCGGCTCGATGGGAACGCCACCAAAGACGACCGTCGCGCGAAGGGGGACGGTTCGCCCGTAGGTCTCGACGCTCTCGAACACCTGCATCGCGAGCTCGCGCGTCGGGACGAGGATGAGTGCGCGGACCGGGTGGCGCGCCGGAGAGAACGAGGTGTTCGCATGAGGGCGGAGGCGGTCGAGGATCGGCAGGACGAACGCCGCGGTCTTGCCGGTGCCGGTCTGGGCGGCAGCGAGCATGTCGCGCCCGGCGAGCACGTCGGGGATGGCCGCGGCCTGTACCGGGGTTGGATGTTCGTAGCCCTCCTCGGCCACGGTGCGGAGGAGGTCGGCACTCAGGCCGAGGGTATCGAAG
>CAKKPP010000029.1 GCA_919901745.1 Chloroflexota bacterium | reverse complement strand
TAGACAGAGCGGCGCAGCCTCACCAGCCGCTTTCGTGCTCGAATGTGCCCGCCGGGCGCTGGAAGTTCGGACTAACGATCGCGCTCCTGTTGAGCGTCCACGCGCCCGGGTGTATACTGCCGCGCAACTGAACGGCCGCTCCGCGACGTGGGTGACCCCCACGTTTTTTTTCGGACCCGGCCATGACCATCCAAGGTAGAGGAGGGCGGAGTGAGTCGCGATTTCGTCGGTGCCCTCTTGCAGCTCAACGCGGAGAAGCAGGTTTCTCGCGAACAGCTGATCCACGCCGTCGAGGACGGCATCCAGTCGGCATACCGCCGGGTGGCCGGTGACGAGGACATTCACGTCCAGATCGATGGCGAGAGCGGCAAGATCCGCGTCTTCCGGGCCCGCCAGGTCGTCGCGGAGATCGAGAACGAACTGTCCGAGATGACACTGGACGATGCACGTGCGCTCGACAAGGACGCCCAGTTGGGCGATCTCGTGGAGACGGAGCAGCTCGACGGCGACATCTTCGGCCGGATCGGTGCCCAGACCGCCAAGCAGGTCGTCCTTCAACGGATCCGCGAGGTCGAGCGCGACCAGGTCTTCGATGAGTTCGCGAGTCGGGAAGGCGAGCTCATGACCGGTACGGTCAATCGGGTCGAGCCACGCGCGATCATCCTCGACGTCGGCAAGAACGTCGAAGCCATCCTTGCGACGACCGAACAGTCTGCCGTCGAGCACTACCGGATCGGCCAGAACGTCAAGGCCTACGTCCTCGAGGTGCGTCGATCCGTGCGCGGTCCGCAGATCCTCGTGTCGCGGACGCACAAGGGCTTCCTCAAGCGCATGTTCGAACTCGAGGTCCCCGAGATTCACAGTGGGACCGTCGAAATCAAGGCAATCGCGCGCGAGGCCGGGAGTCGGTCGAAGGTCGCGGTTGCTTCGCGCCAGGACGGGCTCGATCCCGTCGGCGCGACGGTCGGCCAGCGCGGCGTGCGCGTCCAGGCCGTGGTCGCCGAACTGGGCGGTGAGAAGATCGACATCATCCCGTGGAGCGACGATCCGGCCCTCTTCGTGTCCAACGCGTTGAGCCCCGCCCAGGTGATTTCGGTCGACATCGACGAGGAACACCGGATCGCGAGCGTCACCGTGCCCGAACGGATGCTCTCGCTGGCGATCGGGCGGGAAGGCCAGAATGCCCGTCTCGCGGCGCGGCTCACCGGTTGGCGGATCGACATTCGCAGCGATGTCTCGGTTGCCGAGGCGCGTGCGGCGGTTGCCGCGGCGGCCACTGCCCCGGCGAACGTGGATGATGAGAAGAGCGGCGAAGCGGACGCACTGGCTGCGCCCGAGAAGGCGCCGGCCACGAAGCCACGGGCGAAGAAGGCGGCGACCGCTGTGGCCGCCGCCGAACCCTCCGAAGCCGCGGCCGAGCCTGCCCCGGCCAGGAAGCCACGGGCGAAGAAGGCCGCGGCCGCGGCGACCGCGGTGACCACCGACCCAGCGCCTGGGGCCGAGCCTGTCCCGGCCAGGAAGCCACTGGCAAGGAAGGCCGCGGCGGCCTCCGCGACCGGCGAGCCTGCCGCCGGGGCGGAAGCGAAGGGCATCCCGCCGAAGGCCGAGGGCATCCCGGCGAAGAAACCGCGCGCGAAGAAGGCGACGCCCACCTCCACGGCACCGGATGCAGCCCCCGAGGTGACGACGTAAGCCGGCCGTCGGTCCCCGGATCGGTCCGGCGGCCCCCGACCCGGACCTGCGTGGCCTGCCGAACGAGCCGGGCCAAGCAGGATCTCGTGCGCGTCGTCCGAACGCCTTCGGGTGAGGTCCAGCTGGACCCCACCGGGCGCCTCGCCGGCCGGGGCGCCTATGTCTGCCCAGATGAACCCTGCCTGACGAACGCCATCCGCCGCGGCGCCATCGGGCGAGCGCTCCAGCATGCCGTCCCGGATGGCGTGCGAGCGATCCTCGCCTCGACCGCCGCAGCTCACCAACCTGAAGGAGACGCCCATGGCCAGGAGTAGGAGCGGGACCCGCGGCCGGCGCGGGCCGCGCAAGCCGCCGCGTCGCGACGGCGCGTTCGGGGGCCAGGTCCAGGTCGTGGATCCGCGCGAGCGCGGCGCGATCGAATTGCCCTCGACCGTGACGGTCAAGGAACTCTCGGAGATGCTTGACGTCAACCCGGCCGACATCATCCGCGAGTTGATCAAGAGCGGGATCTTCGCCACGATCAACCAGCTCATCGATCGCGACACCGCGTCGCTCGTGGCCGGCGAGCTCGGCTACGAGGTGGCTGAACAGGTCACCGACAAGGTCGAACTCGGCGATGAGGCCAACGGCGAGGGCGGCGTATCCGAAGCGACCAAGGAAGTCCTGTACGAGGAGGACGAGGCGTCGCTGCTCGTCACACGTCCACCCATCGTCACGGTCATGGGTCATGTCGACCATGGCAAGACGAGCCTCCTCGATGCCATCCGCACCACCAAGGTCGCGGCCGGCGAGCGGGGCGGAATCACCCAGCACATCGGCGCGAGCGAGATCGAAAAGGGCGGCCGAAAGATCGTCTTCCTGGACACGCCGGGGCACGAGGCCTTCACCGCGATGCGCGCCCGCGGTGCGCGTGTGACCGACATCGCGGTCGTCGTGGTCGCGGCCGACGACGGCGTCATGCCCCAGACCCTCGAGGCGATCAGCCACGCCAAGGCCGCCAAGGTCCCGATCATCATCGCCATGAACAAGGTCGACAAGCCTGATGCCAACCCGGAGCGAGTCAAGACCGAACTGACCGAGGCGAACATCGTCATCGAGGAGTTCGGTGGCGACACGCCGCTGGTCGCGGTCTCGGCCAAGACCGGGACCGGCCTCGACGACCTGCTCGAGATGATCCTGCTGGTCGCGGACCTCCAGGACCTGAAGGCCAATCCCAAGCGACCGGCCATCGGAACGATCGTGGAAGCGCAGCTCGACAAGGGCCGCGGGCCCGTCGCCACCGCGCTCGTCCAGACCGGCACGCTGCGGATCGGCGACATTATCGTGGCGGGAGAGACGTTCGGTCGGGTGAAAGCCCTGGAGAACGATCTCGGCAAGCGCGTGAAGCAGGCCGGACCGGCCAGTGCGGTGGTCGTACTCGGGCTGTCCGATGTCCCCCAGGCTGGCGACATCCTGCGCGTGGTCGCCGACGAGAAGGAAGCACGAGCGCTCGTCGAGCAGCGCAAGCTGGCGCCGGCTGCCAAGGGCGGCGACGGCAGCGGTCGAGCCACGCTGGAGGACCTGTATCGACAGATCCAGGCGGGTCAGGCCAAGGAACTCCGGATCATCCTCAAGGCCGACGTCTCCGGATCGCTCGGAGCGATCACGCACTCACTCGAGCAGGTCTCGAGCGACGAGGTCAGGATCAACGTCCTCCACGAAGGTGCCGGCGACATCACCGACAACGACATCCTGCTGGCCTCCGCCTCGAACGCGATCGTCGTCGGCTTCAACACCCGGATCACGGAAACGGCACGCCGCGGGGCGGAAGCCGAAGGCGTCGACGTACGCCTGTACGACATCATCTACAAGCTCACGGACGACATCGAGGCGGCCCTCGGCGGCCTGCTCGAGCCCGAGATTGTCGAAGTCATCGAAGGGCGCGCCGAGGTTCGCCAGATCATCAAGGTGGGCAAGTCGACGGTCATCGCCGGTTCGTTCGTCACGGACGGCAAGATCGTCCGCGGCGGCGCCCGCGTGTGGCGGAGTGGCAAGGTGATCGCCACCGACCGCATCGAGTCGCTGCGGCGCTTCCGGGACGATGTTCGTGAGGTGGCCCAGAACTTCGAGTGCGGCATCGGGCTCGCCGGTTTCAACGACATCGTCGAGGGCGACATCATCGAGTGCTTCACGACCCAAACGGTGAGTCGCACCGTCGTTCGTTGACCCGATGACCCAGCGGACGGACCGAGTCGATGAGCTGATCCGACAGGAGATCGGCGAGATCCTCGCGCGCGATGTGTCGGATCCACGGATCGGCTTCGCCACGATCACGCGGGTGGAAACGGCGCAGGATCTCGGGCATGCAAAGGTCTGGGTGAGCATCATCGGACAACCAGAGGAGCGCGACGCGACGCTACGGGCGCTCGGTCGGGCGATGCCGTTCGTCCGCCACCAGCTGGGGAGCCGAATCCGTCTGCGGCGCATCCCCGAACTCCACCTGCGCCTCGACGAGACCGCAGATCGCGGGACACGGATCCTCCAGCTCCTCTCGGAACTGGACGAGGGCCGCGTGCCGGAGGCGGATCGCCCGATCTCCGAGACGCTGCCGACGCCCGTCCGGCGACTGCCCGCCGATGGCGATGCCCCGGACGAGCCGGGTCGAGTCCCCGGACCACCGATGCCCCCCGCTCCCAACGCGGAAAACCGTCGGCCACGCCGTCCGTCTGGCGCCGGCCGCCCGCCCGGCCGCGGCCGCCCGCCTGGCGCGGGGCGCCCGCCGGGACGATCCGGTCCCCGGAAGCCCGGCCGGACCCGGTGACCATCGACCTGCGGCCGTTCAGCGAGACGGTTCCAGACGAGGTCCTGGAGCGCCTCAGTCGGACGCGACGCGTGCTTGCGGTCAGTCACGAGAACCCCGATGCCGACACGATCGGCGCCACCCTGGGAGTGGGTCTCCTTGTCGAGGCGCAGGGCGGCCGGGCGACGCTCGTCTGCACCGATCTCGTGCCCCGGCTCTACGGCTTCATCGAGGGCGTGGAGCGCTTCCGGACCGACCCGGATCCGTCCGAGGCGTACGACCTGCTGGTGGTCAGCGACTGCGGAACGCTGGACCGGATCGGAGCCGTGCGCGGCCGCCACGCCGCGCTCTTCGATCGCCTCCCGCGGGTGATCATCGACCATCACGCATCCAACGGGGCAAGCGGCCCGGCCGACTGGGTGGACCCCGACGCCGCGGCGACGTGCGAGATGGTGGCCCTGCTGGCCACCCGGATGGGCGTTCCGCTCGACGCTGCCGGTGGGCGGCTGGCCGGCGCGCTCATCGCCGGCCTGGTCATGGATACCGCGACCTTTGCCCACCCAAATACCACGCCGCGCACCCTGGCCGTGGCCGCGGCGCTGGTGGCCGCCGGCGCGCCGCTGTCCGAGGCGTCGCGTCGCCTGTATCGAACCAAGCCCGCCGCCCAGCTGCGCCTGTTCGGCCGCGTGCTGGACCGCCTGGAAACCGCCGCCGACGGCAGGATCGTCCACGCCGCCCTGCTGGACGCGGACCTTGCCGCCACGGGGAGCGAGGCCACCTACTCGGAAGGCATCATCGACCTCCTGGCCCAGGCGGAGCAGGCCGACGTCGCGATCCTGTTCAAGGAAGCGCCCGACGGTGCCACCAGGATCAGCGTGCGGACGCGCCCGGGCGGCGTCGATGCGACCGTCCTCACCGGAGTGTTCGGCGGCGGTGGGCACGCGCGCGCGGCGGGAGCGACGATCTCCGCCCCGCTCGAGGGTGCCCGCCCGCTCGTCCTCGCCGAAGCCGCCCGGCTGGTCGCCGGTCGCCCCGACTGACCGCGTCATGGCCCACCGCTCGCTCGGCCCCGGTCTTGACGGGGTCCTCGTTGTTGCCAAGCCGGCCGGACCGACTTCGCACGACATCGTGGCCCTCGTCCGTCGCCTGGCCCAGACGAAGCGCGTGGGCCACGGCGGCACGCTGGATCCGTTCGCCGGCGGCGTGTTGCCCCTCTTCCTGGGGCGCGCCACGCGGCTGGCGGAGTTCCACCTCGGTGCCGACAAGACGTATCGCGCCACCGTTTGCTTCGGAGCGTCGTCGACGACCGACGATCTCGAGGGCGAGCTGACGCCGGCCGACGGCCCACCCGTCGAGCGCGCCCTGGTGGACGCGGCGCTCGCGCGGTTTCGCGGCCCGATCCGGCAGCGACCCCCGGACTTCAGCGCGATCAAGGTCGGGGGCCGCCGGGCGTACGCGCTGGCCAGGGCCGGCGAGGCCGTCGAGCTTCGTGAGCGCGAGGTCACCATTCACCGGGCCGAGATCGCGTCGTGGGACGGCACCGATGCGGCCCGCCCCATCGCGGTCATCGAGATCTCCTGTTCGGCCGGCACCTATGTCCGAGCGCTCGCACGCGACCTCGGATCGGCGGTCGGATCGGCGGCCTATCTCGGAGCCCTGACGCGGACGGCGAGTGGCCCCTTCGAATTGGATGGGGCGCTGACGCTGGAGGCGCTCCGCGACGCAGCCGCCGACGGCCCGGCGGGACTCACGCGGGTGCTGCGGCCGATCGATGCCGGCCTGGATCACGTTCCGACCGTGACGGTCGACGCGGCTGCAGTCGCGGATCTCGCGAAGGGTCGGTTCATCAAGGATCCAGGTGCGTCCGCTCCAGTCGGCGGGCACGCTGGCGACGGCCTGATCCGCGTCGTCGACGCCCAGGGACGGCTCGTCGCCCTCGCCCGCATTCGCGATGGTCGGCTTGCGCCGGACAAGGTGTTCGTCGACCCACAGCCCCAGCCGGTGGGCTGATGGACGTCGTTCACGGCGTCGATGCCCTCCGGCCCGACCACGGCCGACTGTTCGTGGTGGTCGGCGTGTTCGACGGGTTGCACCTGGGTCATCGGTATCTACTTGAGCATCTCGTCGCCCATGCGGGCGCCCGGGACGCTCGTCCGACGGTGATCACCTTCGATCATCACCCTGACGAGATCCTGACCGGCGCCGCCCCGCCGCTCCTCATCGATCCCGGCGAGCGGCTGGAGCGCCTCGCCGGCGCCGGCGTTTCGGTCACGGTTGTGCAGCACTTTGACGCCGCACTGCGTACCACTCCGTACGACGCGTTCGTGGGTCGGATCCGGTCGCGCGTGGACCTTGCCGGCTTCCTCATGACCCCGGATGCAGCGTTCGGCTTCGAGCGGCGCGGCACGCCGGAGCGCCTGGCCGAACTCGGTCAGGCGGTGGGATTCGATGTCGTCGTCGTCGAGCCATTTACGCTCGACGGCCGGACGGTCAGCAGCTCGGCGATCCGGGCCGCGATCGCGCGCGGAGACCTGGCGACGGCGGCCACCCTCCTGGGCAGACCGGTGAGCCTTCGCGCCATCGTGACGGGCCAGGATCCCGACGGCCTGGCCGAGCTCGGATTTCCGTTGCCGGTGGCCCTCCCGCCCGACGGCCGCTATCGCGCGTTGGCGGACGGTGAGGAGGGTCGGCTGCACGTCCGCGATGGGGGAGCAGCGTTCACGCCACCGCCGGCGACCGTCCAGGTGACGATCGACGTGGTGGAGCCGGATGTCGCCGCGACCCGAGCCGTCCAGGTGCACGATCCGGGCAAGCCTGCTACCATCCGCCGGTCATAACAGATAGGTCAACACATCAGTTCGTGTCGGAGGACCGAGTGCCGCTCGCGCGGGAAGAAAAGCAGGAGATCATCGGCCAGTTCGCCACCAAAGAGGGCGACACGGGGTCGCCGGAAGTCCAGGTCGCGGTCCTGACGGAGCGCATCAAGGGACTGACCGGGCATCTCAAGAGCTTTCCAAAGGACAATCATTCGCGCCGCGGCCTCCTCAAGCTCGTCGGCCAGCGCCGTCGCCTTCTTGCCTACTTGATCAAGAAGGACAACTCGCGCTACCGCGCCGTGATCGCACGGCTCGGACTCCGCCGCTAGGCGTCCGGCGCCACGCGGCGCCGCCCTCGCCCTGCCGGAAGGCTCTCGCGCAGCAGGTCACTCCTCCTCACGGAACAGGAGGATTCACACTTCATGTCCCACGTCTTTGAGACACAGCTCGGTGGCAAGACGCTGACCATCGAGACCGGCAAGCTCGCCCGCCTGGCGGGTGGCTCGGTCACCGTTCGCTACGGCGACACGATGGTGCTCGGCACCGCCAACCGCTCCGAGCCCAGGCCCGGCCTGGACTTCTTCCCGCTGACGGTCGACTTCGAGGAGCGCATGTACGCCGCGGGCAAGATCCCCGGCGGCTTCATCAAGCGCGAAGCGCGTCCGTCGGAGCACGCGATCCTGGCGGCTCGTCAGACGGACCGCCCGATTCGACCCCTCTTTCCCGAGGGGTACAAGGACGACGTCCAGCTGGTGATCACGGTCCTGTCGACCGACCAGGAGAACAACCCCGACGTCGTCGGCACGATCGCCGCATCGGCGGCCCTGACGATCAGCGAGATCCCGTTCGACGGGCCCATCGGCTCCGTCCGGATCGGCCGCATCGGCGGCGAGTTCGTCGTCAATCCCACGCATACCGAGCTCAAGGAGTCGGAGCTCGACCTGATCGTTGCCGGCACGCGTGACGCGATCATGATGGTCGAGGCCGGCGCCAAGCTCCTGCCGGAAGACGTGATGGCCGAGGCCATCCTGTTCGGGCATCGAGCCCTCCAGCCGATCGTCGAGCTCCAGGAGCAGATGCGCAAGGAACTCGGCAAGCCGAAGCGCCTCCCGTACCTCGAGCCCTCGACCAGGTCCGTTCTCGACTTCGCCTCGGCGACCGACGCCAGGCGCGAGCTCGTCGTCATCGATACCGAAACCACCGGGACGGACCCGAAGATGTCGGATCTCGTCGAGATCGCCGCGGTCAAGATCAAGGGCACCAAGGTCGTCGACCGCTGGTCGACGTTCGTGAACCCCGGGCGACCGATCATCGGCAACCAGATGCACGGGATCACCGACAAGGACGTGAAGGGCGCTCCGAGCCCGAAGGAGGCCGCCGAGAAGCTGCTGGCCTTCGTCGGCGACGCGCTTCTCGTCGGTCACAACGTGGGCTTCGACCTGGGCTTCATCGAAGAGGCCAGGGGCGACGGCTTCCGCTTCCAGGCCGGCACGTACATCGACACCCTGGTGATTGCCCGCGACGGCTATCCGGGTGCCGAGTCGTACAAGCTCGGCGATCTGGCCAGGTTCTTCGGCGTCGAGCTGTCGCAGAGTCATCGGGCGCTCCCCGATGCCGAGGCGACGGCCAACCTGCTGTTGTGGTTCGCGAACGACCTTCCGGGTCGGATCTCGGCGCTCCGCGAGTCGATCGCCAACGCCGTCCGCGCGCAGCGCACCGGCGGCGACACGACGGCACTGCTCGAGGCGGCCAGGCGCCAGGCGCGCGTCAGCAAGAGCCTGTTCAACCTCATCCAGAAGCAGACCGTGCGCCGGCTCGTCATCGACGAGGGGATCCGGATCGACGGCCGCGGCCTGACCGACATCCGACCGATCTCGGTCGAGGTCGGGCTCGTTCCGCGAGCGCACGGTTCCGGCCTGTTCACGCGCGGCGAGACCCAGGCGCTGACCGTCGCAACGCTCGGCTCGTCCTCGGACGTCCAGCGAATCGACACGATCAGCCCCGAGACCGAGAAGCGCTACCTGCACCACTACAACTTCCCGCCCTACAGCACCGGCGAGAACAAGATGATGCGCGGGCCCAGCCGGCGCGACATCGGCCACGGCCACCTGGCCGAGCGGGCCCTCGTTCCGGTCCTGCCGAGCCACGAGGAATTCCCCTACGTGATCCGCCTCGTCAGCGAGTGCGTGACCTCCAACGGGTCGACGTCGATGGCCTCGACCTGCGGCTCGACGCTGGCGCTCATGGACGCCGGTGTCCCGATCAAGGCTCCCGTCGCCGGCGCGGCGATGGGCCTGATCAGCGAGCCGGACGGCACGTTCGTCGTCCTGACCGACATCCTCGGCAAAGAGGATTCGATCGGCGACATGGACTTCAAGGTCACCGGAACACGGGACGGCATCACCGCCCTGCAGATGGACATCAAGGTCCAGGGGATCAGCGAGGCGATCATCCGTGACGGACTCAAGCAGGCCCTCGCGGCCCGCCTGACGATCCTCGACAAGATGGCCGAGGTCATGCCCGAGGCCCGCTCGGACATGAGCGATTTCGCCCCGCGCATCACGACGATCAAGATCAACCCCGAGAAGATCCGCGAGATCATCGGCAAGGGTGGATCGATGATCCGCAAGATCCAGGAGGAGACCCAGACCGAGATCAACGTCGAGGATGACGGCACCGTGGAGATCGCGGCCGTGTCCGGCGACAACGCCCGCAAGGCGATCAGCTGGATCGAGAGCCTCACGAAGGAAGTCGAGGTCGGCGCCCTGTACATGGGCAAGGTCACCCGGATCATGGGCTTCGGCGCCTTCGTCGAGATCCTGCCGGGCAAGGAAGGCCTGGTTCGCATCGGCGAACTGGCCGATTACCACGTTCCCACGGTCGAGGATGTCGTGTCCGTCGGCGATGAGATCATGGTCGTCGTGCTCGAAGTCGACCGCCAGGGCCGCGTGAACCTGTCGCGCAAGGCCGCGATGCAGCGCCATCTGGCCAAGGAACCGGTCTGACCCGACCGATCCGCACCACACTGCACCTCGAGCGAGCCGCCGGGAGACCGGCGGCTCGCTGGTATACTCGGATCGTGCCCGCGAACCTGAACAGCACAGCGGAGCCGTGTCTAGGATGAGCGACCGAACCCCAATCGTCGCCGTCGTCGGTGCCACCGGCGTGGTGGGGCGGACGATGATCCAGGTCCTGATCGAGCGGGCCGTTCCGATGGCCGAGCTGCGTCTTCTCGCATCGGCCCGTTCGGCCGGGCGCGAGATTTCCGTCGACGGCCGGACCCACTCCATCCGCGAGGCCACGGCCGACGCCTTCGATGGCGTCGACATCGCGCTGTTCTCGGCCGGTGGCGACACGTCGCGGCAACTCGCCCCGATCGCCGTTTCGCGCGGCGCGACGGTGATCGACAACTCCAGCGCGTGGCGCATGGACCCGGGCGTGCCGCTCGTCGTGAGCCAGGTCAATCCCGAGGACCTCGAGTGGCACGAGGGGATCGTCGCCAACCCGAACTGCTCGACGATGCAGATGGCGCCGGTGCTCATGGCCCTGCGCGACAGCGTCGGCCTCGAACGCGTGATCGTGGACACCTACCAGAGCGTTTCGGGGACCGGAGGCGCCGCGATCGCCGAGCTCGAGGGGCAGATCCGGGCACACGTTGCCGGCGAACCCAAGGTGGCCGCCGTCTATCCGCACCCGATCGCGTTCAACGCGCTGCCTGAGATCGACGTCTTCCTCGACAACGGCTATACGAAGGAAGAATGGAAGGTCGTCACCGAGAATCGCAAGATCCTGCACCTGCCGGACCTCCGGATCTCGTGCACGGCGGTGCGGATCCCGGTCTTCGTCAGCCATTCCGAGGCCATCCACGTCGAGACCCGCGATCCCATCGACCCGGAGGCGGCGCGACGCTCGTTCGGAGCCGTTCCGGGGGTCACCGTCGTGGACGATCCGGCCACCCACAGCTATCCGCTTGCCGCGGAGGCCGCCGGGAGCGACGAGATCTTCGTGGGTCGCGTCCGGCAGGACCCGTCGGTGCCGGACGGCCGGGGCATCGCGTTCTGGGTCGTCTCCGACAACCTGCGCAAGGGTGCCGCCACGAACGCCGTCGAGCTTGCCGTCGAGCTGGTCGAGCGCGGGTGGACCCGCGCCGCAGCGCGCCGCGGTGTCGCCGCCGGCCGGGGTCGGGCATGACCGACCTCGAGCGCGCCGCAGCGCTCGAGACGATCGCCGGGGAGGTCCGGGCGTGCACGCGCTGCCGCCTCCACGAAACGCGCACCCAGGCGGTGCCGGGCGAAGGGAATCCCGATACGGAAGTCGTGTTCGTCGGGGAGGGCCCCGGAATGAACGAGGATCGCCAGGGGCGGCCATTCGTCGGGCGCGCCGGGGACCTGCTGACGCGCCACCTCGGCCTGATCGGCTGGGATCGCCGCGACGTCTTCATCACGAACGTGGTCAAGTGCCGGCCGCCCGAGAACCGGGATCCGGAACCGGACGAGGTCGCGGCCTGCTACCCGTATCTGCAGCGGCAGCTCGAGGCACTCGACCCCGCGCTGATCGTCACGCTGGGGCGACACTCCATGGCCCGCTTCCTGCCCGATGCGCGGATCTCACGCGACCACGGCACGCTGCGCTCGGTGGATCCGGCGACCGGCGCCCGTCGGGCGCTCGTCTACCCGATGTTCCATCCCGCGGCCGCACTTCGCTCGCCGGATGTCGCCCGCCAGAGCGAGGAGGACATCCGGGCCGTGCCGGCGATGCTGCTCGAGGCACGCGGGTACCGTGAGCCATCGGAGTCCATGGTCGCTGCGTCGGCATCCGTGGTTCCCGATCTGGCCGGCGGATCGGCTGCCGAGACGCCTTCCGCCACGGGGGCCACGGCAGCCACGGGGGCCACGGTTGCCACCGCCCTCCGCGAGGAGCTCGTCGCAGCGACCGTCGCCGTCCACCCAGCGGGGGAACCGGAACCCGATCCGGCCGACCAGCTCACGCTCTTCTGACATTCGTCACACAGGAACACCATGCCATCAACTGATGTCCCGCTTCGGATCATCCCGCTCGGTGGAGTGGGGGAGATCGGCAAGAACATGTACGTGTTCGAGTACGGCGATGACATCGTCGTCATCGACTGCGGGCTCATGTTCCCCGAAGCCGAGATGTACGGGATCGACCTCGTCATCCCCGACGTCAGCTATCTCCGCGAGCGCCGCGACAAGGTCCGCGCCTTCCTGATCACCCACGCCCACGAGGATCACGTCGGCGGCCTGCCGTACATCCTGCCCGAGTTCCCCGGCGTGCCGGTCTACGCATCGACGCTCGCCCGCGGCCTGCTCGGCAACAAGATCAAGGAGCACAAGCTCCGCAACAACCCGCTGCTGCCCCTGGACCCGGGCGACGAGATCGACATCGGGCCGTTCCATGTCATGCCGTTCCGGGTCGGCCACTCCATCCCCGACGCGATGGGGATCGGACTGCGCACCCCGGTCGGCACGGTGGTCCATACGGGCGACTTCAAGTTCGATCACACCCCCGTCGATGGCAAGCTGTCCGATTTCGCGATCCTCGCCGCACTGGGCGCGGAGGGCGTCGTGTGCCTCCTGTCCGACTCGACGCGCGCGGAGAACCCGGGCTACACCCCGTCCGAGCGGACCGTCGGCGAAGCCTTCCGCGAAATCATGGAACCGCTCGATGGTCGAGTGATCGTGGCCACGTTCGCCAGCAACATCGCCCGCCTCCAGCAGGTGCTCGATGCCGCCGCCACCATGGGCCGCAAGACCACCGTCATCGGCCGCTCGATGGAACAGAACTTCCGGATCGCCACGGACCTCGGCTACCTGAAGTACGACCCCGCCATGATCGTCGCCAAGGACAAGATCTCGAGCGTTCCCGACGCCAAGCTCGTGATCGCAACGACGGGCGCCCAGGGCGAGCCGATGGCCGGCCTCGCACGGATGGCCAACCGGGACCATCGGTTCGTGGAGATCCAGCCGGGCGACACCGTGATCGTGTCGGCCAGCCCCATCCCCGGCAACGAGGAGGAGGTGGCGCGGACCATCGACAACTTGTTCAAGGTCGGTGCGAATGTCTTCTACCACACGATCAAACGGGCGCACGTCTCGGGCCATGCGAGCCAGGAGGAGTTGAAGCTGATGCTGGGGCTGACCAAGCCCCGCAACTTCATCCCGATCCACGGCGAGTTCCGGATGCAGGTGCAGCACGGTCGCCTGGCGATCGACACGGGCGTCGATCCGAACAACGTGTTCATCATCGAGAACGGCCAGCCCATCGAGATCTCGGCCGACGGGAGCGCCAAGCGCGGCACGCCGGTCACCGCCGGCTACGTGTATGTCGACGGCCTGTCGGTCGGCGATGTCGGCGACATCGTCCTGCGCGATCGTCGCGCCCTCGCCAACGACGGAATCTTCATGGTCGTCGTTACCGTCGACAAGCAGACCGGCACCGTCATCGGACGGCCGGAGGTCATCACGCGCGGGTTCGTCCCGCAGAACGAGCGGGATCCGATGCTCGAGGAGGCGGTCACCCGAGTCGTCGCCTCGATCGAGAACCCCGGCGACCACATCACCGAGATCGCGCTGCTGAAGAGCCAGATCAAGGAGGGTGTCTCGCGCTATCTGTACGAGCAGACCAAGCGCCGGCCGATGGTCTTCCCGGTCGTCGTCGAGGTCTAGGGGCTTGGCGACGCGTCGACGAGTTTCCTCGGGCCGGACTGGCTCGCGATCGCGGCGGCGAGCGCGCGGTTTCACGCTGCCCCGGATCAACCTGCCTGGAGTCAGTCCCGACATGACCCGCTCGATGATCGGGCTCATCCTGCTGGTCGTCGGTGCGGTGACCCTGATCGCGCTCATCCTGCCCGGGGAGGGTCGGCTGACCGACTGGTGGCGTGACTCCTTTGCCCCGTACTTCGGCGCCGGGCGGTACCTGCTTCCGTTCCTGCTGCTCGGGGCCGGCTACTACCTCGAGTGGGGCCGTGGCAAACAGCCCGGGTCCGGCTGGGGTGCGACGCTGCTCGGCCTGACGATCACCTACGTCGGGCTTCTCGGTGCCCTTCAGGTCAGCGGCATCCGGGAGGGCGGACGGATCGGGCGCTTCCTGGCTGAGCTGCTCGTGCCCGCGATCACCGCCCCTGGGGCCTTCGTCGTGCTCGCCGCGATCGCCGTCGTGGGCCTGATCGTCGCGTTCGAGATCCGGCTCAAGGACCTCGTTCGGCCCGGTGCCGCGATGGCCCGCTGGTTCGGGACAACGGCCGCGGCCTCGTTGCGACGTGATCCCGGCGCGGCCACGAACGGCATGCGCGGGGCCACCGAGCGTGGCCGTGGATCTGAGGGCAATGTGGCGACGTCCGCGGCCGGCGGCGGGCGTGGCGTGCGCGGGGGCCTGCCCGCGGCCGGCGACGCGCCCGGTCAGACCGGGATCTGGAGCCGCAGCGGCGACGATGGATCGAACATCCCGGTCGCGGTCCCCAGTACGGCGCTGACATCGGCCACGTTCGCTCCGGCGCGGGTCGCTGGGGCGCTGGGCGCGACCTCCGGCCGCGGCGTGGAGCCGCCGCGCTTCGTGCGCGATCCCGACGACATCACCGACGTCAGCGATTCGCCGCCGACGAAGGAGCGAATCGCGTATCAGCTCCCGCCGATCGCGCTCCTCGAGGACGTCCCTGCCTCGGCCTCGCCCGGCGGGGAGGAGGTTGCCCACAAGCGGAACGAGGAGATCATCGTCCGCAAGCTGGCCAGCTTCAACATCCAGGCCCAGATCGTCGGGCGCAACGCCGGCCCGGTGGTGACCCAGTACGAGGTCCAGCCGGCGCCGGACATCAAGGTGAGCCGGATCGAGGCCCTGTCCGACGACCTGGCCATGGCCCTCGCCGCCCGCTCGCTCCGGATCGAGGCGCCGATCCCCGGCAAGAGCGCGGTAGGGATCGAGCTGCCGAACAAGGACTTCGACGTCGTTTCGCTGCGCGGGATCCTCGAGAGCGTCGACGTCGGCGCATCGGGATCCAAGCTGACATTCGCCCTCGGTCGCGACGTGGCCGGGCGCGCGCAGGCCGTGGACCTGGCCAAGATGCCGCACCTGCTCATTGCCGGCGCGACGGGCTCGGGCAAGAGCGTCATGGTCAACGCGCTGATCACCAGCCTGCTCTGCGAGGCGACTCCCGACGAGGTCCGGATGATTCTCATGGACCTCAAGCGCGTCGAGCTGGCCGGCTACAACGGGTTGCCGCACCTCCTGGTGCCGGTCATCACGGAACCGGAGCGCGCCAGGGCCGCGCTCAAGTGGGCGGTCAACGAGATGGAGGGCCGCTACCGGCGATTTGCCGGCGCGACCGCGCGCAACATCCGCGGCTACAACGACACGCGTGCCGATCCCGAGGATCGCATGCCGTACATCGTGATCATCATCGACGAACTCGCCGATCTGATGATGCGCGAAGGCAAGAACATCGAGGAGCCCATCGTCCGGCTCGCCCAGAAGGCGCGCGCCACCGGGATCCACATGGTGCTGGCCACCCAGCGACCTTCCGTGAACGTGGTCACGGGACTCATCAAGGCCAACTTCCCATCGCGGATCGCCTTCGCCATGGCCTCGCAGATCGATTCGCGGACCATCCTCGACACGCCCGGCGCGGAAGACCTGATCGGTCGCGGCGACATGCTCTACCAGCCGTCCGACCTGCCCCGGCCGATGCGCCTCCAGGGTGTCTTCGTCTCCGACCCGGAGATTGCCCGGATCACCGACAACTGGCGCGCGCAGATCGAGGACCCGCACTACGACCTCTCCATCGTCGAGAGTGACGAAGGCCCCGGAACCACCGAGAGCATTGCCGACGAGGACGCCGATCGGCTCTTGCCCGATGCTGTCGAAGTCATCCGGGAGTACGATCGCGCCTCGGCGTCGCTGCTCCAGCGCCGCCTGAAGGTGGGCTATGCTCGGGCGGCACGCATGATCGACCAGCTGGAGGCGCGGGGATACATCGGGCCATTCGATGGATCGAACGCCCGGCAGGTGCTCCGGCGCGATGAGCCGACGTTCGTCGACCCGGCGGCCGATCGGGACGAGGACGAATGACCGCACGGGACCAGACACGACGCACGACCCTCGACGGACGGGCGAGACCGGCCCGGTCGCCCATCGAGGCCGTCGCCGGCCCGCCCTTGCCCGAGCGCCTGTTCAGTGCTCGCGAGCGGAAGGGCGTGGACCTGTACCGCGCCGAACGGGACACCAAGATTCGGGCGCACTACCTCGCGGCCCTTGAGCGCGGCGACTATGCCGAGCTGCCGGGGGCGGTCTACACGAAGGGATTCCTGCGCAACTACGCGTTGTACCTGGGTCTCGACCCCGAGGACGTGCTTTTCCAGTGGCGCCTGGAGCGCGGCGAGGATGTTCCGAGCGAACCCGTGGTCGTCAGATCGCGGCCGATCGAGACGAAGACGCGTGGGCTGACGTTCAGCCCGAGTGTCATCGTCGCCGCGTTGATGACGATGGGCATCCTGGTCTTCGGTGCCTATCTCGCGGTGCAGCTCCTCCGGTTTGCCAAGCCGCCCACGCTCGACATCACGGATCCGCCCGTGGCCCTCCTCGAAGTGGACGAGCTTTCAACCTCGTACGTCATCTCGGGCAGTTCCATCGCCGGGGCGTCGATCGCGGCGTCCACACCCGGTCGCGACCAGCCCTATCGCGTCACGGCCGGCCCCGACGGGACGTGGTCGCTGGAGGTCGAGCTCCGCCGCGGCAAGAACCAGTTCGACATCACGGCGACGGATCCCGAGACCGGCAAGCAGGCCGAGACGCCTCGCCAGGTGTTCATCACCGTGCCGTTCCTGCTGATCCAGGCACCGACGCTTGCCGTCGACCAGCCGTCGGAGGGCACCACGTTCGAGAACGGTGCCATTCCGGTCGAGGGCCGGGCGACGAATGCCACCACGGTCACGGTGTCGGCGATCTACCTGGGCCCGATCGACGGCCAGGTGGTGGTCTCGACCCCCGCCCCGAGCGTCGATCCCGGGGCATCCCCCCCGACGTCCTCCGGACCGGCGCCGGTCGTCGTCGAAGTCGGCGAGGACGGTGCGTTCAGCACCCCCCTGGAGCTGACCGCCGGGCGCTGGGCGATCACCATCACTGCGACCTCGGCACAGGGCAAGGCTGCGTCCCAGACACGGACTGTGGCCGTGGCCTTCGAGGGGGTGAACCTCGTCGTCGCGATCAAGGGCGGCCCCGCGTGGTTGAAGGTCTGGGTGGACGGGTTGCTCGAGTCGTCGATTCCGGCCGCCGGCGTTTCCCTGCCGAGCGGCAGGACCCTGACGTTCACAGGCAAGGAGTCGATCGAGGTCAGAACGGGATCTTCGGGGGTCACGTACTTCACCCTCAACGGGACATCACTCGGCGCTCTCGGCAAGTCTGGAATCCCCGAAACATGGCTCTTCCGCCCGCCGGACCCGCCACTCAAGACCCAGCGGCGCTGAAGCCCGTGGGCACGCCCGACTTCGAAGCCACGGCGGCCATGGCGGCCCGGCTCCAGGCGGCATGTCTCGCCCGTGGCCTGACCGTCGCGACCGCCGAGTCGTGTACCGGCGGAGCCGTCGCACAGGCGATCACCGACGTGGCCGGATCGTCGGGGTATTTCCGCGGCTCGATCGTGTCGTACGCGGACGAGACCAAGACCACCCTCCTGGGCGTGGACAGCGAGGTGATGGCGGCGCACGGTGCGGTGAGCGCCCAGGTGGCCGTGGCGATGGCCGTCGGGGCACGCGAGCGCTTCAAGACGACCGTTGCGGTTTCGATCACCGGGATTGCCGGACCATCCGGCGGCTCCGCTTCCAAACCGGTGGGCCTGACCTATCTCGGGTTGGCCGACGAGACGGGTGGCGACGTGCGCCGCGTCCACTGGACCGGCGACCGATCCGCGAATCGGGCGGACAGCGTTCGAGCGGCGTTGGAGTGGCTGCTCGAGTGGGCCGAGGCGCACTCGGCGTGAGCCTGTCCGGCGGGTCCCCCGCGATCGGGGCAGCGCTCGACCCGGTTCGGGCGCCACGACGGATCGAAGCGTCCGAGGTCATCCACGTGGTCGGGGCGGCAGGCGCTGGGGCCAGCGCCGCGGCGCTCCTCGCTGCGGCAGCGGGAGCGGGATCGTCCGGCTGCGACGCCGGTGGCGCTTCGCCCTATACGGCCGCGCTCCAGGCGGCGGGGATTCAGCTTGCGTGGGTCCATGATCCGGGCCACGTGGCCGGGCCCCCCGTCCCGACCCGCCTCGCGGTCACCAAGGCGCTCACGGCGATCGCGCCCGACCACCCGGAGCTGCTGGCGGCGCGCGCGGCCGGGATCGCCGTCGAACCCTGGCAGCAGGTGGTCGCGGATGCGGCCGTGGGACGCACGCTGATCGGCGTCGCGGGCACGCACGGCAAGAGCACGACGGCCGGCTGGTTGACCCATGTCCTGACGAGTGCGGGACGTGATCCCGGCGCGTTCGTGGGGGCCCTGCTGCCTGCCTCGATGACCGGTGGGATCCCCTCGACGATGCGAGCGGGAACCGGCGCTGCGTTCATCGTCGAAGCGGACGAGTACGCGGGGAACTTCGATGCCTACCGGCCCCAGGTCGCGATCCTGACCTCGATCGAATGGGACCATCCCGACGTGTTTCCAGATCGAGCGGCCGTGATCGACACATTCGAGCGCTGGATCGTTGCCATGGGTGAGGGCTGGCCCGACGAGCGCGGCGGCAGGCCCATCGTCGTGGCCAACGCCGGCGATCCCGGCGTCGCGGAGCTCATCGGGCGGCTCGAGGGCCGTTCGATCAGGATGTTGACCTACGCGCTCGACTCGGCGACGCCGGCACCCTTCAGCGGATCTGGCGAGGCGATCATCGGACGGATCCTCGACGCGGCACCTCGCGTGACAACCGTGGAGCTGCGCGGCCTGCCGGGGTCGGACCGTCCCGTCAGCGCCAACCTGCCGACGGCCGGCCGGCACAACGCGGCGAATGCGCTCGGTGTCGCGGCCGCCGCGGCGGCGATTGGCGTTTCCCCGGAGGGAATCGCAATCGGACTCGAGACGTTTCCGGGGGTCGGGCGGCGGCTGGAGTGGAAGGGCGAGTCGGCCGGGGTCGCCGTGTACGACGACTACGGCCACCACCCCACGGCGATCGTCGAGACCGTCCGCGCGGTCCGCCAGCGGGAACCTGGGCGGCGGGTCTGGGCAGCGTATGAGCCGCTGACGTACCATCGAACGGCCGCCCTGCACGACGAGTTTGCCGATGCCCTGGCAACGGCCGATGCCGTGGCCGTCGCCCGCATCTGGGCCGGTCGCGACATCGACACCTCGGTCGACTCGGCCGAGGCCCTTGCGGCGTCGGTCGCGGACCGCCGGCCGGGAATCCCGGTGCGGGCTCCGGGAGACGTCGACGACACGGCGACATGGCTGGCCGGCCAGGTGCGCAGCGGAGACGTGGTCCTGGTGATGGGCGGCGGCAGGAGTTATCGGATCGGTGAGCGGCTCCTCGAGCTGCTGCAGGGAGACTGAGAGACAGATGGCCGGAGACATTTCGTTCGACGTCGTGAGCGAGTTCGATGCGCAGGAGCTTCGCAACGCCCTCGATCAGGTCCGGCGCGAAGTCCAGCAGCGCTACGACTTCAAGGGCGTGACGGCGGAACTCAAGCAGGAGGCCGACGAGATCACTCTCCTCACCGATGACGAGTACCGGGCCACGGCGCTCAGGGACCTCATCGAGTCGAAGGCGGTTCGGCGCAGCCTCTCGCTCAAGATCTTCGACTGGGGCAAGGTCGAACCGTCGGGTGGCAACAAGGTCCGCCAGAAGATCGGGCTCCGACGGGGCCTCAGCGACGAGCTGGCCAAGAAGATCTCGAAGCTCATCCGCGAGGAGTTCCCCAAGGTCAAGCCGCAGATCCAGGGCGACGCCGTGCGGGTCTCGGGAAAGAGCCGGGACGAATTGCAGCATGTCATCGCCCGGCTCCGCGAGCTCGACCTCGAGTCGCCGCTCCAGTTCCAGAATTACCGATAGGCCCGCCGATGATGCCCGGATCCCGCCTCGCCCGCTGGATGGTCACCATCATCGTGACCGTCATGATCCTGAGCCTGATCCTCTCGACAGGCGCCTTCTCGGCGTTCTCGTGACCGACGAGGCGATCGAGACGATCACGGCCGACCCGGACGGGGCGGTGGGACTCGTCCTGGACGAGACGGTGGTCGAACCCGAGACGTCTCCTGAACCCGAGACGGCGGCTATACCCGAGACGGCGGCTGAACCCGAGACGGCGCCTGAACCCAAACCGGACTCCGCGATTGCGTCCGAGCCCCACACCCTCGAGCCCGACATCCTGGAGCCCGAGCAGGAATCGGCGGCGCCTGAACCCGGCCGGGCGCCCTCCGAGCCGGCGCCGCCGATCGAGCCGCGCACCGTCGGTCGGGCGATTGCCGATGCCCTGCGCGTCGCCGGTGTGCGCTTTGCGTTCACCGTACCCGGCGAGAGCTTCCTCGGCCTCCTCGACGGGCTCCAGGCGGCGGACATCCGGGTGGTCGCCACGCGTCATGAGGGTGCCGCGTCGTTCATGGCCGAGGCCTACGGGCAGCTCACGGGTCGGCCCGCCGCGTGCATCGGGACCCGGGCCGTCGGCGCGGCCAACCTCTCGATCGGGATTCACACCGCCCGTCAGGACTCGACGCCGATGTTTTCGATCGCCGGTCAGGTCGATCGGCCCAACCTCGGTCGCGAGGCCTTTCAGGAGGTCGACCAGGTCGGAACGTTCGGGCGCCTGGCCAAGTGGTCGGCCGAGCTCACCGATCCGGCGCGAACGGCGGCGGTCATGACCGAGGCCCTGGCGCAGGCACTCGGGGGTCGTCCGGGACCGGTCCACCTGTCGATTCCCGAGGATGTGCTCGACGAGGTCATCCAGGGTGACGATGGCACCTCGCCGGCCCGGCCTCCGCGCCCGCGTGCCCCCGACCACGACGTCCGGGCCGTCCTTCAGCTGCTCGCTGCGGGCCGTCGTTCGGTCATCCTCGCCGGCGGGGGCGTCCTCAACGCGCGGGCGTCGAACGAGTTGATTCGCCTCGCTGAGCTGCTCGATGTGCCGATCGTCGCGGCATGGCGCCGAGGCGACGTCATATCGAACGATCACCCGCTCTACCTCGGGATGGCCGGCTACGGCGCTCCGGCGACGGTTCGGGAGCGGCTCGAGCGCGCGGACGCCATGCTCGTTCTCGGTTGCCGCCTCAGCGAGATCACGTCCTTCGGCTACACGATTCCCGCCGACGGGACGCACTGGGCCCACGTCGACACCGACCCCCGTCGGGGTGGGCCTGGCTTGCGAGCCGCCGACATCGTCGTGACGGCGGACGCCAAGGCGTTTCTGAAGGCGGCGGTCGCGCGGCTGTCCGGCGCAGCTCTCGAGGCCTCCACGGTCGAGGCCCGGCGCGAGGTGAATCTCGAGGATCGTGCCAAGTGGGAGATCGCGACCGTGATCGACGACCACCCGTGGTCGGGTCCGGGGATCCATCCCGGCCGGATCGTGACCACGCTTCGCGACGTGTTGCCCGACGAGGCGATCCTGACCACCGACGCCGGCTCCTTCGGAACGTGGGTCGCCCGCGGCTTCCGCTTCCGTCGGCCCGGCACGTTCCTCGGCCCCACCTCCGGGGCGATGGGCTACGGACTGCCTGCGGCCATCGCCGCCGCGCTCGTCCATCGCGATCGCCCGGTTGTCGCCATCGTCGGCGATGGCGGCCTCGGGATGACCATGGCCGAGCTGGAGACCGCAGTACGCGAGCACGCCCGGGTCATCGTCCTCGTGTTCGACAACGAGTCGTACGGCATGATCCGCTCCTACCAGGATCGCCGGCCGGCGGCTCCGGTTGCCACCGACCTCGGCCCGATCGACTTCGCCGCCGTTGCCCGGGCCTGCGGCGCGCGGGGCGTGCGGGTCGAGACGGACGATGCGTTCGAGCCCGCGCTGCGCCAGGCCCTCGCCGAGGACCGGGCGACGGTCATCCACCTCAGGTTCGATCGCGCGTGGACATCGGTCGACGCGCGACCCTGACGCCGGTGCGGACCACGTTTCACCTGACGCCGCGCAACGCCTGGGAGACGGCGGATCCGCGCAGGCCATATCAGGCCCCGTCCCTCGCGACCGAGGGGTTCATCCACTGCACCGACGGCGTCGAAGCGATGGTCGCGACGGCGAACCGCCACTACGGCGAGGCGGCAGGGGAGTTCGTGGTGCTGACGGTGGACCTCGAATCCTGCGGCAACCCGTGGCGGATTGATGATCCCGGTATGCCGTACCCGCACGTCTACGGCCCGATCGCGCGCGGCGCGATTCTTGCGGTCACGCCGATCCCGCGCGACCCGGCCGGTCGGTTCCTGATGTTCAGCGTGGCCGACGACTGACTCCGCGTCAGGCGCCGGCGTCCCTGCGATCGCCTCGCCGAACAACCAGCATCGAGCCGACCGCGCCGGCAAGCGCCACCGTGGAGCCGGTCAGGAACGCGGCGGGGATGCCCGCGACCGATGCGACGAAGCCGAACACCATCGGACCGCCTCCGAAGGCCAGGTCGATCGCGACCGTCATGGTTCCCGCCGCCGCACCGCGTTCATGGGGTGCGACCCGGCTCATGACCGCCGAGAAGAAGGCGGGGGTCGTGAACGCGACGCCGAGGGCAAGGATCCCCGAGCCGACGAACAGGCCGGCCGCATTCGGCAGCACGGCGACGATGGCGATCCCGACGGCCGTCAGCGCCAGCGCTGCTCCGCCCAGCCGGAACGGGCGGACCCGGTCGGGCAGCTTCGCGAACAGCAGCCGCGTGCCGACCACGATGAGTCCGAACTCGAGCATGACCAGGCTCCAGTCGGCCACCCCGATGTCCTCCGCGTAGAGGGCCACGAAGGCGAAGAAGCCGGCCATGGCCGCGATCCCGCTGAGCAGCGCCAGCCCGGGGCCGATCGCTGCCCGATGGATGAGCGGCACGACGGGCGCACCGGTCTCGATCGGCCGCGCCGTCTCGGGGATCCGGGTCGCGATGACCGCGGCAAGGAGCGCCAGAGCGGCCGCACCCAGCCAGGCGAGCGTGAATCCACCGATGCCGAGGAGCGATTGTCCGATCAACGGTCCGACGGCGACACCCAGGTAGAGGGACAGCGAGTTGATGCTGAGGGCCTCGCCGGTTCGCCCGGGTGGTGCCAGGTCCGCCAGGGCCGCGAATCCCGCGACGAAGAAGAACGCCTCGGCCACGCCGAGGACCAGGCGGAGGCCGATCATCACGGTGAGATCGGGCGCGATCGCGTGGGCGGCCGTCGCCGCGGCGTAGAGCAGCGCCCCGCCGATCAGCAGAGGCCGCCGCCCCCGACGATCGGAGGTCCGTCCGGCGAGCGGCCGGAGGAAGAGCGCCGTCAGGGCGAGTGCGCCGACCGCGATCCCCACACCCACCTCGTCGGCAGCGAGTGCCTTCGCCGCGAACAGCGGAGCGAGCGGAATCTCGAGACCGCCGGCGGTGAAATACGCGAACTCGGCCAGGGACAGGGCGATGAACGCAGGCGTGAAGAGTCGCGGCTCGTCCTCGAGCTCGCCGGTCGCGGGGACGCCCGACCCAGCCATGTCGGGATCAGGTTACCGGGTCAGGTCGCGAGCAGGAAGACCTCGACCGGCTGATCGAGGCCGTTGAGGGCGTGCTGGCCGCGGGAGTCGAACCGAAGGCCGCTGCCGCCGACGAGGCCACGGGTGACCCTGGGCACGATGACCTCGGACGCCTCACGGTCGCGTGATGCACGCCTGCATGTGCAACCACGACCGAACCGGCATGCGGATCAGCGTAGGGGGGCACCGACCGCGAGCCATTCACACCCACGCGTGCACAACGTCCCAAATGCACTCGGGCGTGTGCATCACCGACCGGCGGCTTGGATCTTCGGGGGCGGGCGCGGCGCTGGCACGACAATCAGCCGTCCGGAACGTCGCGGTTGCACATGAGGGAGCACACACGGACGAGGCCGCGGCTGCGGGGCGATGTCGGCCGCTGGTGCCCAGCCCGGCCGCCATCGAGAGTGGTGATGTTGACGAACCCGGACGAAGCCCACATCGTTCGGGCGGTGGGAGAGCCGACTGTGACCAACGAGCACCGGTTTCGGTCCGCGAGCCGGCTTGCCGACGACATTCGATCGGGCCGAACCTCCTCCGAGGAGATCGTCGAGGCGTGCCTGGCCAGGATCGCCGAGGTGAATCCGGTCATCAACGCGGTGGTCAAACTCGCGCACGATGCACGGGAGGAGGCCCGTCGCGCCGACGCCGAGCTCGCGGCCGGCCACGTTCGGGGTCCACTCCACGGCGTGCCGTTCACGCTCAAGGACTCGCTCGACACCGCCGGCGTCGTGACCACGGCAGGGACGATTGGGTGGCGCGACCGCGTCCCCGAGCACGATGCGACGGTCGCCGCTCGATTGAAGGCAGCCGGCGGCATCCTGCTCGGCAAGACGAACACGCCGGAGTTCACCTGGTCGGACGAGACGAAGAACGACGTCTACGGTCGGACGTCGAACCCGTACGACCCTGCGCGCACACCCGGCGGCAGCAGCGGGGGACCGGCGGCGATCGTCGCGGCCGGGGGATCCCCGTTCGACATCGGAAGCGACACCGGCGACAGCATTCGCCAGCCGGCCCACGTCTGCGGCATCGCCGGGATCAAGCCAACCAGCGGGCGAGTGCCCCGGACCGGGCACTGGCCATCGTTCCGGGGCCTTCTCGAGAACCTGACCCAGCTCGGCCCGATGGCCCGACGCGTCGAGGACCTCGCCCTCATCCTGCCGATCATCGCCGGCCCGGACGGCGAGGACCCGCACGTGCACCCCGTGCCGCTGGGCGACCCGGCGGCGATCCGCCCGGAGACACTGCGTGTCGTCGTCTTCACCGACAACGGCGTTCGGACGCCGACGCCCGAGACCGTCGTGGCCGTACGCCGCGCGGCCGACGCCCTGGCTCTTGCGGGTGCGCAGGTGCGCGAGGAGGTCCCGCCGCGGATCGCCGAGGCAGCCGACGTCTGGCGGCGGCTGATCGATGCCGACGGCCGATCGTGGCTCCAGCGGTTGATCACCGCAGCCGGTACGGCCGGCCGTGGGTCGTACGCCGGCGATCCCGACTGGCCCGACGGCCTCGTCCCGCTGCCCGGCGATCGGTTGAGCGCGCTGGTGGAGGTGGCCGACGACGTGCGTTCGGCGCTGCTCCGCTGGATGCAGGACGTCGACCTGATCGTTGGCCCGGTGATGCCACAACCCGCGATCCGCCACGGCGAGAGCAACGAACCCTGGTTCGGCGACACCTACGCGGACGTCCACAACCTGACGGGCTGGCCGGCGGTGGTCGTGCGGGCAGGGACATCGCCCGAGGGGTTGCCGATCGGCGTCCAGCTCGTCGCCGCCCCGTGGCGCGAGGATATAGCCCTGGCCGCCGCCTCGGTGGTGGAGGCCGCCACGGGCGGCTGGCAACCGCCGCCGATCTGAGCCAAGATCAGCGCCGACGCAGCTCGCGTCGCGCCGGACGCGGAGGGAATCGATGGCCTACGACGAGGTACTCGCCGAGCGGATCCGGGTGATCCTCGGTCCGCGCGACGACGTGCGCGAGCAGAAGATGTTCGGTGGCATCGCCTTCATGGTTCGTGGCCACATGGCCTGCGGCGTGATCCGCGACGAGCTGATGATCCGGATCGCGGCCGATGAGCACGACGCCGCCCTGGCCGAGCCACACGTCAGGGTCATGGACTTCAGCCATCGCACGATGCTGGGCTTCCTCTACGTGGGTGCGGACGGCATCGGGACCGATGACGGTCTCGGAGCGTGGGTCGGGCGCGCCGTCGCGTTCGCCGAGTCGAAGCCACCGAAGTAGGCAGAGCCGGTCGAGACCTCCGGCTCCGAACCGACACGTCCAACGAGACGCCCAGTCCGCAAAACCGCCCCGCCGCGGCATCTCAGGAGGCGAGTCAGGAGGCGAGCAGGAACACCTCGATCGGGTAGTCGAGGCCCTTGAGCTCGTGGCTGCCGCGCGACTCCCATCGGAAGCCGCCCCCATCGACCAGGCCGCGCGTCCCGGCGGAGACGATGACCTCGGACGGTCCGCCGAGGGCCATGATCCGCGCCGCGGCATGGACCGCGATCCCGCCGATATCGTCGGGGAGGAGTTCAACTTCGCCCGTGTGCACCCCGACGCGGATCTCGAGTCCGAGCTCCTGGACCAGGTCGCGCATCGCCGCGGCGCAGCGCACCGCGCTCTGGGCGCTCGTGAACATCGCGAGGAATCCGTCGCCCGTCGTGTTGACGACCGTGCCCCGGAACCGGTCGATCTGTGTCCGGGCGATGCGGTTGTGATCGCTGAGCAGTTGCCGCCAGGCGCCGTCCCCAAGGCGGGCAGCGGTCTTCGTGGATTCGACGATGTCCGACATCAGCAATGTCGTCACGACACGCTCATGCTCCTGGGGCACGGTCGCCTGGGCGATGTTGCCCATGACATCGACCACGATCGCGGGCTCATCGCCGACGACCCAGGCGTCGTGGCCCGGCGGGACATCGACGACGTCTCCGGGCAGGATGTCGATCGTCTCGCCGTCGTCCATCTGCACCCGGAGCCGGCCCGCGATCCCCAGCTGGAGGTGATGCACGCGACACGACGGCGTGCCGACGTGCGCTGCAAGATGCGTCGACCAGCGCCAGCCCGGCTCGAGCGTCCCGCGGCCGATCGTCAGCTGACCGACACGCACGATCGACGCGGTGCCCGGGCCGATCGGACGCTTCTCGTCCGGATCGTCGAGGTTCTTCTTCTGGATGGCGCCCATGGGTCCAAAGGGTCGATGTCGACGGCGACGGCGTCAAGCGGAGGGGACGACCCGGCAGGCAATGAGCGACGTGTCGCCAGAACACCTGATCCCGGGCGGTCGTGCCCCGCCGTGCCCCGCCGTCCCGTGCCCGGCGTGGTTGCGTCCCGGGGCGGGCAACCGCGACCGAAATGGCGCGGAGTGACCGATCGATCTCGATCAACCGTCGCCCGATGCACGCCCAGGGATGCATCGTCGGCCGGGATGCACATCCCCGGACGCACGCAACGCCGGCCCGACATGGCGTGGCCCGCCCGAGGCCGGATTCGTGCGTAGGTGGGTCAGCCGGTGGTCACGGTTGCACCCCGGCACGCGCATCGGCCGGGGTGCAACGGGCGAGGAAGCAGAGGGGATGCAGGTCGTTGCACGCGCAACTACTGTGTGATACCGTAGCACCTTGCCAGCCATCACCGTCGACGACATCACCGTTCTCCCTCGCATCACCGACCGAGACCCGGCGCGCTCGAGCCCGCGACCGGTTCGGAGCATCACCATCGCCCCGAGCGGCTTTGAAGGAGAGGGATTCCCGGTTCGCCGGGCCTTCGCCGGGGTGGACCTTGCCGATCTTGACCCGTTCATCCATCTCGACCAGATGGGCGAGGTGGAGTACGCGCCGGGCGAGCCGAAGGGAACACCGTGGCACCCGCACCGCGGCTTCGAGACCGTGACCTACATGATCGACGGCGTCTTCGAGCACCAGGACTCGAACGGCGGCGGGGGCGTCATCACCAACGGCGATACCCAGTGGATGACCGCCGGCGCCGGGATCCTCCATATCGAGAAGCCGCCGGAGTGGCTCGTCGTCAAGGGCGGCCTGTTCCACGGCTTCCAGCTGTGGGTCAACCTGCCGGCCGCGCAGAAGTGGAGCCCGCCGCGCTACCAGGACATCCGTGCGAACCAGGTCGCGCTGCTCACGTCGCCAGATGGGGGAGCGCTCGTTCGGGTGATCGCCGGCGAGGTGGCCGGCCATGCCGGGCCCGGCTCCACGTACAGCCCGATGACCCTCGTCCACGCAACCATTTCGCCGACCGCCCGCCTCGACCTGCCATGGCGACCGGACTACAACGCGCTCGTGTACGTCATGGCGGGGCAGGGGAGTGTCGGCGCGGATCGGCACCCCATCCGCACGGGCCAACTCGCCGTCTTTGGCCCCGGAGACACGGTCGTCGTGGCGGCCGATGCGGATCAGGAGAGCCGCAGCCCGAATCTCGACGTCCTGGTCCTGGGCGGGCGGCCAATCGGCGAGCCCGTTGCCTGGCATGGCCCATTCGTCATGAACACGCGCGAGGAGCTGGTCAAGGCCTTCGAGGACTACCAGGCGGGTCTTCTGGGCTCCATTCCGGCGGTCCACAACACGCCGACCACGATCCAGGAGTCCGGCCAGGCCTCGGTCGACCCCAGCTAGACCTCGACCCTGACCCCGGCCTCAGCGAACGAGGTCCTCCGCCAGCAGCTCCATGAGCAGCCCATCGATCCAGGTTCCATCCGGCATTCGCTGGTAGCGGCGCAGGCGACCGACCGGCCGGAACCCGACCTTCGCGTAGGCCCTGATCGCCGGAGCGTTGTCGGCGGCCGGATCGATGGTGATGCGGTGGTGGCCTTCCTCGTCGAACAGGTGCGCGGCAATCGTGCGAATGGTGTCCGGCCCCAGCCCACGGCCCTGCGCGTCCGTGGCGATGAACAGGTCGAGCGCAGCGTGACGGAACTCGGGCTCGGGCTCTTCCGTGACCTGGATGAGACCGACGACACGGCCATCGGCCTCGATTGCGTAGGCCGCGACGTCCCTCTCCGGGCGCAGCAGGTCCGTCTCGACCCGGTGCCGATCGTGGTCCGGCCACCATCGATCGACCGAAGGCTCGGCAAGGATCGCGGTGAGGGCGCCCGCATCGTCATCCCGTGCTGGCCGAAGCAGGACCTCGTGCCCCCTGAGTACGATTGCCATGCGCTCGGTTGCCTCCGTGCCGTGAGTATGCGGGCTTGACACCGAGCTATCGCGATGGCTCAATAACAATATCGTTCCATAACGTAACGGTGATATATGACCGTCGACCCGCTGAGCACCGTCTTCGGCGCCCTCGCCGATCCAACCCGGCGCGCGATCCTCGCGCGACTGATCGAGGGCGACCTGACGGTGGGGGAGCTGTCGAAACCGTTCTCGATGACCCAGCCGGCCATCTCGCGGCACCTCAAGGTGCTCGAGGGAGCAGGGCTCATCACGAGAAGCCGCCGGGCCACGGCACGCCTCAGTCACCTCGAGGGGGAGCCCCTGCGAGAGGCCACCGAGTGGCTGGTCCGCTACCGCGACTTCTGGGACGAGAGCTACGAACGGCTCGATGCGCTGCTCGAGACGCTCCAGGATACGCAGACGCGAGGAGACCGGACATGAGCAAGTCGACGATCACGGCCCAGCCCGGCGTACCGCAGGTCCAGGTGACCCGCGAGTTCGACGCCCCGCGCGATCTCGTGTTCCAGGCATGGACCGACCCGGACCTCGTCGTCCAGTGGCTGGGGCCACGAAGGCTCACGATGACGATCGACCGGTGGGACTTTCGCGACGGTGGCAGCTACCGCTACCTGCACACCGACGCCGACGGAACCGCCTATGGGTTCCGTGGTGTCTTCCATGCAACGACCTCGATGGACGGGATCGTCCAGACCTTCGAGTTCGAGGGGTATCCGGGGCACGTGTCGCTGGACACGGCGACGTTCGAGGACATCGGGGGCGGCCGGACACGGGTCCACCTGAATTCGGTGTTCCAGTCCCTCGCGGACCGCGACGGGATGATCCAGTCGGGCATGGAAGGCGGCATGAACGAGGGCTTCGATCGCCTCGATGAACTCCTGGGCCGCCTCGTCCCGGTTGCCTGACGGCGCAATTGAACAGAAGGGGACCCATCGGATGGATTGGAAGCTCGAGGTCGTCGTCGTGCCGGTGTCGGACGTCGACCGCTCCAAGGCCTTCTACAGCGACCAGGTCGGCTTCGTTGTCGACGTCGACCATCGACCGAGCGATGCGTTTCGCGTGGTCCAGCTGACGCCACCGGGCTCAGCCTGCTCCGTGACGATCGGAGTCGGACTCGGGGCGGGGCAGCCGGGGTCGCTCAAGGGCCTCCAGCTCGTTGTCTCCGATGTCGAAGCGGCGCGCGCCGAGCTTGCCGGCCGCGGCGTGGACGTGACGCGGGTCCGTCGCTTCGAGGATGGCGAGTGGAAGGACGGCCACGGCGGCCCGTGGAATTCGTTCATCTTCTTCGACGACCCGGACGGCAACGGCTGGGCGGTCCAGGAGAAGCCCGAGAACCGGTAACGCGATGGATCAAGAACAGAGGGGGTCGCGACGCGGGGTTGATCCCGCGCCCTCGAGTCAGCCCGTCGTGGCGGCGCCAACCGAGGCTGCGGCGCCAACCGGAGCAGGGTTGGCCTCACGATCGCGACCGGCGCCAAGTTCCCCACGAGCCGCCGCGGCACCGCGCGCCGTCGACCATGCGGTGACGGCATCGAGCAGCGCGACCGAATCGGGTCGCACCGACAATCGATCGCCTTCGCGGACCGTGGGCCCCAACTCGGCGATTTGGCCGCGGTAGCGGGGCTTCGCATTCACCGAGCGCGCCCCGAGCGCGAACACGTCGAAATAGCCGTCGGTGCTGACGACGATCGTCGCGTCCATGGTGATGAAGGGTCTACGGGCCACGAGGGAATATCCGATCTGCCGTGCGCAGCGAGGGACGAAATCGTGACCCGGCGCCTTCGACTGGGTTCCACGGTGCGCCCTGCCGGCCGTTCGGTCAAACGGCCCACGGATTCGCCGACCCGCGGTTGACGGACGGTCGGCCCTAGAAGGCGCGCCTCATGATGATCAAGCCGACGACGACCACCACGACCAGCAGCAGAAGCTGGGCCGGTGGCAGGGTCGAGATGTTGTGCGCCGTGTCCACGCCGATCTGCACGATCGTCGCACCCCAGTCGCCGCCACCCGTGCCGCCCACGCCGCCACCCTGGGAGCCAGGAACACTGCCGGTACCCTCGCCGACGCTCCGCCCGTACTCGAACATGTCCGCATCATCCCACCGAACGCAAGAGGGGCGAGCGGGGTCGCCCTGATTCCGGCTCGCGCCACCCTGACCGTGCCAGCGATCCCGAGGATCCGTCGCAGAGGTGACACAATCGTGGCGATGAGCGAGGTGACGTCCCCAACTTCCGCTACCCCCGCAGATCCATTGAATGCCGGTCGAGAGGCGCTCGCGCGCCATTCCTGGCCCGAGGCCTACGAGCTCTTATCGGACGCCGATCACGCCGGCGCGTTATCCGGCGCCGACCTGGAGGCACTCGCCCTCGCCGCGTTCTTCGCGGCCCACGCGGACATCGAGCTCGACGTCAAGGAGCGGGCCTTCAAGGCCCACCTGACCGAAGGGGACGAGATCCGCGCCGCGTATCTCGCGATCGATGTCGCTCGGGCCTATGGATACACGGGCAAGCACTCAATCGCCGCCGGATGGTTGCGTCGAGCCGAGGGGATTCTCGGCACCGACGGAACGACCTATGCACATGGTTACCTGGCGCTCGTCCGCAGCGAGAAGGCCGGACAGGCCGGCGACCCTTTCGTCGGACAGCAGGGTTGACGTTGGGAGAAGCCGTGCCGCTCACGACGGATGCCGGCCATCGAGGCCTGTCCCGGCGATCGGGTGTGACTCGAGGCGGATGAGCGTACCGACGATCGCGACCCTCCCGGCCTTCGACCCGCTGGCGTAGCGACCGTCGCCGTATGCCCAGAACACGCTGCCGTCGGCCAGCTGCTCGGCCCGCTCGCGAAGGCCGGTGCCGTTGACGACCCCGCCGAGGTTCGACGCCGGCCAGCGCTCCCCGGAGATCGCCGTCGGCGCCTGCCACGTGGTGCCGCCGTCGGTGGAGAACGTGAACGCGCTCCCGATCGTTGCCGCGCTCCCGGTGTCGTCGAGGGTGCGAATCGTCACGAGAACGTAGCCGGGCCCGGCGACGAGGTTCGGCCGGATGCTCGACCGCGGGTGGCCCTCGTCATCGCTCGCCGCGGGCAGGTTCACGACAGACCACGTCTCGCCGCCGTCGTCGCTTCGACCCACCCGGATGCTTCCCCGCGGGCCGCCGTCGGTCGCCGCGCCGTACGCTGCGACGGCGACGTAGAGCTGACCCGTTGCTGGATCGACGTCGAAACCGTGGAGCCAGACCGGATCGGGACGCACGTTTCCCGATGTCCCAGGCGCGCTGGCGCCCGAGGTCGTGTACGGCGTTTCGGGGACCGTGACCGCCGCTCTCGAGAGCCCAACCTCGAATGTCTTCGCGGCGGGATCGAATTCGATCCTGGAGACCGCGACGCCGAGCCGCCCCACGTTGCCCGACCCGCCCTTCGCGAAGATGTTGTTCCGGTCCCAGCGGCGGAGATCCACCTGGTACCACGACGCGTAGACGGCGCCGTCAACGGCCGGCCGGAGGCGGTACCCGATCCGCCACCAGTCGTCGTAGCCGCGTGGCCCGGGCGCCGGAGCGATCTCCGTCGCTGTCCAGGTCGTTCCGAAGTCGGCCGACGCCAGGAGATGAAATCCGGGGCCATCGGCTCCGGCGGCGAGCCAGTTGTAGCCGACGTAGACGGTACCGAAGTTCGGGCTCGCGGGGTCGCGATCGACCGCGATGTCGGGGAAGCCGCCCACCCATGGCGGCGTGCCCTGCTCGACGCGGAGCTTCGACCACGTCGCGCCTTCGTCGTCGCTGTACGTCGTGGACAGGCTGAAACGTCCGTCGCCGCATCGCGCTGTCGTCATGTTCGCCCAGTACAGGCGGTCCGTGCCTGATGGCCCCGGTCCCCAGGCGATCGCCGCGTGGAGGCCCACGCCGCGGCCGGAACCCGCCGATGGACTCGCAATCGTCGAGCGCCAGGTGAGGCCGCCATCGTGCGAGATGCGGATCGTGGGATTGAGGCTACACGCGGCGCCGGGCCCACGGTGTTCGTAGACCACGGCGATCCGCTTCGGGTCGGTGCGATGGGTGGCCACGACCGGCTCCCAGGCCCGGTCTTCGACGGACTTCGGGACGAGGCTCACGGTCGCTTCGTGCTCGACCACGAAGTCCACCCTCGCGGGGGCCGTCAACGCCGGATCCGGCACCTGAGGCGGCAGCGGAGAAGGCGACGTGGCCACGATGGGGCTGATCGCGGCCATCACAGTCGTGCCGTCGGTAGCAGTCGCTGGTGCGAGCGGCGGTGGAGCGGAGCCCTGCCCCGCTGCTGCCGGGGAGCAGCCGGCGACCACACCGAGCAGCACCGCGGCGATCGGGAGTCGGCGACGCTCGTGGCGACTCACCGCGGGACAACGGTCGGTAGGGCCGCCTCGAGGTCTGCCGCCAGCGAGACGACGAAGGTCGCCGTGAGGTGGTGGTGGTCGCGGTAGACGAGGGTCTCGCCGATGATCGGCGGGCACGGATCGGTGGGGCACACCAGGTCCGACATGTCGACGATCGTCGCCCTCGTCAATCGAGCGGCCTCCGTCTCCCGGCGGAGATGGCGCGACGTGAACGCCGCGGGCCGGCTGGTCGTGCAGCGCTCGATCGCGTCGGGGTGCTGGGCGAGGCAGGCGGGGACGTCGAAGCCTGAGCGCGGCGTGTCGACGATGATGGCCACGTCTCCCGGGACGCGCTCGATGAGCCGCGCCATCGCGGCTCCCTGGCGTTCGGGGTCGTTATCCCGGTCCGAGATCACCGGGAACCATCGATTCGACGAGACGATCACGAGATCCGGCTTCAGTTCGATGAGGCTGTCGATGACCTGCTCCCGCCAGTCCTCGCACTCGGTGTACTCGCGCTTGAGGTAGGGCGACGAAAGGCGCATGTCGACGAACACGCAGCTGACCTTCGTGAACGGAACGAGCCGCCAGTCGCGCTGCTGGGCGATGATCTCGAGCGCCGGGAACCAGTGGGAAGCATGCGAGTCGCCGACGAGCGCAACCGTCACGGCGCCATCGGGGTCCCCATAGACGCAGATGGGAGGTTTCGCACCGACCAGGGAGAGCCCGCACCCGTCGGCGATGAGCCGATCGTCGTCTGCGCGCGACGCTTTGAGGGAGGGCGTGAGGCCGTCGGGCACGCGACCCTCGATCCGAGGGCTCGGGCGAGGTGTGGGCGTGGGGGCGGGCGCCGACGTGGGGAGCGGCGGCGGCGGCGGAGACGCCGGCGCCGCCGCAGGCAGCGACGCGGGCGCGGAGGCGGAAGGGGACTCGCCGACGATCGTGGACGGCGCGGGCCAGAGGGTCGCCGGCGGGGCGGGTGACAAGGAAGCCGATCCCGGTTCCTCGCCGCCGGAATACGCGACGACCGGTTCGATGCCGCGCTGAGGGATCGCGCCCAGGGCCGACGAGGCGGCCCCGACGACGAGGACGGCTGTTCCCGCCAGGGCGAAGCCGCGCAGTGCCCCGGCAAGCCCGCGCCGCCAGCCGCCGGGCGACGGTCGCCACCGACGGAATGGCTCTTCGATCACGCGCCAGCTCACTGCGGCGATGACGACTGCGACGAGGATGAGGCCCAATCGAAGGGCCAGGTCGCCGCCCACCGCCCCCTCGTCCGTACTCGCCACGCCGAGCGCGACGGGCCCGAGGATGAGGATCGGCCAGTGCCAGAGGTAGAGCGAATAGGAGATCCGACCCAGCCAGCGGAGCGGAGGCAGGGCCAACACGATCCGTCCGGGCGATCCGGCAAGGCCGCCGGAGGCGATGAGCGCGGCGGCGCCGAGTGTCGGAAGCAGCGAGGCGACGCCCGGGTATGCCGTCGTCGGACCGATCACCACGATGCCAACGCCGAGAAGGCCGACACCCAACCAGCCGACGAGCGCGGCGACCGGGCGCGGCGCCCGGGTGAGCAAGGGGATCGCGAGCGCCAGCAGGCCACCCGCGGCGAGTTGCCAGGCGCGCGTCGGCAGCGAGTAGTAGGCCCAGGGTCCGTTGGAGGCGGTGACCACCACGGACAGGAGGAAGGAGCCGACCAGGATGGCGCTGACGAGGACGGTCATCGAGACGCGTGGGCGCCGGATTCGCGCCACGACCAGCAGCAGCGCCGGCCAGAGAAGGTAGAACTGCTCCTCGACCGCGAGCGACCAGTAGTGGAGGACCGGAGAAGCGGCGACCGGTGCGAAGTAGTCCGTCGCCTCGAGCGCGAAGCGGATATTGGCGAGAGACAGGCCGGCAGCGAGGGTGTCGGCGGCGATCCGCGGCAGGTCGAGCGGGGAAAGGACGAGCTGCGCGGCGAACAGCGTGCTCGCCAGGACCACGACGGCTGCCGGAAGGATGCGCCGGGCGCGCCGGGCATAGAAGGCACCGAGACTGATCCGTCCGGTGCGCTCCCACTCGCCCACGAGCAACCCGGTGATCAGGAATCCGGAGAGGACAAAGAAGACATCGACGCCAATGAAACCGGCCTCGGCACCCGGAACGCCCGCGTGACAAAGGAGGACGAGCAGGATCGCGATCCCGCGGAGCCCCTCCAGGTCTGGCCGAAACCGGGGATCGCCCCGTTCCTGCTCAGAATCGCGGCGCATGTCCGCTCGGTCGCTGGAGCCCAGGCCCGTCAGCCGCTGTCAGCCCGACAGGCCGACGGTGTCCGTGGTTTGCGAGCCGCGGGTGCGACGATCGCATCTCTTGCCCTCCGCACGACGTGTAGCAGAGACACGACGTGTAGCAGAGAGACGATCGGCCGAGCGGAATGCTGTGCCTAGGACCCTGTCGTCATGCCGACACCCGGGACCCGTGTCGGAGCCGACGACGATCCACCAGAACTCGAGACCCGCCCGCTTGAGTTCGACGGGCCAACCTGGGTCGTGGCCTCCGCGGGGTAGACTCGGGCAATGTCGACGATCCGCATCGCCGTTGCATCGACGCCGCTGACGGCCACCCTCGACGAAGCCGTTCCGGCTGCCGTGGCGGCTGTCGAGGAGGCCGGCCGATTGCGCGCCCGGATCGTCTGCCTGCAGGAGACCGGCCTGCCGGGGCACCGCGTCCAGGGCCGGTTCGTGCCGGAGGTGTCAGAGGATGAGCTCGATGACGCGCTCGGCGAGGTCGCCGACGCGGCCCGCCGGGCCGGGGTCGTGACAATCGTCGGCACGGAGCGCATGACCGCCGCCGGTCGCCTGATGCTCTCGGTCGTATTCGATGCCGATGGGAATCGGCTCGGCGAACAGGCGAAGACGCAGATCGACCCGACCGAGGAGCCGCACTACGTCCCGGGAACCGGCCGACGCGTGTTCACAGCAGCCGGCGTGACCTTCGGGATCGCGATCTGTCACGAGGGCTTCCGCTACCCGGAGATCGCCCGCTCGCTCGTTCTTGGAGGGGCGCAGATCATCTTCGCCCCCCATTTCGTGACGACGGACGGCGGTCCGCCGCCAACCCGCTGGTGCGAGTCGTCGAACCCCTACAACGAGAAAGCGCTGCTCTGCCGCGCCCTCGAAAACACCGTCTTCGTCGCGGCCTCCAACGTGGCCGGGCCGGAACAGGGTTCGATCACGGGGATCATCGGCCCGGACGGCACGCTCGTCGCGAGCCTCGAGTATGGCCGTGTCGGCGTCGTTGCAGCCGACATCGATCTCGAACAGGCGGACCGCCGGCTCGCCCTGCGCTGGGCGCCGGAGCGCAACCTGCCGGCCGGCGTGGCGGGCTCCTAGGCGCGCTGGATGAGGCCGATGACGTTGCCACATGGCGGAAACGTCATGATCCGGACATGTTCGGAACCCAGGATTCGACCATGAGCACGAAAGATCGCCCGGCCAATGAGACGACACGGAGCCCCAACACAACCAAGACGGACGCGGAATGGCGCGACGGACTCACACCGGAGCAGTATCGGGTCCTTCGCCAGAAGGGCACTGAGCGCGCATTCACGGGCCACCTCTGGGACGAACACCGCGAAGGGACGTACCGTTGTGCCGGGTGTGCGGCGCCGCTGTTCCGCTCCGACGCCAAGTTCGAGTCCGGAACGGGCTGGCCGAGCTTCTTCGCACCGGCCGCCGACGCCGCCGTGGCGACCGAAACGGACCGCTCGTTCTTCATGAGCCGGACGGAGGCGATGTGCGCATCGTGCGGCGGCCACCTGGGCCACGTCTTCGAGGACGGACCGGCGCCGACAGGACTCCGCTATTGCATCAACTCGGCGGCCCTGGAGCTCGATCCCGAGGGTTGACCGGCGTTCAGTCGGCGTTCGGCCGGCCGTACAGGCGCCAGGCCTCCACCGCAGCGCGCTTGCCCTTGACGCGGACCGCCCCGAGCGGCTCGCCGGAACGCTCGTCGCCGAGCGCGTCCCAGGTCGCCCGGCCCGCCACGACCTGTCCCGGCTGGCCGGCCGCCATGAGTCGGGCCGCGGTGTTGATGGTGTCGCCGATGGCGGCGAAGCCCCGCCGGGAGTCGGTTCCCACGTTACCGAGCACGGCCGCACCCGTGTTGATCCCGACCCGGAAGATCGGCCAGTGGGGGTGGGCGTCGGCCAGGGGTCGACCGGCTTCGACGATGGCAAGACCGGCCATGGCGGCCCGCCTGGCATGGTCGGGCTGGTCCGCCGCGGCGTTGAAGATGGCCATCACGCCATCACCGGCGAACTGTTCGATGACCCCGCCTGCCGCGTCGATGACCGGGACGACGGCGCCCCAGTACTCGTTGAGCATCCCGATGACCTCGGTAGGCGAGCGGGTCTCGCTGAACGTCGTGAAGCCGGCAAGGTCGGCGAAGACGACGCTCACCTCCCGCTCCTCGCCGCCGAGTCGGGCGATGTCGGGTTCGCGCTGGCGGATCCCCTGCGCCACGACGGACGGCAGATAGGGACGAAACGCCGCATCGAGGCGCCGGACTTCGCCCGCCGCCTGGGCGAGGAGGGCAAGGTCGTCGTCCGACGCGCCCTCACGCCGCAGGTCGGAGAGCACGCGTTCGGTCGATTCGCCCCGCGCATCCGCCGACGCGACCTGCGCGACCGCCGTCGCGTACCAGCGATCGACTCGCGCGAGCGTTGCCTCGAGGTACAGCCCACCGAACGCAGCCGTCAGCGAACCGCCGCGCCGGTACTCGCGACGGGCACCCAGGGCAATCGTGGTGAACGCGGCGAGCAGCAGGACGTGCCATTCCCACCAGCTCAGGTGCCAGTTCCGGCTCAGCGCCACGGCGACCATCGCCTCGGCCAGGAGCACGAGCGCGACGGCCATGCTCAGGAGGACTCCGCCACCCCGATGCCGGTACAGCTGCGCCGCGTGCCACGCCGAGTATGCGTAGAGCGCGACCCCGACAATCGCCAGCAGGTTCAGCAGTCCGGCCCCTTCCCGCGCCGGGGGAGGCCCGTCGAGCGGCGGCAGTCGTGCCATAGAGCCGACGGCCCAGGCCGCCATCAGCACGACGAGGCCGCCGAGCATCAGGGGCCGGAGGCGCAAGACCGTGAGCGCCCGCGGACCGGCCAGGGGGCTCGTGGCTGCGGCCGCGAAGGCCGACGCGATGATGAGCCCCACGGGCGTGGCGATCGCGAAGCCGAGGTTCGGGGTCGCCAGGAGCACGCCGGGCGTCGCGAGCGCATGCAGGCCCAGGAATCCCGCGCTGGCAAGGAAGGCAAGGGAGATCAGGACGAGCCGCGCATCGCGATAACGCCCTGCCGCGACGTTCGTGACGTAGGCCAGGGCAGTGTTCACAGCCGCGGCCAGCAGGACGAGCCAGAAGTGACTTGGATGGTGCTGCCACTCGAGGTCGAAGTCGGGGCGCACGAGGAGGATGACCAGTCCGATGAGCGGCAGCGTCAGCGCGAGGGCCGTGGACCAGGAGAGGTGCGTGGAGCCGTCCATCGAACGAGAGTCGCTCGCCATGGCCGCAAGGATACGTGCGCCTCGTCCGGGTCGGCTCTACGACTCCATGCGCTCCAGGACGAAGACCGGGATCTGGCGCTCGGTCTTTGTCTGGTATTTCGCGTAGTCCGGCCACACTGACACGGCTCGTTCCCACCAGACGGCCTTTTCGTCGCCGATGACCTCGCGGGCGAGGTAATCGCGCTTCGTCGCGCCGTCCTGGAGATCCACGTGCGGGTGGGCTTTCAGGTTGTGGTACCAGCGCGGATGGTTCGGCGCGCCGCCCATGGACGCGACCACCGCATAGTCGCCGTCGTGTTCGACCCGCATGAGCGCGGTCTTGCGCAACTTGCGCGTCCTCGCTCCGACCGAGGTCAGCACGATCACCGGCCGCCCGCGCAACTCGCTGGCCTCCGCGCCGCCGGTCGCCTCGTAGCGATCGGCCTGCTTCCGCGCCCACGCGGCCGTACTCGGGGCGTAATCTCCGGTCAGTGGCATGCGGCCCCGAGTATCGCATCGGTCTCGTTACCATGATCCGAAGGGGTCCGGCGTGTCGGAATCGCGGTCGCTCGTTCGACGTGTCGATAGAAGCGGGTTGCGCCGCACGGAGACGCAACCCGATCTGAGCGTGAGAGGAGTCGCACCATGCGGGTGATCGTGCTGGCCAAGTCGAGCCCGGAGTCTGAGGGCGTGATGCCCGACCCACAGAGCACGGAGAGCACGGAGGGCATGGAGGGCATGGAGGCAATGGGCCGATTCCACGAGGAATTGGTCGCGGCCGGCGTCCTGCTCGCGACGGGTAGATTGCATCCCAGTTCGGCGGGAGCTCGAGTTCGTTTCGATGGGTCATCCCGGACGGTCGTCGACGGCCCGTTCACTGAGGCCAAGGAACTCGTCGCCGGCTATTGGATCTGGCAGGTCCGCTCGCTTGACGAGGGGATCGAGTGGCTCAAGCGAGCGCCATTCGACGGTGGCGAGTTCGAGATCCGCCAGATCTTCGAGATGCCCGGGTACATGGAATCGGCGCCGTAGCAGTCGTCGAGACGTCCACCGTGGCGTCAGGCCGGGGCGACGAGGTCCATCGCGTCCTGGACGCGGTGTGGCGCATGGAGGCGCCCCGGCTTGTTGCCGCGCTGACCCGGATCGTGCGGGACGTGGGCCTGGCCGAGGATCTCGCCCAGGATGCCCTCGAGGCGGCCATTCGCCAGTGGCCCGACGCGGGGATCCCGGATCGACCGGCGGCCTGGTTGATGGCCACGGCGAAGCATCGCGCGATCGACGCCCTGCGTCGGAGAACCACGCTCCAACGCAAGGCGGAGGAGATCGGCCGCGACCTCGAGCTGGATCGGGCGATCGCCCCGGATCTCGACGCGGAGATCGACGACGAAGGGATCGGTGACGACCTGCTTCGCCTCGTATTCATCTGCTGCCACCCCGTGCTGTCGGTGGATGCGCGGGTCGCCCTGACCCTGCGACTGCTGGGTGGCCTTCGCACCGATGAGATCGCCCGGGCCTTCCTCGTCTCCGAGACCACGATCGGGCAGCGGATCGTTCGGGCGAAGCGAACGCTGTCTGAGGCGCACGTCCCGTTCGAGGTTCCGCAGGGCCACGACTTCGAAGTACGCCTCGCGTCGGTCCTCCAGGTGGTCTACCTCGTTTTCAACGAGGGATACTCGGCGACATCCGGCGACGACTGGGTTCGGCCGACCCTGTGCGAGGACGCCCTCCGGCTCGGACGCGTCCTGGCGGGGCTCGTCCCCGCGGAGCCCGAGGTGCACGGTCTGGTGGCGCTCATGGAGATCCAGGGATCACGTCTGCGGGCCCGCACGGACGCGGCCGGCCGGCCGATCCCGCTGCTCGAGCAGAACCGCGCTCGATGGGACCACTTGCTCGTCAATCGCGGCCTCGCGGCCCTGGCCCGAGCGGAGTCGTTCGCTGGAGCGCATGGCCCCTACCTCCTCCAGGCTGCCATCGCGGCCTGCCACGCGAGGGCACGGACCGGCGACGAAACAGACTGGCCGCGAATCGTGGCCCTCTACGACGCGCTTGCCCAGTCCGCCCCATCGCCGATCGTGGAGCTCAATCGGGCGGTTGCAGTCTCGATGGCCTACGGGCCCGAGGCCGGCCTGGAGCTCGTCGACGCGCTCGCGATGGAGCCGGCGCTGCAGGCATATCACCTGCTCCCTGCCGTCCGCGGCGACTTCCTCGTGAAGGTGGGCCGGTTCGACGAGGCCGCCTCGGAGCTGGCCCGGGCCGCTTCCATGACGCGGAACGTCGCAGAGCGGAACCTGCTGCTGGAGCGTGCCCGCGCTGCCGGGGAGATGTGACACGATCCGACCGATCGGCTACAGGAGAGGGGCATGGTCACACCCACCAGCGTCGAGGATTACCTCGCCGGTCTGCCGGAGGAGCGCCGGGCCACCGCGGAACAGCTTCGACGGACGATCCAGGCGGCGGCGCCTGACGCGATAGAGACGATCGCGTACCAGATGCCGGCGTACCGCAGCCACGGCGGCCGGTTCCTCGTGTCGTACGCCGCGTTCAAGAACCACTACAGCCTGTACCCGGCGAGCGAGGCGGTCATCGAGTCGCTCGGGGACGAACTGAAGCCCTTCCTGAGAGGCAAGGGGACGATCAGTTTCCCGGCCGCGGACGCCGTCCCGGTCGACCTCGTTACGAGGATCGTCACCGTTCGGGTCGCCGAGAACGCCGCACGCGAGGGTCGTTGAACGGACCCGCCAGGCCCATCAGCTCCCGGATTCCACGAACGCGGTTTCCCCACGTGCGATCGCGTCGATGATCAGGCGAGAGATCTCGGGTCGCATGAACCACTCGGGTGGCATCTCGCCCCGCGTGAGCATGGCCCGAGCTTCCGTGCCGCTGATGGAGAGCCTGTCGGCGGCCGGGTGGGCGGTACCGTTATGGCTGTGCACATAGCCCCCGGAGCTCTTCGAGTAGTACACCTCGTCGAACTTCACGGCCTTGATGCCCAGGTCGCCGAACGCATCGAAGATCTCATGGGCCGCCTCGGGCGCGTAGTAATTCGCCACGCCCGTGTGGTCTCGTCCAACGACGAAGTGACTGCAGCCGAAGTTCTTCCGGCACAGGGCGGTGAACAGCGCTTCGCGCGGGCCTGCGTAGCGAGAGAAGGTCGAAAGGGTCGCCATCACGACGCGGTTCTTCGGATAGAAGTTGTCGATCATCTCCTGATAGCTGCGCACGATCAACGATGTCTGGAAGTCCCCGGCCTTCTTCTGGCCGACGACGGGATGAACGAACAGCCCGTCACAGCTCTCCCGTTCGAGGGCGCTCAACTGGATGAACTCGTGAGCGCGATGGATCACGTTTCGCGTGTGGAAGCCCAGCACGGTGATCCACCCACGTTCGAGAAACAGGTTGCGTACCTGCCTCGGACTGAGCGAGTACTCGCGGACGGCTGATACGCGCCGCCGCAGGAGGTCGATGTCCCCGGCGAGCAGCACCGGGTTCATGTTCCGTGTCATCCGAACGCCGGGATGCTCAGAATCGGAGGTCCCGTACAGACGCCCGGCATAGGTCTCTCGATCGAAAGTGAATTTCTGGGCGAGGTGCAGGATGGCGAGCACGTTGCCGTGCTGGTCTCCAAGGGCGATCCGCTGCCCCGCACGAAGGTGCGCGGCACGCTCCGCAGGCACGTCGAGGACGATCGGGATGGGCCACACCGTACCGCCCGGGAGCCGCATGTCGGCGAGTACCGACTCGACCTCGGCCTCGTTCATGAAACCGGACAATGGGCTGTACGTGCCGATGCCGATCTGCTCGACTTCCATCTGCTGTCGATCGTCGAGTTCGAGGCGCGGCAGGCCGCCGAGGTCCGATTCGGTCATTGTGCCGGCCACGGTGCGATCGATGAGCGTCCCGCCGTGAGGTTCCACCAGCGACGCGCCGTTCCCGTGCAGCAGGTAGTCGTCGCGATCGAGGCTCCGCACGATCTCGCGCTGCGGTCGCGCGTCGTCGCCGTCGCGCATGACCGACTCGGCGTGGACGGCGAGACGATGCAGCATGTTGATGCATTCCAACGGGTAGCGCCCGATCGCCGTCTCGGCAGCCAGCGTCAGGCCGTAAGCACCGTCGGTCACGGTGTTGACGACGTCGTGCACCTCGGCGCGCGTCGGCTTGCGGTGCTCGATCATGCTTTCGAGGAGGTTGCTTGCGACGAACACCGGCGTGCCGCGCCGATTGGCCTTGTCGATGATGATCTTCTGCGTGAACGGGATCCGCTCGACCGGGATCTCCTTGCTCAGATCGCCGCGATCGATCAGCAGGAAGTCCGATTCCTCGATGATCTCGTCGATCTGTTCCAGGGCAGCGACGCACTCGATCTTCGAGATGATCTGCATGCGCCCCTCGGTCAGGCGTCGTACCTCACGAACGGCGGCGGCGTTGCGCACGAACGACACCGCGATGTGCCCGACGTTCTCCCGCAGGCCCACCTCGATCGACTGGTAGTCCTTCTCGGACAACGTGGGCAGGGAGATCCCGGATCGCAGCACAGGATCGATCACGACCGCCTTGTTCCGCCCGATGAAGCCGCCGGTGATGGCCCGGGCGGAGAGATAGCCGATGCCGAGCGTCGAGACGTCCGAAACCCGCAGAACGAGCGTGTCGAAATCGATGTGGACGAGATCGCCCTCCTCGAGCTGGTCGACCACGGACCCGGGACGCAGGCAGATCTGCTCCTGGTCGCCGACGATGGGCCGGTTCCAGACCCGGACGACGGCGTTCTCCTCGAACACCGCCACGTTGCTGCTGAGTTCGCCGCTTCGAACCTGCGAGCCTTCGGTGTCGATGATGAACGGGAGGCCCACCTCGCGCGTCGCGGCGATCGAGCGTTCGAGATCCTCGATCTGCGAATGGGACATGTTGATGCGGACGAAATCGACGCCCTTCGCGTGAATGCTCTGGAGCATCGGCCTGCTGGTGGTCGCCGGCCCCAGCGTGACGATGATCTTGGTTCGGCGGGCTAGCACTGGGGACCCATCAGCCGGAGGGCAGCAGCCGCACCTCGGCGGCCCGCTGGAAGAAGGCGGAGACGCGCTCGCCCTCCTCCCCCGGGATCTGCTTCTTCCACTTCGTCGAGTAGTTGAGGATCATGGTGGACTTGACGACCGCCTCGAACTCTCGATCCCACTCGAGCTTGCAGAAGTCAAGCGTCTTGCGGAAGGACGTCATGGGATCCTCGACCAGGTTCTCGTAGTCGAGCTCGAAACACCGGTCGCGAAACATTGTCGCGTTTCGACGCAGGTCATCCCGGTCAAGCTGCGTCTTCAAGGCGGCCGACAGGATCGGCCCGCCACCCAGCTCGCGCCAGATGGACATGTACTGCGGAGGCACCTCGCCCCACTCCCAGCCTGGGGTTTCCGGCTCAGAGGTGACGTTCAGCCACCCGGCATTGATCCACGAGGCCATCACCGCGATCGGGTCTCGGCGCAGGTAGATGAAGCGCATCTCCGGAAAGACGCGATCGAAGTAGTCCATGCGCGCCCAGCCGGTCACCTTCATGAGGAACCGCGGCTTGCCCTGGTAACGCAATACGGCCGCGATGGTCCGGCGAAGCGGCTCGATCGCCGCGTCCGGAACGTCGGCTGCCGTGAGCGGGCGGTCATGGCGAGCAACGTTGGGAAGATACCGACCCCAGAAGCGATATGGGCTGAAGGGTTTTGGAAAGTACCGGGTGTGCTTGACTCGGTCGAACACCGGGACCCCGTACAGGCGCGAGAACACCGCCAGCCACGCCTGCGATGGGAGCACCTGGTTGTAGGTGGAGAGCCAGCCCAGGTCGCGATGGCGCGCCAGGATGCGGTAAAAGAACGTCGAACCGCTCCGTCCGGCACACGAGATCATGATCGGGTTCTGGATCGCGGTCACGCACCGAAGCGTATAGGACATTAGTCCCAAATCGCCATCGAGAATCGGCTGGCCGGCGCGTGCGCGCACCACGAATTCCGAATTCCGCACCGTTTCGAAGGCGGACGATTGCGCTAGCCTGACGCGCGATGGCAGGAGAGATGCAGGGATCGACAGGAGGATCAATGCTCGAGCAGGGCGGCCGGCACCACGGCAGGTCGCTGCTGCCGGCCCCCGAGGACGTTGCCGGGCTCCGGGAGCGGAGTCGGGACCTCGTCGCCATCGATCTCGACACAGACCAGCTGGCGCTCCTCGAGCTGCTGTTGAGCGGCGCCCTGCGTCCACTCTCCGGGTATCTCGATGAGCGGGACTCGCGTTCGGTGCGCGCGCACGCGCGACTCGCCAGCGGTGCGCTCTGGCCCATCAGCGCCAACCTCCACGTTCCGGCGGCGCTCCTGTCGTCCCTCGAGGTCGGGTCCCAGGTGAGCCTGCGCCATCCCGAGGGCATGGTGCTGGCGATCCTGACCGTGGCAGACGTCGTCTCCTGCGATTGCGCGGATGCGAGTCCGAGCGTTCATGTCGGAGGGCGACTGGACGGTCTCGAACTCCCGCCTCGACCATCGCTGGATTGGCCGTCCATCCGCCAGCCACGAGTGGAAGAGGCTTCCGGTTCGCGCCCTCTGCTCGGGTATCAGACGCGCCGGACGCTGCACCGCGCCGACATCGAGTTTCTGGCGGATGAAATGGAACGGCTGAACGCCGATCTCCTGCTACAGGTCCTCGTGTCGCACGATCAACAGGCCTGGAACGACGACGTCAGACGAGCGAAATGTTGTCGACTCGCACTCGATCACCTCCCGCCGGGTCGCGCCACGATGACCATGGTTCCCGATCTCCGGATCGCCGACCCAGCGCTCGACGCCGTGGCGGCCGGGATCATCCTTCGCAACAGTGGCTGTACGCACGCCGTCGTCGATTCTCCTGCCCTCCAGGCGTCCAACCCGCGCGAGTCGATGCGCGAGATCGGGATCGAGCCCGTCGACGACGCGCGGGGGCGAAGGGCGGGCGAGCCGATCGGTGACGGCGAGCTGCGGGAATTCCTCGTGAGTGATCGCGAGATTCCGGCCGAGTTCACGTATCCCGAGGTCCTGGCGGAGCTCAAGCGCTGGTTCCGTCCCCGCCGCGACCAGGGGTTCACGGTGTTCTTCACGGGGCTGTCAGGTGCGGGCAAGTCGACCATCGCCAGCGTCCTGATGGCACGCCTCCTGTCGGTGGACGAGCGCCCGGTGACGTTGCTGGACGGGGACATCGTGCGCGCGCTGTTGTCGTCGGGGCTCGGGTTCTCGAGGGCGGACCGCGATCTCAACATCGCGCGAATCGCGTACGTCGCGGCCGAGGTCACGCGGAACGGGGGCATTGCCATCTGCGCCCCGATCGCGCCCTATCGCCGTGCTCGCGACGACGCGCGCCGCAGCATCAGGCGGTACGGCGGTTTCGTCGAAGTGCACGTTTCCACGTCGCTGGAGGTCGCCGAGCAGCGAGACCGGAAGGGCCTGTATGCGAAGGCGCGGCGGGGACAACTGAAGGGCCTGACCGGGATCGATGACCCATACGAAGCCCCAGAGCATCCCGAGATCGTCATCGATGGAGCCCAGGGCTCTCCCGAGGAAGCCGCGGCGCGGATCATCCGGGATCTTGAATCACGCGGGTATCTGGAGCTCCACGGCAGGACGCAGCCGGGTACGGGATGACGAGCCGTCATGACCTCGTCGACCCTGAGCCGTATCGTCGAATCGCGCCACGAGGCGCTCGGGCGGAGAGGTGGATGCGATGAATCAGGATCGCGCTCAGCGCAGGTTCGACCGGGACGAGGACGTTGTCGAGGATCAAGTTGCGAACGACCGCGACAAGATCAAGGGCAAGGTTCAGAAGAAGATCGACGAAGCCAAGTCCACGAGGCGGTTTGCCGACGGTCGCACCCGCTGACGACTACGACCTTCGAGTCGCCTCGACGTTCGACCAACGAAGCGTCGAGAACGCGAGGCAGCCCCTCGCCCGAACGACAGGGCGATACACTCCAGCTCATGACCATCTCGATTCAGAACGCGCCGCTCCTCGAGCACACGGATCCGGCCTGGGCTCGTCCACTGCCGGCCGCCATCCAGGACGCGCGGACCGACCTCGCCGCGATCGTGGTCGACATCCTCGCCATCCCCGAGTCGACGCTCGAGCGTGCGTGGCCGTGGACCGGCGGCGGCGAGGTGGACGTGCGCTACGGCATCTATCATCTGCACGAGCTCTTCGTTCGAGCCGAGGTCGATGCGTCGCGAAGCCTCCGAAGTGCGGGAGGGGACGCCGGGTTGGCCGCCGCCCTCATCGCTCCGGTCGGAGCGGCGCGCTGGGATCTCCACGGCGTCCTGGCCCCGCTGTCGGATGCCGACATCGACGCCGACCCGGGCGGCGGGGAGTGGTCGATCCGGCGAACGCTCGGCCACATCGTGAACGGGCAGCGCGCGCACGGCTGGTCGACCGCCTGGTGGCAGGAGCAGGGGTTCGCGATCGACGACCCCGACCTTCCAACGAGCCTGGGCGACGCCTTCTGGGCCAATCTGCCCGACGACGATGGCACCGAGAAGGAAGGTCGGATCGACGAGATCCGTTCGCGCCTCGACGAGATCGTCGACCTCTCGGCGGAGCGCCTCGCCGGCATGCCTGAAGATCGCCTCGGCCACGGCGCCCGCTGGGGTGGGTTTGCGGTGCCCGTTTCCTTCCGGCTCGGGCGCTGGTCCAGCCACATCCGCGAGCACACCACCCAGGTCGAGAAGACGCTGGCGATGCTGGGGCGTGTCCCGACCGAACCGGAACGTCTGGTCCGCCTGACGCTCGCCGCCTACGGTCGGGCCGAAGCCGTGCTGCTCGGCCGGCCCGAGGTCAACGCCGCGGCCGAGATCGTCCGCGCGGCCGTCGCCGAGGCCCGCTCGTCGATCGCCGACACCCGTCGAGCCGCCGAAGCCTGACACTGGTCTCGCGAAACGTGCGGCCATCGGTGGTGAGCGCCTGATGACCCGTGCCTGCGAACCTTGACGCGCTCGCGGACCTTGACGCGCTCGGTCCGCAGTCTTACTGTCATCGGTAAGAACCCGAAGCGAAGGCTGCCGATGCGCATCACATCAAAGGGTCAGGTCACGATCCCCCAGGCAATTCGAGAGCAGGCTGGGCTGTTGCCGAATACGGAAGTCGAGTTCCTCGTCGAGGAGGGGAGTGTCCGCCTCATCAAGGCGGCTCGGGCGAGGCGCCCGACGCGCGGCGCTCGTGCCGTTCGGCGACTTCGTGAGCACGGTGGACGCATCCCGATGACCACGGACGAGATCCTCGCACTGACTCGGGGAGAGGCGTGATCCCGGTCCTTGTCGACAGCAACGTCCTGCTCGACGTCGCCACGGTTGATCCCGACTGGAGCGCGTGGTCGAGCTCGACGCTGGAACGCACGGCCGACGAGGCCATCCTTGTCATCAATCCGCTTGTGTACGCCGAGGTCTCGGTCGGGTTTCCGACCATCGAAGCTCTCGATGCCGCGCTTCCCGCCGATCTCTATCGGCGCGAGGACCTCCCGTACGAGGCCGCGTTCCTGGCCGGCAAGTGCTTCGTTCGATATCGGCGCGGCGGTGGATCCCGGCGTTCGCCGTTGCCCGATTTCTACGTCGGTGCCCACGCGGCCGTGGCCGGCTACCGACTCCTCACCCGGGATGCCACGCGGTACCGGACCTACTTCCCGAAGCTCGAGCTGATCGCTCCGTAGGGGCGCGCCACGAGAGGGCCTGAGTGCCGGACGCCGCGCGATCCACCAATCTTCGACGGCTGCCGACCGTGGTGAGGGCGGGACTACCAGATCGCGACTGATCCCGCTGGATCGTGGTCCCGAATCCGCCGGTCCTTCGTCACGAGTTGCCAGCCGTGCTCGACGGCCGCCGCGTGGATGCGTCTGTCGATCGGGCCACGGACTTGACCATGTGGTCAGCATCCTGGTCAGCTGCGCTCACGTTCGACGCAGGACACGGGATTGCGCTTCACCGCGACTTGCGGCTAGCCCAGGCCGAACAGGCTCCGCGCAAGCGTCTTGACCCACACGGCCGCGGTCAGGCCGCAGGCAGCGATCGCCATCCCGAGGGCCAGAAGGCCCTCGATCCGGAGGCGGAGCCGACGCCGTTGAACGCCTCGGCCCTCGAACGGGTCTCGGGGACCACCTATTCGTCCGCCCATCGGCTCCTCCATGCGGTTCGGTTCCGGTCGGTCGCGACCAGTGCCGGTCATCGTCTCTCGGAGGGGGTCCCCTTGACCAGCCTGACCATCGGGTCGACGGCGGTCATCTGGGGAGACTCCAGGCGACGCCGGGGCGTCACCGATCGCACGACCAGCCGATCGAGAGCTCGAACGACTCCGGCCAGGGGTCGTTGGGGATGGTGAGGTTGACCCAGCGCAGCCCATCGCCGCCGTACGGGTCCTCCCATCGCGTCGCGCGAACCGTGGCCTCGCCGGACAGGCCGCGGTCGTCAAGATCGATCACGACATAGTCGTACGCCCTGAGGAACTCGATGGGTACTTCGGACGTGACCGTCCCGTCACCATGCGTCATTTCCAGGAAGGGCAAGACACGACCTGGCAGCGTCGGCACCACGAACGCGGCCAGTGCGGTCCCGTCGCCGGCCCCGGAAATGAGCGGCTCCGTCAGCGGGCCGAATCGTTCGGGAGCACCCGTCGCGGCTTCTCGTAGCCAGAGCATCGGGAGGCCACCGACGGCCGGCGTGCCGTTCCCCACGGTCGGTCGCACCTCGGCGAGGACCGTAGGCTTTCCGACGGGGGTACGGCAGACGGCCGGCACGGTCGTCTCGTGCTGGACCTGTTCCCCAAAGTCGTAGCGCAACGTGCCCGGGTACGCCGCCTGGCCGCCGCCGGCGAGCGTGATGGCCGCTCCCAACCCGTATGCCAGCCAGCCGGCGAGGAGTGGCCACGCCCAGCCTGACCGCAGCGCCGCCGGCCGATTGGTCCGACCCACGACGAGCACGATGGAGCCGACGATCGCCGACGCCACCACGCCGACGAGGATGGTGAGCCCCGGCGCGGGCCGACCGAGGAATGGATCTGCCAGGCCGGCCAACTGGAACTGCCAGTCCTCGATCGCGCGGGGGAAGGCCCACGCCGCGAGTGCTGCCCCGACACTGACCGTGGCCACGATGCGCCACATCCGTTCATCCTAGCCGGCGCTGTCGAGCATGCCGAGTCTGGGGGCCTGGTGTTGATGGGTTTCAGGGCCTGGTCCTGCGCAACGCCGCGGCGGGGTAATCGGCGGGTGGACTCGGTTGGTATCCTGCCGCCGGTGCGATCCTTTCCCGCCCGGATCATCGATAACGTCGCGCCCACGAGGCTTGGACGGAGCTTCCGCTGGCTCCTGTCGGCAACGATCGTCAACAACGTCGGCGACGGCATCGTGCTTGCGGCCGGCCCCCTGCTCGTCGCCTCCGAGACCCGGGATCCGCTGCTCGTCTCGATGGCCCTCCTGAGCGAGTACCTGCCGATGCTGCTGTTCGGCGTCCTGGGCGGCGCCCTCGCCGACCGGTTCGATCGACGGCGGATGGTCGTCGTGGCGAATCTGGGTAGGGCCGTCGTCCTGGCCGTGCTCGTCGCCACGATCGTCAGCGACAACGTCAGCATCGCGGTGGTGCTGGCCGCGCTGTTCCTCCTCGGGACCGCGGAGACGTTCGCCGACTCCGCCAGCAGCACGCTGCTGCCGGGTCTCGTGGCCCGCGAGGACCTCGGCATCGCCAACGCCAGGATGCAGGGTGCATTCCTGTTCACGAACCAGCTGCTGACGCCGCCAATCGGCGCCTTCCTGTTCACCGCCGGCATGGCGCTGCCGGTCGCCACGAATGCCGCCTGCTTCGCGCTCGGCGCGCTCCTCGTGTCGCGCGTCGTCATCGGCACGAGGAGCGAGCTGCGCGAGCGATCCAGCCTGCGTGCCGAGATGGTCGAGGGCATCCGCTGGCTCGTCGCGCACCCGCCGATGCGAACGCTCGCTGTCACGATCTTCGCTTTCAACGTCACGTTCGGGGCGGCGTGGTCCGTGCTCGTGCTCTACGCGGGCGACCGGCTCGGCATGGACGAGGTGGGCTTCGGTCTCCTGACGACCGCGATTGCCGTCGGGGGCGTGGTCGGAATCGTCTCGTATGGCTGGTTGGAGCGGCGGTTCTCGCTGGCCGACATCATGCGCGTCGGGCTGGTCATCGAGACGGGCACTCACCTGGTGCTCGCCGTGACGACCGTCACCGACGGTCGCGTTGATCACGCTGGTCGTATTCGGGGCGCATGCCTTCGTCTGGGGCACGACGTCGACCGTCGTGCGCCAGCGCGCGGTCCCGGACGAGCTGCTCGGCCGTGTCGGCGGGGTGTACCGCGTCGCGATCGTTGGCGGGATGGTGATCGGGACGCCGATCGGAGGCCTCCTGGCGCGCACGTTCGGGATCACCGCGCCGTTCTGGTTCGGATTCGTGGGCTCCGCGCTGCTCGTGGCCGTCCTGTGGCGCCAATTCGTGCACATCGGGCATGCCGGCGAGGTGCGTGACGGATGACGGCCAAGCAGTGGATCTTGTGTTCGCGGGGAACGCTCTACCGAGGGAGCGCTCTACCAGTCGATCAGGACGCAGGTCTCATCGCCGACGACCCAGGCCCGGTGTCCGGGTTCGATGAAGAGGTAATCGCCCGGTGACCCGATCTCCTCGGAGCCGTCGGTCATGAGGTAGCGGATCTGCCCGGCCACCACGTACTCGCGGTGCGTCATCGGACAGCTCGTGGCACCCTCGGCATAGGGCTTCAGGTCTTCGTCCCAGTTCCAGCCCGCGCCCAGCTCGGAGCGCCAGACCTCCGTGTCCCCCACGCGCACAACGTCAGAGCGTCCGTGGACGAACTCGTACGTCTCGTCGGGGCGATCGAGGCTCTTCTTGACAATGCCGGCCATGACGAACCCTCCTTGATCCATGGGCGCCCAGCGCGGGTCCACCGGTCACTGTGCACCCTTGGGCCGCACCAATGTCAACACCCCGCCGAATCGACCGTCCAGACGGGCCAGTTGGCCCTCGCAACGGACCCCGGATCTTGCAGATGCTCCCCGTGGGTATATGAACGATGGCGATCGACCGCGCCCAGGCATGAGGAGCAGCGAGATGTGGCAGTGGCACGGGGCCGCCGACTGGGGCGCGATGGGCCTCTGGATGGTGATCTGGGCGGTCGTCGTGGTCCTTGTCGTGGCGCTCATCGCGTGGCTCGTCGCCCGGGTCACGGGGACCGATGGTCGAAGCAGGGGCGGGGGACGAGAGGACGACCCTGCCGAGATCCTGGCCCGCCGATTCGCAAGGGGCGAGATCGACACCGAGGAGTTCGAGCAGCGAACGGAGGCGCTCCGGCGACGCGGCTGATGGCAGTCCGGCTTCTTCCGGTCCTCGCGGTCCTCACCGCCGTGGCCCTGGCCGGCTGCGCCGCGGGCCCCCGGTTTCCCATGGGGGACATGCATCGCACGATGTGGGGGGGCGGGTCCACGGATGTCGGACCCGCGCCCAGTCCCGAACCCGGTGCCGTCGAGATGGCGGTCACGACGACCGAGTTCGCGTTCGACCCGTCCGAGCTCGTCGTCAGCGGCGGCGAGGCGGTGAACATCGTCCTGACCAACGAAGGCACGATCGAGCACGACCTCACGATCCCCGAACTGGGCTTCCGCCTGCTCGCGTCACCCGGTGAGACCGTCGCGGGATCGCTGGTGGCCGCTGAGCCCGGTCGGTACGACTTCCTGTGCGCGCTGTCGGGCCACGCGCAGGCCGGCATGACCGGCACGCTCGTCGTTCGCTGACGAGGCAAGTTCGCGGGTCGGCCCGGCGTCCTGGTCCGGCTCCGCGACCCGCGACTGGCTTGCTCGTCTTGCGCCGAGCCGGCTACGACCGGCAGAGCCCTGCCGGTCCCACGGCCCACTGGAACCAGAGGTCGAGATTCGGAACGGCCGTCCCGCGGTACAGCTGGACGTCGTCGATCGAGCCGTCGACGAAGAGGCCGCTATCCGGACGGACGCTCCTCGGGGTAAGAACAATGTGTTACCGTGTGTCACATGGAGCAGATCGGGATGCGCGAACTGCGACATCGACTTCGGCACTACCTCGCGAGGGCCGACTCCGGTGAGGGATTCGACGTGACCGTATTCGGACGACCGGTCGCGCATCTTGGCCCGCTGATGCCTCGGCGTCCGACGCTCGCGCGCCTGGTGGAGGAGGGGAAGGTCACCCCCGCGATGAAGAAGGATACGTCTGCGCTGCCGATACCCACGCCCGTGACGACCGGCATGACCGCCACGGAAGCCCTGCTGGCCGAGCGTCGGGGGGACGCGCGTTGAACAGCCTGTACCTCGATGCGTCGGCGATCACCAAGCTGGTGGTGGAGGAGTCGGAGACCCGATCCCTCCAGGACCTGGTGCGAGGTCGTCGTGTTGCGTCGAGCAGGGTGGCGATCGTAGAGGTCACGAAGGCGGTGGCGCGGGCGAATCCCGACGCGGATCCTCAACCCGTCTTCGCACTGCTCGCGTTCGTCGAATTGGACGCCGACCTTGCGCATGTCGCCGGCGCGACGGGTGGCACCGGACTGCGTGCACTCGATGCCATCCACATCGCTTCCGCCCTGCGACTCGGCGATGAGGTCGATGGATTTGTAACGTACGACGGGCGTCAGGCAGTCGCGGCTCTCGCGGCGGGTCTTGCCGTCCATGCGCCGGGCCCAGGTCGGCCTGCGCCAGGCGGCGCGAACCTGTGACACCGACCCCAGGAGCCCACAAGGTCATCGGCGTCTTCGACGCCATCGACCTGCTCTGGTTGGCGGCCTTCGGTGCGGCGACCGCTGCCCTTGCTGCCATGACCGTCGAAGTCGGGCGGGTCCCGGTCGCCTGAGCCGGTGAGTGTGTTCGCCGCCAGTGGCGAGACGACGAAAGGGAGGCCGAAGGTCATGGCTGAATCGCTGGTGGCGCCCTCACCCGAACACCTCGATCGTCTCCGCGAGACATTCCGTGGCGATGTCATCACGCCCGGAGACGACGTCTACGACGACGCCCGTCGCGTCTGGAACGCGGTGTTCGACAGGCGACCGGCGGTGCTGGTCCGGCCGACCGGCGTTGAGGACGTCGCGGCGGCGGTCCGGTTCGGGCGGGAGCGCGACCTCGAGATCGCCGTCCGCTCCGGCGCTCACAGCGCCGCGGGGCACTCGACCACCGACGGCGGGCTGGTCATCGACCTCTCGGGGCTCCGCGGGGTGACCGTCGACCCCGAGCGGCGCATCGCGCGCGCGAACGGCGGTGCGCTCCTCGGCGAGCTTGACGTCGCCGCGCAGGCGCACGGCCTGGTCTGCCCGGTCGGCGTGATCGGTCACACGGGGGTCGGTGGGCTGACGCTCGGCGGCGGAATGGGCCGGCTCCAGCGGCACTTCGGCCTGACGATCGACAACCTTCGGGCGGTCGAGCTCGTCACCGCGGACGGCCGAGTGGTGCGGGCGAGCCCGGAGTCCCTCGACGCGCTCGTCGAGCACGCGTCCACGGCCTCAAGCGGGACTTCGTTCGCGGTGACCGTCCAGGGTGGCGCCATCGGCCGTGTGTCGGACGACGCCATGGCCTTCACGGGGCGGGACGCGCGGTACGGGATGAGCGCCGACACCGAGTGGGACGATCCAGCCCTCGACGAGACGCAGCGTGACTGGGTCCGGCGGGCGATGGCGATCGTCGAGCCGGAGGCCGTGACGGGCCGCTACGTCAACGAGATCTCCGAGTCGGGACCGGAAGAGACACGGGCGATCTACGGCGACGCGAAACTCGCTCGCCTCGCGGCGCTCAAGCGGGCCTGGGATCCCGACAACGTCTTCCGCCTGAACCACAACATCATGTCCTGAGGCAGCGCAAGCGAGGGTAACGTCATGTCCGGCGAGATCGAGGTTCTGGGGACCAACGCCGCAGCGCCGTTCAGCCTGAAGGTTCATCGGGGCGAGGGGATGGTCCTCCTCGCGATGGACTGGAAGGTGGGGCGGCCTCCGGCCGACTTCGTCGGGTTCTCCATCGAGTACCTGCCGCCCGGCAACGTGAAGTTCCTGGCGCTCCGGAACCGGATCACCTTTGCGACGCCACCCGCTAATGTCGGGACGAATCCCAACTCGAGCCTCTTCGCGCCGATCCAGAAATTCCGCTGGGTCCACTTTCCCTTCGATCCCGAGCGGAACGGCGAGTACCGCTACCGGGTCCGGCCGGCATTCATGGATGCCACGCGGACGATCACGTGGGGGGATCCCCAGGAAGCCGGACTCGAACTCCGCCGCGAGACGTACCCGGGGGTCCTCAACATCGCCTTCGCGCGCGGCTTCGTCTCGTCCCAGGCATTCGTCGATCGCTACGTCTCCGCGGGACCGATCTCGACGCTCCTGCCCGAGAAGGCCGACGACGGCCTGACGTTCCTGCCCACGCACCCGAAGACGGAGGACGCCCTTGCCTGGATGGGGTTCGAGGCACGGAGTGCGATCCTCGAAGTCCTCGACCAGGCCGTCTCCGACCCGACGGCCAAGGTCTGCGTCGTCGCCTACGACCTCAACGAGCCGGAAATCGTCGGTCGCCTCGAGCAGCTCGGAACGCGGCTGCGGATCGTCATCGACGACAGTGCCGCTCACGGCGACCCGCACTCGGCCGAGACGCAGGCCGCCACGCGGCTCGCCGCTTCGGCCGGCGCCGTGAACGTCAAGCGCCACCACATGAGCAACCTCCAGCACAACAAGACGATCGTGGCCGAGGGCGCCGCCGTTCGCGCCGTGGTCTGCGGCTCGACGAACTTCACGTGGCGCGGGCTCTATATCCAGGCGAACAACGCGCTGATCCTGCGCGGGGAGCGCGCGGCCCGGGTGTTCCGCGTCGCCTTCGACGGGTACTGGCGGCACAACTCGGTGGTCGGCTTCGGGACGACCGAGTCGACGCGCTGGCGGGATCTCGGGCTGGGAGACCTCGATGCCCGTGTGTCCTTCTCGCCGCATGCCGCGGCCAGTGCCCGCCTGGGCTCGGTGGCCGACGACATCGGGCGCGCGACCTCGAGCGTGTTCTACTCGCTGGCGTTCCTCCACCAGACGACCGGCCCGGTCCGCGATGCCGTGAAGCGGGTGACCGCGGACCCGAACATCTTCGTCTACGGGATGGCCGACCGGCAGATCGGTGGCCTCGACCTCCAGCTCCCGAACGGCAATATCGCCCCGGTGCGGCCCGAGGCGCTGGTGAAGAACGTTCCCGAGCCGTTCAAGTCCGAGCCGACCGGCCTGGCCGGCTCCGTCGGGACCCGGATGCACCACAAGTTCGTCGTGATCGACTTCGATCGGCCCACGGCACGGGTCTATACCGGCTCATACAACTTCTCGGGGCCCGCCGACGGCAAGAACGGAGAGAACCTGATCCGGATCCGCGATCGGCGCGTGGCCGTCGCCTACACGGTCGAGGCGATCCGGCTGTTCGATCACTACCATTTCCGCGTCCGCCAGCTCCAGGCCGAGACCGCGGTCACGGCCCTCCGCCTCAGGGAACCGCCGCTCGCCGGCGAGGATCCGTGGTGGCTGGACGACTACACGGCGCCGGTCAAGATCCGCGACCGGGAGTTGTTCGCCTGAGGCCGCCGCTGATCCGCTACGGGGCGTCGAAGCGCAGGACCCATGGGCCGACGAGCCGGGTGTCGCCACGCTCGACCTCATTGATCGTGATGGTCCACGCGCCGGACGCGTCGCTGACGCCGCCATCCGTCATCAGGACGGCCGATCCGTCGTCCTTGAGTGACTGGGTCACGACGGACAGGACCTCGCCGCGGTGGCGGATCTCGATCTTGCCGTACGGCCACCACTGATCGCCGGGCTGGCCGCCCTCGACCTGCATTTCCACCCGGACGACGCTCGACGCAGCGATCACCCGTGTCACGCGCACGGCCAGCCCGTCGACCTCGGTCACGATGTCGGGCGTGATCGTCGTACCACCATCCACGTCGATCTCGAAGTCGAAGGTCCACGGGCCGGCGACCCGGTGCCACGGATCCCAGCCAACCTCGTCGGCGTTGGGCGGCGGGATCGAGTCGTCGCGGACCCGGATGAACGGAAGCTCCACATGGATCGTGCGCGTTCCGGAGGGCAGCGGCAGCACGGCAGGCGTCTTCCAGGCGACGTTGACGGCTGCAAAGGCACCGTCCGGGCTCGAGACCGCGCCCCAGCCACTTGAATACTCGCCGGCCTCGTCGGTGACGATCGTCGAGAACGCCTCGATCTGCGTCGTGCCGGGGCGTTCGAGCTCATCGACGACGGAGATCGCGAGCGCCAGGCTCGTCGCGTCCGCGTATGCCCGATCGATGGTCACCCGGTAGCCATCGACCAGTTGGGACTGGTTCACCTCGACCCCGCGGTGCCAGGGCGTGTCGAATGGGCCGGCCAGGAAGAAGTAGAGGCCCTTGAGGCTACCGTTGGCGCCGGCGATCACGAAGGCGGCCGCCAGCAGGCCGATGACTCCCGCCCGACGCCCGGGTCGGAGGCGGGCCACGCGAGCAGCGCCGGCCGATCGCGGAGTCCATGACCGGAGACGACGATCGATTCGCTCGTCCAGACGGCCAAGGGCCGCGGCGTGCGGCTGGACGGCAAAGAGATCGAAGAGGCTCGTCTCGAGCCGATCGTCAGTCGTCGACACGGTAGTTCTCCCTGATGGTCGCGAGGGCACGGCTGAGAAGCTTCTGCGTCGCCTGATCGCTCTTTCCGATGACGGCACCGATCTCGCCCGCGGTCAGCCGGGCGGCGTAGCGCAGGTGGATCGCCTCACGCTGCATGGGCGTAAGCCGATCGATGGCCGCCACGAGGGTCGATCGTTCCTCGTTCTCCAGGGCCACGCGCTCCGGCGCGATCGTCGCTCGCCGGTCCTCGACATCCTCGAAGACGGGCGTGGTCGACCTGCGCCGGCCGGAATCGATGGCGGCATTTCGGGCGATCCGGAAGAGCCACGCCAGCACGCCGCCGCCACTTGCTCGATATCGAGGCATGGCCGCCAGGGCCCGCTCGAACGTGACGGCCGTCAACTCTTCCGCGGCGTCGGCGGTCGTCGTGCGGGCCCGCAGGTACCGGAACACGGCCAGCCGATGCCGGCGATAGAGCTGGCCGAAGGCGTTCGGATCGGACCGAGCGGCGAGCGCCAGCTGCTCGTCCACGTCCTCGATCGGAGCCTCGAGCTCGCCAGTGAGCACCGCCGGTTCGTCCATCGTCCTCCTCGACGGCTACCAGAGGGAGCATCCGTCGTCTGCATGGGATAACGGGCCGTGCGCCGGATTCGGACAAAGGCCCGGGGAGCGACCTGGAGGAAGTGTCTCGACATCCCGTCAGTGAGCCGCTCCCCGGTCTCGCCGCCAACGCGTCCGGCGCTAACCGCCCGGTCCGAGGAGGTCCCCCTCGCCGAGTGCGGCCAGCTGACGCCGGCCGGTCAGCACCGATGCCGAGTCGCCGATGAGCATGCCGAGCTCGACGCGCAGGCGAGCTGCATAACGGGCTGCGCCCATCTCTTCGAAGGCGGAGAGGCTGGCGGCCAGATCCACCTCACGTGCGTCGATGAGTCCCCGCTGGCGCAGGGCCTGGGCCTCGAGGACCCGCAGGCCCACCCGGCGGGCACGTTCGAGGATCTCGTCCAGCGCCGGCTGCGGCACCGGGTGACGCCGATCCGCGCAGACTGCCAGCGCGTGCTCCACGTAGTGGGCCCGGTCCGGGTAGCGCTCGTGTCGCACGACGATGTCGGCGCACCCGTCGAGATCGAGCGTCACGATCGCGGAGATTGCAGCCACCGGATGCTCGGGCGAGAACTGCCCCACGATGCTCTCGGCCACCGACCGCCAGCGCTCGAGCGATTGCTCGTCGCCGCGGTTGCGCGCCCAGTCGATCCCGCTCAGGACTCCCTGCAGGGCATACGAAGCTGCCGGCCGACCGGTGTGGATCCAGCGCTGCATGAGGTCCTCGACGCTGGTCCGCGTCGGGTCCCATTCGCCGCGGAGCGCGTGCGCGTATGCGCTCCAGGATGCGGCTGCCGTCGCGAACGGCTCGCTCTGTCCAGGCAGCAGCAGCGAGATCGCGGCGTCCGACGCACCGATCGCCTCGGGCAGGTCGCCGAGCAGTGCGGAGGCCCACGCGATGACCTGCAGCGCATCCAGGCGTTCCTCCAGCGGAAGCCGGTCGCCGAGCTGCATTCGCCGCCGCGACAGCTTGACGGCCAGGCGCCAGTCCGCGCTCTGGTACGTCCCGACCTCTGCGTCCAGCGCCGCGCTGATCAGCTGCGGATCGTCGATCTCCTCCGCCAGGGCCAGCCCCTCGCGGACGTGCGCGCGGGCCTCCTCGACATCGGCCTCTGTCACTGGACGTACGCTCGACTGGCGCAACCAGAACGGTTTGAAGCTCAGGGCGATGAGGAAGGTCGCGCGGGCGCGGGGACCGGCCTCCGGCAGCCAGGACTCGCCGACGGCGATCAGCCGGGCGATCTCCTCCTCGCCGGCCTGCTGGCCCACCGATGCGAACCAGCGGCACAGGACCATCAGGTGTCGGCTGAGGTTCTCGAGCAGGAAGTCCGGCGGCAGCCCACGATCACGACCCAGCTGCCAGGCGCGCGCGTAGGCCTCGACCGACGCGTCGCCCGAGGCGAGGACCTCACCCAGACGCTGGTGGATCGGCGGCTGCTCGGCAGGGAGTGCCAGGTCGATCGCTGCACGAAGATGACCCGCGGCCTCCGCCATGCCGCGACCTCCCGCGGCAACCTCCGCCGCGCGCCGCAGCCAGTGCACCGCGCTGGAGCGGAGACCGGGATCCACCCCGTCGTAGGAGCTGGCCAGGACGGCGGCCTCCCGGTAGTGGAACGCGACAAGCTCTGCGAGTTCGTCCTCACGATCGATCGCCCGACGTTCCAGCCAGCGGCCCGCGGCGGCATGGAGCGCTGCCCGGTCGGAGCGCGTCAGGGTGCCGTAGGCCACGTCCCGGATGATGATGTGACGGTAGGTGAGTTCTCCACGCCCGGTGGGCCGCAGCAGTTCGCGCTCGATCAGTTGCTCGACGGCGTCGGCAAGGTCCGCCGAGGATGCCTCGATCGCCCGCACGCCCTCCGCGGAGAAGCTGCGGCCGAAAACCGACCCGAGCTGCAGCAGGCGGCGCGGCACCGGATCGAGCGAGTCGAGGCGGGCCAGGACGGTGGCTTGAACCGTGTCCGGCAGGCGCTCGGCGGCATCCGCCAGTGCGGTCGAGTCGCGGAGGTCCACGCCACGTTCCAGCAACGAGCGCACGATCTCACCGGCAAAGAAGGGGTTCCCCTCGGAACGGCTCACCACCAGCGGCACGAGCTCCGGCGCCGGCTCCTCCAGCAGCCCTTCCACGAGCTGCCGGATCGATCCCTCGTCGAGCGGCTCCAGCGCCAGCGAGACGTGGTTCCGCCGCCCGCCGCCCCAGGCCGGCCGCCGCTCGAGGAGTTCGGGCCGCATGAGCGCGAGCATCAGCATCGGGCTGTCGCTGCGCGGCTGGAGGAGGTATTCGATGAGATCCAGCAGCGACTCGCTGGACCAGTGCAGGTCCTCGATGAGGAGCAGGAGGGGGCGCCGCGCGGCGGCGAGCTCGAGCGCCTCCCGCCAGGCGGCGAAGAGCGGCGCGCGGTCCCGTGCGTCGGCGTCCGAAACGCCGATCGTCGCAGCCAGGAGCGCGGCGGATTCCGCGGGTCGTTCCGCCCCGGCCTGGGTCAGCCATTCGCGGATGGCGAAGCGGGTGGACTCGGGCGAGGTCTCTTCGGGCAGTCCGACCAGGCTGTCCAGCAGCGCGCGCATGGGCCAGTACGTCAGCCGCTGCCCGTACGGCAGGCACTGGGCGATGGCGACCTGGACGTCATCGGCGATACCTTCCAGGCGTGCGAGGAATTCCTCCACCAATCGGCTCTTGCCCGTGCCGGCGGGTGCGATCAGGCTGACGAGATAGGGCCGTCGCTCATTGAAGGCGCGGCGGGCGATCAGATCCAGGTGGGCAAGATCGGCCTCTCGACCCACCAGGGCCGTGTGCCTGCGTTCAGCCGTCGAGCGTCCGAGCAGTGGCCGAGCGCGCACCGTGGCGCCCTTGCCCTTGAGCTCCAGGTCGATCGCCGCTCCGAACTCGTGCGCCCCGTGGTCCGCACTCGCCGTTCGATCACTGGCCAGGATCTGCCACGGTTCGGCCGCCTGCTGGAGGCGCGCGGCGACGTTGACCGGATCGCCCGTGACGATGAAGTCGCTGCGGGCTGGGTCCCGGCTGGCGACCACCTCACCGGTGTTCAGGCCGATCCGGATCGGCAGGCGATCTCCCAGCGCCGGGTCGTCACGGACTTGCTCGCGAAGGGCGAGGGCCGCGTCGAGAGCGCGTCGGGCATCGTCGTCGTGGGCGATCGGAAGCCCGAAGATGGCCATGGCCGCGTCGCCGATGAATTTCTCGAGCGTGCCCTCGTGTTCGCTCACCACCTCGCGGGCGATCTCGTAGAACCGGCCGAGCAGCCTCCGCATGTCCTCCGGGTCCAGGCCTTCGCCGAGCGACGTCGAGCCGACGACGTCGCCGAACAGGACCGTGACGAGCCGACGTTCCTCGGCCATGCTACGTCCGGCCCCTGGTCATCGATCGCTCCCTCCTGACGCGCTCTCCGGCACGACGAACGGAGTATTGCACCACTTCCCGTGCACCTCGGGTTCAGATCGGAAGCGCCCTCACGACTCAGGGGCCCGGTCCTCCACTTCCCACGCGTGATCCATGACATGGTGGGCGGTGCGGCGCAGGAGGAGCTGGATCGGCTCCCGATGTCCCCCAACGATCGAGGCCGGGCCAGTCCATGGCACCCGCCACGACCCGGCGTTTCGTGCCGAGCTCAAGGATGACCCGCACCGCGCCACGCATGCCCACATCCTACGCATCGGCCGATGCCCGGACGCCAGACTTGCCATCATGAGCCCATCAGATCTCGCAGAGAGGAAGACCTGCAATGAAGGACACGGATACATCCGAGGGATGGACGGACGACGAGCGAGCCGCGATGAAGGAGCGCGTCCAGGAGCTGAAGGCGGCAGCGCGCCGCAGCCCGCGCGCGGCCAAGGCGGACGGGGAACGCGACCTGCTGGCGAAGATCGCCGAGATGCCGGAACCGGATCGTGCCATGGCCGAGCGGCTCCATGCGATCGTCACCGCCAGCGCGCCGGCCCTCTCGCCGAGAACCTGGTACGGGATGCCCGCGTACGCCAGGGACGGCAAGGTCGTCTGCTTCTTCCAGAGCGCGCAGAAGTTCAAGAGCAGGTACGCGACGTTCGGTTTCAGCGACGAGGCGCACCTCGACGAAGGCGCGATGTGGCCGACCGCTTACGCTCTCGCCGAGTTGACCGCCGCCGACGAGGCCAGGATCGGCGCGCTCGTGAAGAAAGCGGTGACGTGACGGGGACTCGGCTGACGTGACAGGGAATCGGCTTGAGCTCACCCGCGAGCAGATCCTCATGCACCGTCGGACCGTCGGCGCTCTGGACGAGCGGCTGCCACCGGGCCCGATGTCTCTCCGGCGCGCAGCATGGGCCGGGCTGCAGGACAGCATGCCGCGGGCGGCCGTTCTCTCGATCCATGCCCGTGTCCACGGAACCGGACCGGACACGTGGTCGGACCCGTCGCTTGTCCAGCTGTGGGGGCCGCGGTTCAGCGCCTACCTCGTCGCTGCGCCTGATCTGGCGGTGTTCTCGCTCGGGAGGCTTCCCGACGACCTCGCGCGGCGACGGATCGCAGAGGATCTCGCGCGTCGGCTCCACGACTTCCTCGACGGCCGACGGATGACCTACGGCGACGCGGGGCGGGGACTCGGCGAGCACCCCAACCTGCTGCGGTACGCGGCACCGACCGGCACGGTGCTGATCCGCTGGGACGGCGCACGTCAGCCCACCCTCTGGACCGTCCCGCCCCCGGATGTCGACCCGCGCGCCGCGCGCCTCGATCTCGCGCGCCGGTACCCGCACGTCTTCGGTCCGGCAACGCCCGCGGCATTCGCTCAGTGGGCCGGGATCGGGCCGGCCGATGGCCGCGCCGCGTTCGAGGCGCTCCTCGGGTCGCTCACGCCGGTACGAACGCCCGTTGGCGATGCCTGGATCCTGACCGTCGATGAGCCAACCATCCGCGCCCCCGGCGGGCTCGCAGCGCCCGCGCGCCTTCTCCCGAGCGGGGACGCGTACTTCCTCCTGCACGGATCCGATCGGGAACTCCTGGTCCCCGACGCCGACGACCGTCGCCGGCTCTGGACCCCCCGCGTGTGGCCCGGCGCCGTCCTGGTGCAGGGCGAGATCGTCGGGACGTGGAGACGGGCGCAGGCCGATGTCACGATCGGATCGTGGCGCCGGCTTTCACGCTCGGAGCGTCAGGCGATAGAATCCGAGGCCGCGTCTCTGCCGCTTCCCGGCATCCGGCAGCAGGAACGGGTCCGCTGGGACGACTGAGGACGGAACGCGATGGGCTACGACTTCGAAGTCTCCGGCACCATCCCGGCCTCGCCGCACGACATCTACGAGGCGTGGATGTCGGGCGAGGGCCACAGCGCGATGACCGGCGCCGATGCGGAGGTGGATCCGAGCGTCGGCGGCGCCCATTCGGCCTGGGACGGCTACATCACCGGGCGGACGTTGGCTTTTGGAACCGGACCGGCGGATCGTCCAGACCTGGCGGACGTCGGAGTTCGACGAATCCCACACGGATTCGCAGATCGAGGTCCTGCTCGAACCGGCGGGGGAGGGGACCACCGTCACGATCCGCCACACGAACGTTCCCGACGGCCAGCTCGGCTACGAGCAAGGTGGCTGGCAGGAGAGCTACTTCGAGCCCATGCGTGCGTATTTCAGGGAGAGCGCGAGATGACGCAGGGCCTACGGACGGCAGAACCCTGCCGGTCCCACGGCCCACTGGAGCCAGAGGTCGAGGCCAACGACACGGTGGTGCAGAACGGAGGACGCGATGGCCAAGGGGGACCGAGAGAGGGCCGCTCAGGTCATCCTTGGCCCAGTGGGAGGATTTGCCGTGGCTGCATTCCTCTTGCGGACAGGGTGCACGCAGGTGGTTCCTCTTGGTGCAAGCTGCCCGAGCGGTCAGAGCACAAACTTCCTCGGCTGGACGGTTGGCGGCCTCGTCGGATCACTAGACGGAGCAGGTCTCTTCGTTCTCGGGGTGCTCGTGGCCGTTGTCGTCTACTACGCGATCGACTTGTTCCAGGGTCGCACCTGACGGGTCATGAAGGTGTTCGGGGTGTGAAGCAGTTGACACCCTGGGTCCATGGAGGTTCGGATGTCTGCTGAGATCGGCGCACTCCTCGGGCGGTATGCCGAGGCGTACATGGCTGGCGACGCGACTGCGGTTGCCGACATGTACGAGGCCCCATTTCTCGCCGTGCGGGGCGGCGAGCCCATTTATCTGGCAGACCGGCCGGCGGTCGTCGAGCACCTCGCAGGGCTCATGGCGGCGTATCGGAATGCGGGTGCCGCCGTGGCCGACATCGCCGCCATCGAGGTCCTGGAGCAGGGCGACAGTGCGGCGCTGGCAACCGTTCGGTGGCACGTCCGCTCGGCCGCCGGAGCTCTGATCCGCGATTTCCGGACGTCGTACCAGCTCGTCGGACCTGACCTGTGGCGAATCGTCTCGTATGTGAACCACGACACGGTCCGGCCAGATCCCAGGCGTTCGGGCGCACCTGGAGAGACATCGGATGACGCTCGAAAGCGTTCCCGCGAGGAAGAGGCGGAAGCAGACGCCAGGCGCCAGGGAACAGAGCGCTGACGATCTTCGACCCAGAGGCGCTCATCGCGCTGCTGCTGGGCGGGCCGGCGGCACATCCGGCTGCGCAAGGGTTAACACAGGGAGTCAACTCATGCCTCCGCAAGGCTCGCTTCCGGTACCGGCCGACACCCGATTCCCGTACTCATCCTCACGAGCCTTGGGGTGGACCTTCCCGACCGGGGCCGCGGGCTTGGCTCGGAGCTCGTACAGGACGCGTTCCTCCAGACCGCGGCGATCGCCGACCGGATCCGAGCCCGGGCCCTGCTCATTCATGCGCAGGCCGCGGAGTTGGCGCTCTTCTACAGCCGCCTGGATCCGGCCTTTGAACCGTCGCCGGCCGCCGGTCGAGGCTCGGCTGCCGCTCGTCATCGGCGGTTCGGGGAAACGGCGGACCCTGCGCATCGTCGCGTGATTCGCCGGCAGGCGGGAGCCGCAATCGAGGAAGCGGTACCACTCGCGGATCGACGGTCCATCGACTCCGGGCGTCAGGGCCCAGCAGAGCGGCTGGCAGGAGAGCTACTTCGAGCCGATGCGGGAGTACTTCGGCCGGTAGGCGGAGACCGCAGCGCGGCGCGAGACGCCAACTGCCTCGAACCGGATCGTCCTCGGGGCCGGCGTGGAGTCGGAAGGCCAGTAGCGACGCGACCCAACTCGAGACGAGCGTCCGTGGTAGCGTCCCCCGCGATGTACCAGCCAAGGCACCGCCACTTCGAGGTCGCCGATCCGGCGGCGCTCCTTAGCGAGCTCTCGGCCATCGTTCCAGCCACCCTGGTCACGCTTGGGTCGGGCAGCCTTCACACATCGATCCTGCCAATGCTCTTCGACCGCGAAGGGGGTTCGAATGGGACCCTGCACGGCCACCTGGCGCGGCCGAACCCACAGTGGCGCGCCATCGATGCCGATGTCGAGGCGCTCGCGATCTTCGACGGCCCGGACGCCTACATCTCGCCGGCCTGGTACGAGGAGAAGCGCCTGAGCGGCAAGGTCGTCCCGACCTGGAACTACGTCACGGTGTTGGCGTACGGCTCGATCACCCTCCATCCGGAGCCCGAGTGGCTGCTCCCGCACGTGCGCCGCCTCGTCGACCGCCACGAGGTTGCCCGGGCCGATCCCTGGTCGGTTGATGACGCGCCCGACGGTTACGTCGAGACACAGATCAAGGCGATCGTGGGCGTCGAGTTCCGGATCTCACGCCTGGAGGCGAAGCGCAAGCTCAGTCAGAACCGCAGCGCCGCAGATGTCGCGGGCACGATCACCGGCCTGGCTGCCGGCTCACCGCGCGAACAGGCCGTCGCCGACGAGATGCGCCGTGCCACGCGAAGAAGGGAGTGACCTCATGCCTGACCGTCGCGGTGCCGATGATGGCTCCCGCCACACCGGACGCGGTGAACCGACGGAGGCGTCGATGACCGAAACGGAACGGATCGTCCGGATCTTCCACGAATCCTGGGACCTGCGCGATCCCGAACGTGGGGCGGCCGTCATCGCCGAGGACTGTCACTTCGAGGACGTTGCCCGGGGCGAGCTGCTTCCCGGCCCTGAGGCCTACAAGCGCGACTACCACCGCTGGCGCGACGCCTTTCCCGATGGGGAGTGCAAGGTCGTCAACGTGATCGTCCAGGATGACTGGGCGGTCGTGGAGTACGTCAACCGCGGGACGCACACGGGACCGCTGCATTCCAGCCTCGGCACCTTCCCACCCACTGGTCGCCGATCCGAAGTCCGCTATTGCAGTGTCATGCGCGTGGCCGACGGGATGGTCGTGGAGGGGCGCGACTACTACGACTCGTCGACGATCGTCCGGCAGTTAGGCCTCATGAATGGATAGGGGCATGACCGTCATCGATTGGTTGCTCGACTCCGATCCCTCGATCCGCTGGCAGGTGATGCGCGATCTGACGCACGAGTCGGCGGACGTCGTCGCCGCCGAGCGGGCACGGATCGCCACCGAGGGCTGGGGTGCCCAACTTCTCGGGCTCCAGGCGCCGAACGGCCTGTGGGGCGGCACGGCCTGGTCGCACGACTTCACGGACACGTTCCACGTCCTCGAGCTGCTGCGCCGTCTCGGCCTCGATCCTCAAAGCGAACAGGCCCGCCGGGCCATCAGCCTGGTCCGCGAGCACGTGACGTGGGGGGACGGCGCACCCTTTGAAGCCCCATGGGCCGACAACCGGTTCTTCGACGGCGAGGTCGAGCCGTGCATCAACGGCAACGTCGTCGCGACCGGCGCGTACTTCGGCGTGGACATGACGCCGCTCGTCGAACGGCTCCTCGGCGAGCAGCTCCCGGACGGCGGCTGGAACTGCGAGGTCGAGAACGGCGCGACGGTCTCCTCGGCCGAGACGACGATCAGCGTCCTCGAGGGCCTGCTCGCGCACGAGCGGGCGATCGGTGGATCGATCGGTGGCTCGACCGGCGGCTCGGCCAGGGTAGGGGAGGCGCGCCGCCGCGGCGAGGCGTACCTGCTCGAGCGCCGGCTGTTCCGGCGGAAGTCGACCGGCGAGGTGATCGACCCGAACTGGCTTCGGTTCTCGTTCCCGCACTGGTATCACTACGACGTGCTGCGCGCGCTCGAGTACCTGCGCGCGGCCGGGGTCGAGCCCGACGAACGCATCGCCGAGGCGATCGGGCTCGTCGAGGGCCATCGGGATCCCGACGGCCGCTGGCCGCTCCAGAACGTCCACGCGGGCGAGGCCCACTTCGAGATGGAAACAGGCGAGGGCAATCCAAGCCGCTGGAACACGCTTCGCGCGATGCGCGTGCTCCAGTGGTTCGCGCAAGGACGGTGAGCGGGACGGGCCGTCAGCCTCGGATAGCATCCACCAATCATGCCGTGGTCTCGCTTTCCATTGCCCCCGGGACATGGTGGTCCTGACCTGGTTACGGAGATCCTCGATCCGGTCTTGGTCCCGCTCGGATTCGCGCCTGGGCAGGTCGGCGTTGTTGGGGAGCGTGGTCAGGTGATCTTCTGCCGGGGTGAGATCGACAGCGCAGACGGTGGTTGCGTGGATCTGGTCGTTGACGTCGAGGCGATGCCCGACTGGCAGATCACCGACGTCCGCTATTGGGGGTTTCCGAGCGACCGATGGCACCTCGAATTCGACCGAGGCGTCCATCTTGCTGATCAGCTGGCCGGCCTCGCTCAGATCCTCCCGAGCGAGTTGGGGTAGGGGGAGGCTTGGACGGCTCCATGGCGCCATCTACGCTGCCGATCCCCTCGACCTGCTCGGTTGAGTGCGCGGCGCTCCGAGCGCACGGCGCTCCGAATGCGCGTCGGCCTACCGGGCCGCAGCGTAGCCGCGACGCGTCTCGGGGACCGTGTGTCCGGGGCGCCTACTTCTGGGTTCCAGGGATCGTCGCGGTCGGGGCGCTGGCGGTCGCCGGCCTGCTGCTGGCGAGCTGGATCGCCGGCAGTGCGCGGCGCGCACGTTCAGGCTGAACGGCCGTCCAGCTCCGAGGTCGCCATGACGACGACCGGCGCGCTGAGTCGATCTTCTGCCAAGCGCGAGGCGCGACCTGGCGAGCTTGCCACCAGCCACTCAGCAGAAAGTCCGTCGAACGCTCGACGGCCGGGCAACCGAACCGCGACCGCGTCGGTCGAAGCTTCTCACGGGCAGGGCTGACGAGCGGATCTGGCGGATCCGTGTGGCTGACTACCGCGTTCTCTACGAGGTCCGAACGGCGTCAGACGTGAATGACCTCGAGCCCCGGAACGTCGACGTAGTGTTCGTCCTGCGTCACGAGCGGGACGCCGTGGGCGATCGCCGTTGCCGCGATCCACGAGTCGTTGACGGGCATCCGAAGGGCGCGGTCGAGGAGATCCTGCCTGAGCCGCGCCCACGCTTCGGCCACGATCAGATCGATCGGCAGCGCATCGAGTTCGAGGGTGTCGAGGAGGGTGGCCAGGCGCCGATCCCGTGTCGCGACATCGGCCGCTGCCAGGACGCCGGCGCGAAGCTCGCCGATCGAGATGATCGACACCGCGAGACGGTCCGGGAGCCGGGCAACCTGGATCGGCCGGCCGGTCTCCCGGGCGATGAGGACCGATGTGTCGACGATCGCGTCGGTCACCGCAGGGGGATGTCGTCGGTCGTGTCCGGCATCATCTCGCGCAGGAGATCGCGGAGGCCGGGATCCGCCTGGTGGCGCAGGACGGTGCGGACGAACTCGTCGCGCGGCATCCACCGTCGTTTCCGGCCGACGGGCGCGAGGACTGCAACGGCGCGACCATCGACCGTGATCGTGATCTCCTCGCCGGCCTCGACCCGCTCGAGGAGCGCACGGGTGTTGTTCCGGAGCGCGCGCGACGCGACATCAGCCATGGAGGCCACTGTAGCATCTGTGCTACGAGTGTCGCAGCCGGACGATCGATGCGTCATCGCCGGTACTCTACGGAGACGTCCTCTACGGCCCCTTGCGCTCCGTGGCCCCGCCGGCGTAGCGCTCGAGAAGGTCGCGAACCACCTCGCTGATGCTTCGACCCTCCCTCGTGGCGCGTGCGACGACTCGCCGGTGGACGTCGCTCGGCACGCGGACCGCGATCCTGGGCGCATGGGCATCGTGGGCAGGGTCCAGGGCAGGACGTCCCCGGCGCGGTTTCCACGCGGACAGGTCCAGGCCCTGCTCCAAGCTGGTGGCCAACCTGTCGATGTCGTCCTCGGACAAGATGCGCCCGCTCCGCGTCTTCACCGTCCGTGGCATCGCATCACCTCTACGTACGCGTCGCGGTACGCACCGCGCAACCTCATGGCGTGGATCACGAGGAGATCGCCATCGTCAAGCTCGACGCCGATGACCTCCAACGGAACGCCGTTTGCGTCGGGTCCGAGAAAGACGATGAGGTCGACCTTGTCCAGACTCGACGAATAGAGCGGGCACGGACAGTGCTCCACGACGTGCCGCATCCGATCCGGGGCGATCCCGTGCCGAGCGGCGGATCGACTGAAGCGGACGGGCACATCACCCCACGATTATGTCGGACACAAGGCGCCGATGTCGAGCGCCATCCTGATGAGCCGCGCTGCACGTCGGCTCATCTCCACGTAGCCAGGGCGGCCGACCCGGAGCACAGCGCGTCAGGAGACCCGTTAGCGAGTAGAGGCCGAGGGTCAGGGATCTTGACACCGTGCGGTTATACTCTGGGTATGAAGACTGCAGTGTCCGTGCCCGATGACGTGTTCCAGCGCGCCGAGCGACTGGCCCGACGAGAAGGCCGCTCGCGCAGCGAGGTCTACAGCGCCGCGCTCCGCGAATACGTCGCCCGCCATTCGCCCGACGAGGTCGCTGATGCGCTCGACCGCGTGGTTGCCGAGCTCGGAGAGGCGTCAGACGCCTTCGTGACGGCCGCCAATCGACGGACCCTCGAGTCCACTGAGTGGTGATCTCGCAGGGCGACGTGTGGTGGGCGGACCTCGCGGAACCCACTGGGTCCGCACCTGGCTTCCGGCGACCGGTCATCGTCGTCCAGGGCGACAGCTTCAACCGAAGCGCGCTTCACACGGTCCTGGCAGTCCCGCTCACGAGCAACGTCCGCTGGGCGATGGCGCCTGGCAATGTTCGCCTGACTCCACGTGCCACCGGCCTGGCACGCGACTCCGTAGCCAACGTCTCGCAGGTCGTGGCCCTCGACAAGTCGATCCTCACCGAGCGCGTGGGGAGGCTGTCGTCAGCGAAGCTCGAACTCGTCCTGGCCGGGATCGACACCGTCCTGGGCCGTTGATCGCACCATCGTGACGACCCAGCCGACCCTCACCCCCGGCGCCTTCGCCGCCAAGTGGCGCGACTTCTTCGCCTGAGAGTACATGCGCAGGGACCGGGACCTCAAGGCCGCCTGCGTCCAGCTGCTCGTCTACAGGGAGGACGGCAACGAACTCTCGCGACTGGGCACTCCCGCCGTTGGTCGCGATCCTGATGCGATAGCCCTGCGAAAGTACCCCCGACAGAGGACGTCCGGATAGGTTGATACCGGTCCGACCCTGTCCACACTTCAGCCGACATGAACCCCGCGCACAGCAGATGGGGAAGATCTCAGGCCGTGGCGTTCGCTCGGTTGCTGGCCGGGCTCGCGGTCTCACTCCTCATGTTTGGATCGCCGAGCGCGACACGCGCCGCGGATCCGTCCCCGGAGCCCAGCCCGCTCGTCTTCAACACGCCGCAATACCTCGTGTGGATGGACGGCCACTCCACGTACAACGGGCCGGTCGAGGACAACGCGTATTGGCTCTACGTGGCTCCGCCGAACGAGGACGGGGTCTTCCACGTTCCGGACGGAACGGGAGGTGTCTTCATCTACACGGGACGGCTCGTCGCCGGCCCGTTCATCGGAGAGGCCGACGCCTGCCCGGCCATGCTGGCCGTGGGCGTCACCAGCCTCCAGGCCTGGATCGTGTATGCGGGAGAGGACGCCCAGATCGCCGATTGTTCCCGCTACCTCGCGACCGACCCGCCCGCAGAACCTGTGGGGACGGAGGCACCGCCGGTGGTCGGTGGCCTGACGGGCGGTTCCGACATCGGGGGCGACGACCCGGTGGACCCGGCATCGCTCGGGTTGGCGGCAGCGCTGATCGGCTTCCTTCTGTTCGGTGGCGGCGCCCTGCTGGGGATCGGGACCGGCGTCCGGCCCGTCCCGGCCGTGGCCTCGGGACCTGCCGTTCGCCCCGACGGCAACACGTCGACGCAGCATGAACCAACCCAGGATCCGTGTGCCGGCCAGGCCGAGGCCGTGGCTCGGGCCAGTGCCACCGGCCGCTATATCAACGGCCTCCTGGCGTCCTGTCGCCGCTATGAAGCCATGCTCCAGGAGCAGATCGACACGCTCGCGAACCTCGTCCTCCCGGGCAGCGTCCTGCTGGACCTGGGGTTCGCGGCCGGCGGCCTGTCCGGCGGCCTCGGCGGCGTACTGGGCAGGAAACTCCTCGCCTCGGCGACATTCCGGGCGGCCGTCGGCGAGTCAGTGGCAAAGGATGTCGCCAAGGAACTCGCCAAGCAGGCGCTCGGCAGCGCAGGCGGCGGCCTCGACGCGGGCAACGCCGCAGCCGAAGGCACCCAAAGCGCCATCAAGCAGTCCGTTCTCGAGGCGGTGGGGGAGGGGATCGTCAACCGCCACTTCTTCGACTCCATCCACCCGACCGCACCGACGCGGGTCTTTCGCGACGTCGGCGAGTACTCGGGGTTCATGAAGGAACTCGAAGGCTACGCGGCCGACGTGGCCGGGCCGATCAAGGACGGAATGGGCGCCATGATCGACCTCTACCAGGGCGTGAGCAGCGGTCTGGAGCTCAAGGATCGGCTGGACAGGCTGCGCGCGCTGCGTGACCGCATCGCGGACAAGCGCGTGGACCTCGAGATGCAGTTCGAGACCTCGCTGGAAAACCAGCAGTTCGCGGCCGACCGGCTGGCCCATTGCCGTGCCATCAATGTACCGGGCTGGCGTCCGTGAGGCCCGGGGCCAGGCGTCGCCTCTCGCGACTGTCGATGATCTCGGGGATCGTCATGATGGCTGCCGGGAGTGGGATCGGGACCGGAGCGATCCCCATCGGGTTGGGCGGGCAGGGGGTCCCGCCCCCGACGACCGGCCCGTACGGCGACGGACCGAGCGCCACCGAGGTGGCATGGGACGTGTCACCTGCCCCGACCCCGGCGACGGACCCGCCGGCGGAGAGCAGTCCGGCCCCGTCGGCCGCGGGCACGCTGTGGTTCGCCGATGACTTCGACGCCGAGGGCGCCTGGCCCATCGGGCCGCTGGACTGGGCGACGACGAGCATGGCGGGTGGGCTGTACAGGATCGACGCGCAGCCGACCGACCTCCCGGTGTTCATCACCGGGGCCACCGGCGAGGGCTCGCCCGGTTCGGCGCTGACCGTCAAGGTCAACCTGGCCCTCTCACCCGATGCCGACCCGGCGACGAGCGTTGGAACGGTGATCGAAGACGCCGCCGGGGAGCGGATCGTCGCGCTTGTTCTGGCGGATGGCCGCGTCGCCCTCCTTCGAGACTCCATCGAATCGCTCGATCTCATCGCCTCGGGCGCGATCCCGCCCCCGACCGGCATGATCGAGCTCTCGCTCACGCTCTCGGACGGTTCGGCAGTCGTGTCCGTCGATGGCGAGTCGGTTGCCACCGCCCAGACGAGCATCGTGCCGATCTCCTTCGGGCTGGCGGTCTGGGCCGCCTCACACCCGACCTCGATCGACGTCGACTCCTATGCGATCTGGATCACCGGAGGCGCCACCTCGTCATAGCGCGCTCCACCGGTTGACATCTGCGGTACATCTGATATCCTCCGAACCATGACACCCACGGCCGAGGCGACGCTCACAGACTTCCTGCGCGATCCGAATGCCATCGTCGAGCAGCTCGAACGCCGCGATGTCGTCCTCCATCGACGCAATGCTGCAGACCTGCACCTGAGTCTGCGCTCGAGGGTCCAGTCGGATGACGAAGCCGTGGAGTTCCTGGCCCGCCTGCTCGGCCGCGTCCTTGCCGACGATGAAATCCGTGGACGCCTCGCGGAAGCAGCGGCCGCCATCCCCTGGGTGACGCTCCTGCCCACCGCCGAACGCGGGATGTTCGTCGAGGAGTTCGTCCGAATCGCGGAGGGTGCCGCAGAACTCGGCTCGATGGCCGCCCTGGCACAGGTTCTCATCGAATGGAAGGCAACCGCCGCCATCCACGCCGACCCGACCCTGGCGATCGAACTGAAGCGCCCGATCGCCGGCATCGGCGCGCGAGTCAGCAAACCACGCGACCGCTGAACCGGTGCCCAAGCGCGGCGACAGGGTCGCTCCGCCGCCTGGCCCGCTCGAATGGGATGTTCGATTCGGTGACGCGGCTGCGGTCAGTGGTTGGGACCGGCTTTCGAGCCAGGCACCGGGACCGACCCGCACCGCGTGGGTGACCCTGCGTTCGGAGCCACGAGCTCGGAGCGACCGTCAGCATCCCTTGAAGGGCGAACTCGGGGCGAGATCCATCGGTGGCCGGACCCTGGAGCAATGGCAACTCGAGGTCACCGGTGCGGGCCGCCTCTGGTACGCGATCGACGACGACCGTCGCACCGTGATCCTGACGCTGGCGAGCGTCGGGCATCCCAAGAGCACCGAATGATCGAGGACCGCGTGGCAAACGCCACCCCACCGGACCAACTTCACGGGCCTGTCGCCGATGCTGCCATCGGCCGGTAAATCGGCTGGTGCTATCATTGATAGCAGAGGTGAAGACGTGAGCCAGCTGATCGTCCGCAACGTGGCCGAGGATATCGTTCGGGCGCTCAGGCGCCGTGCTGCGCGCCATGGGCGCTCGGCAGAAGCCGAGCATCGCGAGATCCTACGGGCAGCCCTGCGCGAGGACCAGGATCGCGCATCGTTCAAGGCCATGCTGGCTTCGATGCCCGACGTCGGGGAGGACCTTGACTACGTCGTTCCGCGCGACCTGCCGCGCGAGAGCCCGTGAGCTGGCTCGTCGACACGAACATCCTGTCCGAGCTCCGAAAGGGGGATCGTGCCAACGACGGCGTCCGCGCGTGGTTCGCCGGCGCGGACGAGGACGAGCTGTTCACGAGTGTCCTCGTCCTCGGCGAGGTCCGACGTGGAATCGAGTCGATCCGCCGGCGTGATCCGACGGCCGCGATTGCGCTTGAGCAATGGCTCGCGCGTCTCGCGACGACGTTCAGCGACCGCGTCCTGCCGATTGACGCCCGCGTCGCCGACCGATGGGGTGTCCTGAACGTGCCGGACCCGACCCCGACCGTCGACGGCCTCCTGGCAGCGACAGCGCTCGTTCACGACCTCGTACTTGTGACCCGTAACACCCGGGACGTCGAGCGCACGGGCGTCCGCCTGCTTGACCCGACCGCACCCTGAAGCACTCTCGAGGGGCCCCGCTCCTGATCGTCAGCGACCTCGACCGGATCGAGATCCGGCATGAATGGCATTTGACAACTACGCAGATCGCGTAGATACTGAGCCTATGCGCACTCTCCTCAGCGATCCGGTCGCATCCACGCTCTTGGTCGTCGATCAGACGGGCGGGGCAACAATGTCTGAGGTCGCTCGGCTCACCGGGAAGCCGCTCTCTACAGTACAGCGCGCAGTGGACGGGCTCATCCGGGGAGGCACGCTATGCAGAGAGACGCCTCGTGGCCGCCTCGTCTTTCGCGCCGACGCGCCGCGCGGCGCGCTCCGGGAAATCGTCGAATGGTCGCTCGGCCGGGAGCGGGCCTCAGCGATCGGGCGCGCCGCAGCGACGCAGCACGCGTCTAG
>CAKKPP010000028.1:54350-80013 GCA_919901745.1 Chloroflexota bacterium | reverse complement strand
TGTTGTGGGGGGGCGGGCGGCGGGGGGGGCGGGGGGGCGGTTGGTGGTAGGGTCGGCGGGGCGGGCGGCGGGGCGGTTGGTGGTAGCGTCGGCGATGGGCTGGGCGACGGGCTCGGCGACGGGCTCGGCGATGGGCTTGGAGTCGGCTCGGGACCCTTCGACAGGGAGTAGTTGACGCTGATGCCCTTCGTGACCACCAGCCCCGAGCGGGGATCCTGGCTGACCACGGATCCAACCGGGACGATCGGATCGAACACCTCGGAGCGAATCCCGACCAGCAGGCCGCTGGCGAAGATGAGGTTGATGGCGTCGGACTCGGTCCGGTTCTGAAGGTCGGGCACGGTGACCGTCTCGTCGCCCTGGGCCAGGGTCAGCCGAATCTCGCTTCCGACGTCGACCCTGGTTCCCGCCGGCGGATCCTGCGACAGGACGGTCCCGTCCGGCTTGTCGCTCGTCAGAAAGGCCGAACGGATCACCACGAGCCCGAGATCCTTGGCCTGAGCCTCGACATCCTCGAAGACCTTGTCGGCGAAGTTGGGCACGGTGACCTGGGCGACCGGCGGCGGCGTCCCGGGATCGGTGATGAAGCGGACCACCAGGTAACCCACCGCGACGAGAATGGCAATGGCCAGGAACGCGGAGACCCAGACCCATGGGCTGGTCCCGGACGGCTCCTCATCGTCGTCGTGGGTGGGACGTCGCCGGCCGGCGGGCACGGGGCGCGACGGCGGATCGTCGTCGCGAGCGTAGGCATCATCGTCGTCGTCGACGCGCCCCGGGTTCGACCTCGCCGTCCCGATCACGCCGGGATCGAAGGGCGCCCGGCTCACGGCGGTGTCATCCGGCTGAGCCGCCCCTCCCGCGGACACGGGGGCGGCGGCTCCCGCGGCGGCTCCGGTGACTGCGGCTCCGGCGACTGCGGCGGAAGTCCCCGCAGCGGCCGCGGCGGCTCCGGCGGGGCGGGACACCGGGTCCGAGCCGAGGAACCCGTCGAGAGCCTCGGCCATCGCTCCGGCACTCGCGAATCGCTGCTGAGGATCGGGCGCGAGCGCCTTGCGCACGATCGCCTCGAGCGTCGGAGGGATGCCGGCGCGAACGGAAGACGGCATTGGGACCGGGCCGGTCAGGCGCGCCATGGCCACCGCAGCGGCCGTATCGCCCTCCCACGGTCGTCGCCCGGTCAGCAGCTCGAACAGGACGATCCCGAGCGAATAGATGTCGGACGCGGCCGTGGTCTGCTCGCCGCGCGCCTGCTCGGGACTGAAGTAGTGCACCGAACCCAGGGTCGTGCCGGGCAGCGTGAGCTGCGCCTCGGCAATCGCCCGGGCGATACCGAAGTCGGCGACCTTGACCCGGCCGTCGCGGGTCAGCAGGATGTTGCCGGGCTTGACGTCGCGATGAACGAAGCCGCTGGCGTGTGCGGCCTCAAGTGCGCGCGCGGTCTCTGCCCCCAGGCGAGCCGTCTGGCGAGGCGTCAGGGCCCCGCTCCGGCGGATGACCGACGCAACGTCCTCGCCGTCGACGAGCTCCATGACGATGAACGGGCCGGCGTCGTCGGTCCCATAGTCGTAGACCGAGACGATGCTCGGGTGGTTGAGCCCGGCCGCGGCCTGGGCCTCCTGGCGAAAGCGCGATCCAAAGTCCGGGTCTCGGCCATATTCCGGCCGGAGCACCTTCACGGCGACATCGCGTTCCAGCTGGGCGTCCCGGGCGCGGAAGATCGTGGCCATCCCGCCCTGCCCGAGCAGCTCGATCAGCCGATACCGGCCGCCGAGAACACTCCCGATCTCCGCCACGTGCGCTCCTTTCGAGCCTCGTCCGCCGCCGTCACGAGGACGACCGCGCTCGGCATCGTACCGTACGACGCCGCGATCGCTCCGGCCGGCCCTGCCGCACCGGCCGAGCGGCGCTGCCGCTCAACGGCCGCCGGTCACCCAGCGCCAGACGAGTTCGATCGCCTCGAGCGAGCTGATCCCGTCGAAGATCCGTCCGCCGTGGAGCGCCCATTCGTGGAGCTCCTTGAGGCCGCCGAGCACACCGAGTGTCACCAGCAGCCGCCATCGGTTCCACGTGAATCCGGGCCGGAATCGATGCAATGCGGCCACCGCGAGGAACCAGAACTCGAAGACATTCGGGAACAGGAGCAACAGGTCTCGGTTGCCGGTCACCTCGAACAGGACGAAACCGACGGCGCGATACAGGTAGAGCGCCACCGCGACGCGTCGCTCGAGGACCTGCCAGCGGAGCGCCACGAGGAGGAAGCACGCCATGTAGACCTGGTCGAGCCACTTGTCGAGCGCCTGGTAGTCCGGGATGCCGCCCAGGTCGAGCGTGTCGCGCAGCAGGAGGTCAGACAGGTCGACGAGGATGGCCAGGATGCCGCCGGCGAGGGGCCAGCGCAGGACGGGCAGGGACCCACCGATCCGGATGACCGCGATGACGAGCACTTCAAGCGTCATCGGGCTGGGTAGTGGCGGACGACGACCGGGTGTCGGTCGCTACAACTCGAGCGACTTCAGGTATGTGCGCAAGTCTGGAGCGAGGTCCGGGCGCTGCAGCGCGAGCTCCACCGACGCCTGGAGCCAGCCCATCGTGGTGCCCGCGTCGTAGCGGGTCCCCTCGAACGCGTAGCCGTAGATGCCCTGCTCCTGCATGAGCGCCTCGAGCGCGTCGGTCAGCTGGATCTCGCCGCCTGAGCCGCGCGGCGTCTGCTCCAGCTTGTCGAACACCTTCGGCGTGAGCACGTAGCGGCCGATGATCGCGAGGTTCGACGGCGCCTGCCCGGCAGGCGGCTTCTCGACGAGGCGGGTCACCTTGTGGAGCCGACCATGGTCGAGCACGTCATCGCTCGGCTCGGAGGCGATGATTCCGTAGCGGCTGGTGTCCTCGGGCGGGACTTCCATCACGGCCACCACCGAGGCGTGGGTCTGGTGATAGGCGTGAATCAGCTGGCCGATGCACGGCCGGTCGGCGATGACCACGTCGTCGGGCAGGATCACCGCGAACGGCTCGTGGCCGATGAGGTCCTTGGCCATCAGCACCGCGTGACCGAGGCCCAGTTGCTCCTTCTGGCGAACATAGGCGATCTGGGCAAGGTCGGAGATCGCTCGAACCTGGCGAAGCTTCTCGATCTCACCCTTCTCCTCGAGCAGGTGCTCGAGCTCGTAGGAGAGGTCGAAGTGGTCCTCGATCGCGCGCTTCTGGCTGCTCGTGACGATGATGACCTGCTCGATCCCGGCGGCGACGGCCTCCTCGACCGCGTACTGGATGATCGGCTTGTCGACGAGCGGCAGCATCTCCTTGGGCTGTGCCTTGGTGGCTGGGAGGAATCGTGTCCCCCAGCCCGCGGCGGGGAATACGGCTTTTCGAACGCGCATCAAACCTGCTGCTAGGGGTGCCGGGTCGCGGCCAGTATACCCCGCGACCTCATCGCGACCCGCTGCTGCCTTCGGCTGGGAGGTCGCGAACGAAGGTCCGGACCGCCGCCGCAAACGCGTCCGGACGGTCGAGACTGACGAGGTGCGTTGCCCACGGGACAACCACGCGACGTCCGTTTCGGACGGCGCCGAGGAAGCGGCGCTCCCCCGCCCGGAACACGATGTCGAGCTCGCCATTGATGAGGAGGACCGGTCCGCCATATGCCGCCAGGAGGGGAAGAAACCGCCGACCCGTGAGCGAGTTGACGGCCACCGCCCCGCCGCGAGACCAGAACCCGCCGTCGTGGACGGCCCGCGCGACATCCGACGGATACCGGAGTCGGAAGAACCAGCGATTGACGACGTCGAGCGGACGCAGCGGGGATCGACCCAGGATGAACGCGAGAGCACGGAATCCGATCGACCAGAATCCCACGGGATCCTGGCTGGCCCCCGACAGGACAAGGGCGCGGACCCGCTCAGGGTGACGTGCGGCAACGTCCATCGCGACATAACCGCCGAGCGACAGGCCGACGAGCGTGGCCCGCCCGCCGCCCTGCTCGTCCACCGCGCTCACGACGCTCGCCACGGCGGCATCGATCGCGAATGGCACATCGGAACGCGACCCGTGGCCGGGCAGGTCCAGTGCAATGACCCGGTACGACCCGGCGAGCCGGCGCATGACCGGGCGCCACATCGTCCTGGACAGGCGGGTGCCGTGGAGAAACACGATCGGCGGCCCGTTCGGAGGGCCGTCGATCTCCAGCATTGCCGTCATCGGTCCTCGGCCGTGTCGATGGCCAGGGCGGCCTCACTTCCCCCGGCGCTCCCGACTGGCGCCTCTCGCGACCCGCCGGGCGCCGCACGCTGGAGCACGACGGCACCGACCAGGATCGCAACCGCGCCAAGCGCCTGGATCGGCAGGAGCGCCTCCGCCAGCACGATGGCAGCCAATGTGACCCCCATGGCCGGCTCGGTGAGCATCAAGATCCCGGCGCGCGTGCCGCCAAGGCGGCGGATCCCGATGAGGAACAGCAGTGAGGGGATCGCCGCTCCGAACACGCCGGCAAACACGGTCAACGCGAGCAGCTGCGGGTCGCGTAGCGGGAGAAGCAATCCCTCGACGGGCCCCATGACCAGAGCGGCGCCCACGGCCAGGATCGCCACCGCGCCCAGGATCGAGGTCATTGCCTGATCGGCCGGGATGGCACTGTAGCCGTCGCGACTGACGACGACGAACACCGTCTGGATGACGGCCGCCAGCAGGGCGAGCCCCAGGCCGAGCGTGTCGATCCGCAGGCTTGCGGCCGAGCCGAGGCCGCCACCGACCACGAGGACCATCCCGCCGAGCGACAGCACGAGCGCGATGAGCTTGGGCCGATCCACGTGCTCGTGTCCGTTCCAGACGTCGACGATCGTCACGAGCGCCGGATACAGGTAGAAACCGAGGAGCGCCAGCGCCACCGTCACCCGCTCGAATGCGAGGAACATCGCCATGTTCAGGCCCCAGGCGGCGACCATCGCCGTGGCCAGGGGCAGGCGGACCGACCGCCCCACGTCGCGCCGCCGCACGAGACGTCGGCCGCGGGTCAGCCCGATCGCGACGATCGCGCCGATTCCGATGAACCCGAACAGGCCGCGCCACGCGACGAGCGACGCGGGTGCCAGGCCGAGGTCGTAGGCGAGACGCGACACAATCCCGAGCGTTCCGAACATCGAGCCGGCCAGGATCACGAGGCCGAAGCCCACGAGGTCCGTAGAGCGCTGCACGAGGCCATGCTAGCGAGCGAACGGACGCGGCGCCGGTGCGGCGTCCGGATCGGCGGGCCTGTTGGCGGGAGGTGCCGTCAGCCGCGCGACGATGAGTGCGCGGAGCCATCGTCCCGTCCCGGTGTGATCGCCTCCTCGTGACGAATTCCTCCGAGCCGGATTCCGGTGAACGGGACTCGAATCTGGCGGAACACCTCGACGGAGACGAGGAACCCGAGCAGCAGGAACACGACGGCAACCAGCTTGGCGATGGCGAAGGGAGCGGTGATCCCGAACCGGTTGAGCGAGTCACCGGCGCTCGCGACGAAGGCACCGACCGCGATCAGGAGGGTGGCCGGGACTCGGCTGTGCACCTCGCCACGAACGATGGCCCGAACGGCGCCGGGGAACGAGGCGGCGAAGTTGACCGTCAGGGCGACCGGCGCGATGAGCAGGTTGAAGAGGAACTCGTCGCCGGGCTGATCCGGGTCGAGCGAGTACGGGAGGACGCGACGCTTCGGCATGAACACGTAGGTCGAGAACAGGGCACCGAAGGCGAGGGCGAACCCCCCGGTGATGTTCATGAACGGCGTGAGCAGCCGGAGGGTCCCGGGGAACAGATCGGCCTTTGGTTGGCCGGTCGCGAGATCCACTGCATAGCCCGGGGCGGCAAGCGTGGTTGTCGCCATCAACCCGATCGACAGCAGCGTTGCGGCGACCACGGCCCCGGCCGCGATGCGCGGCCAGCGCTCGTTCTGGAAGTACGTCTCAACGGCGACGGCGAGGGCCAGGATGGCCGCGCCGATGAAGTACAGGATCGGGGCACTTCCTGCGTCGGGATAGTCGAACCGACGCTGGGTCAGGAAGGTGAACAGGCCCGCCAGGAACAGCGCGAACGCGAACGCATACCCGAACCGAGTCCGGTTGAGCAGGAACGCGGTCCCGAGGCCCAGCCAGCCGGCGGTCCACACCGCCCCCGTGAGGTACCACGTCCGGTACAGGGCCTCGCTCCAGCCGGCGGCGGCGGCGATGGTCTCGCAGCCCGAGGCGATCCCGAAGAACAGCATGCCGACGCTCCAGATCAGCTGGAACATCCGCCTCCGCTCCCGCCATTGGTCGAACAGCGCGGCCGAGAACACGACTGCGAGGATCGATGTCAGGGCCGGGATGGCGATCGCAAGGGTCATCGGGGTCAGGATCCGCTCCGCACACCCTGATGAGTCCCGATCAGCCGCAGCAGGAGGCGGTCGAGCAGGCCCGACGCGTCGTCGTACAGTTCGGACAGGGCAGCCGGATCCAGGCCGCGTCGGCCGGCCAGTTGTCCGAGCTCGGCGAGGAACGGGCGCCGTGCCGCGACAAACAACTCGACGGCGTCCGTCAGGCTCACTCCGGCACCGGCCAGGCGGCGGGCGAGGTCATCCGCGAGACCGTCGGCTGCCCCGGCCGCGTCGTTTCGCGTCGTCGACGAGCCGCCGGACGGGGCGTCGAGATACGCCAGCAGTGCCTCCACGAGGAGACGCCCATCATGGCGGAACGCCTCGCGGTCGGGTCCGGCGGCGGCCGTCGCCGCCGAGCTCCCCGAAGACCCGGACCGGTAGCTGCGTCGATAGGCGCGTGACATCCGGTCCGGCGTCGCGCCCAGGGACGACAGGGAGTCCCGCGGCCCACGACGCCGGCTGGTCGCGAGCCGATCGAGGGCTCGCCGATCGAAGCGTCGGTGGCCACCCGGTGTCGTGAACGACACCACGCGCCCGTCGTCGGCCCAGCGCCGGAGCGTGCCGGGGTCCACGCCGACGAGCCGGCTTGCCGGGCCAAGCGACAGCCACTCTCGACCGCTGGTCCGAGGTGCCTCGGGCAACGCAGCTCCTCCACGTGGTCGCACAACCGCCGGCGCAGGAATCTACCTAAATCTATGCGTCAAGGATGGCGCAGGCCGGCGGAGAATAGGCGGGCCTCGGCGCGTCGTCAAACGCGGCCGCAGATGTGATCCGACGCTGGCCGGTTGGCCCGCGACGTCCGCCGCCGCGTGCCGAACGTCAGGCGGGGATGAACTCGTGGTCGTCGCGGTGAATGCCGTCGCACAGGCCCCAGCGCGGGTCGTCGTAGGGGATCGGCACGGGCCGCATGATCTCGCGGACCGATCCCTTCTGGCAGAACAGGTACCCACGAGCGGCCATCCAGCGGCGGACGTGGCCGGGATCGCCGTGGAACTGGAAGGGTCCCGGGTTGATGGCCGGGCTGCCGGCCCACGAGGCCGGAACCTCGGTGGCAACGATGTCGAGGATGTTGATCCGCCACGGCGTGCCGTCGATCACCGCGCGGCAACCGTCGCAGCGGCGGGCATTGTTGTCGACGACGATCGTCGGGATGCGAATGCCCATGATGTCCATGGAGCCGATGGTAGCAGGGCGCTCAGCGCCGGGTCCTACCGGCCCACGAGGCACGTGGGGGCGTGGTACCCCCAAGGGGATTCGAACCCCTGATCTCCACCTTGAAAGGGTGGCGTCCTAGGCCTCTAGACGATGGGGGCGAGGCTGACGGCCCCTGGGCCGGTCAGGTGGATCGAGTGTACCAGCCGATCGGGCGCGAACGGTTTGGGAGGGTCCGGATCGCGCGACGGGTGGCTCAGGCGGTCCAGAGCAGGGCGAGCACGATGGCGAACGCGAAGCAGCCGAGCGCGATCATCGCCGCGATGCCTCCGAGAACCGCCATGCCGAACGACGCTGCCTGTCGTCGGTCGACCCCGGCGCGCCACATCGAGATCCCGCCGGCCAGGGCCAGGGCACTGAACACGAGACCGAGGATCGCCGCGCCGGAGCTCAGCATCGGGATCTGGCTGGTATCGCGCACCGTCAGCGCGAAGAATGTGTAGCCGAGCGACCCGAGGAGGGCCACGACCAGGATGACCCGGATCGGCGTCACCCGGATCGAGCCGATGTGCGGACCCTCGCGTCGCCGGCCGCCGTCCGGATTGCGCGGCGACACCTGCCAGTTCTCGTTGCGGCCTTCGCTGGTCCGAACCATCGACGGCAGCGTAGCAGGGGTCAGCCGGGGCGGTCGGGACGGGCCCTGTGATAGATCGCGATGTTGTGCGAAAGCCGGGGCCGGTGCAACCCGGCCGCGAGGGACTCGCCGGCACCACCAAAGGCCTCACCGATGAAGGCCGCCGCATCGTCCACGGTTTCGAACGTCCACCAACAGTGGAGGACGCGGATCTTGAAGCCGGCTTCGGTGAACGGACCGCCCCGCCGACCCCACGAGCCGAACTCCGGGCGATCTCCGACCAGCAGCGACACGTCGTCCCGACCATAGTCATGCACCACGAGGAGGCGACCCGCCGGTCGCAGGACGCGATCGACTTCGACGATCTCGAGCGGATCCGCGCCGCGGAAAGTCGACCAGGCGCCGATGACGACATCCATCGACTGGTCGGCGAACGGAAGGCTCAGTGGACGCACCAGGGGTGCGGCGTGGAGACGAGCGCCGAGCGCCTCGAGATCGCTGAAGAGCGGTCCGCCGGCAAGATCGACCGCCCCGACATCGCGATCCTCGATCGAGGTGAGAGCGTGCAGGCCCCGAACGACCTTGCCCTCTCGGTCGAAGGAGCGCGCGACGCGATCGGCGAGCGCCGGATCGAGCTGGAGGGGGAGATCGGCCACAATCGGGGGAGTATAGGTGCGGGTCGTGGTGCCCAGTCGCACCGGTCGGGTGCCTGATCAGGAGATCCGCACGACGGCCCCCGAACGAGGGCCGAGGGCGATCGATCGCCACGTGCCGGCCGGGCCCTGCCGATAGCGCGGCGCATCCCACCCGGGCAACGCGATCAACGCCGAGTCCGGGACCGGCTCCCAGGCGTCGGGGTCACCCTCGGCGTCGATGGCCAGAGGAATCTCGACCGGCCCGTCACCGGCATTCGCGGCGACGAGGATCCGACCGGTCGGTTCGGTTCGCTCGAACGCCAGCGCGTCGCCCGCCGTTCCGACGACCCCAAGCGTGCCATGGCGGAGCGGCGACTCGGCATGGCGTGCCCGCATCGCCGCCCGGACGAACGCGTGGAGGTCGCGATCGTGCGCGGCTGCCTCCGGAGGAAATGCCCCACGGGATCCGGGGTCCATGCCGCCCTCGAGACCGACCTCGTCACCGTAGTAGATGCACGGGGCCCCCGGCAGCGTCGCCTGGAGGAGGACGGCGAGTCGATAGCTGTCGCGATCCCCCCCGCACATCGTCAGGAAGCGCGGCGTGTCGTGGCTGTCGAGCAGGTTCAGCTGGACGGCGACGACAGCCGGGTCGTACGCACGATCGAGCGCCTCAAGACGCTCTGCCATGGCGCGACCATCGAGGCGACGAACCTGCCGTCCGTATTCGTGGTGGGCCCGGACGACCCTCGCGTCGAGATGCGAGCCCGCAGCGAATCCGAGGATCGCCTCGGCCAGCGGGTAGTTCATCAGCGCATCGAAGCGGTCTCCGGCCAGCCAGTCCGGGGCAACGTGCCAGATCTCGCCGACGAGATAGGCGTCGGGGTTGACCGCGCGACACCTCCGCCGAAACTCCGCCCAGAACGAGCCGTCGGGGATCTCCTCGGGAACATCCAGGCGCCACCCATCGATTCCGACGTGCAACCAGTGCTCCGCGGCGGACAGGAGGTGCTCGCGGACAGCGGGTTCGTCCAGGTTGAGCTTGGGCAGGGGCGGCAGGTCCCACCACGCCCGATACCCGAGACGGCCGAGGGATGAGCCGTCGCCGCCGTGGGGCACCGTCACGGCGTCCACTGCGCCCTCGACCGCACCCGCGGCCGCGCCCCCACGGGCCTCGCCCCCGACGGCTTCCCGCCTCACCTGTGCCTGAGGGTACGCGTCAAGCGGCAGCCCGCGTTCGAGCGCGGTTTCGTCGAGGTGGAACCAGCTCCGGTACGGCGACCCGGCGCCGTTCTCGAGGAGGTGATGGAACGCCCAGAACCCGCGCCCCACGTGGTTGAAGACACCATCGAGGACGACGCGGACGCCACGGGCGTGGGCAGTGTCCAGCAGCTCACGCAATGCCGCCTCGCCCCCGAGCAACGGATCGACCTGAAAGTAGTCGTACGTGTGATATCGGTGATTCGACGCGGATGCAAAGATCGGTGTCAGGTAGATCGCGTTGACTCCGAGGTCGACGAGATAGGGAATCTGCTCGGCAACGCCGACGAGGTCACCGCCCTTGAAGCCATGCGCCGTGGGTGGCGCGTCCCACGTTTCGAGGGGCCCCGGCTTCGGAACCCGGACGCTGGACGCGAACCGGTCCGGGAAGATCTGGTAGAACACCGCGTCGCGGACCCAGCCGGGCGGATCGACGGACAAGGGTTCCTCCTGCAGGCTGCGTACGCGCATCCCGGACGCGCGTACCGACCTCCGACGACGATGATCCGCCGTCATCGAACGACGGCGATCGGATGCGATACTCCCCCGATGCCGATCGTGCCACGTCGCGCGCCAGCCCGTCGGCAGATCCTGGCAGGCCTCTTCGCGGTGGTCCTGGCCACGGGCGCCTGCGCCGGCCCTCCGGCCCCGTCCGGCCCGGCGTCGCCAATCGCGGGCGCTGCCACGCCGATCCCCTCGGCCTCCGCCTCGGGCCCGACCTGTCCACCGCCGGTGCCCGGGCTCCCATCCGGCCAGCGCTGGTGGGCCGACCGCGTGTTCTACGAGGTCTTCGTGCGCAGCTTCGCGGACAGTGATGGGGATGGGATCGGCGACCTGCGCGGGCTGACCGATCGCCTCGACTACCTCAATGACGGCGATCCCGCCACGACGGACGACCTGGGCGTGACCGGTCTGTGGCTGATGCCGGTCGCCGAATCACCGAGTTATCACGGCTATGACGTCGTCGACTATCGAACGGTCGAGTCCGACTACGGATCCAACGACGACTTCCGTGCTCTCGTCTCCGCCGCGCACGAGCGCGGCATCAACGTGGTCGTGGACTTCGTGATCAACCACACCTCGGTTCAGCACCCGTGGTTCGTGGATGCGCGGACCCCCGGCTCGGAGCACGACGACTGGTACGTGTGGCTGGATCAGCCGCCGGGCTGGGCCGGACCGAGCGGGCAGACCGTCTGGTACCCGGCCGGCGGGCGCTCGTACTACGGCCTGTTCTGGGAGGGGATGCCAGACCTGAACCTCGAAAACCCCAAGGTGACCGCCGAACTGGTGGACGTGGCTCGGTTCTGGTTGGAGGAGATGGCGGTGGACGGTTTCAGGCTCGATGCCGCCCAGCACCTCATCGAAGAGGGCGCATCCCAGGTCGATACGACCGCGACCCATGCCTGGCTCGGCGGGTTCCGCGATGGGATCCATGCCATCCGGCCCGATGCGCTCGTGCTCGGCGAGGTCTTCAACACCCGGCTCGTCAGCGCCTCGTACGTCGACAGCGGATCGCTGGACCTCGTCTTCGACTTCGACCTCGCCGGCACGATCCGGAACGCGGCCAGGCTCGGCGACGCGATGTCGGTGGTCGCGTCGCTCGCCGAGCTGGGGGCACGCTATCCGACCGGCGGCGTCGCCACGTTCCTGTCGAACCACGACCAGAACCGGGTCATGTCCGAGCTCCGCGGCGACTTCGGCGCGGCCCGAAGCGCCGCAGCCGTCCTCCTGACGGCACCGGGCGTTCCGTTCCTCTACTACGGCGAGGAGGTCGGCCTCCAGGGTCGCAAGCCGGACCCGGAGATCCGGAGTCCCCTCCCGTGGACGACCGCCCAGCCCGGCCGGGGGTTCACTTCGGGGACACCGTGGGAGGCGTTCGCTCCAGGGGTCGAGTCGGCGACCGTGGGGACACAGACCGCCAATCCAGATTCGCTGCTGTCCGCGTATCGGGACCTGGTGCGGCTGCGTGGCGAGCGCCCGGGGCTCAGCGGGGGCACGCTGATCCCGGCGTCGACCGATTCACCGTCGGTGGCAGCATGGCTGAGCGTGGGCAGCGGCGAGACGCTGCTGATCGTCCACAACCTGTCCGACGAAGACCTCTCCGGGGTCGGCCTCACGTTCGGCGCCGGGTCACTCTGCGGGGTGCCGACCGCCGAAGTGCTGGGCGCCGTGCCGGCCTCCGCAGCGTCCGACGGCCCCGTCGGGAACGTGTCCGGGCCAGACGTCCGGCCCGATGGGGGCGTAGACGGCTACGTGCCTCTCGACCGGCTTCCCGCCCACTCCAGCTGGGTAATCCGCGTCAGCCCTTGACCCCGCCGATTGCCAGGCCGGACGTGATGTAGCGCTGGGCGAAGAAGTAGACCACTGCCGGCGGGAGCGCGAACATGATCGCGAACGCCGAGAACAGCGACCAGGGAGTGCTTGCGAACGTCCCCTGCATGCTGTAGAGCGCCATCGCCAGGGTCTGGTCCTCGGCCTTCGTCAGGAACTGCCACGAGAAGTAGAACTCCGTCCAGCCGCCGATGAAGCCCAGGAATGCCGTGACCGCGAGCGCCGGCGTGGCCAGCGGCAGAACGATCTTGACGAACGTCTGGTTGGTGGTCGCCCCGTCGACGGCAGCCGCCTCCTCGAGCTCTTTCGGGATCGTGTCGAGGTAGCCCTTCAGGTTCCAGATCGCGAACGGCAGCAGGCCAGAGATGATCGCCATGGCGACGCCGAGCAGCGAGTTGCGCAGGTTGAACTCGCCCAGGATCGGCAAGGTCAGCTGGAACTGGTTGAGCAGGACGAACAATGGCGCGAGCGTGGCAACCGCCGGCAGCATCAGGACGCCCAGGATCGCGATCATCAGCAGCTCGCGAAGCCGGAATTTCAGGCGCGAGAACGCATACGCGGCCGACACGCCGATCGCGACCGAGACCAACGCGCTCCCGAGAGCGATCTTCAGGCTGTTGAGACCGAGGTCGACGAAACCGATCGGGTTGTTCGTCGGCTGCGCGATGACCTGGGCGTAGGCGTCGAACGAGGCGCCCTCGGGGATCACGTTGAGGCCCTGCGGCCGGGATCGGTTGAGCGGGTCCAGCGAGACGCTGAAGACCCACACGACCGGAAACAGGACGGTCAACAGGGTTAAGATTGCGAGCGCCTGGAGCAGCGCCTGGCGGGCCAAGCCGATCCGCCCCCGGGTGCTGTGCAACTGGATCAACGTTTGCCGGTTGGTGGGTTGTGTGGTCACGCTCGTCATGGCCGTCCCTTACGAGTGGTCGTAGCTCTTGGTCGCCTTCGCCAGCCGGTTGGTGACGAGGGTGATCGAGAGGAGGATGAAGAACATGATCACGGCAAACGCCGCGCCGACGCCGTACAGGCGTTGCTCGTTGACCAGCCGGTAGGCCTGGGTAACGAGCAGTTCGGTTCGCCCGAACGGACCGCCGCCGGACATGAAGAACGCGAGGTAGAACAGGTTGAACGTGACGACGAACCCGTAGATCGCATACGGCAGCATCGCCGGCCGGAGGAAGGTCATGGTGATGTGGCGGAACTTGTCCCAGCCGGTCGCTCCGTCCATCTCTGCCGACTCGTACAGCTCGTTCGGGATGCTCTGAAGGGCGCCCGTGGCGACCACGGAGTTGAGCGGCCAGCCCAACCATGTATTGGTCACGAGCATCGCGTAGAACGCGAGCGGCAGGGGGATGAACGAGATCGGGTCCTCGACCTGGCGCAGCCAGTCGATGCGGAACCCCTCGGTGTCGAGGCCGATGATCTTGCCGGCACCGGCGAGCAGCAGGCTGATCGCGCCCGCATCCGGGTCGTACATGTTCCGCCACACCGTCGCCACGATCAGCGGCGGGATGACCACGGGGATGATGAACATCGCCCGATAGAACTTCTGGAACCAGAGGCCCTTGATGTTCAGCAGCACCGCGATCGCGACGCCGAGCACGAGGTGGATCGCGACGTTGGAGATCGCCCACCAGATGTTGTAGAGCAGGAGTCGCACGAAGAAGTAGTTGGGGATGGCCAGCGCGCTGGTGAGCACATCGACGTAGTTCTTGATGCCGACCGTGATCGGCGGCGCCGACCCCTGGCGCAGGTTCTGCAGGCCGAAGTCCGTGAAGGACATCCAGACCTGGAAGATGAGCGGGTAGAACGTGATGATGCCCATGACGCAGAAGGCAGGCAGCAGGTACATGTATGCGGCACGCGATGATCGGCCGCCGCGCCCGAACGGCCGGCGGAGCCGGCCGGCAAGTGAACGACCGCCCTGGATGGCTGTCATCACGTCCTCTCACTGCCTGGCATCTGGGGCTCCCGGCCGACCCGGGAGCGAAGGGCGGGGTCCCGGCCGGGACGGCTCGAGACCCCGCAATGATGATCGGCTGCGACAGGGCGTCAACACAACACGTCGACGCCCCGGCAGGGGCTACTTGTTGTTGGCCTTGTCCAGCGTGGTGCAGGCCGTGGCGACCGCCGCGGCCGGGTCGGTGCCCTTGTCGAGGATCTCGCGCCAGGCGTTGCCGAAGGGATCCCAGTACTTCCCGAACTCGGCGGTTTGTGGGCGAGCGTCGCCGGCATAGATCGCTTCGGCGAACGATGCCACCAGCGGGTCGATGATCGAGATGTTCTGGTTCGCCGGCACGTGGCCGGCGACGTCTACCTCGACCTCCTGAGAACTCTGGTTGGTCAGCCACGTGGCCACCGCGATGGCCAGGTCCTGATTCTTCCCGGACGCGTTGATGTACCAGCCGTCGACGCCGGTCATCGTCGCCGAGACGCCGGCGGGGCCGGCGGGAACGGGGGCGACTGCCAGGGCAGGGCGCGCGGCCTTGTAATCGCCGAGCGTCCAGTTGCCATTGAGGATCACGTCGATTTCGCCGTTGAGGAACGCGTCGTTGACCTTGCCGTAATCGGCGTCGACGAGCGCGCCGGCGGCTTTCAGGTCTGCGACGAACTTGATGCCGTCCGCCACGCCGCTGTTGGCGGTCGCGGCGCACTTGCCGGTCTCGTCGAAGATCTTCCCGCCGAAGCCGTTGTAGAAGCCCCAGCCAAAGTAGGCGCCGTCGATGATGCCGACCTTGCCGCCGCCCTGGACGAATGCCAGCAGCTCAGCGGTGGTCTTCGGAGGGCTCGCGACCTTGTCGGCGTCGTAGTACATGGCCACGGCCTTGAGCGACTCGGGAACCATGTAGACCTTGCCGTCGACGGTGCTGCCGGCAATGGCGACGTCGGACGTGTTCGCGAGCGCGTCGTCGATCTTGCCGGTCAGGTCCACGAGGAAGCCACCGCGAACCATGTCACCGAACGGGTCGTTCGGGGCGATGAACATGTCGGGTCCGCCGCCGGCAGCCGACTCTGTCTGGAATTTCGTGAAGATATCGTTGAACGGAACGTCCAGGGCCGTGATCTTGACGCCCGGGTTCTCGACCTAGAAGCGCTCGATCAGGCGCGAGAACGCCTTGAACTCAGCGCCGCCGCCGGACGAGCCGTAGGCGTGCCATACGGTGAGCTCGCCGGACAGCGGGGCCTCCGTGGCCGGTGCCTCGGAGGCGCCCGGAGCGGGGGTGGTAACGGTTGACGGGGTCGGGGTAGCGGCGCCGGTGCAGGCGGCGGCGACAATCGTCGCGCCGAGCACCAGGGACGCCACCCGGAACGGAGTCTTCATCGTTGTCAGTCTCTCCTCGATCTTCTTCTCGTGGATCGGACCGTCCGACCCTCAATCCGCGGTGATGGGGCCGGCTGGCCCGGCCTGCGGTCGCCCGGCGGCGATTTCGCCGGATACGTCCCGTTCGACTGGCGAGACGCCCGAATGGAGTTCGCTCGCCGGTGATCGTCAGTCCATTGCCACGGCCACCTCCAGCCGCGACTGCGGCGCTCGTGCCGTTGAACCACGGACCACGAGATGCGTGGCCAGCTGGCGATGAATCGGTTCGCCTTGTTCCGGACGAATGGGCAGCGACAACAGCAGGCGAACCGCCTCCTCGCCCTTTTGGCGGGTCGGTTGATGGACCGTGGTCAGCGGCGGATTGGTGTGGGGCGCCAGGTCGATGTCGTCGAACCCGACGACGCTGACGTCATCGGGGACGCCGAGACCTCGATCACCGATGGCGCGCATCGCACCAACGGCCATCGCGTCGCTCATCGCCATTACGGCGGTCGGGCGCAGCCCATCCTCCCAGGCTCGCTCGAATGCGATCGAGCCACCGAGCACGCTGGCTGGACCCACCAGGACCCGGTCGTCTCCAAGGCTGATCCCGGCCCGGGCCAGGGCGGATCGATAGCCGCGCAGGCGGCGACCCGTGACACCGTCTGGACTGAGGCCTGTCGCCGGTGGTGGCGGCTCGACACCCAATACGAGGAACTCCCGGTGGCCTAATTGCACGAGATGTTCCGCGGCGCTCCGCGCACCCGCCTCATCGTCGACGTCGATTGAACTCATGCCGGCCATCACCGAGGAGTCGACCATGACCATCGGCACGCCAGCGCGACGAATCTGCTCGACCTCGGGGTGGTCGTCCTGGAGACCGATCGCGACCACGCCGTCGACGGTCGCCCGACCGATCGCTCGAACCAGCGATCCGTGCACCGGCGAGATGAACTGGAGTGCGTAGCCGGACTCCTCGGCGGCCAGGGCGCAGCCCTCGCTGAAGGCACCGAAGAACGGGTTCGAGAAAATCACCGACAGGGCCTGTGGCGTGAGAATGCCAACAGCCATCGTTCGGCGCTGGGTGAGCATGCGTGCCACCGGATGGGGCCGATAGCCGAGCGTCTCGGCGACGTCGCGAATGCGCGCCGCGGTATCCGGGCTCAGGCGCTGGGGTGTGTTGAACGCGAACGAAACCGCCGTCTTGGAAACTCCGGCCTCGCGCGCAACATCGGCGATCGTCGGTCGCATGGTCCGCTGGTCCACGAGCTCCTCTCCCGATCGTCCTCGACCGGGCTTCGTGTCCGGGTGCCGTTTTCTGGATGCTGGCGACGGGTTCCCGCGGGACGGGCGGGGCAGGGCGTCGGCCGGAAGCAAACCGGTTTAGCAAACCGGTTTAGGCAATGTACGAGCGCGGTCCTCGCGCTGTCAAGACCCTCAACGCCCGAATTCGTGGCACCATCCGCGCACATGCTCGTTCGTCTGCGTCAGATGCCCGCCGGCATCCGCGTCTTCCTGGTCTTCGCCGCGTCGATCCTGATCGGAATCGGCCTGTCGCTGCGCTACGTCATCGACGAGGCGGTCTCGGCCCCAGTGAGCCTGCCGGGCGTGGTCGTGATGGCCCTCCTGGCCTATACGATCTTCACGACGACGCTCGTGCTCCAGCGCAAGGCTGCCGCCCGGGGACTGGCGCTCGCGTTGAGTTCGATCACGGTGCCGACCATTGCCCTCCTCCTCCTGGGCGGTCAACCCATCGGGGCGCTGGTCCTGGCGGCTCTTGCGGTCATGCTGTTTGCCGGCCTGCTCCAGGCCGACGTTCGCGATTACCTGAACGAACCATGAGCGGCCGGCACATCGTCGACCGGTCCGGGTACCCTCTCCACCACCACCCGATCCAGCACGAGGCCGTCCGTTGAGCAAACCCAGTCGCCGCGAGAACCGTCCCGTATCGCCCGCTGCAGGCCGCCCGGCTCGTGTGCGGCGAACCGCCCCACCCGCGTCGTTCCTGCAGCGGTATCGGACGACCCTGATCGGGCTGGTCGTCGTCGTCGTGGTCGGCGCGGCGGCCATCGCCGCGTTTGGCGCCGCGAGCACTCCGGCGTGGGCCTGCTCCACGATCTGGTCGGCGACGCCAACGTCGGAACCGGCCCCAGATGCGACGCCGCGCATCGGCTACGTCCAGGACGACCTGGGGGCCGGGCACATCGCCGTCGGTGAGACGCAGCGCTACCCGGTCTGTCCCCCGGCGTCCGGCAAGCACGCCAACGCACAGAGTCAAGGCCTGGGCCCGATCCCCGCCCGCGTCTATGGACCCGACGACGACGCACGTCCGCAGGGCTGGGTCCACAACCTCGAACACGGCGGGATCGTCATCCTCTATCGCTGCCCGGGCGACGCCTGCGAGGAATCGGGCCAGCAGCAGTTGCGCGACCTGTTCGCGACGTTCCCTGCCAGTCCCGTCTGCGGGACCCCGAGCGGCTCGAGTTCGCCGGTGATTGCCAGGTTCGACGAGATGTCGACACCGTACTCGGCCCTGTTGTGGAACCTGATCCTGCCGCTGGACACGCTCGACCGCACGCAGATCGAGGCGTTCTGGGCGCAACAGGGGGAGCGCACGAATCCGGAGCTGGGATGCACGCGGCCGACGCCGACGCCGACGACAGCGCCGAGCGCGCCGAGCGCGGCGCCGAGCGCCGGTCCGACGCCCAGCCCGACAACCACGCCAACCTCGACCCCGGCGCCGAGCTGAGCCCGGACAGGGGACGTCGGTGCGTCTGTTCAGTTATCTGGGCGACAGCGGGCCCGCACTCGGTGCGATTCGCGCCGATGGGTTGATCGTTCCGCTCGGCCCCGACGCCGGGACGCTCGACGAGGCGATCGTGGAGGAGCGCCTCCCGCAGCTCCGGATCGCCGTCGCCGCGGCCCTCGACGACCGGCGCGCCGCCGTCGATCCGGCCACCCTGCGGCCCCTGCCGGCCATGGAATTTCCCGGCAAGATCGTCGGGATCGGGCTCAACTACCGCGACCACGTCGTGGAACAGAACCTCGAGATGCCGACTCGGCCGACGCTGTTCGCCAAGTTTGCCAATGCGGTCATCGCCGATGGCGAGCCGATCGTGCGGCCGGAGGGCAGCGCCGCCCTCGACCTCGAGGTGGAGCTCGGCGTGGTCATCGGCCGCCGCGCGCGTCGCGTGTCCGCCGCCGACGCCCTCGGCCACGTCGCAGGCTACGTGGTCGTCAACGACGTGACCGCCCGTGACTGGCAGGGCAATCGGGCCGCCCTGCGACCCGGCGAGCGCGGCGACGGCCAGTGGTTGCGCGCGAAGGGGTCGGACACGTTCCTGCCGATGGGCCCGGTCTTCGTTTCGGCCGACGAGTTGACCGATCCGGGCAACCTGTGGCTGCGCAGCTGGCGCACTCCGGGTTCGGGGACGGATCGTGGGCGCAAGATCCTGATGCAGGACGGGACGACCGCCGACATGCTCACCGACGTGCCCGGGTTGATCGCCTTCGTGAGCGCATCGATCACCCTGGAGCCGGGCGACGTGCTCGCCACCGGCACACCATCCGGCGTTGGCGTGTTCCGTGATCCTCCAGTGTTCATCGAGCCCGGGGATCGGGTCCGCTGCGAGGTCGAATCGATCGGGTCCGTCGAGAACCCGGTGATCGACTGGCACGATGCCGTCGAGGAGTCCTGAAGCCGTGGCGGGCCCGCATCGACAGGGCCTGAATCCGCCGATGCCCACCACGATGCTGGCGCTGGTCAAGCCGTCTGCCGGGCCGGGACTTCGTCTCGAGGAGCGCCCGATCCCGGAGCACGGCATCAACGACGTGCTGATCCGTGTCGAGCGAACCGGAATCTGCGGGACCGACCTGCACATCGATGCCTGGGACGCGTGGGCTGCGCGAACCATCGTGCCGCCGAGGATCGTCGGCCACGAGTTCGCCGGGAGGATCGTCTCCGTCGGCTCCAACGTCACGGACTTCACCCCGGGCGACCTGGTCAGCGGCGAGGGCCACGTGGTCTGTGGCCGTTGCCGGCACTGCCTTGCCGGACGGCGCCAGCTGTGCGCCAGCACGATCGGCCTGGGCGTGGAACGCGACGGGGCATTCGCCGAGTACGTCGCCCTGCCGATGACCAACGTCTGGCAGCACTGGCCGGGGATCGATGAGGAAATTGCGGCCATCTTCGACCCCTTCGGGAACGCGGTTCACACCGCGCTGGCGTTCCCGGTGCTGGGTGAAGACGTCCTCGTCTCGGGGGCCGGGCCCATCGGGCTGATGGCCATCGCGGTCGTTCGCCATGCCGGGGCGCGCCACATCGTCGTGTCCGAGCCCAACCCGGGCCGGCGACGCCTCGCCGAACAGATGGGCGCGACGCTGACCATCGATCCGCGCGTACGGGAGCTCGCCGACGTCTTCGCGGAACTGGACATGGTCGAGGGGTTCGACGTGGCTCTCGAGATGTCCGGCAATCCGACGGCGCTTCGTGCGGCGATCGCGGCCATGGCGCACGGCGGCGGCGTGGCGATTCTCGGGATTCCCACCCAGGAGATGGTGCTCGATGTCAACGCGATCGTGTTCAAGATGCTGACCCTGCGCGGCATCTACGGTCGGGAGATGTACGAGACGTGGTACAAGATGACGGTGATGCTCCAGTCCGGCCTGGACATCCGACCGGCGATCACCCATCGCTTCTCCCACCGGGATCACCTCGCTGCCTTCGAAGTCGCCCGATCGGGAGATGCCGCCAAGGTGATCATGGACTGGCGCGCTGCGGGACCTGACGAAACGGGACCCGGCGCGGCCCGATCGGACGAGGGCGCAGGATCGCAATGATCGGGTCATCACCTCGCGACCCGCTCGCGTTCCTCGCCGACGACCTGGCGGCCCTGCGCGAGGCCGGCCTGTACCGGCCGCTGCGCGTGATGAGCTCGGCGCAGGGTCCCATCGTCTCGATCGACCGCAAGCGTGCGATCAGCCTCGCCTCCAACGACTACCTGGGGCTGACCCATCATCCTCGCGTCCGCGAGGCGGCCCTGGCTGCCGTGCGCGATTTCGGGGCAGGTTCCGGGGCGGTCCGCACCATCGCCGGAACGATGACCCTCCATGAGGATCTCGAATCCGAGCTGGCCGCCTTCAAGGGCGTCGAGGCGGTGCTCACCTTCCAATCGGGGTTCAGCGCCAATACCGGGCTCATTCCGACCATCACCGGCGAACACGACCTGATCGTCAGCGACGCCCTCAATCACGCCTCGATCATCGACGCGATGCGCCTCTCGAAGGCGCCGCGCAAGGTCTATCCCCACGGAGACGTGAACGCGCTGCGGGCGATCCTCGACGAGGCGGCCGCGAAGGGCCGCCCGAACGGAGGTGGCGCCTACCGGCTCATCCTGGTCGTGACTGACGGCGTGTTCAGCATGGATGGGGACATCGCACCGCTGCCTGGCATCGTGGACGCGGCCGAGGCGGCAGGGGCAGCGGTCATGGTCGATGACGCGCACGCCTCGGGCGTGCTCGGACGGAACGGGCGCGGGTCGGTCGACCATTTCGGGCTCCACGGGCGCGTGGCGATCCAGGTCGGCACCCTGTCGAAGGCCGTCGGCGTACTCGGGGGCTACGTCGCCGGGTCGCAGGACCTGCGCGACCTCCTCACCCAGCGCTCACGACCGTTCCTGTTCTCGACGTCTCATCCGCCGGCGGTGGCAGCCGCGTGCAGCGCGGCAATCAAGGTGATGCAGGACGAGCCGGAGTTGATCGAACGCCTCTGGGCGAACACGCGTCGCTTCAAGGCCGAACTTGCCCGTCTCGGGTTCGACACGGGTCGCTCAGAGACGCCGATCACGCCCGTCATGATGGGCGACGCTCGCACCGCCGGGCGATTCTCGGACCGACTCCTCCAGCTCGGCGTGTTCGCCCAGCCGGTCGTCTACCCGACCGTTGCGCTCGACAAGGCGCGGTTGCGGACGATCGTGACGGCGGCACACACCGATGAGCTGCTCGACACGTGCCTGGCGGCGTTCGACTCGATCGGGCGCGAGATGGGTCTCATCGGCGGTTGACCGTGGGAGCGGCAGAACTTGGCCGCGCCTAACGGGATGGGCAGACATCCGTTATGACACTCGACGATGAAGCGATCGAGCGGCTCGTTCAGGAAGCGCAGGCGGGGGATGCCTGGGCCTTTGGACTCATCTTCGATCATTTTCACGGGCCGATCCATCGCTACGTCGCCAGCCGAGTTCGGAACCTCCCGGACACGGAGGACCTGACGCAGGCGATCTTCGTCAAGGCCCTGGAAGCCTTGCCTCGATACGAGGCGCGCGGCATCCCCTTTGGAGGCTGGTTGTTTCGGCTGGCCCGGAACGCGGTGATCGACCATGGACGAACCCAACGACAACACGTGGATCTGGCTGTGGTTCTGGAGCGACCAGCACTGGGCATCGGGCCCGCTGATGCCGCGATCCGGCGGCTGGAATTCGATGCCGTCGAGCATGCGCTCGGTGCGCTCACCGAGGAACAGCTCGAGGTGATCAGGCTGCGCTTCTTCGCTGGATTGTCGGCCAGGGAGGCCGCGGCGGCCATGGGCAAGCAGGAGGGGACGATTCGGGGACTCCAATTCCGGGCGCTGGCAGCGCTCCGCCGAAGGCTCGGAGTCTCGGACAAGGATGAGCATGACGAGCACGCCTGAACCGAACGACGACGAACTGCTGCAGCGTCTCGAGGCGTACGCGTCCGCGCGGCTGTCGCCGGATACGCGTTCCGTGGCAGCCGCTCGAGCCCGGATCCTGCGCGAGGCCGAGTTCGCGCTGTCGAGCGCACGCCCGGGCGTGGCGGTCTCACGGAAGCGAGCGTCGATCGGGCGACGACTGCGTCCGGTCCTGCTGGCCGCCGCCGTCGGCTCGACGCTGGTCGTCGGTGGGGTCGCCTTCGCGGCCGATGCGGGCGGTCCGCTCTACTCGATCCGAGTGTGGTTGGAGACCGCGACCCTGCCCGGTGCTCCTGACGCGCGGGCTGACGCCGAAATCGGACGCCTCGATGCTCGCCTTGCCGAACTGCGTGTCGCGGTGGAGATGGGCGACGGGAATGCAGCCGGGGCGGCAGCGGCTGCGTATCGGGGCATCGTGGACGAGGCCATCAGGGGTGCGGCCGGTGACGATCGGCGCGAGATGATCCTCGAGAACGCGCTCAACCGGCACATCGAGGTTCTCACGGAGCTTCTCGACAAGGTCCCCGCCCAGGCTCGGGATGCCATCCAGGGCGCAATCGGCCGCAGCGGCGAGGCGATCGACCGAATCGGCCAACCGACGCCGGCTGAGCCGGCTGAGCCGACCCCCGGAGGAAAACCCGACGGAACGGCCGGCCCGCAGGTTACGGACGATCCGCCGGGTCAGCAGGGCAAACCGGGAGCGTCCGGCGGATCCGGGGGCAACGACAACGACAACTGACGTTCGCCTGCAACGGGCGAGCTCGCGAGCGATCATCCGGCTAGTCTTGGCCGGTGAATCCGACCGAACAGGGCGACAAGGCCCACGCGCTCCGACTCGACGTGCTCGGTGCAGGACCCGCGTTCACTGATCGGATCGGATCGGCGGGGGCTGCCTACCTCGTCCGATCGGGCGGCGATTCGCTCCTCCTGGACCTTGGCCAGGGGGCGTTTCCGCGACTTGCAGCGACGATCGAGCCGTCGTCGCTCAGCGCCGTGCTGGTCTCGCACCTCCATCCCGATCACTTCGTGGATCTCGTCCCGCTCCGCCACTACCTCCGCTACGACCTCCAACCGCCCCGACGCGTCCGCGTGATCGGGCCGGCGGGCCTCGCCGATCGCCTCGATGCGCTGCACGGCCAGCCGGGATTCTGTGCGGAATCCCTCGAAATGCACCCGATCCCCGCGGGCTCCCAGGCCATTGGATCATTTCGCATCGAGTCGCGGCCGGTGGCCCACTCGGCGGACAGTCACGCGTTCCGCGTGTCTGTCGGGAGCGGGCCCGGACTCGTGTACTCAGGCGACAGCGCATCGACTGATGACTTGAGCCCACTGGTCAGCGAGGGCGACACGCTGCTCGTCGAGGTGTCGTTCGGGATCGGACCGGTCCCGCCGGGAGCGATGCATTTCAATGCGGCAATGGTCAGCGCGCTCATCGAGCGCACCAGGCCGGGGCATGTCCTGCTCACCCACATCCTGAGGGGATCGGATCGAGCCGCGACGGTGGCCGCGGTCCAGGATGGGTACGACGGCCTCGTAGAGCTGGTCGCTCCGGGATTCCAGACGACGGTCCGGCCCCGGGAATCTCAAGGGCCGGAACGCGGATGACCCGCGTCCCGGCCCAGGACCTGGTTCGGGGACAGCGAACCTAGCGGCGGACTTGAACCTGGCGAACCTGGCGAGACGGCGTCAGGATCAGGGCGGCGCCAAGGAGAGCCGCCATGCCGAGAACGATCAGCCGCCAGCTGTCCGTCTGGCTCTGCCCGACAACCGGGCTGGTGTCCGTGGGAGGCAGCGTCACGGTCGGCATCACGACTGCGCCCGTGGCGCCCAGGACGGCGCCCTCTGCTGCACCTGTCGGCGCGGCGTTCGTCAGGACGTCATCTTCGTCGTGGCCGCACGGCTCGGTCGCTTCGGTGCCGAGGTCAGGGTTCGTCGAGGCACCCTGGTCGGCAGCGACGTCGCCGGTCGGCTCGGTGGTCGACTCGTCCTGGTCCTCGTCGGTGTCCTGGTCCTCGTCGGTGTCCTGGTCCTCGTCGGTGTCCTGGTCCTCGTCGGTGTCCTGGTCCTCGTCGGAGTCGGTGTCCTCGTCGGGCTGCGTGTCGCCTTCGGGGTTCTCGTCGCCTTCGGGGTTCTCGTCGCCTTCGGGCTGCGTGTCGGCAGCTTCGAGGTCGTAGCAGAACGAGATGTGGCTGATGCCGTTGCCCTTGCCGGCCTGCGGGCCGAGGGCCGTGTCGCCGGTCGACTCCGGCGAGTAGACGAACAGGTTGTGCTTCGTCGAGCCCGCCTTCACGACGACGGCGTCAATGCCCAGGTTCGACGCCCAGTCGAAGGAACCGGGCACCTGGCTGGCCGAGTCGGCGTAGTTGGCGATCGTGACCGTCAGGGTGCCGTCCGAGTAGACGCCGTTGGCGAGCTGCGCGTTCTCGAGCTTGAACTGCGTCCACGCCGCGCCGCCTGCAAACGACGCGCAGGTCGGGTTACCGGAGTTGATCGGATCCGGGGTGACCGAGGCTGCCGATGCAGCGGGGGCGAGGGTGGCAGCCACGATCAACAGGCCGCTGGCGACCAGTCCGGCCCGTCTCACGGTGCGGTGATTGTGGCCGACGCTGCGGCTCGTAGAGATGCGTTCGTTCATCATGGTCCCCGAGTTACGTTGGTCCTGCCTTGATGCGGGAATTGGTCCCACGCCCTTGCCTAGAGGGCTCTCGCATCGTGGGGCAGGACCTGGTACTCGTCTAGGACCTACGGACTCGCCTGAACTGTCCGGAACCACCGCAAACTGCCCGCGGGAGGCAAGGAAGTGGTGCGGCATGGCAACGAATGGGGTGGGACCTTGCCAGTACCAACGGCGGTACGGGCTGACGACCGCCGACCAGAAGGTCGGCAGGAATGGCACAGCCGACAACCCCGCCTGCACGTCAGTACGAGCATGGGTCGGCGCCCGGTCGATCGCTGTGAGCGAGCGGCAGCCCGGCGGTGCGCACGCTGCAACAAACCGCCGGATTCCGGGTCATGCAGGCGGTCGCTCATGCGTGGGGCGCGGCTTAACCGGTCCGAATCGAGGCGTTTGTTGCGGTAGAAACAACGCCGGCCGAGTAAGGCAGGCACGCCGGCCGAATAGGGCAGGCATGAGTGGGCACGCCTCTGATCGTGTCGGACGTTCGCAACCACCGCCTTCCTCCAGAGGACTTGCACCTCCGGGCTGCTGCCCACCATGCCGGCGCACAATCCGAAGGCCGGGACGCAGGGCGTCCCGGCCATC
>CAKKPP010000028.1:51456-54340 GCA_919901745.1 Chloroflexota bacterium | reverse complement strand
GTTTTGACGGTATGCGACGAACGATCCAGGAGCGCGAGCCGTCCCGGCCTTCGAGCCGCTGGATCTTGGGCAGACTAGCGGCGGCGCGATGCCTTCGCTGGGGTCAGGATCAGGGCGCTGGCCAGCAGGCCGGCCATCCCGATCAGGACGATGCGCCACGTGTCGGATGCCGGGGCGGCGCTGCCGCTCATGACGTCCGTGGGCGGAAGTGACGCGACCGGGGTGCCCGTCGCGGCCAGAACGCCAGCACCTGGGGTCGGCGTGGGCGTGGGTGTCGGGGTCGGGGTCGGCGTGGGCGTCGGGGTCGGCGTGGGCGTCGGGGTCGGGTCCCCCTCGCAGGCACCGAGGTAATCGGCCTCGTGTCCGGCCTCAGGGGTTCCGTCTTCCGTGAAGTGACCCTGCGGGAACCCGCTAGTGGTAGGCGGGACTTCAAGGGTCACGAATTGCGTGGTGCCCGCTTGACCGGCTGCGTGACACACGAGCACGGGGTCGGCCCCGCTGGCGCTCGGCGCCAGCATGGCGAGCGCCAGCATCGACGCCACGGCCATCCAGCCGATCGTTCGAACCTTCACTCCGATGGTGTGAGCGTTCATCGATGTGGTCCCCTTTCCCTCCGATTGATCATCCCCTGGATGAGTGCGGTCGGCCCAAGGCCGGCCCCGTCGCCTGGCTACGGGATCGGTAGTCTGGACCTTCGGTTCCGCCGCGTCTAGTACTGAAGTACCAGGTAAACCTACCCAATCTTCACCTAAACGAAACATCAGGCTCGCCGTTCTGGTGCGAAGTTGCACCGGCACCCTTGGGCGGGCCGGACGTTCGGTGAAGGAGACAGACGGGGCGTGCTCAGGCAAGCACGCCCCGTCCGGGTCTCGGGGACCCTGATTCGGGCCCGACCGGCGCCCGCGGCTAGCCGCGGCGACCCGATCGGCGGACCCGCGCCGGGACCGGGGTCACAAACCCCAGGCCGAGCACGAGGCCGGCGAGCGCCAGCAGGGTGAGCATCAGGCCGAAGCCTGGGTCGCTCTGGCCCGACTGGCCATTGATGGCGTCGGTCGGCGGCGTCGTCACGGTCGGCGTGCCGGTCGCAGCGAGCGGCGGCGGCTCGACGAAGACCTTCGCGTCGTCGTCGTCCCTGTCCGTCTCGTTGCTATCGATGGTGGCCACATTCACGAGCGGCTGCGGCAGCTCGTCGGCGCCGGCCAGGACGACCGCCTGGTACGTGACCGTTCCGTCGGCGGTGACCGTCGGAGCCTTCCACGTCAGGGTGCGCGTCGCGGCATTGAAGGAGTCGAAGGTGAACTCGGCATTGTTCGTCGCCGTGCCGGCCACGTAGGCGAGGCCGACCGGCAGCGTGTCCGTGATCACGCCGTTGGTGACCGGTCCATTGGTCAGATCATAGGCGAGGGTGTAGGTGAGCACGTCACCATTCTTTGCTTCCGGATCGCCGCCGGGCGTGGTCCCAGCGGTGTTGCCGACGAAGCTCTTGAGGATCGTGAGCAGCGGGACCTTGACGGTCGAATCGTCCGTCTTGCAGGCCGTGAGCTCCGAAACGCAGATCTGAGCGACGTTCGTCTGGGTGCCGGTCGGGGCATTGCCATCGATGGTCACCTTGTAGGTGATCGTCGCGGCCGGATCCCCCGACGACAGACTGGCATAGGTCCATGTGAGCGTCCGGCCGTTTGCCGAGACAATGAAGCTCGTGGCGGCCGGGTTGCTCTGCTGCGAGGCGGCGACGTACGTCTGGCCGACGGGCAGCGTGTCCGTGACGACGGCGTTCGTGATCGGGCCCTGGACGACTTCCACGAGGATCGTGAACGTCACTTCCTGGCCGTGACCGACGATCCCATCGACGTCGTTGTGCGACTTGTCGATTCCGGTGCCGGGGATACGGACGACGGCGTCGTCCGAGTCCGCGACTTCGGTGCCCTGCTCCGACGTGCCCGACGCCGCGGCAACGTTCGTCCGGCTCGAGGAGACCGCGACCGTGGCGGTGCAGGTCATCTCCTCGCCCGCGGCGAGCGTCGTCTTGGGGCAGACCGCGTCGAAGTCGTCGGTGAGATTCGCCGGCGTGCCGTTGTCGTCGCGGACGATGATGCCGGTCAGCGCGACGGGGCCGGTGTTCGTCACCTCGTAGGAGTACGTCACGTTGCCGGGCTCGGTCACGAGGACCGCGCCGTCCACGGCCGTCCCGGCCGTCTTGACGATCTGGATCGAGGGCTTCGAGTTCGTGAACGTGCACGTCACGGAGCCGCCCGCGGTCATCGTGATGTTGGCCTTGGCCAGGTTGGTGCCGTCCTGGGCCCCGCTTGCGCCGCCGGCGCCGTTGCAGCTCAGCCCCGTGAGATCCCAGCCGGCCACCGCAGCCTCGGTGACACTGTACGAGCCACCGACGACGTTGGTGAACGTCTTCGTGTCGGACAGCGTGTTGTCGTTGTCGTCATCCAGGCTGAACCCGGACAGGCCGGCTCCGGTGGCACCGAAGCTGAAGTCCTGGGCGTCGTCCGGGACGGCGTTCTTGATGATCGTGATGGTTCCACGCTGGACGTTGGTGAACGTGCACCGCACCGTCTCGCCCGGATCGAGCTTGAAGGTCGCGGTTCGCGTTCCGACATTCCACGTGCTGGCGGTCGTGCTGGCACCGTCATCGCAGACGATCGCGCCGAGGTCGAAGCCCGGGGTCGGATCGCCTTCCGTCGACGTGTACGTGCCGGGGACGAGGTTGCCGACGACGATGGCTTCGCCGTCTGAGATCGATCCCGCCGCGTTACCTGTGAATGTGAAGTCGCCGGCGGCCCCGTCGGGGCTGGTCTGCTTCTCCACGATGATCGTGCCGCGCTTGGTGTTGCTGAAGGTGCAGGTGACGGTCTCACCCGGCTGCAGGCTG
>CAKKPP010000028.1:0-51356 GCA_919901745.1 Chloroflexota bacterium | reverse complement strand
TGACCTTGTCGATCAGGATGTGGCCGCGCTTGGTGTTGCTGAAGGTGCAGGTGACGGTCTCACCCGGCTGCAGGCTGATGGCCGTGACCGGGCTCTGGTCCGAGCACGAGGTGCCGGTCAGGTCCCAGCCCGCCAGGGCGAGCTCGGCCACCGAGTAGGTCCCTGGGACGAGGGCGCCCGAGTCGTTCGGAGCGGCCGCGTCGGTCAGGAAGAAGTTCGGGCCGTACGACGGATCGAACTCGAAGCTGGCCGGGTCGCCCGACGGGTCGGTGACCTTGTCGATCAGGATGTGGCCGCGCTTGGTGTTGCTGAAGGTGCAGGTGACCGAGCCACCCGCGGTCAGGTCGATGTTGGCGGTCGCGCCGCTCGGCGTACCGCTCGAACCAACCGTGCCGTTGCACTGCAGGTCCGTCAGGTCCCAGCCGGTGGTCGCAAGCTCGGTCACGCTGTACGCCCCGGGGACGATGGTCGCGAACATCTTCGTGTTCGACGTGCCGTCGCCGTTGTTGCCGTTGTCATCGAGGACGAAGCCGGACAGTCCGCCTCCGACGGTCGTGTAGGTGAAGTCCTGGGCGTCATCCGGGATGGCGTTCTTGATGATCGTGATCGTGCCGCGCTTCACGTTCGTGAACGTGCACTTCACCGTCTCGCCGGCCTCCAGGTTGAAGGTGGCCGTTCGCGTCCCGACGTTGCCGGTGCTGTTGGAGTCGTCGCAGACGATCGCGCCGAGGTCGAAGCCCGGGATGGGATCGGATTCTGTCACGGTGTACTGACCGGGGACGAGATTGCCCTTCTCGGCCGTCCCGTTGTCGGACAGCGACGTGACGATCTCGCCGGTGAAGCCGAAGCTCCCCGTCGCGCCGTCCGGATTCGTCTGCTTTTCGATGATGATCTTGCCGCGCTTCGTGTTCGTGAACGTGCAGGTGACGTCCTCGAGCGGGTCGACCTTGATCGTGGCCGTCGCGGTCCCGACATCGGTCGTGCTCGGCGTGGAGCTCTGCCCGTCATCGCAGACGATGCTCGACAGGTCCCAGCCGGCCGGGATGTTCGTCTCGGTCACCAGGTAGGTGCCCGGATTGACCTTGTTGACGACCTTGGTATTGGACAGCGTGGCGTTGGCGTCGTCGTCGAGAGAGAACGTGCCGAAACCGCCGCCGAACGTGAAGTCCTGCGCGTCGTTGGGGACGGCGTCCTTGACAATCGTCACCGAACCGCAGGTGTCGAACGAGCCGAGCGCGAAGTCCGACAGCGTCGCCTCTGTTTCCTGCGAGGATCGCGTCTCCGCGAGGAAGCTGGAGAAGCACTCCCCGCCGAAGCCCAGCGCCGTCAGGTTGATGCCGCCCTCGAGCAGCGCATTGGCGGGGAACTTGTTGGCCGTCCCGGCCTTGGGCGTGTAGGGCCACGGCGAGTCGACCTCGACCTCGTTCGAGATCGCACAGACGTTGTCGGTGTTGCCAGGCCCGCACTTCACCCCGCTGTCGATCGAGACGAGGCCGCTCTGCCACTCGAACACCTCCGCCGTTGCGACGGCGCCGCCGTTCGTGAAGTTGAGGACGACGAGAATGTCACCATTGGTGTGGGCTGCGCTGAATGACGAACCCGGAGGTGTGCCGGGACCAGGCGCCGAGATCGGGTTCTGGAAGAACCAGAAGCCGGCGGACGCATCGCCGCTCGTCTGGTAGCGGTCGAGACCGAACGTGACGACGCTGTCGCTGCCGACGGTGTACTGGGCCGCGAACGCGTTCTCGATGTCGTCCTTGTCCTGGACGGAGCCATACTTCCACAGCCAGCTTGAAGAGTTGTCGATGTCCTTCGAGTTGCCGCCGGTGAAGATGTCGTCGCCGGCATTGAACCCGTCGGTGATGAACGTCGACAGGTTGGCGCCGTCGGTGTTGTTAAAGACGTTGGCCCAGTCGTCGCCGACACCATCGTCGGTGGCATTGCCGTCGAGCTGGAATGGCGTCGTATTGCTGATCGCCGTGACGCCCGCCGGTGCGGCGAATGTCGCGTACTGAAGCAGAATTGAAAACACAAAGAGCGCCGACCAGAAGAGCACGAGGCCCCGCTTGGTTCGAGCGCTCACTGACCACCACGCTCCCCGAGACACCATTGGAGTAGCCCTCCCGTTCCCCGTTACCGGAGTGTCGATAAACCGACGTTCCCTTGTCGTGACAGGAGGAAGGTCCCTGGCGGACCTCCGACTCCTGTCGGATTGGTGCCGAAGCCGGCACCGCCTGGATGAGTCCACGAGCGCCGAATGTGGCGCCAGTCCCCTGTACTCGCCGGAGCCGCTGAACACGGTCCCCCCGACGCGAGTCGCCGGATGGTACGCCCGGCGGGACGGCAAAGGTACTGGTCCGCTCTACGCACAACTGGCCCCAATCCCAGCGTTCTGCACCCCATGGCACCGGCAGAGCGAGCCGATTCCGGTGCATGCCAGCACCACGGTCCTGGTACCCGATCCGTCCGGTACCATTCGGGGCCCGCTCCGGCATGTCCGCCCGAACGCCCCAACTCCATAGGGGTCCATCAAGTTGACTGACGCCCCGCGCGCACGGCCGTCGACGCAGGCCGCACCACCTGTCCGAACGGAGGTCCGCCTGGCAGTCGAGCGGGCGCTGGCCGTGGCCATCGCCGCCGGCGATCTGCCTTCACCAGACGGCGCCACACCGACGGTCGAGGTGGAACGTCCGGCGAACCAGGAGCACGGCGACATCGCGACCAACGTGGCGATGAAGCTGGCCCGACCCTTGCGACGATCGCCACTCGAGATCGCCGGAGCGGTGGCCGCAGCGCTGCGCGGCTCCGCCGACCCACTGCTCGCGTCGATCGACGTGGCGCCGCCGGGCTTCCTCAACATGAGACTGGCGGACTCGGTCCTGGAACGGACGATCGATGCGATCCTGGCGGATCCGGCCGGTTGGGGTCGGGTCCGGCCTGTCCGCGCGCGACGCGTCAACGTGGAGTTCGTGTCGGCGAATCCCACTGGGCCGCTCACGATCGGCAACGCCCGCGGGGCGTTCGTCGGCGACCTGCTGTGCCGCGTCCTCGAGGCCGGCGGCCAGGACGTTACGCGCGAGTATTACTTCAACGATTCGGGCGCCCAGATCGACAAGCTCGGGGCCAGCGTCCTGGCGCTGCGTCGCGGCGAGGCCGTCCCGGACGACGGCTATCACGGCGACTACGTCGTGACGTTGGCGGCCGAGCTCCCCGACGACGTGTGGATGGCCGCATCGGCGGCGGCGGCCGCGTCTGCGGCGGCCGCATCGGCGAGCCCCGAGGACGGCGGCCCCGCGATCGCCGGCCCCGCGATCGCCGGCCCCGCGATCGCCGGCCCCGCGATCGCCGGCCACTGGGCGGCCGGCCGCGTCCGCGCAGGGATCGAGGCGAGTCTGGCCCGCCTCGGCGTTCGCTTTGACGTCTGGACGACCGAGGCGTCGCTCCACGAGCACGGCTGGGTCCAGCGGGCCGCCGACAAGTTGCGGGCAGCCGGTCACCTCTATGAGCACGACGGCGCAATGTGGTTCCGCTCGACCACCTTTGGGGATGACAAGGACCGCGTGGTGATCCGGGCCAACGGCGCCCCGACCTACTTCGCCGCGGACATCGGGTACGTCGAGGAAAAGCTGTCACGCGGCTTCGACCACCTCATCTACATCTGGGGCGCCGACCACCACGGGACGGTGGCGCGGGTGCGGAACGCAGCCACGGCGATGGGCTACGACGCCGATGCGGTCGAGATGCTGCTCTACTCCTGGGTTCGCTTCATCCGAGACGGGGTCGAGGTCGGCATGTCGAAGCGGGCCGGGACCTTCATCACGCTCGACGAGCTGCTTGCCGAAGTGGGCGTGGACGCCGCCCGCTGGTTCTTCGCGTCACGGGCACCGACCAGCGCCATTGACTTCGACATCGAGTTGGCCAAGCGCCAGTCGAACGACAACCCCGTGTATTACGTGCAGTACGCCCACGCGCGGATCGCATCGATCCTGCGCAAGGCGACCACCGTCGGGCTGGAGCCGGCGGGCACCGTCCGGGGAGCACTCGGCGGCGCGCCGGAGGCTGCCCTTGCGCGCGCCGTGATCCGCCTTCCGGAGGTTGTCGAAGACGCCGCCTCGGCCGAGGAAACGCACGGAATCACCGCCTACGCCACGGAACTCGCGACGGTGTTTCACGCGTTCTACCGGGATGCCAAGGTCGTCGATCCCGACGCGCCGGATCGATCGAGGGCTCGGCTGGCGCTTGCCGAAGCCACCCGGATCACGCTCGCCAATGCGCTCGGCCTGCTGGGAATCTCCGCGCCCGACTCGATGTAAGCGATTGCGGGCGGGAGCCCTCAGACGCCGGTGCTCCCGAACACGAGGTCGAGTCGGGTCGCCGCGTCGTCGGTGGTGGCGATCAGCACGGTCACGGTCCTCGACCCGGACTGCCGGACGACGCCACCGATCAGGCCGCGAGCGTCGAGTGCTACCTGGGCCGCCTCGGCAAACTCGAGCGCGTCCTCCGGGCTGTCCCACTCGGTCACGATCGCGGCCGCGGCCGCCGTCGAGCTCTCGAAGAGGATCAGCCGATCTCCGCCCCAGCCGACGGCTGCGGCGGCCGCGCTGGCGGGTCCGGGCCCACCCGCAGCCGGCGCATCCAGCCAGATCTCGAGCTGATGCTCGCCCAGGGTGTCGCGCAGGACCTCTGTCCAGCCGTCACCCATCGCACCCGCCGGGTCGGTGGGGACGGAGACCTCGATCGGGGCCTCGCGCGCCGCGTATTTCTCCGGGTGGAGGATCTGCTCGGTGGAGCGTGGAGGATCCGCAAAGGCGGCGTCCACGGCAGCCCACCCGCCGGCGAGCTGCAGGCCCTGGACGAACACGGTCCCCTGCGTGGCCGGAAACAGGATCTGGGCCTGGACGATCTCGGGGATGGCGTCCAGCGCCGCCTTCGCCTCGGGGTCGTTCGAGGCCTCGAGGAGCGCGCCGATCCCCGCGGCGCCCAGGTGGGCGAACAGCCACTGCGCCATGAGCGCGTAGGCATCGCCTTCGACCAGGGCCTGTTGCGCCAGGATTCGGTCGCCCTGATCGAGCGGCAGGTCCTGGAGCGCCTCGAGATCGAAGTGCTGATCCTGGAGCGCGTGCTGGAACTCGTGGGCAAAGAACACCTGCTCGACGGGTCCGACCCCGCCGGACTTCGACAGGACGTAGAGGGCCTCGGTCCGCGCGTCGTACAGACCGGCGACCTGGCTCTGGAGGAGGTCGAGGAACAGCTCTTCGAGAGTGGGCTCACCGGTCATGAGCCCGAGCGTTCGGTAGAGGAGTTCCGCCTTCCGCAGCTCCTCGGGCGGCGTGTCCTCCTCGAGGATCCGGGCGAGAACGGTGCCGAGTTCGGCCTTGGTCACGAATTGGGGAGTGACGGCCTTGGTGGGGGCCAGACCGCGGATCGCCGAGACCTGCTCCTCGATCCGGCGGTAGACGGCCTCCGGGCTATCGGTCGGCGGTGCGGCGGTCCCTGTCGGGGAGGCCAGGCGGGCCGTGGGCGAGGCCGGGGCGGGTGTGCCGGTGGACGGATCGCAGGCGATCGCAGCGAGCGAGAACGCCACCAGCAACGCAAGGACGCGAGCGGGGCGGAGTGAGATCCCTGTCAGTCGGTGCCTGGGTCGATGCATCGGCGGATTGTCGCATCGGGCGGCGCGCGGCGGCGGCAACTTGTCGATCGGTCACGTCGGATGTCGCTTTCTTAATCGGTTGCCGCCTTGGACGTCAACGTGGCGCGAGTAGCGTGAGGGGTGGACGAACCCTCGGGTTCCATCCTCCCTCCCTCCGACCGGGGGCGCCAATTGGGCAGGCGCCTCCGGTCCTCCTTTTCTGCGGATCGGGTGGCCGCCGTCGCTCGCCGCGTGTCGGCGCCGTGCAGTCCGCTGTGTCAGAATCCCGATCATGGAAGTGACCTGGTACGGCCGGACGTGCATCCGGCTCCGCGGCAGGGATGCCGTCGTCGTGGCCGATGCCTATCCGGCGGTCGTGGGACCCACGGGACGCGGGATCACCGCGGACATCGCAACGTTCAGCCACCCGGACGACAACCCCCTGCCCCGCGCCAAGGGCCGCAGGTCGCGCGACGGCGGAACCGTGATCCCATCCTCGCTCGAGGCGGCATTCGTCCTCGATGGCCCCGGTGAGTACGAGGTGAAGGACGTCCTGGTAACCGGCGTCCGGACCTACCGGGACGACGTTCGCGGCGCGACCGCCGGACGGCAGACCGCATTCGTGATCGAACTCGACGGGCTGCACACGATCCATCTCGGAGACGTTGGCCATCTCCTGACCGAGGAAAAGCTCGCCGACATCGGACATGTCGATGTCGCCTGCGTGCCGATCGGCGGGGCACTCCCACCCACCCGAGCGGCCGAGCTGGTCGCTCAGCTGGATCCGCGCCTGGTCATCGCGATGCCGGTCTGCGAGGATGAGGCCGATTGCGCAAGCGCCGTTGCCCGGTTCTTCCACGAGATGGGCAGCGAACCGACGCCGCAGCAGAAGCTGTCGATCACGATCTCGAGCCTGCCGGCGGAGACCACCGCCGTGCTGCTGGAGTCGCGCGGCAAGGTCTGAGGTCGTTCGGGCGTAGCCCTGCCGCTAGGGCCGATCGAGCACGACGACCCCGCGCTTGATGACGGTCCGCACCAGGTTCGCGGCCGGCCAGTAGGGGATCTCCCGATGGTCGGGGACGCGCCAGACCACCAGGTCGGCCAACTTGCCGGGCTCGATCGAGCCGACCTCGTCGCCGAGGCGAAGGGCATGGGCGGCATTGATGGTCACGGCCGCGAGCACCTCCGACGGCGACATGCGGAGCGAGAGGCAGGCCACGGTCATGACCAGCGGCAGGCTGGCCGTGGGCGACGTCCCCGGGTTGAAGTCGGATCCGAGGGCGACCGGGATGCCGCGTTCGATCAGCGTGCGGGCCGGGGCATGGTGGTCGTGCATGAGAAACCACGTCGTGGTCGGCAGCAGCGTCGCGACCACGGGGTGGTCGCCCGTGGCGGCCGCTGCCAGGGCCTGAATTCCCGCCTCCGATGGCGACGCGAGGTGATCGGCCGAGGCGGCGCCCAGCTCCGCAGCCAGCTCCGCGCCACCACTGGGTGCCAGCTCATCGGCATGCAGCCGCGGCTCCAGGCCGAGCGGGCGGGCTGCCTCAAGAACGCGGCGGGACTGTTCCGCGCTGAACACGCCCTGCTCGCAGAACACGTCCGCGAAGCGAGCGCGACCCTGGGCCGCGACCCCGGGGAGCTGCTCCTCGATGACGTGTCGCACGTACGCCTCGGTCCCATCGGGTCGCGAGCGAAACTCGGGCGGCACGGCGTGCGCCCCCAGCCAGGTCGGAACGACATCGATGGGTCCCTCGACGCCGAGCTCATGCGCGATCTCCAGCTGCCGGAGCTCGGTCGGCAGGTCGAGTCCGTACCCGGACTTTGCCTCGACCGTGGTCACTCCGTGGTCGAGCATCTCGTCCAGCCAGCGGCGGCCGTGGGCCGCAAGGTCCTCGTCAGAGGCGGCGCGCGTTGCGGCTACCGTCGAAAGGATGCCCCCTCCCGCCTCGAGGATGTCGAGATAGCCGGCGCCCTGCTGGCGGAGGATCAGCTCTCCAGCACGGGAGCCACCGAACAGGAGGTGCGTGTGCGGGTCGATGAGCCCGGGCGTCACGGTGCCGCCGCGAGCGTCCAACCGGGCGAATCGAGCCAGCGGCAGGCCGTCGGCCTCGAGTTGCGCCTCGACTTCGGCTCGCGGCCCGACCCCGACGATCCGACCCTCCCATGCCGCCACCACGGGGTCGCCGTCCGGCGAACCCGCGTCGGCAGATCCGTTGACGGCCGGGTCCGCCTGGGATGCGCCCCGCCTCAGGCCGCCGGCCATCGTCACGATCTCGGCTGCACCGTGAACGAGCAGGCCGGACGCCGGCCCGGCATCGCGACCGCCCGGGATCACCCGGAGCGTCACCGCCCCACGTTCGAGCGTGCGGCCTCGAGCCGCAGCTCGAGCGCCTGAAGCGGCGAGAAGTCACGCAGTCGGAGGAAGGCGGCGGCGGCCGCGAGGCGCTCTTCGACAGATGCATCCGGGTCCGCCCCGGCGCGGTCGGCCACCGCGAGGAAGCTCGCCTTCGGAGCGAGCCCGATGAGCTCGGACTCGACGAGATCGATGCCGTCCTCGGCGGCCACGGCACGGACGGTCTCCCAGATGAGCCAGAGCGGAGTGACGGTGAAGTCGAGGACGTTCATCGACACCTGCGCGCAGCCGAGTTCCTCGATGAAGAACCCGTTGGCCTGCACCTTCGGCAGCCCGCCACCCGACTCCCGGATGCGACGGGCGATGCGGACCGCGAGGTCCCGGTCGGCCGAGGCCAGGTTGATGTTGTAGGCGATGAGAAACGGGCGGGCGCCCACGGCCATTGCACCGGCCGACGGGTGCATCCGCGCTGCCCCGAAATCGGGTTCTCGTCCGCGTTGCTCGATCTCGACCTTGAGTCCCTCGTACTGCCCACGCCTGACGTCGGCCAGCTTGACCCGGTCCGCCCGGCGGGCGGCCTCCGCGTAGAGGAAGACGGGTACGTCAAAACGCTCGGACATGCGCCTGCCGAACGATTCGGCCAGCCCGACGCACTGCTCCATGGTTGTGTCACCGAGGGGGACGAAGGGCACGACGTCGACCGCCCCGATCCGGGGGTGTTCACCCGAGTGGTCGTTCATGTCGATGTCGCGGACCGCGATCGCAACGGCCGCTTCGAGCGCGTCCGCCACCGCGTCGGACTCCCCGGCGATCGTCAGTACGCTCCGGTTGTGACTTGCGTCGCTCGTTCGATCCAGGAGATGTGCGCCGGGGGTGGATGTGACCGCAGCAGCCAGCCGATCGACGACATCGAGGCGCCGCCCCTCGGAGAAATTGGGGACGGTTTCGACGAGGAAGGACATCCCCGCAATCGTGCCACGTCGAGCGATCGTCGATGGGGCCGCGGCGCCGGCCCGGTTGTCCTCGGGCAGCCATCCTCAGCGGGGTGCTGCGGGCGCCGAGTGGCAACCGCGGACCGCCCCGGCGAGGAACGCCGGGGCGGCTGACTTCGAGCTGATCCTCGGGCCTATCCGAGTCCCGGAGGCGCCTCGGGTCGGTTGAGCGGCCAGCCCTCGACGGAGGGGCCTGCACTTCGGAGAAGCTGCAGACGTCGATAGGCGTCGGCCACATCGGGGATCGTCCCCGTGGGGACCCACCAGCAGACCGTCGTCACCTGCTCGGATCGCTCGAACCACTCCAGCCGGCGACGCAGGTATGGCGTGTGACCGGTCTTGTAGACGAACGCGCGGAGTGACTCGAGGTCGGTCCAGATCGAGTAGTTGATGACCAATAGTGGGTCGTCGACTCCTGGGATCCCGACGTAGCTCGATGACCGACCGTCATCGCCGGTCAACCGCCAGACGAACCCAGATGCGGCCTCGGCAAGCGCGTTGATCGGACCGAGGGCCTCGACGAACTCGGCCGTCTCGATGTGGTCGAGCGGTCGACGCAGGCGACCGACGTTGAGCTGCGCGAGGTGATGGGTCACGGGTGACGATCCCCGGCTCATCGGTCGCGCATCGGCACGTGGACGCCGCGCTCGACGGCTACCTCGGTCGCACGTTCGTAGCCCGCGTCGACGTGACGCAGCACGCCCATCGCCGGGTCCGTCGTGAGAACCCGCTCCAGTTTTCGCGCCGCCAGCTCAGTCCCGTCCGCGACGACGACCATGCCCGCATGCTGCGAGTAGCCGATCCCCGTTCCGCCGCCGTGGTGGATGCTCACCCAGGTCGCGCCGGCGGCAGTATTCACGAGCGCGTTGAGGAGCGGCCAGTCGGCGATCGCGTCCGAGCCATCGGCCATCGCCTCCGTCTCGCGGTTCGGGGACGCGACCGAGCCCGAATCGAGGTGATCTCGCCCGATGACGATGGGCGCCGCGACCTGGCGCGTTCGAACCAGCTCATTGAACGCCGCGCCGGCCTTCGCCCGCTCCCCGTAGCCGAGCCAGCAGATCCGCGCCGGGAGGCCCTGGAACGGCACCTTTGCCTGCGCCATCTCGATCCACCGCCGAAGCCCCGCGTCGTCGGGAAACAGCTCGAGGATCGCGCGGTCCGTTCGGCGGATGTCGGCGGGATCGCCGCTCAGGGCCACCCAACGGAAGGGCCCACGCCCCTCGCAGAACTGCGGCCGGATGAACGCCGGCACGAAGCCCGGGTAGGCGAACGCATCCTCGACACCCTCCTCGGCGGCCTGGGCCCGGAGGTTGTTGCCGTAGTCGAAGACGACCGCCCCGGCGGCCTGGAATGCGAGCATCGCCCGGACGTGGTCGGCCATCGAGCGCCGCGCGCGCCGCACGTACTCGTCCGGCTGGGCGCGGCGGAGTTCGCCGGCGTCGGCGAGAGAGATCTCCGCGGGCACGTAGCCGACGAGCGCATCGTGCGCGGAGGTCTGGTCGGTGACGAGGTCGAACCGCTCGCCTGCCTTCGCCCACGCCGGCTCGATCTCGGCCGCGTTCCCGACGAGTGCGATGGACTTCCCTTCGCCCTCGGCCGCCCACGCCCGTGCCTGGGCGAGCGCATCCGCGGGATCGTGCGTGAGCGCGTCGACGTACCCGATCTCGAGACGGCGCCGTGTCCGCGCCTCGTCGACCTCGATCGCCAGGCAGACGCCATCGTTCATCGTGACCGCCAGCGGCTGCGCGCCACCCATCCCGCCGAGGCCCGCGGTGAGCGTCACCGTCCCGCGCAGCGTGCCGCCGAAGTGCTGACGGGCCGCCTCGGCAAACGTCTCGTACGTGCCCTGGAGGATGCCCTGGGTCCCGATGTAGATCCACGACCCGGCGGTCATCTGGCCGTACATCGTCAGACCCTTCGCCTCGAGGGCGCGGAAGTCGTCCCAGTTCGCCCATTTCCCGACGAGGTTGGAGTTGGCGATGAGCACGCGCGGCGCCCATTCATTCGTGCGCAGGACGCCGACGGGCTTGCCGCTCTGGATCAGGAGCGTCTCGTCGTCGGCGAGCCGACGCAGCTCGCGGACGATCGCGTCGAAGGCGGCCCAGCTCCGTGCCGCCCGGCCGGTCCCGCCGTAGACGACGAGCGCGTCCGGGTTCTCGGCAACCTCCGGATCGAGGTTGTTCATGAGCATCCGGAGGACCGCCTCCTGCTGCCAGCCGCGGCAGCTGATCTCCGTGCCACGCGGAGCGCGGACGGGGCGGGCGCCGGGCAGGGCGGCGGTCGGCTCGGTCATCGGTCGTCGGTTCGTAGGCTCATCGGTCGGTCGTCATCGTAGGCCTTCCATGAGGCGCTCCCCGAGGCGTCCAGCGCCGATCGACGATGCGGAAACCAGGAGGTCCCGGTCCGCGAGCCACGCGTGATAGGTGTGCAGCCCGCCTTCGCACGAGCCGATGAAGATCGTCCGGCCGCCGATCTCTGCCTCGGCATGTCCGGTCACTCCACCGGCCTGGGAACAGGCTCCCTCGTCGTACGAGTCACGCCAGTCGCGGAACACGTCATCGGCGAGGATGCCGGTCCGAACGGCGACGACGGCGGCAAAGACGAAGTCGCCCGATTGCGGATCGACGGCGATCGCCGCGGCGAACGCGTCGGCGAGGGCCGCGAGACCAGGGTCGGACGCGGCATCGGCTTCGCCCTCGGGTGAGGGTTCGACGGTGAGACCCGCGACCGTTGCCGGGAGGACATCGAGCAGCGCCCGGTCCACCGGGACGAGGGTCACCGGCGGCGTGGGCTCATCGGTGGGAACGGGGGGCCCGGTTGACAATGGCGCGCTCGGCGCCGGGGTCGCGGGCGACACGGACGGCGAAGACGGCGGGCTCGGCGCGCAGGCGCCGATCGTGAAGACGACCGCGAGCGCGAAGAGGAGCCGGCGGCGGCTCACAACTCGCGTCGCATGACCGGCCATCGATCGTCGTCGACGGCCAGCGTGAACCCGACGGAGATCCAGAACTCCGGGGCCGGGGCGCTCGTGGCATCGGGGTCGGCGGTCCGATCCGGGTAGGCCTCGATCGCGGAGAATCCTCGACCAGCCAAGTCCTCGCAGACGGCGGCGACGAGAGCGCGGGCGTGGCCGGTTCGGCGGGCTGCGGCCGTCGTCGCGATGCAGGTGATGACCGCCGGGAGTGGCGCGTCCGGGAGCTGTGGATAGAGGTCGCGGAGCCGTTGGGCCCGCGGATACGCGGAAAGGGGGCCGAACTGGCAGTAGGCGGCGGCCTCGTGGTCGACCAGGAGCACCTTGGCGTAGGAGCCGAAGATGCCCAGGCCGCGGCCGAGCAGGTGGATCTTGCGCGGGGCATCGGCGGCGACACGGGGACGGGTCGGCCGGCGCGGCGCGAACGGGTTGTCGGCGGGGTCGTCGTCGCCGTCGGCGGCGAACGGGTTGAGCGGCGACCCGCTGCGCGCGGCCGGCGCGAACGGGTTGGGTGCCGGCGCGTCGTCCTCGTCGCCGAACGGGTTGACACGGCGCGGCGGCCGTGGCGGAGGCGAACCGTCGATCCACGAGAGACGCGCGGCCTTCGATCCGCGGTCGCCGTCCTCCCAGTAATCGCACGAGCGATGATCGAAACCCGGATCCGCGCACGGAGGGATCAGCGCAAAGCCGGCAGCATCGGTGATGTCGACAATCTCGATCGCCATCGAAGCCGGTTCCGGGGTCAGCCTCGCCCGATCGCAAGATCGGCGAGGGCTCCGGTTCGAACGAGGTCCGCGGCAGCGGCCAGATCGGGTCCGGGTGGCCGGTCCGCGTCCAGGTGAGCGACGCGTGCGCGCGTTCGCGCGAGCGCCTCGGCGACGCCGGCGCCCGGGGTCGCGCCCGCGTACTCCGGTGTCGCGAGCCGGAGTTCGAGCGCCTGGGCGGCGCACAACAGCTCGATTCCCAGGATCTGCTCGACATGTCCGAGGACGACGCGAGCGTGACGGGCAGAGATCGAGCCCATCGAGACGTGATCTTCCTGGTTCGCGCTCGTTGGGATGGAATCGGCCGAGGCCGGGTGGGCCAGCACCTTGTTCTCGGAGGCGAGAGCCGCGGCCGTGTACTGGTAGATCATCATCCCCGACTCGACGCCGGAGCCGGTCGAGAGGAACGGGGGGAGGCCCCCGTTCAGGCGGGGATCGACGAGCAGTGCGGTCCGCCGTTCGCTCATCGACCCGAGTTCGGCCAGGGCGAGCTTCGCGAAGTCGAGCGCAAGGGCGATCGGCTCACCGTGGAAGTTGCCACCGCTGATGACCCGACCGCCACCGGTGGCCACGGTGTCCGCCTCGGCGACGCCACCGCCCGGGAACACGAGCGGGTTGTCCGTCGCGGAGTTCAGCTCGATGTCGAGGACGCCCCTGAGGTAGCCGAGTGCGTCCCGGACGGCTCCGTGGACCTGCGGAACGCAGCGCAGCGAGTACGGATCCTGGACCTTGTGGGCGTGTCCGTGGTGCGACTCCTGGATCGACGAACCGCGCAGGACGTGGCGCAGCTCCGCGGCGACCGCGACCTGACCCGGATGGGGCCGGGCCAGTTGATAGGCGGCAGCGAATGCCACGTCCGTCCCGAGCAGCGCCTCCACGCTCATCGCCGCGACGACGCTCGCCGTCCGGATGAGCCGCTCTGCGTCCGCGGCCAGCAGCGCCCCGAGGGCGCTCATCATCTGCGTCCCGTTGAGCAGCGCCAGCCCTTCCTTCGCCTCGAGGATGAGCGGCTCCAGCCCGGCGGCAGCCAGCGCCTCCCGCGCCGGCATCACGCGGCCGTCCACCTCCACCTCGCCGCGCCCGATGATCGGCAGCGCGAGGTGTGCGAGCGGCGCAAGGTCGCCGGACGCGCCGACGCTCCCCTGCTCCGGCACGACCGGGTGGATCCCGTGCTGGAGGAACGCGCAGAGCCGGTCCACGAGCAGCGGCCGGCAGCCCGAGTGGCCGAGCGCCAGCGTGTTTGCGCGCAGGAGCAGCATCGCGCGAACGACCTCGCGAGGGAACGCCGGGCCCACGCCCGCGGCGTGGCTCATCAGCAGGTTCTCCTGGAGCCGCCGCGTGTCCTCGGGCGGGATGAACGTCGACGCGAGGTCCCCGAACCCGGTCGTCACGCCGTAGACCACGGCACCCTCGGCGACGAGCGTCTCGATGACGTCGCGCGCCTCCTGCATCCGGGCGCGGGCATGCTCGTCGAGGACGGCCGTTGCGCCGCCGCGGGCAACCGACTCGACGTCGGCGATCGACAGGTCGGCCCCGGTCAGGACGATCGGATCGGTGACGATCGACTGGGTCACGCACGGAGGATAGTCGGCTATGCTGCCCGCCGTGTTCGACTTCCTCGACGGCCCCGTGCGCCAACTCGTCACCCAGGTCTACGAGGCCGTCGGGTACGTGGGCGTCGCGCTGTGGGTCGCCATCGAGAGCGTGATCGTCCCGATCCCGTCCGAACTCGTCCTTCCGTTCGCCGGATTCCTCGTCGGCGAAGGGACGGCGATCGAACCGCTGACGGGCGAGCCGTGGTCGCTCTGGCGGACCGTCATCGCGGGCACGATCGGGGCAACGGTGGGTGCCCTGGTCGCGTATGCGATCGGGGCCTGGGGCGGCCGCCCGATCCTCGAGCGCTGGGGGCGCTACCTCGCGATCAGCCCGTCCGATCTCGATCGGACCGAGGCGTTCTTCGCCCGCTACGGCATCGCCGCGAGCTTCTTCGGGCGGATGATCCCGGTGGTCCGTTCGCTCGTCTCGTTCACGGCGGGGATCGGCCGGATGCCGCTCATCCCGTTCACGGTGTTCACGTTCCTCGGATCACTACCGTGGACGCTGCTGCTCGTGTTCGTGGGCAGCGAGCTCGGCGCGAACTGGGAACAGATCGGAGACGTCCTGAAGCGCTTCGAGTACGCGGTGCTGGCGGTGCTCCTCGTGCTGGTGCTGGCATTCCTGTGGTTCCGCGTGATTCGCCCGCGCCGCGGACGTGGAGCGCCAAGCTCGACATAGCCGGGGCCACGGCCCCACCGACCAACTCGGCCTGCGCCGCCCAGCTGCGGCCCTGGCGACTTCGGTATCGCTCCCATCGCTGCCGCACGCACAGCACGGCGCGTAAGGGTCGATCACCAGGCTCTTGTGACCCTCGCGATCGCTCCCATGCATGCCAGGCCCTCGCTTCGCCGATAAGGGGCGGGGGGTCGGGCCCTATGTGGATCCCTACGCTCACGGTAATCATGGGGACGATGAGCGTGTCGATTGGCGGGTGGGACGGGCGCCGACGGAGCCTGGCCGTCGTCATGCCTGCGGGCCACCCCGCGAGCGGAACGCGCGCCACAGCGCGAGGTCGTAGGCGATCTTCAGGCCTCCCGCGATCACGAACGGCAGGAACGCCAGCCCCGGAACGGCGTACAGGGGCGCCGCGAGGTTCGGGCTGATCGCAGCGCCCGTGGTACGGGCGATGCCGGTCACGCCGGCCGCCGCGGAGCGTTCGTCCGGGTCGACCACCGACATCGTGTAGCTCTGTCGCGTCGGCACGTCCATCTGGCTGATGCTGAAGCGGAGCAGCAGGACCGCGATCGCCAGTTCGACCGTCGGCATGAGCGGCACGAGGATGAGCAGCACGTTCGACGGCAGGTGGGTGAACACCATCGTGTTGACCAGGCCGATCCGGGCGGCGATCCGGCCCGCCGCCAGCGCCGAGCCGGCCGCCAGCAGGTTCGCCGCGAAGAAGATGGCGCCGAGCGTTGCCTCCGGCACGCCGTACGTCGTGTGGAACCAGAACGCCAGCAGGCTCTGCATGACCATGCCGCCGGCGAAGGCATCGAGCGAGAACAACGCCGACAGCCGGAAGACCGTGCCGCGCGATCGATGGAGGCCGAGCCGACCGACGATCGTCGCGTCCGTGGGTCGTGGTGCCTCGATCCCGAACCCGATACCGCGCACGAGGAGCGCGATCGCCAGCCCCACGACCGCATAACCGACGAGGACGACACGGTAGGCATCGATATTGCTCATGCGCGCGGCCAGCAGCGCACCGACGGCCAGGCCCGCGCCGAGCGCCCCGAACGCGGTCGCCACCGAACCGGCGAAGTTGTACCAGGCGAAGACGCTCGTCCGTCGATCGTCGGGGACCGCCTGGCTGAGCGCCGCCTGCTCGACCGCGAGGAACGGCCCGACCTCGTTGCCCGACGGGCTGATCACCCCGATCGTCGCCGCCACGAGGAGCAGCGCGACGACGTCCGTGCCGGCGAACACGAGCCCGGCCGCGCTCATCAGCAGGGCGCCCACGAGGAGCACCCGACGCCGCCCGATCCGGTCGGCATGCGTCGTCAGCCACAGGCTCAGTGCGGTGTCGCCGAGGAGCGTCAGGGTGAGCAGGATGCCGATCGTCGGCCCATCGAACCCGAGCGCGGCGAGGTACAGGACGAGTACGACCGACAGCCCGCCGTATCCTGCCATCCGCACGCTCCGGGTCGCGAACAGGAGTCGGGCGTCCCGGTTGAGGGTCATCAGAGCGGGGTCATGCGAACGACGCGGTGGCCGACATCGCCCGCAGTGTAGGATGCGGCCCGGAGGTACCCCGACCGCGATGAGCGACGCCCAGGCAGGCCCCGCCGCCCACGATGAGCACTCCGTCGGCCCACACGGCGCGACCGACGATCACGGCGCCGAACACGGCCACGACGACCACGGCCACGCCCATGGTTCGGAGGCGCTCGGCCCGCTCGACCCGATGGCCTGGGGTGCTGGCGCGCTCGGCATCGCCCTCGGCCTCGTCGTCGCGTTCTGCATGGTCCTCGCGACGAGCGCCTAGCGCCGAGCTACCGCACCGGGATGGGCTGTCCGTCGGCATCGCGAACAACCCGGGCCCCGACCCCATCGGCCAACGAGACGCTCAGCTCCACGAGGTGAGTTCAGCGGTCCCGGGAAGCGGGATGGGCCAGTCGAGACTCTCGATCTTGACTCGCACCTCGGTGGGTGTCTCCGCCACATCGGTGACTCGCGTCCAGCTCCGAGGGGTGACGGCGACCGTCACCACGATGGTGCGATCGCTGAGCACGCGGTACGAGTCCATCTTGGGAACGGAATTCACCAGGACCGTCCTGTTCGACACGATCACAAGGACGCCGACCAGGGCAACGACGCCGACGACGAACCACGCCTTCCGGGGGACGGTCTCGATCCGCAACGACCTCATGCCGCGGACTCTACCGGACTCTGCTGTGGATCCGGTCCAGCTGGATTCACGGCTCTGGCGGTCAGAACAGCCCGACGATGTTCCCGTCCGCATCGACATCGATGTTCTCGCCGCCCGGGACGGACGGCAGGCCCGGCATCGTGCGCATCTCGCCCACAAGTGGGGTCACGAAGCCGGCGCCGGCCGACAGGCGCACCTCGCGGATCGGCAGGCGAAAGCCGGTGGGCCGGCCCTTGAGCGACGCGTCGTGGCTGAGCGAATACTGGGTCTTCGCCATGCACACCGGCAGGTGCCCGAAGCCCATCTCCTCGTACAGCTTGAGCGCCTTCGCCGCGGCCGGCGAGAGGTCGACGCCGTCGGCGCCGTAGATCTTCGTCGCGACCGCTTCGATCTTGTCGACCAGCGGCGCGTCGTCCGGGTAGAGGAGCTGGAAGTTCGGAGCGCCCTCTTCCGCGGCCGCCCAGACGGCCCGCGCCAGGTCCTCGGCTCCCGCCCCGCCGTCGGTAAAGTGGCGGGCCAGGACCGCGTCACGCGCTCCCGCGGCGAGCGAGACCTCGCGGATCGCCTCCACTTCGGCGGGGGTGTCGGTCGGGAACGAGTTGATCGCCACGACCACCGGCACGCCGAAGACCGTGACGTTCTCGATCTGCTTGGCGAGGTTGGCGGCACCCGCGCGGACAGCCGCGACGTTCTCTTCGAGCAGCGCCGCATCGAGTGGCTTGCCGGCGACGATCTTCCCGACCCCGCCGTGCATCTTCAGCGCACGGATCGTGGCCACGACGACCGCGGCATCGGGCCGCAGCCCGGACGCGCGGCACTTGATGTCGAAGAACTTCTCGGCGCCCATGTCGGCCCCGAACCCGGCCTCGGTGCAGACGATGTCGTTCGTGGCCAGCGCCAGCCGGTCCGCGAGCACGGAGTTGTTGCCGTGAGCGATGTTCGCGAACGGCCCGCAGTGGACGAACGCCGGGCCGCCCTCGAGCGTCTGGAGGAGGTTCGGCTTGATGGCGTCGGTGAGGAGCGCGGTCATCGCGCCGGCGACCTTGAGATCGTCCGCGGTAACCGGTCGGCCATCGACCGTCGTCGCCATGACGATCCGGCCCAGGCGCACCCGGAGATCGGCGAGGTCGGAGGCGAGGGCAAGGACGGCCATGACCTCCGACGCCACCGTGATGACGAACTCCGTCTCGCGCGGCACGCCGTTCTCGCGCCCACCGAGCCCGATGACGACGCGCCGGATCGCCCGGTCGCTGATGTCCACGACCCGCGGCCAGAGGATCGTCTGCGGATCGATCCCGAGACGGTTCTTGTGGTGGAGGTGGTTGTCGAGGAACGCAGCGGCAAGATTGTGGGCCGCCCCGATCGCGTGGACGTCGCCGGTCAGGTGGAGGTTGAAGTCCTCCATCGGGATCACCTGGCTGTAGCCGCCGCCGGCGGCGCCACCCTTGATCCCGAACACCGGCCCCAGCGACGGCTGGCGGATGGCGACCGCGGCGCGCTTCCCGATCCGGTTGAGCCCCTGCGTGAGGCCGATCGTCGTCGTCGTCTTGCCTTCACCCAGCGGCGTCGGCGAGATTGCCGTGACGACGACGTACTTCCCGCGCGGATTCGCCCCCTCGAGGCGGCGGATCGCGGCGATCGTCACCTTCGCCTTCGTTCGGCCGTACGGCTCGACCTCCTCGTCGTGCAGGCCCAGGTCGCGGGCAACGTCGGCGATGGGGCGCGGGCTGACGGAGCGCGCGATCTCGAGGTCGGACGGGAAACTCATGCGATGGGACGTTGCCTCTAGAACAATGTGAGGTACTGGTCGACTTCCCAGGCGCCGACCGCATTGTGATACCGGACCCACTCGCGGCGCTTGATCTTGCTGAATTCCGCGGCCAGCGGCGCACCGAGGGCCGACTGGACGACCGGGTCCGCATCGAACTCATCGATCGATTCCTGGAGCGATTGCGGAATCACCTTGATGCCCTTCGCCTTCATCTCGTCGAGGCTCATCTCGTACATGTTCGTGCCGATCCACGGCTCGCCCGGATCGAGGTTGCGCTCGATGCCGTCGATGCCCGCGGCGATCAGGCCGGCGAGGGCGAGGTACGGATTCACGGCGCCGGAGACGGCCCGGCACTCGAACCGGCCCGGATCCGGCGTCCGGAACATCTGGGTCCGGTTGTTGTCGCCGTAGGTGATGAACGCCGGGGTCCAGGTGAAGCCCGATGTGCTGCCGGTCAGGTACTCGCCGACCGACAGGCGCTTGTAGCAGTTGACCGTTGGGGCAAGGAGCGCCGCGAGGGCGCGCGCATGGGCCAGGAGACCCGCGAGGAACTGGTAGGCGAGCTTCGACTGGCCGAGGCCGCGCACGTCGGTATCGTCCAGGAAGGCGTTGTTGCCCTTCCTGTCCCAGAGCGACATGTGCATGTGGCTGCCGTTGCCGGTGAGCCCGGCGAACGGCTTCGGCATGTGGGTCGCGATCGCACCGTGCTTCGCCGCGACCTGGTTCGTCATCATCTTGAAGAACGTGTAGCGATCGGCGGTCGTCATTGCGTCGCTGTACTTCCAGTTGAGTTCGAACTGGGCGGTGCCGTCCTCGTGGTCCGACGCGTAGGGCTCCCAGCCGAGCGCCTCCATGTTCCGGATCAGCTCGCGCAGGTAGTGCATGCTCCCGGACAGGCCCTTGAAGTCGTAGCAGGGCTTCTCGAGCGTGTCGAACCCGGACGGATTGAACGGCGCGATCGAACCGTCGGCGGCACGCGTGACGAGCATGTGCTCGGCCTCGATGCCGACGCGGAGCTCGTAGCCGGCGGCGGCCAGCCGCTCGATCTGCGCTGCCAGAACGGTCCGCGAACAGTACGGCCAGGCCTGGGCGTCGACCTCGATATTGCAGGCAAAGCGGGCGACGCCGGTCTCCCAGGGCACCACGGTGTACGTGTCGAGGTCGGGCATGCCGATCATGTCGTGGCTGTGCGGCCCCTGACCCATGCCGACGGTCGCGGCACCGGCGAACCCGGCACTGCCGCCGACGAACTGGTCGAACGCCGACGCTGGGACACCCTTGCAGCGGGGCGTGCCGTGGATGTCCACCCACTGGGCAAGGATGTAGTCGATGCCGTCCTTGGCCAGCTGGCTCTTGGCCTGCTTCGTGTCCATGGCTTCCTCCTCCATCCTCTTGCCGGCGCCGCTGGGTCGCGGCGGGGCGGTTCGCCGGCGCGGCCGGTTCCGTGGGCGGTCAGTGCGAGACGGCCGCGGCAGCCTTCTCGCCCAGGGGCTGATTGTTGGCGAAGCGTTCGATCGTGAACGGGGCGATGACGTCGGGCGTTCGGCCCGTGGCGATCAACTCTGCCGTACGGCGACCGGCCGCAGGAGCCGCCTTGAACCCGTAGGTTCCCCAGCCGACGTCGACGACGAAGCCGCGGACCTCCGGGACGGTCCCGATGATCGGCCCGAAGTCCGGCGTCATGTCGCAGATCCCTGCCCACTGGCGGAGGACCCGCGCGTTCGCGGCCGCCGGGAGCAGTTCGAGCGCGTGCCGGACGGTCGACTCGAGGAACGGCAGGGTCGAGCGATGGCTGTACGACGAGTACGGGTCGATCTCCGAACCGATGACGAGCTCTCCTCGGTCTGTCTGGTTCACGTAGACGTGGAGGGTGGCGGAGACCAGCACCGGATTCAGGATCGGCTTCAGCGGTTCGGTGACCATCGCCTGGAGCGGGTGGGTCACGATCGGCAGTCGGACCCCGGCCATCGCGGCGATCGTCGTCGCCCAGCCGGCGGTCGCGTTGACGACGACACCGGCGTGGATCGTGCCGCGGTTCGTCTCGACACCCGTCACCGCGCCGTCGGCGACGTTCACGCCGGTGACCTCGACGCCGGTGTGGATCGCGACGCCGCGCCGGCTCGCCGCACGGGCGTAGCCCCAGACCACCGCGTCGTGGCGGATCGTGCCGCCGGGCGGGTGGTAGAGCGCCGCCATGATCGGGTGACGCGGCCGATCCGAGAGGTCCAGCGCCGGAACGAGCTCCGCGATCTCCTTGAGGTCGATGATCCGGCTGTTCACGCCCAGGACCTGGTTCGTCTCGGCGCGGACGCGGAGGCCCACGATCCCGGCCTCGGTGTGGGCGAAGGTCAGGTGGCCGTGCTGGCTGAAGAGCAGGTTGTAGTCGAGCTCGACCGCGAGCTGCTCGTAGATCTTCAGCGACTCGTCGTAGAACTCGACGCCGGGCTCCGTACGGTAGTTCGAGCGGATGATCGCCGTGTTTCGGCCGCTTCCGCCGGCACCGATGTAGGACTTCTCGAGGACGGCGACATCGGTTACACCCAGCTTCGCCAGTTCGTAGGCGATCGCGAGGCCGTGGACGCCGCCGCCCACGATGACGACGTCGTAGCGGGGGCGAATCTCCTCGGGGGACCACATCCGCTGCTTGCGGAACAACGACAGGAGCGCTACCACCGGGTACCCCCCGAGAGCGCGTCGATCGCCCGCTGCCCGACGGGCCGGACCCCGTGGATCGCGCCGAGGTGAAGGAGTGCCTCGAACAGGTACGCGGCCTGGTCGCGGGCGACGAGGAGTTCAAACCCGGGGACGTCCCGGACGTCGCGCCGGGCAAACGTGACGCGGACGTTGCCCATGGGTGCCATGGCGATCCGGCCCTCGGCGAAGCGGTCTGCGGCCAGGTCGACGGCACAGATCTCGATCAGCAGCTCGCGCGCAGCCGGTCCAACCACACGGATCCCCGCGAGACCGGACGAGAGGTTCGTGACGGTGCCCGCGGCCGCCTCGACGGCGGCAGTGACGGTGCCCGCGGCGGCGCCATCGGCGGCGACGATCAGCAGGGTCTCGTCGGGCGCGAGCGCCCAGGATCGCAACGGCGTCTCGCCAAGAACGGCCGAAGCCGTCGCCCCGAGCGGCGCGCCGATCCCCAGCTCATCGAGGACCCGTCGTCCGCCGGGTCCCTTGACCGCCAGCTTGTCGGTGGGCCCCCAGTCGGCGACGACACAGGCCGACGTGGCCGCGGCGATCTCCGCCGAGACGTCGCCGTAATCGGCGGCCCACTCGGTCGTCTCGTCTATCCAGTTGGCGCCGAGGCGCGCCGCCGGACCGGCGAGGGCACTGCGGCGGATCGGGGTGGTGGTGGTCAGGGTCGTGCTCATGCCCGCAGCCGTACGCCTTCGGGGTCGTAGAACGGCTTGGCCTGGAGCGTGGCGACGACGGTGCGCCCGTCATGGCGAATGACGATCGGCGTGCCCGTCTCGAAGGGGCCGATGCTCATCCAGGCCATCCCGATCGTCTTCTCGAGGAACGGGCTCCACTTGGCGCTCGTGACCCGGCCGATGAGCTTGCCCTCGCGCACGATCCCGGCGCCTTCGTGCGGGACCGGCCGGCCGGGCGCCTCGAAGCCGATGAGATTGGCTCGCGCGCCCGTCGATTCGGCATGGGCGATCGCCGCGCGACCGACGAAGTCGGGCTTGTCCGCCTTGACGAGCCAGCCCAGCCCCGATTCGATGGGTCCCGACAGGGCGTCGGTGTCCTGGCTGACGATGAGGTGCTGCTTCTCGAGGCGCAGGACCCGCTGGGCCTCGACGCCGAACGGCGCGATCCCGAGATCCCTGCCTGCTTCCATCAACGCGTCCCAGACGTGGGCGCCGTAATCGGCCGGGACGTGGATCTCATAGCCGAGCTCGCCGACAAACCCGATCCGGAGAATCGTCGCCGGCACGCCGGCCACGCGGACTTCGGCGGCGGCGAGGTATGGCATGGCGGCCTTCGAGACGTCCGCGTCGGTGATGCGCTCCAGCACCTCGCGGGCGCGCGGGCCGGCCAGGTTCATCGCCGCCAGTTCGTTCGTGGTGTTGGTGATCACGACGTCCCGGCCCGTCCCGGCGAGCCACCAGCGCATCCACTGATCGACCGCATCGAGTGTGCCGGTGCCCGTCGAGACGAAGAAACGGTCCGCCTCGAACCGCGCGACCGTTCCGTCATCGAGGACCACACCCGCTTCGTCGGTCATGGCGCGATAGCGAACGCGGCCGACCTTCAGGTCGCTGAAGCGATTCGGGTGAAGCCAGTCCAGGTACTCGCCCGCGTCCGCACCGCGAACCTCGAGCTTGCCCAGCGTCGACACGTCGATCAACCCGACGCGCTCGCGGACGGCACGGCACTCATCGGCGACCGATCCGTAGTGAAGCGGCCGCTTCCAGTCGCCCATGTCGATCCAGGTCGGATCGAGCGCAGCGTGCCGATCGTGCATCGCCGTGTAGCGCACGGGATCCAGGTGCGGCCCGGCCAGCGCGGCGAGGCTGACCGGGTGATAGGGCGGCCGCGATGTCGTCATGCCGACCTCGGCCCGGGTCCTGCCCGTCAGCTCGGCCTGCACGCCGGCGGCGAGGCTGTGGCACATCTTGCCCTGGCACGGACCCATCGTTGTCGTGCTGTAGCGCTTCATCGTCTCGAGATCGTCGAAGCCCTCGTACACGCCGAGCGTCAGTTCCTTGACCGTAACGTCCTCGCAAACGCAAACGACCTGCTTGCGACCGCCCGGTCCTTTGCCCACCGGCATCGCGGCAACGGCTTCCCCGGCGCTCGCGCGGGCGGACTCGAGGGCGGCCAGGGCCGGGGCCGGGTCAGGGGCGCCCTCGACGCCGGCTTCGCGCACGGCGAGACGCCCGGCCAGCACGCCGGATGCCAGGACGGTCGCCAGGTCATCGGCGCCCTCGACGTGTCCCGCGAACAGGACCCCGTCGGGCGGCGCATCGGGGACCATGACCCCGAGGGCCGCGTCCCAGCGGCGCTGGGCACCGGCCTGACCGGCCAGCGCGGTCACCGGTTCCGGCCGGAGGCACATCGCGACGAGATCGGTCGGAAGCGTTCGCTCGCCGAACGACGTTCGGACGCGCAGGCCGCTGATGCGGCCCCGCCCGCGGCCGCTCACGGCGACCGCGTCGACGAGGATCTCGACGCCGGCGTCCACCAGTCGCGCATGGAGGGAATCGTCCATGCCAACCGACGGATCCTCGCGGGCGTCGAGGAGGGCCGTCACGGGCACGCCGGCGTCCAGGAGGTCCACCGCCGAGCGCCAGCCCCACGGGCCGTCGGTCAGGACGATCGCACGGCGCCCGGCCCGCACGCCGAAGAGGCGGGCCAGACGGAGCACGCCACTCCCGAGCATGATCCCCGGCAGGTCGTTCCGATCGAAGAGCGCGGGCCGCTCGGCGGCACCGGTGGCCAGCACGATCCGGCGCGCCCGGATGCGGTGGACGATCGTGCCCTGGGCGGCGGCAAGCAGCCCGCCCTCGTAGATCCCGAAGGCCGTCGCCTCGGAGAGCACGGTGACACCGGCCGTCTCGGCGAGCAGCTCCCGCAACCGCGCGGCAGCCGCGATCCCATCGAGACCGTCGAGCCTCGGATCGCCACGAACCGCCGCGGACGTCAGGCGGAGGTGTCCCCCGAGCTCCGGGGCATCGTCGACGAGGATGACGCGGGCCCCGCCCGCGGCCGCCTCGAGTGCCGCGAGGCAGCCTGCTGGTCCGCCGCCGACGATCGCCACGTCCGCATGGAGATGGCGGGTGCGCTCCACCCGCTCGGGATGCGCGGTCGCGTCGAGGACCCCGAGCCCCGCGATGCGTCGGAGGATGTGCTCGAAGAACGGCCACATGAACCGTGGGCGGTGGAAGACCTTGTAGTAGAAACCGATCGGCAGGAACCGATCGAAACGGTCGGACAGCGAGACCAGATCGAAGCGGAGGGATGGCCACGCGTTCTGGCTCGTCACCGCCATCCCGTCGAGGGCTGGTTCGACGCATGCGCGGACCGACGGCGTCCCGTCGACGTTGACGAGGCAGTTCGGGCACCGACCTGCCGCGCACAGCAGGCCGCGTGGCCGGTGGTACTTGAAGCTCCGACTGAGCGTGGACACGCCGTTCGCAGCGAGTGCGGAGCCGATGGTGTCGCCGGGATGCCCCTCGATATCGCGGCCATCGAAGGTGAACTGGATGCGCTGCGATCGGTCGATCCGCTCGGCCAGGCCGGCACGCAGGCGCTCGTCAGGCATGCCGGGTCTTCCCGTATCCGTCAGACATGCCCGTCAGACATGTCCGTCCTCACCGGCGAACCACGTGTCGATCACGCGGTTGTCGGTGGTGTCCCGCTCAGCCTGGAACCAGCGGCGGCAGCCCAACCGATGGAACCACCACTCGCGGCCCTGCCCGGCCGGGTTGGCCCGCAGATAGCGGTAGGCGACCCAGTCCTGCTCGTCGGCGTCGGGCTGTGGGCGACGGAGGATCTCACCCCCGAAGCGGAACTCATAGACGTCGCGCGGCCCGCAGATCGGGCAGGCCAACAGGAACGACACGGTCCGCGAGATCCCCGGTCAGTCCGCGCCGCCCCGGCCCGGAACCCAGTGGGTGCCGACCAGGGGGATACCGGTGATTGCCGCCGCCTCGATCGTGAGCGCCCGCATGTCCTCGGGATCGAGATCGTGGATGTTCGACTTGCCGCACGCGCGCGCGATCATCTGGACCTCGAGCGTCATCGCGCCGAGGAACTTCGAGATCCGGATTGCGGCTTCGTCGACCGGCAGGCGAGCCATGAGCTCCGGGTCCTGCGTCGTGATCCCGACGGGGCAGCGGCCGGTATGGCAGTGGTGACAGGCTCCGGGTTGGGTCCCGAGCGCCTCGTAGTCCTCGACGTAGAGCGCCCGGTTGCAGTTGAGCGCGATGAGCGCGGCCGTCCCGATGTAGCAGGCGTCGGCGCCAAGGGCAAGCGCCTTCGCGACATCAACCCCGCTCCGGATCCCTCCGGCCGCGATGAGCTGGACCTGGCCGAAGACACCGAGATCCTCGAGCCCGCGGCGGGCCTCGGGGATCGCGGCGAGCGTCGGGATCCCGGTGTGGTCCTGGAGGATCTCCGGGGAGGCGGCCGTGCCGCCCTCCATGCCGTCGACGACCACGACGTCGGCTCCGGCCTTCACCGCCAGCTTGACGTCGTCGAACGTGCGGGTCGCCCCGATCTTGATGAAGATCGGGACCTTGCCGCCGGTGGCCTCGCGCAGCTCCTCGACCTTGATGATCATGTCGTCGGGGCCGAGGAAATCCGGGTGGCGCGCCGGCGAACGCTGGTCGACGCCGGCCGGTAGATCGCGGATGGCGGCGATCTCGGGCGAGACCTTCGATCCGAGCAGCAGCCCGCCGGTCCCCGGCTTCGCGCCCTGGCCGATCGTCAACTCGATCCCGTCCGCCGCGCGCAGGTCGTGGATACTCGCACCGTAGCGGCTGGGGAGCACCTCGACGATCATCGTCTTCGAATGCTCGCGCTCGGCGGGGAGCATTCCGCCGTCGCCGCTCGTCGTCGACGAGCCGACCGCCGCGGCGCCGCGCGCCAGGGCCACCTTGGCGTTGTAGCTGAGCGCACCGAAGCTCATCCCCGTGATCATGATCGGGATGTCGAGCTCGATCGGGTTCTCGGCATAGCGGGTGCCCAGGACCGTGGTGGTGACGCACCTCTCCCGATATCCCTCGAGCGGGATGCGGGTCAGCGAGGCGGGCAGGAAGGTGAGGTCGTCGAGCGACGGAAGGGGCCGCTCGCGCAGTGTGCCGAAGCCGCGGATGCGGTAGCGGCCGAGCTCGGCCTTCTCCTGGATGTCGTCGATGACCGCCGGGGTGAAGATCGGGCTCACCCGGAGCGTGCGGCCGGTCACAGGGCCTGCCGCCATGTCTCGATCTCCTCGTGCTGGAAGTTCCAGAGCTTTCGTCCGGAGACGATCTTGCGCAGGCGCCCGGGTCGGGGAATGCCGTACTCGGCGAAGGCCGCGTCGAGCATCCGGTCATCCTCACCCGTCGGCGCTTCGATGACGGCGTCGTTGCCGAGCGACGCGATCTCGCCCCCGACGAAGATCACGCCCTCGTACATCGAATCGGCCAGAGCGTCGCCGGCACTCCCACAGATGACGATCGCTCCCTTCTGCATCATGAATCCGGTCATGTAGCCGACATCCCCGCCGATCAGCAGCAACCCGCCCTTCATCGACACGCCGGCACGGGCGGCGCAGTCTCCGCGAATGACGACCGTGCCGCCGCGGATGGACGCGGCCGCGCCGTTGCCGGCGTTGCCGTCGACGACCACCGTGCCGGACAGCATCCCCTCGGCGAGGCCCCAGCCCGCGCTGCCGCGAACCTGGATCCGGACGCCGTCGGTCATGCCACCGCAGTAGTAGCCGACGCTTCCCGCGACCGTCATGTCACCAGGGGTCACCATCCCGACCCCGATGTTGTGGCGGGCGCCCGGGTTGACGACGGTCACCGACGTGCCGGCGTCGAGCGCATCCCGGATGGCGGCGTTGATCGCGCGGATGGGTTGGTCCTGGCAGTCGATCGTGAGCGTCTCAAGCGGCGGCATCGGCGACCTCGCTGCCGACCTTCCAGAGCCGATAGACATGACCACTCGGCTCGCGCGCAACGCCGGCGGGCCCGAGCGCCGAGCGGATCGCGATCTCCTCGTTGGCCACGGCAACGTAGTCGGGGGTCTCGACGATGATCATCGGCTTCAGCGCGAACGGGTCCCGCGCGTAACCGAATTCCGAGGGCGTGGCCACCAGGTAGCTGAAGCTGCCGTCGAAGTCGTCGAGCGACTGCGCGACCGCGTCGCCGAGCGAGAGTCCCTTGTCGAGCTGATCGGCGAGATAGACCGCGATCACCTCCGAGTCGTTCTCGCTGAAGAAGCGCAGCCCGCGCTGTTCGTAGATCCGACGCAGTCGGTCGTAGTTGGTGATGTGGCCGTTGTGAACCGTGGCGAGATCCGGGATCCCGCGGGCCCAGAACGGCTGGGAGTGCGACAGGTCCACCTTGCTCTCCGTCGAGAGTCGGGTGTGACCGATCCCGTGGCTGCCGCGGAACGCACTCACGTCGAACGTCCGATCGAGGTTGCCGGGCTCGCCGACCTGCTTGCTCAACTCGATCGATCGACCAAGGCTGAGGACCTCAAACCCGTCGTCGCGGCGCTCGATGGCCGAGCAGAAGTCGCGCACGCCGGCCGACCGGTCGACAACCAACCGCACCACGTCGCCGATCCGCCGCCGCTCGCTGACGGTCGCAAGACCCTGGAGGCGCTCCGTCAGTCGCCGCTCGGCCGCGTCGGGATCCTGGCGCTCGGGCAGCTTGATCAGGCAAACCTCGCCGAACGGGTTTGCAGGCCCGAACAGGGCCATCCCCGCCGAGTCCGGGCCGCGCTGTCCGAGGGAGTTGAGCATGACCAGCATCGTCTGGCCAAGGGGTGCGTTCGGGGTCCGCTTGTCGAGGTATCCGGCGATCCCGCACATGTGTCGTCTCGCTCCACGGTGAAGAAAATTCTGCCCGGAGTTTCGCCCAACCACGCGGACCGGTTCCACTCACAGGTGAGACGGATGATAGAGGGGTCAGGGATGAGGCGCAACCTGGAACGCGCGATCGGACGGGCGAGGGGCTGCGGTACGATGCCGCACAGTGGGAACTCTGCCGTTGCACGATGGAATGCCGTCCACGCCGATTGGCGATGATCCGGCCGAGTTCCTCGAGCTGGCCATCAACCATGCGATCGGCGACCGGGTTCGCGACGAACGACGCCGGTTGGGGCTGACCCTCCAGGAGGTCGCCGCGCGCTCCGGGCTGTCCCTCGGGATGATCTCGAAGGTCGAGAACGCCCAGACGTCACCCAGCCTGCGCACCCTTGCACGACTGTCCCAAGCGCTCGAAGTCCCGATCACGACGTTCTTTCGCGGGTTCGAGGAGGAACGCGATGCGTCGTTCGTGAAGGCGGGAACCGGGATCGAGCTTGTGCGCGAGGGGACTCGCCACGGCCACCGCTACACGCTCCTGGCCGCACCCAAGGGGCCGCAGCGTCGACTTCATCCGTTCCTGGTCACCCTGGTCAAGGCGAGCGAGACCTTCCCGCTGTTCCAGCATGAAGGGGTCGAGTTCCTGTACATGCTCGACGGCAGGCTCACCTATCGCTTCGGGCGGCACACGTACGAACTCGAACCCGGCGATTCGCTGCTCCTGGACGGCACCGTGGCCCACGGCCCCGAGGCGCTCACGGAGTTGCCGATCCGGTTCCTGTCGATCACGGTGGAGCCGGATCGGGAATCGGGAGCGGATCGCCCCGGCTGAGATCGCCGGCAACGCAAACGGCCGGCGATTGCTCGCCGGCCGTTTCGATTCCTCCCCTCGGAGAGGTTCAGTCCATCTGGTGGGGAGCACCCTGCTCGGTGTGGCCGTGCAGTTCGTCCTCGCGGGCGATCCGGGCCGTGCCACCGTGAAACAGCACACGGTCCTTGCCGACCTCGTGGAACTTTTGGACGCCCTCGTCGTCCTCGGTGGACTCCTGGCGGGTCTGGAGATAGTGCCAGGCCAGCCAGACGATCACGCCGATGACCACGAGGATGACCTCGGTCCCGACGAAGGGATAGAGCGGACCGATGTCCGCGGGGTTGTTGAACGAGTCAAGTCCGGTTTTCAACGTCCATCTCCCTTCGCTGCCCGTCGGTCGCCAGTCATGATCGGCCGCTCAGGAAGTCTGCTGCTTCTGCGCGCTCGGTCGACTCGTAGTCCGTCTCCACGTGAGCGAAGTACGGGTAGAGGTCACCGGCCGCTCCGAACGCGTCGAGCCCGGCGAGCTCGATCTCCGGCGGAACGCGGAGCAACTTCATGGCGTCGAGCACCCGTGCTGCAATGTACCCGGGGATGAACCCGAGAACACCGAACATGATGATCGCGCCGAGGAAGTTGCCGATGGGATTGACGGCCGGGAAGCCGTCCGGCGTCACGCCGAACCACGGTGCGGCAGAGCCCTCGATCGGAGCCGCCGCCGGATAGCCCCACAGGAGGAACCCGGCGATGACGACGCCCAGGAACCCGGCGTAGCCGTGGACCGCGACGGCGCCCACGGCGTCATCGAGCTTCCAGCGGCGTTCGACGTAGTAATGGGCCTTGTAGATGATCACCACGACGACGCCGCCGATGATCATGGCCTGGATCGGGTGATACAGGTCGTTTCCGGCCGATGCCGAAATGATCCCGGCCAGGCCGCCGGACAGGGTCCAGTAGACGTCGCCCTTGCTGATCAGGTAACCGGCCATCATGCCGCCGGCCAGGGACATGAGGAAGTTGAACGTGATGGCCGACAGGGTCGTCGGCATGAGGTAGATGTTGGTGGCCGAGAAGAACGGCCCGGCATCGCCGCCGATGTCCCAGACCGGGATGTTGCAGGCGGCGTAGAAGCCCCAGAACCCGGTGTAGATGAGCAGCAGGCCGAGTGACGTCATCCAGACGTTGTGCGGCTTGATGACCCGCGGCTCACCGTCGGCGCCGAAACGACCGGCGCGACGACCCAGGACAAGCAGCACGCCCAGGGCGGTGCCGCCGGCGATGGCGTGGATGACACCCGACGCGTAGGCGTCGTGGTAGCCGAGAAGCTGGACCATCCAGCCGGCCGGGGACCAGCCCCACGCGGCATCGATGATCCACGTGACCGAACCGATCATCACCGCGATGACCAGGAACGCCCCGACGCGGATCCGCTCGATCGTGGCGCCCGAGATGATCGACGCGGCGGTCCACGAGAACAGCAGGAAGGCTGCCCAGAACACGCCCGTGATCCGGTCCTGGAGATTCGGACCCATGATGTCCGACCAGGCATAGAAGATGTTGGCCGACTCCGGCAGGCCCATGCCGTTGTTGATGAACGGCCCGTTGACGAACGCGAAGTAGATCCACCAACCAAAGAAGAAGAACGTCACCGTCACCACCGGGATGACCATGATGTTCTTGGAGAGCGTCTTGATCGCGTTCTTCGGGCGGGCGACGCCCACCTCGTACGTGGCGAACCCGGCGTGGATCAGGAACATCATCACCACGGTCACCCAGTAGTAAAACTCGGTGAACAGGGTGTTGAGCGCACTTGGTAAGTCGGTCATACCTAGCCCTCTCTCCTGCCAGTAGAGGGAATGCGAGGACGCACGCTCCGCTTTCCCCTCTCGGTAGAACTTAGGCTAAGGTCTCTTAACTCGATGTCAACCCATCAAGGTGGCCCAACAGGCCGGAATCTGGGTTCTCGCCCGCCTGAACGTCCGCCGCAATCAAGTTCGCACCGCACACCGTCACCGGCTTCGAGTCTCAGGTGGAGCGAATCTCAGGTGGAGCGAACGCCAGTCGGGACCACTTCGCCCGCCTGGCGGCGTGCCGCCGCGATCAGGTGGCTCAGCAGCAGTGCGTTCGTCAATGGTCCCACGCCACCCGGCACCGGCGTGATCGCCGACGCAACCGTGCTGGCCGACGCAAAGTCGACATCGCCGACCAGCCGACCGCCGACCACGTTGATTCCGACGTCGATGACCACCGCGCCGGGCTTCAACATCGAGCCCGTGATCAGGCCCGGGTGACCGGCCGCGGTCACGACGATGTCGGCGCGACGGACGTGCTCGGCGAGATTGACCGTCTTCGAGTGGCAGACGGTCACGGTTGCGTCGGCCTTGACCAGGAGGAATGCCGCGGGCATCCCAACCACAGCCGAACGACCGATCACGACGGCCGTCCGTCCGGCAATCGGGATATCCGAGCGCCGCAGCATCTCCACGGCGGCATGTGCGGTGGCCGGCAGAAAGCCGTCATAGCCGAGCCGGAGGAGGCCGGCGTTGAGCGGATGAATCCCGTCGATGTCCTTGACCGGGTCGATCACGTCGATGACCGCTCGAAGGGGAAGTCCCCGGGGCAACGGCATCTGCACGATGATCCCCGCGATCTGCGGATCGGCGTTCAACGTGGCGACGGCGGCGGCCAGACTCGTGGGCGTCGTGTCGTCGCCGAGCTCGATGAGGCGCCCCTCGATCCCGACCGTCTCACAACTCTTCAGGATCTGGCGGAGATAGACCATCGACGGCGCATCGGATCCGGCCGCTACCACGGCGAGTGCCGGCACCCGCCCGTAGCGCGCCACGAACGCCGCGACGTCCGAGCGGATCACAGCCTTGAATTCCGTTGCGATCGACGTTCCGTCGAGGATCCGGGCCGGGCCGACGCGTGCGGCGCCATCGAGCGTCGCCCCGTCGCGCGTCGCGCCATCACGTGCGGTGCCGTCACTCATGCGAGGTTTCCCGGCGGTAGCGGAGGCTGCGCGGCGCCGGAGGCGACGAGCTGGTGGACTCGTGCGGCGAGCCGAGCCGTGTCCGAGAGGAGCGCGTCGACGCGCGCGGTCGCCGTGGCCGCGTGGGACGCATCGCCGATCGCCGGGAGGTTGATCCGCACGTTTGCCGCAGCACCCCGAGCGGCGGCCTCCCCAAGAAGGGCGGCAACATGCAAGTCGCTGGCCGCGTTGACGTTGCTGCGGCCGGCGAGCAACTCGGCGGCTGCAATCAGTTCGAGGCACGCCTCCATGCAGCGCAACGGCACGTCTGCGGCACCGCGCGCGGCGACCTGCACCGCCTGCGATCGCGCTGCCTGCTGCTCGGGTGTGTCGCGGGGCAGCTTCAGCGCAGCTGCGTAGGCTCCGTACGCGACCGCGTCCTCCTCGGCGAGCCCAAGCAGGCGCTCCGTGAGCTCGACGCCGCGCGCCTTCGCGGTCGCGTGAACGTCGGCGTGATCGGCGTAGCGCGGGCGCCCCTCCGACAAACGGGCGACCATCGCGACCAGGCCGGCTCCCAGGCTTGCCGCGATCGCCGACGCGCTGCCTCCGCCGGGTACGGGCGCCGACGACGCGAGGAGATCCACAAAGGAGCGTACGGTCAGGTCGCGAAAGGACGGATCGGGCGCGACATCCTGCACGAGGCTGATTGTACGGGCCTGCTGCCGTCCGGGCAGCCACCCCGGGGACTCGGGCGACGCCGAGAGCTGCCAACCCTTCCGTCGGGGCCGGGGCGAGCGCGGTACCGGCGCGCCCGCCCCGTCCACACCGACGTCGCCGGGAGGTGGAGGAGACCGCCCAGCCGGGGGAGGACCTCAGGCCGCGGGCCGAAGGTCCTCGAGCCCATCGATGGTCCAGCGCCGCGTTCGGTGCCGGTAGGTGAGGGTGAGGCGAGCCTGCCTCGTGGCGACCTCGAACACCGTCCGGGGGCCGGACACGATCGGGAAGGCCGCGGACTCTTCGCGGACGCCGACGACGCGCGTGATCGGGAACACGCGCGCACCCCAGGTGACCTCGCGTGGCGTCCCGTTGAACCAATCCGTACGGACCCGAACCTGAACCGGGTCGACTCGAACCATCGCCATCATGGGCTCCTTCCAGGGGGCAGTGTTGGCGTCGGCCGGGGCACTCGGCGACAGAACGTCTGTTCGATTGATTGCCGCACAATGACCGAACAGATGTTCGATGTCAAGTGGGTTCAAGGCCACGTTCGTGCGGGGCCGTGTCAGCTAGCCTGTCACGGCTCGCGAACGGTTCAGTCGTCGGGCGGGGATGGGTCGGCGGCCACGTCCTGGCCGTCATCCGGGTCGTCGGAGCGATCGTCAAGCTCGGAATCGCCGGGGTAGGGTTCGACCGCGACATCGTCGATCGGTTCGGTCGTTCGAGGCATGCGGCGCTCGGGAGCGGTCGTCGGGTCCCGCTCGAACGGCATCGGCAGCGCCGCGCGCAGCAGCCGCGCCCGCGTGACGGCTCGATCGCCGAACCGCTGCCGGATCGCGTCCGCGGCCTCCGTCGCGCGGCGTCGACGTGGCTCTTCGGCGGGAAACAGCGCGAGCTGGTCGCGCTCGCCGAGCCCCGAGGCCGTCACGCCGAGCAGCCGAATCCGGTGTCCGCGAACCTCTGGCCGGGCGAGGTCCAGGGCGGCGCGCCAGATCGGCTCCGTGAGATCCGTCGGTTCCGACAGCGTCCGCTGTCGAGTGATCGTGCGGAACGTCGAGTCGCGGATCTTGACGGTGATCGTCGCCGCCTTCACCTGCGAGGCGCGCAGCCGGGCGGCCACCCCGTCGGCCATCGCGAGGAGCGTGCGCTCGATCGCGTCCGCATCCGAGGTGTCGACATCGAACGTGTGCTCGTGGCCGATCGACTTCCCGGCTTCGCGTCCCACCACCCGGTCGGCGTCGATCCCGCGGGCACGATCCGCGAGCGACGCCCCGTGCTTGCCAAAGCGGCGAACGAGGAGATCGGACGGCAGCGCCGCGAGGTCACCGATCGTCCGCACCCCGTACTCCGCGAGGGCTGCTGCGGTCTGCTCGCCCACGCCCCACAGCCGCCCGATCGCGAGGGGCGCCAGGAACGCCGCCTCGTCGCCCGCGGGAACCACGACGAGCGCGTCCGGCTTGCGCAGGTCGGAGGCGACCTTGGCGACCAGCTTCGTGGTGGCCACGCCGACTGACGCCGTCAAGCGGATCTCGCTGCGGATGGCCTCCCGGATCGCGCTGCCGATCGTCGGCCCGTCGCCGAACAGTGCCCGCGACCCCGTGACATCGAGGAACGCCTCATCGATCGACACGGGCTCCACCAGCGGCGTGAACCGCCGGAGGATCGCCATGACCTCGCCGCTCACCGCCCCGTACTTCGCCCCGTCGACCGGAAGGAAGACGCCATCGGGACAGAGCCGCCCCGCCTGCCGGAGCGGCATCGCGGAGTGAACGCCAAAGCGGCGGGCCTCATAGCTGGCCGCGCTGACCACGCCCCGATCCGAGGGGCCGCCACCGCCCACGATCACCGGCCGGCCGCGGAGCTCCGGACGGTCACGCTGCTCGACCGCCGCGAAGAACGCGTCGAGGTCGACGTGCAGGATGGTCCGCTCGGTCACCCCGCCATCATCGGGTCTCGGTCGTCAGCCCTTCGGCTCGACGACGATCGTGACCTCCGGCGTCATGCCGGCGATGACCTTGATCGCCACCTTGTACGTCCCGAGCGACTTCAGTGGATCCTCGAGGTCGATCTTGTGGCGATCCACGGTGATCCCACGCCGCCCGAGGGCGTCGGCGATGTCCTTCGAGGTGATGGACCCGTAGAGCTTGCCGCCCTCGCCGACCTTGACGCCCATCGTGAGCGTCGTGGAGGAAATCCGGTTCGCGGTGACCTCGGCCTCGTCGCGCTCGCGCTGGCGCTTGTCCTCACGGCTGGCGACGTCGTGCTGCCAGGCCCGGTAGGCGCCCCCCGCGGCCGTCACGGCGAGCTTGTTCGGGATCAGGTAGTTCGTGGCGAAACCGTCCGCCACCGTCTTCATGTCGCCGCTCTTCCCGAGCTTGTCGACGTCTTTCGTCAGGATGACCTTCACGCGTTTCTATCCTTCCTTGCTGATCCAGCTCCGGAGTCTGGGGCCGAGACCGGTTTCGTTCAGGGCGGCTCCGGCAAAGCCGATGAGATCGGGGATTCGTCGGATGGTCCGACGAACCGGTCCGGGCGTCAATCGGCGGATGCCCGCCATGTCGTCGCTGAACGCCACCGGGTCGATATCGAGAGACGCAAGTTTCTCATTGAGCAGATCGCGTGGGATGCCGTCGAGAAACAGGTCCACGGCAAGGGCAACCACGATCACGTCGTCGAGTCCACCGAGGAGCGGTATGTTGTCCGGGATGATGTCCCGGCCGATCAGGACGTAGCCGAGGGCTGCCGCGAGGACGGCCTTTCGATCACCGGGTGTCCGCTCGTCGAGAACCAGTGCCCAGATGAGCCGCGCGTACGTCGGCATCCGGCTTGCGAGCGGCAGGAAGGCGACCAACCCGAAGCCTCGGCGCACGGCGGCGCCCATGCTCCGGTTTCGTCGCCTCGACTGCGCCCGTGCATCACGGACGTCACGTGCCACTGGAAATTCCGCCTCGCTGGCTGGCTATGGCTCCTCATCGGCGCTCAACCGATGGCGCCGCGACAGGGGATCGAGAGTCTACCAGTACGGCGCCTACAGCCCGAGCGAGATCTGGATCGACCCCCACTTGTCAACAAGATCGTAGATGCCGATCAGCACGAGGAGCCCCCCGGCACCCAGCTCGATCGCTCGATGGCGAGCGATGATCCAGCCGACCACCCGCCGCGCGCGGACGCCGGCGAGGAGGGACAGGAGCACGAGCGGAAGACCGAACCCCAGGCCGAACACCGCAAACGTCGCGACTTTGCCGACAGCGTCGGCGACGCCGAGCGAGATTCCGAGCAGGACCACGAGGAACGGCCCGGCACACGGCAGCGCGATGGGACCGAGCATGATCCCGTAAACGTACGCTTGGCGATACGGGTTGGCGGTGTCCGGGACGCGCATCCCGGGCAACTTCTCGAACGGGTTGCGGCCGGCAATGAGCAGGATCCCGAGGACGATGAGAGTGCCATCGACGACCGGCGTCAGGACGGCGAGGAGCCGGCCCATCGGGGCCGAGATCGCGACGAGGACGATCGCCACGGCGAGCATCGTGGTCATCACCCCAAACAGGACGATGAGCCCGAGCAGCCCGGTCGCGCGGCGACCCTCCAGCGTTCGGCTGTTGGCGCCGAGATAGGCGATGTAGCCGGGATAGAGCGGCAGGAGGCAGGGGCTTGCCGCACTTGCGAGGCCTGCCCCGAAGGCGGTCAGGAGGACGTCCACCGGTGAGCTACCCAGCTGCCCGGTCGGACGCGCTCACGCTCAGGCGCCGCGCGCGCGGGCCAGCGCGATGATCTCGTCGACGCTCTTGTGGCCGAACTCGGTCAGCTCCACCGACCCGTCCGGTCCGATGACGATGATCGGCGTCGATGGGGGGCTCAGCACCAGGTCCCCGAATTCCGCCGCGAGCGCGATGGCAATGTCCTTCGAGGCGACCGCGAAGCGGAAGTCGAAGCCCTGCTGGCGGCTGTAGACCTTGAGGGCCTCGGGCGTTTCGGCGAGCTCGACATCGAGGCTCAACCAGGTGACCTTCGAACGATCGAGCTGACCCAAAGCACTCAGCGCGTCTGCCTGCTGACGGCGGCAATTGGAGCACCAGATCGCCATCGGCTCGACGAACACGACCTGCCCGGACGCGACCAGCTCGGCGATGCTGAAGGATTCGCCGGTGGTCACGTCGGTCAGAGTCGCGGTCGCCCAGGGCTGGGTCATGCCGGTCACGGGACCGGGTGTCGCGCCCGGACCTGGCTCGCTGGTGGGCCCCGGCTTCGGGGTCGCGCCTGCGCCTGTCGGAGCAGCGGCACCGCCCGCTGGCGTGCAGGCCGCGGCCGCGAACAGGGCGGCAAGGGCGAGAGCGGCGATTCGGTGGTAGGTCATGGTTCCTTCGCGGTCGTGCGGCAAGCCCGTCTTTGCGGGTCGACAGGGTCTCCGACTCGCGTGACACCTCGATGACGAGGGGGTGATGGAGAATCTGTCGGGACCGCTAGGATGCACCAGGATGGATGACAACAACCGTGAGACTGCCCACAACCTGACCTTGATGACGGTCCACGCCCACCCCGACGATGAGACGATCGGGACCGGCGGCACGATGGCCAAGGCGGTGCGCGATGGACGCCGCGTGGTCCTCGTGACCTGCACGCGCGGCGAACAGGGCGACATCGTCGTCCCCGAACTCGACACGCCCGACACCCACCGCCGACTCGGTGAGGTCCGGGCCGCCGAGCTCGAGGCGGCCATGGGCGAGCTCGGGGTCACCGAGTGGGAGAACCTCGGCTATCGCGATTCGGACATGATGGGACGGGTGGGGAATCACGACCCGCGCTGTTTCTGGAAGGCGGATCTCGACGAGGCCACTGGCAGGCTGGTCTGGCTGGTTCGTCGGATTCGGCCGGACGTCATCACGACCTACAACAGCTTCGGCGGGTACGGGCACCCGGACCACATCCGGACGCACGACGTGGCGGTTCGGGCGTTCGAACGAGCCGGAGATTCTGCGTGGCACCCCGAACAGCTCGCCCCCGAGCACGGCGGCACTGGTCCGTCGGCAGCCGACGGCGGCCTCACGCCATGGACACCGTCGAAGCTGTACGAGCAGACGATCCCCGTTTCCGTACGCGACGCGATGCGCGAGGCCATGAAACGGGCCGGCAAGCCATCGTTCTGGTCGCCGCCGGAGGATGCGACTCCGGAGCAACAAGCCGACTTCGAAGCCCTCATGGCGAAGATGCTCGTGCCCGACCAGTCGATCACGACCTGGGTCGATGTCTCCGACGTCCTCGACCGGAAGTGGGCTGCCGTCGGTCGCCACGTGACGCAGATCGCGGCCGACAGCGCATTCATGTTGATGGGCCTCGATGGTTGGCGTCGCTACTGGTCGAAGGAGGCGTTCATCCTGCGCGAGTCGCGCGTGCCGACCTCGACGCCCGAGGACGACCTCTTCGCCGGCCTGAGCTAACGGGAGTCGGAGAGCCTGCCGGTCGGCCGCCCGCCACGATCAGCCACCCGGCACGATCAGCCACTCGCCACGAGTTGCACGAGGCGAGGGTAATGAGCCCCACGAGGAGCACGGCGAGCACAACGATAGCCCGGATGGATCCGGACCTTGGCGGCGGCGGTCCATCTGGATCGATCAGACGACGCTGATCGTCTGACCAAGCGCGAGCTGGGTGCGCGGCGGTGGCGCCACGTCCAGCACTACGCCGATGCGAAGACGTCCGTCGTCGAGGAGATCATCGCGCGGGCCGGCCTTCCGGGCCCGCTGGCCGACGGCGGAGCCAGCTGACGCCGCCGGGGGACCGGCACCACACTCGTCATGGGCGTGCCGCGGCGCCTGAGCGTCCCGCGCCGAACTGCGCCACGCTGCATGCGCGTGATCCGGCGCGTGCGCATCCTGAATGTGCCTCCGCCGTGCATCGGCACTCGGCACGGGAGTGGTCAGACACGCGCGGGGGCCTTGACGCGCGGTCGGCACTCGGCACGGGAGTGGCCGTGGTCGATGAGGCCCGCGGTCTGGTCGGTCAGCGGGACGGACGCCCGTCGGCGGCACAGGCGTCCGCTCGCTCGCCGCGGGGCTCACCAGGGCAGGAGTCCCTTCGAGGCCACGAACACCTGGTTCATCACCACCTTGCCGCTTCCGGCGGGATCCATGAAGTTCGGCTGAGCCTTGTCGAGGATGATGTGCGGCCGCATCCGGGCCTGAATCAGGGTAGCGCCGTCGAAGGTCAGCTCGAGGGTGATTCCCTCCATCGTCGGTTCGGACCAGGTCTGGTCGAAGACGAAGTTGCCGAGGGCGTACCAGATCGGCCGACCCTGGTAGACCTCGAGTGCGGCCGCCCAGTGGGCGTGATTGCCGATGACCATGTCCGCGCCGGCATCGATGATCGCGCGAGCGAGCTTCTTCTGGCTGGCAAAGGGCGTCGGGTCGTACTCCGTGCCCCAATGCGGGAAGACGATCACGACGTCCGCGCCGGCCGCCCGAGCGGCGGCGATGTCGGCGGTGATCGCGGCGGTCTGCAGCGGAGCGCTGCCGACGCGCGTGGCCGTCGCCGCGGAGCCGCCGGCGATCGCATCCCGGCCCAGGATCGCGACGGTCGTGCCGTTCGCCTGGAGCATCGCCGGTGCCCGCGCGGCGGCCAGGTCCTTGCCCGCGCCGCCGTGGGCAATCTTCCACGCATCGAGGTGGCGGATCGTCTCGAGGATCCCACCTGCTCCCGCGTCACGAATGTGGTTGTTGGCGAGGGACACGTAGTCGATGCCGGCGTTCGCCAGCCCCTCGATCAGTGCCGGATCGGCGCTGAAGACGGTCCCGGAGGTGTGGAAGCGGAACTTGACCGGCGCCGGATTCTCGAAGTTGGCGATGGCGAGGTCGGCCGCCCGAAGGTACGCGCGCATCGCTCCGGCGTCGCCGGTCCGCTTAAGGCGCGGCAGCTCCCAGCCGAATGACGAGCAGCAGTAGCGCGAGGTGATCTCGGCCGTCCCGCCGTCGAACGGGAAGTCGACCCCCTTCCCGTCCACCTTGACGGTCCTGGCCACGCCGCGATCGAGGAGGATGTCGCCGCCGGCGACCATCGTCCACAGGCCGCTCGGATCGAAGGTCGGGTTGGCCGGCAGGTCGGGCATCCCACGCCCGTCCAGGATCGGATCGAACGCCGCGACCAGCGGCCAATCGGCAGCCGTTCGGACACGATCCACGCCGAACAAGGCGACCTCGCCCCACGCGAGCGCGCGCACGCTCGGACCGATGTCGGTGGCGCGCAGGAACGCCAGTCGGTCGCGGTGCGCCGCGAGGTCCGCCGTCAGCGATGCGGCGCCGGGCGCAAGGATGAGCGTCGCAGCCCGTGGGTCGGCGGCTGGAGCCGGAGCCGTCAGGCCAAGGACCTCGAGAATGGCCGCGGCATCGGACTCGACCAGCTCCAGTGCCGCATATCGCGTCGACGTTCCGGCGAGCACGGCAGCGACCTCGTCGGCCGTAGTCGCGGCGTATGGCGAGCGGAACTGCGTGACCGGGGCGACGGCGACCCTCAGCAGGGGGATGGGGGTCGGTGTCGGCCGGGGAGTCGGGGTCGGCGTCGGGGTCGGCGCAGGTGTTGGCTGCGGCGACGGCGTCCCGGGAGCGACCCCGGAGATCGGCGGCGACGATCCGGGGATCCGGGGCCCGTCGAACACCCCGCTTCCGAACGCGGCCGCGCCGGCGATCGACAGGACAACGCCGGCGAGCACGACCGCAGCGGTTCGCTTCACGCGCTCGATTCTCCCACCGCCGGGCAGAAGGGCGCCCCGTCCGGGCGGGCGGACGGGGCGTAGGTAGATGCGTTGGATGGCGGACCCGACCGGATTCGAACCGGCGATCTCCAGCGTGACAGGCTGGCATGTTGGGCCGCTACACCACGGGTCCGTTGCAGCGAAGGCGGAGGATAGCACCTGCCGGTTTCGTTGTCAGATGCGCTGCGCCTCGTCACGCGAACGATCCGATCAACCCGACGGCGGCGGCCAGACGAGCGAAACGCCCAGCCCGTCTCCAGATCGCAGATCGCCAAGGCGCTCGAGCAATCGGCCATCCAGGGCGTCGAAGATCGAGAGCGATTGGCCCCAATCGCTGGCCCGGCCCATCTCGTCGAGTCCCGCGATGCCCGTGGCCAGCAGGTGCCGGCCATCGGCGGTCATGGAGATCGAGTCGTGGGTCGCGGCTGAGGGGATGATGCGGACCACGTCCAACGTCGCGGAATCGAAGACCCAGATGCCGGTCGATGACGGTGGCCCGCTGGTTTCGTCCCAGTCGAGGCTGGTCGCATACAGGTAGGCGCCATCGCTCGATCCAACCAGCGGCGTCTGCACCCACCATTCGAGGGCCGACTGGAGCCCGATCCAGGTCGTTCGGCGATCCAGAACGGGCAGCGGGTCACCTGAGCCGTATCCGCCGCCTGTTCCGAACCCGCTGCCGAACGTCGCGGCGTTGGTTTCGCCCGAGCGGAGATCGACGCGGGCAAGCGTGCGAGCCTCGGGATCCCAGAGGTAAAGGACGCCCGCGTCGGCGTCCACGAGCGGCGGACCGAACCCCGTGCTTGCGTCGCTGATCGGGATGTCGCGGATGAGCGACCCGTCGGGACGCGCCAGCCGGACGAAGGTGGACATCGCTCCGGACGGCGACCACGTGGCGCACACCGAGACATAGCGATCCGTGGTCGCGAACCCCTCGCCCTGGCACCAGGTGCTCGCCAGAACCAGCACGTCTTCGACCCGGGTCAGCGCTCCCCTGCCGGCATTTTCGAGTGCGATTCGCCAGCTCGAACGGTGCCATTCAGCGACGACTTCCTGTCCAAGAACTCCATCGATCACGGTGAGCGCGACGATGTCATCGGTCGGTGAGAGACGGACGGATACGCCGGCGATCATTCGAGCGCCGTCAGGCGCGACGTAACCGGGCTCACTCCGTGGTGTCGGGTTCGCCGGCGCGGATGGCGCGGGCGACGGCGTTGCCACCGGCAATTCGAACGCGAGACGTTCGGCCAGGAGTTCGGCCCAGAGGCGCTCGCCCGTCGCCACGGCGAACGCTTCCACACGATACGTCCACATGTCCCCGTCAAGGGCTGCCGTCGCCAAGATCGCCGTGCTGCGGTCCCGGGTCAGCGCGGCGTCGACGATCATGGCCGCGCCCAGGTAGTCCGGCGCTGCACTCGCGGTGTACTCGACCAGGGTGTGCCGCCCGACCTCCGTGCCGTCGCTGCTCCAACGAACGGCCACCATCGTCGCAACCTCCCGCCCCTCGAGCCACGGGCTGCCACGGCAGATGCACAGCGTTCCACCGGCGCCGTCGTTGACAAAGAGACCTGCCTGGAAGTCCCCGGACAGCCGCCGAACCTCCCCGCTGAGCGGATCGAGGAGTGCCCTCGTCCCGCTCATGACCGGGATGAGCGACGTCGGGCCCCCGGACTCGAAAACGGTCAGCGCCGGTAGTGGCGTCCCCGGCGGCGGCGTCGGAGTCGGCGTCAGACGCGGCGACGGGCTCGCCGTCGGCGTGACCGAAGGTCTCGGCAGGAGGCCCGTCAGGTCCACCGTCGGGCGCCCATCGGACTGCGGCCCGAATAGCCCGATCCCGACGACCGTCACGGCCGCAGCGGCGACGATGAAGGTCACGAGGGGACCTCCACGCCGGCCCTGCCCACCCACCGACGACGCGGAGAACCGAACTTCGTCCGTGCCGGACTCCGAGGTCGGCTCGAACCGCGATTCGCGATCGTCGGGGAACTGCATTTCGCGCACCGTACACCGGGTTCCGCGGAGACGTTCCGGATGGCTCCCCTATACTCGCCGCGCTCATGGACCCGATCGATCTCCGCTCCGACACGGTCACGCAACCGACTGCGCAGATGCGCCGTGCCATGGCCGACGCGGAGGTCGGCGACGACGTCTGGGGCGAGGACCCCACCGTCAACCGGCTCGAAGCCCGAGCCGCGGAGCTGTTGGGCAAGGAGGCCGGTCTGTTCGTGATGAGCGGCACCATGGGCAATCTCGTGAGCCTCATGGCCCACCTCCCGCGCGGTCACGAGGCGATCGCCGGCCGCCAGCAGCACGTGGTCCTCGACGAGGCTGCCGGACATGCGGTCGTCGTGGGGGCGTCGATCCGGGCCCTCGATGATCGGGCGGACGGGACGCTGGACCTTGCGGCCATCGAAGCCGCGTTCCGCGATCCGACCGACTTCCACGAGCCGATCACCGGGCTCGTCATGCTCGAGAACGCCCACGCCCACTCGATGGGCCAGGCGTTGCCGGTTGCCTACGTCGAGCGCGTCGCGGCGATCGCTCATGCACGCGGCGTCCCCCTCCACGTCGATGGGGCGCGGATCTTCAACGCAGCGGTCACCCTCGGCGTCGCGCCAGCGTCCCTTGCTGCACCGGCCGACAGCGTGACGTTCTGCCTGTCGAAGGGACTGTCCTGCCCGGCCGGCTCCGTTGTCGTCGGCGCACAGCCCTTCATCGATCGTGCGCGGCGGGCGCGGAAGCTTCTCGGCGGCGGCATGCGCCAGGCCGGGATCCTGGCCGCCGCCGGGCTCGTGGCCCTGGGCGATGGCACAGGCGGGATGGTCGAGCGGCTCGCCGAGGACCATGCCAACGCCCGCCGTCTCGCCGAGGGTCTCGCCGGGATCCGCGGAATCGTGTCCCCGGGGGATATCGCTCAACCCGAGCCGGGACCCCTGGATCCATCGCGCGTGGCGACGAACTTCGTCCTCTTCAAGGTCGAGCGAGAGCGCATGGCGTTCCTCGAGGCGATGCTTGGGCGGGGCGTTCGGATGGACTGGTACCCGCACGGCCAGGTTCGCGCCGCCACGCACTACGGGATCTCGGTGGCCGACGTCGACACCACCATCCGCGCGGTCGCGGCCGAGCTGGCCGCGTGACCGATCCGTTCGCGGCACGCGCCTGGCCGCGCCCGGCGGCGGCGACCAACCCGGGACTCCACGACAACCACCTGTACGACCTCGTGGAGGCGCGCTTTCGCCGGGTCGTTGCCGACGACCCGGTCTCCGCCACGTTCTATGGTCTCCACGACCTCGACGACCGCCTCGCCGACGGCAGTCGCGATGCCGTCCTCGGCCGTCTGGCCGACGAGCGGGCGCACCTGGCCACGATCGAGGCGCTCGATCCCGAGGGCTTCTCACCGGAGGCCGCCTTCGAGCGAGACCTGGAGCTGCACAACGTCCGCCGGACGATCTTCGAGCTCGACGTTGTCCGTCTGTGGGAGCGCCGATCGGTTGCGCTCGACACCATCGGCGAGGGCCTGTTCCTGCTGTTTGCGCGCGACTTCGCGCCCCTCGCTGAACGCCTGTCGGCGCTGGCCGGCCGCCTCGATGCCATTCCGACATATCTGGAGGGGAGTCGGACGCGCGCCGCTGTCCCGCAGGTTCGCCTCTGGCAGCAGCTCGAGATCGAGGCGGCCGGACACCTGCCCGAGTTCATCGACGAGATCGTGGCCGCCGGCCGCGAAGAGCTGGCCGCGACGGACCTGCGCCGCCTCGAGCGCGCCGCCGGACGGGCCCGCGCCGCAATCGGCGACCACGCCGTCTGGCTCCGCGGGACCCTCGCCTCGGGAACCGACGATTGGGCGTTGGGCTATGAGCGCTTCGACACCCTCATCGGCCTGCGGGCCCTCGAGGACCTCGATGCCGACGCCATCCTGGCCATCGGTGAGGCCCAGCTCAGCGAGCAGATCGAGGCTCGGCGCGCGGCCGCGCGCGACGTGGACCCCACGGCGGACGAGGCAACGGTGATCGACCGGATCAAGTCGGACCACGCGGCGACCTTCGCCGAGGCGCTCGATTCATACCGCCACAGCATGGACCGGGCTCGGGCGCACCTGATCGCGCGGGATCTGGCGAGCGTTCCAGACGATGAGCGGATCCACGTGCTCGCCACGCCGAAATACCTCAGGACGCTGGTCCCCTTTGCGGCGTACTTCCAACCGGCACGGTTCGAGGCGAAGCCGATGGGGCTGTACATCGTCACGCCGTCGGTGGGTGACGGGCCTGGCGCCATGCGCGAGCACAATCGAAGCAGCATCAGCAACACCAGCGTTCACGAGGCGTATCCGGGACATCATCTCCAGCTGTCCGTCGGCTCCCGTCATCCCTCGCTGACCCGCCTCCAGGTCGACGCGCCGGAATTCGTCGAGGGCTGGGGCATGTACTGCGAGCAGATGATGCGGGAGGAGGGCTTCGACGACAGGCCCACGTTCCGGGTCGCGCTCGCCACCGACGCCATCTGGCGCGCCTGCCGGATCATTCTCGACGTCCGCATGAGTCGCGGCGAGATGGGCGTCGATGAGGCCACCGAATTCCTCATCCGGCATACGAGCTTTGAGCGCGCCAACGCCCGGGCCGAGGTCCTCCGCTACACCTACACGCCGACGTACCAGCTGTCCTACCTCCTGGGCAAGGTGCTCCTGTTGCGGTTCCGCGAGGACGAGCGCCGTCGACTCGGCGAACGATTCAGCCTGCGGGACTTCCACGACGGCCTGCTTCGCAACGGATCGATCCCGATCAGCTTCCATCGTCGACTCGCGGCGGCACACACCCCGGCAGATCTCGAGGCCTGACGGCGCGTGCAGGTCATCCCCTCGATCGACATCGAGCGCGGGCGCTCGCGGGTCGTCTTCTGGCCCGGTGCAGCTACCGGAGCGGGGTCGCCGACCGACCGACCGGAGCAGATCGCCGAGCGCTTCGTCGAGCTCGGCGCGCCGGTCATTCACCTGGTCGACTTCGACGGCGCGCGGGCCGGCCAGCCGGTCAATCTCGAGTCGGTCGGGGCGATCGCGTCGCGGACGGCCACGCCGATCCAGCTCGCCGGTGGACTCGAAGGTGCCGACCAGATCCGACTCGCATTCGCGGCCGGCGCGACACGCGTCGTGCTGTCCCTCGTCGTGGCCGACGACCCGGACACGCTCAGGGAAGCGCTCGCCGTCGCCGGTGACTGGCTCGCGGTCGGTCTCGATCCTCGTCCGGAGCGGCTCGCGGCCTTTCCGTGGCGACGGCCCGCGATCCCGGCCCTGCACGATCTCATCGGCGAGCTCGTCGGGATGGGCGTTCGGCGGTTTGTCCTGACCCACGGTGGCACCGACCCCGAGCTCGATGCCCTCGGCGCGCTGGCCCGCGAGGTCGATGCCGACCTGCTCGTGGCGGGCGGCGTCCGCGACATCGACGGGGTCCGTCGCGTGCGCGATGCCGGGATGACGGGCATCATCCTCGGAGAGGCGCTCCTGTCCGGGGCCATCGACTACCGCGCAGCCCTGGAGGCCGCCACATGATCCGAGCACGCTCCCTCGCCGCCATCGGTGCGCTGGCCATCGTTCTCGGCGCATGCACGGCGGCCGCATCTCCGGCATCGACCGATCTCGTTCCGCCGGGCGCCATCGGCGGGACCTGTCCAACCAGCCAGCCGCCGGCTCTTGCCGCAGGCGAGACGCGGACCGTCACCATCTCGACGTCGCAGGGCGAGTTCGCGATCACCGTGACCGCCGACCTGTCACCGATCGCTGCAGGCAACTTCGTGGCCCTGGCCGAGTGCGGCTATTACGATGGAGTCGTCTTCCATCGCCTCGTCCCGGGATTCGTCATCCAGGGAGGCGACCCGTCCGGCAATGGCACGGGCGGTCCCGGCTACGGCATCGCCGACGAGCCGGTCACCGCGACCTACCATCGCGCCACGGTGGCGATGGCGCGGACCAGCGCGCCGAACTCCCAGGGCTCGCAGTTCTTCGTCGTTCTTGGCGACGGTGCCGCACAGGCCCTCGCCAGCTATAACACCTACGCCATTTTCGGGGAGGTGACAGCCGGGATGGACACCGTCGACAAGATCGCGGCGATGCCCAACAGCGGCTCGCCGGACAACCGCGCGCTTCAACCGGTGGCCATGGATTCGGTCACCGTCAGCACCCCGTGAGAGCGAGCCAGCCCGTGACAGCGAAAGGACATGGCCAATGACCCGCGCCACCATCAGCACAGAGATCGGCGACATCGAGGTCCAGCTCTACGCCGACAGTGCCCCCAGGACCGTCCAGAACTTCATCGACCTCGCCGCGAAGGGCTTTTACGACGACGTGATCTTCCACCGGTGCATCCCGGGCTTCGTCATCCAGGGCGGCGACGGCGAGCACGGCAAGAAGTCGGCACTCAATGCCGGGCGCGTCGGGACCGGCGGGCCCGGCTACAAGTTCGCCGACGAGCCGGTCAAGGGCGACTACCTCGCGGGGGCCCTCGCGATGGCCAATTCAGGCCCGAACACGAACGGCAGCCAGTTCTTCATCTGCACCGACGACCTGACGGGCAAGCTGCCCAAGAACTACACGCTGTTCGGCCAGGTGACGAAGGGTATGGACGTCGTCGCGAAGATCGTGTCCGCGCCACGAAACTCGCGCGACCTGCCCGACAAGCCGGTGGCGATGACGTCGATCAAGGTACTTCCGGACGAGGCGTGAACGAAGGTTAAGGAATTTACATCGTTCCGAGCGTCGAAACTCCTTGGATTCGGAGCCCGAATCGTCTACACTCCCGATTGCTGCATAGCAGCCAACGCTGCCCCAGCGGCAAGGTCATGGGTAGGTAGGGTCAGGGTAGTCGGTGCAGCCGACGTGATAGATGCCCTTGACGCGTGGCAGAAGTCTTCCGCTTCGGCGGAAACCTTCACCGGGACAGCATCGAGGCGGTTCCTTCGGGAGCCGCCTCGAACTTTGTCCGGCATATCGGAGCAAACCCGATCGTCAGAGATCGACCTCGTCGACGTAGCACCACAACCACGTCTCACCCGGTTCGTGGGATCGGGCGACGAGCAGCCTACCCTCGCTCCGGCCATCGGCCGGAACCTGGTCACGTGGACGTTCGTGCTATGGTGGTGACTCGCCACGCTGTGTGGCGATGCTCCGCGTGGTCGACCCCCTTCTCGAACGGACCGTGCGTCATGCGATCCGTGTTCGGGAAGCTTTGGAGGTCACTGTGACCACCGGTACCATCAAGAAGGTCGTTGCCGATCGCGGCTTCGGCTTCATCGCCGCTGAGGATGAGAAGGAATACTTCTTCCATCGCAACGGCCTCGACTCCTCCCTCGACTTCGACCGCCTTGTCGGCGGCGAGAAGGTGGAGTTCGAGATCGAATCCAGCCCCAAGGGACCGCGAGCCGCACAGGTTCGCTCGGCCTAGGCCTGCTTCGTCAAACGGCCCGTCCTCGGACGGGCCGTTTTTCCTTGCCCCGACGTCCGTGACGACCGAGGGCTATTCAGGAGGATGGAGCCCACCGAACGGGCACAGCGCCGATCGTGGGCAACCGCTGCGAGGCCCGATCACCCCGCGATGGATATCCCTGAGTTCCCGGTCCTGGCGCGCTGCGCTACCCTACGGCTCCGCGCGCCTGTAGCTCAGTGGATAGAGCGTTGGGTTCCGGACCCAAAGGTCGCAGGTTCGAGTCCTGTCGGGCGCGCCATGTCATGAGTCGCGACATGTGCGACACATGAGTCGCGACATCGGCGACACATGTGATCAGCCGGTTGCTGGAGACCCCGGCCATCGGCCGGGGTCTCGTCGTTGGTTGCCCCAGTAGCCCTTGCCGGGCTCGATCAGGTGGGTCGAGAGGACCTCGCCGGTGTCGAGGGCCACGACCGTGACCTCGGCCTCATCGACGATGGCCAGGACGCGCCGACGGGCATAGACGGCGCCGACCTTGAGGTGATACAGGCGACCGGCCCGGCGCAGGGTCACGGCCCCCTTCTTGTCGGCGACGTCGTAGCGGAGACGGAAGTGGCCGGGTGCGCCGCGACCGACGGGATGCGCCTTGGGCGTCGCCCGGTAGGCTTCGCCCGGGGTGACCCGCCCGGTCGCGCGGTGTGGCCGGCGCTCGTTGTACTCGAGGCGGAAGGCGTCGAGCTGGGCCTGGAGCTCGGCGAGGGTGCGCGCCACCGGTTGGCGCTCGAGCCAGCGCTTGAGGGTCTGGTGGAAGCGCTCGACCTTGCCCTGGGTCTGGGGGTGCCCTGGTGCTCCGTTCTTCTGGCGGATGCCGAGGTAGGCGAGCAGGTACTCGAAGCCGTTGCGCCCGCCCGTGAAGCGCGACGTGTACACGGACCCGTTGTCGGTGAGGGTGGCCGCCGGCCAGCCGTGCTCGTCACCCGCCGCGCTGAACGTGGCCACCACGTCGTCGCCGGCGACCCGCCGGAAGGCGGTGACCGCGAGCAGGAAGCGGGCATGGTCGTCGAGCCAGTCGATGATCTCGACCTCGCTCCCGTCCGCGCGGCGCCAGTGGGTGAAGTCGGACTGCCAGCACTCGTTGGGCGCGCCAGCCTCGAACCGGATCCAGGAGCTGCGTGGACGCTTGCGCGGCTCGGGCACGATGAGGCCAGCGGCGTGCAGGATGCGCCGGATGGTCGAGGTCGACGGGACCGGGAGCTCCTCGCGCTCCAGGTGCCAGGCGATCGTGACCGGCCCCGCGTCAAGCCCGTGGGCCGTCAGCTCCCGTCGGAGGGCGACGATCCGGTCGCGGGTCGCGTCCGGCGTGTGGCGCGGGTTGGTCAGGGGTCGATGGGAGCGTGGCTCGAGCGCCTCGAGCCCACCGTCGCGGTAGCGACGGACCAGTCGCGTGAGCTGCTGCCGGCTGATCCCGTATGCGGCTGCCGCGGCAGTGACGGACAACTGCTTGGAGACGACCTTGAGGACGGCCACCCGATGCTTCGACATGCGCCCGACTGTCGCGGATGTCGCGACTCATCCGGCTCAGATCATCTGACTCACATGTCGTGAACTCAGACACTGTCGGGCGCGCCACTGTCGGGCGCGCCATTGCAACCTTTTCGGGCAGCGCCAGCTCCGAGGCGGGCCTGAGCCGTGCTCAGGTACGTGGCCACAACGGTCGCCACCACGAGCAGGAGCGTCAGAAGGGCGATCGAATCCAAATGGGGCGATCGAACTTTGAAGGCCCCACACGTGTCGCAGACCCATACCCTACGAAGGCGTCGGATGCAACCGTCGCCACGTTGCGGATGAGGGGCGTGGACACCGAACTCGTGAAGCGGGCCCAGCACGGCGACAGGGAAGCCTTCGGGCTGGTCGCCGCCGACCTCGCGACGAGGTTCCTCTCCGTGTCGCGCAGGATCCTGCGCGACATCGATCTCGCCGAGGATGCGACGCAGCAGGCGCTGGTCGCGATCTGGCGGGACCTGCCGCAACTTCGTGACCCGGCGCGCTTTGACGCTTGGTCGTACCGGCTTCTTGTGCGTGCCTGTTACGCGGAGGGACGCCGGTCGCGCGCCTGGTCACCGAACCTGCGGACCCTGCCGGCTGACGAGCCGTCGGACTCCGGGGGGTTCGACGCGATCATCCAGCGGGACCAGCTCGAAACGGCCATCCGACGCCTGTCGGTGGACCACCGGACCGTGCTGGTGCTGCATCACTACGCCGACCTTCCGCTCGAACGGGTGGCCCAGATCCTGGAGATCCCGATCGGCACCGTCTACTCCCGACTTCATCACGCGATGCGCGCCATGCGGGCGGCACTCGATTCCGACGCGCGTCCGGCGGCAGCGGAGGCAACCCGATGACCACCGAACGCGACCCCGGCACGCGCATCGTCCTGTCGTGGCTTCGCGAGGAAACGCACGAGAACGCCGAGCGCGTGCTCCTGCGCGCCCTCGACGAGGTGGACACGACGCCACAGCGCCGGTCCTGGTGGCCGACGTGGAGGTCCAACCGCATGAACACCTACGCGAAGCTGTTGGCTGCGGCTGCAGCGATCCTCGTCGTGGCCGTCGTCGGCTACCAATTCCTGCCGCGGAATGGCGGCATCGGCGGCCAGCCGACGATCGCGCCATCGCCGAGCCCGGCGCTGCTCGCTCGCGGCACCTTCACGGCCCAGGTTGGCGGCGGCTACACCGTCACTCTCGATGCGACTGGAGGGGCCTCCAACGTGACCGGGAGCATGAGAGTCGTTGCCCTTGAAACCAACGGCGGCTACACCGTCGATCTCGAGTGCACGCGGACCATCGATGGCTTGCTCTGGATCGGCGGTGACGTCACGGAGTCGACGAACAGCGACGCACCGGCGGACACACGCGCCGCGATCGTCTTCAAGCGTGGATCCCCGGTGGAGGCGATCTTCGTGTGGCAGATGAACGACCCGCGGTCGGCCAGCTGCCAGGCGTTCTTCGACGACATGATCGCGATCGGGGGGGCGGGAGATCTCCCAGCAGGGATGGAACCGATCGAGGGAACGGTCGAGCTCGGTCCGTAGCCGAACAAGGCACACGACGCCGGCGAGGACGACCGCCCCGCCGGCGTTTTTGTGTTCGCCGAGGCTGCTTATGAACCGATTGCGTTCGGGATCCCCTAGGAGCGTGCGTCGGTAATCGCCGCCAGGACGGCAGCCCAGCGGGCTGACG